>CAYNNF010000024.1:0-4484 GCA_964398685.1 uncultured Candidatus Saccharibacteria bacterium | reverse complement strand
AAAAAATTTCTGTTTTGGTTTGCCGTAGCGGAGCGGAGGCAAGCGGAAACGCACCAATTGAATTACCACGCTCTCCGAGCGTAAGATTGAGTTCAGAGCCACCACGCACGCAGAGCGTGCGTCAGTCGGGGTTCTGTTCAAAAAAAGTTAGAATTTCAACCAAAAGGTACCGCCAATTTTCAATTTCAGCGAAATTGAAAGAAAAAAATAAAATTTAATCTTATAAACAAAGAAATCGCAACTGTAAATTAAATTAATTTAGCAAGTTTTGCTTTCCGTAAGCAAAAGAGAGAATTGGCGTAATAAAAAAAGCCTGGCAGCCAGGCTGGAAATGTCAAATATAATGAAATTTCCACTTCCTTTAATAAATACTCATACCCATGCCGCAATGATCGCCTTTCGGGGATTAGCTGAAGATTTGCCACTTCATATTTGGCTCGAAAAATATATCTGGCCGATGGAAAAAGAGAGGATTAATCAAAGGTTCGTTTACGAGCAAACGAAAAAAGCCATTAAAGAAATGAGGCAAAATGGGATCCATGCCTTTTGTGATATGTATTTTTTTGCCGAAGAAGTTGCTAAGGCCGCAGAAGAATTAAAAATGACAGCTGTTGTTGGAGAAGGAATTATTGATTTTTTAAATCCTAACAATAAAAAAGCGCTTAAAGATATTGAAAAAACCGAAAAACTTTTAGAAAAATACAAAAACCATCCTTTTATATCAGTCGCGGTTTGCCCCCATTCAATTTATACAGTTTCTAAAGAAAATCTTGTGAGGTTAAAAAAGTTAGCCGAGAAATACAATGCTATTTATCATATTCACTTGGCTGAAACAAAAAAAGAATTTGATGATTGTAAAAAAACCCACAAACTTACTCCGACAGAATACTTGGATAAACTTGGCTTGCTTGATGAAAAAACCCTTCTGGCTCATTGTGTTTGGCTGAATGGCCAAGATATTAAAATCATAGCCAAAAGAAAATGTAATGTTTCTCATTGTCCTTTAAGTAACTTAAAATTAGGATCGGGCATTGCACCCATTGCAAAAATGATTGAAGCGGGAATTACGGTTTCTTTGGGAACTGACGGAGCAGCCAGCTCTAACAGATTAGACATTTGGGAAGCAGGAAAAATCGCAGCCCTGCTTCAAAAGGGCATCAACCAAGACCCAGTAACTATGCCAGCCAAACAGACAATAGAGATGATGACTATTAATGGCCTTAAAGTTTTGCATATTGATAATATTAACGGAGAAAGCGTTAATGAAATAAAAGAAAAACTTAATAACATTGAAGATTTTTCTTGTCTTTACCGCCTAAACGCTAATGAAATAGATTTTAATTAAAATTGTACAATATATTAAAATAGATTATAATTACTCTGCCGTAATAAAAAAAAGCGCTTTTTAGCTCTTTTTTTAGTTTAAAAAATGTTTAGCGGGAAAAAAAAGAAATATAATTTAACAAAAGGGCCCATTTTAAAATCGCTCCTGCTTTTAGCGATTCCTATTGTATTATCAAATATTCTTCATACAGCCTATCAAATAACAGATACTTTTTGGGTTGGAAGATTGGGCGCTCCCGCCGTTGCGGCAGTTTCTATGAGTTTTCCAATAATATTTCTTCTTATATCCTTGGGTGGAGGGTTAGCAATCGCAGGTACAGTTCTTGTTGCCCAGTATAAAGGCAAAAAAGATTATGAAAATATTAATTATGCTTCTGGCCAAACTTTTTTAATGATGTTTTTTACCGCATTAATTTTAACCATTATTGGTTATACATTATCATCTCCACTTATTAAATTGATGGGGGCGGACTCTTTAGTTCTGCCCGAAGCTATTTCGTATATGCAAATATCATTTTTGGGGATTATTTTTATGTTTATTTTTTTTGTTTTTCAATCGTTAATGAGAGGAGTGGGAGATGCTAAAATTCCACTGTTTATTGTTTTAAGCACAGTAATCTTAAACCTATTTTTAGATCCGTTGTTTATATTGGGATACAGTATTATTCCTGCTTTTGGAGTTGCGGGCGCGGCTATTGCCACAGTCTTTACCGAAGGCCTCTCGGCAATAATAGGCATGATAATTCTTTTCAATGGCAAGCACGGAATTCGCCTTAAGATTAAACATCTTAAGCCAAATTTTAAAACAATGAAAAAAATCTTTCGCTTGGGTTTTCCGGCTTCAATTGAGCAATCAACAAGATCTTTGGGTATGACAATTATGATATTTATCGTTGCCAGTTTCGGAACGATGGTAACCGCAGCTTATGGCATTGGGGGGAGAATCCTTAGTTTTGTTATTATACCAGCATTAGGCCTGTCAATGGCAACATCAACTCTGGTAGGACAAAATATAGGCGCGGGTAAAATTAAACGAGCTGAAAAAGTGGCAACATTAAGTATGAAAATATCTTTTTTTTCTCTCTCTATTATGGCTCTCGTACTTTTTGTTTTTGCCAAGGATATCTCTCATTTTTTTATTCCGCAAGATATTAATGTAATAAATATGAGCGCTGACTTTATCCGCATAATGGCAGTAAGTTTTGGTTTTGTTGGTATTCAGATAGTACTCAATGGTGTTCTTAGGGGAGCAGGAGATACATTCGTTCCAATGGTATTGGCCGTAATTTCTTTGTGGATATTAAGAGTTCCTTTGGCTTATTGTTTGTCTAATTTCACTTCATTATCTTATAATGGTATTTGGTGGGCATTTCCAATCGCTAACATCGTTAGTTTCGTCTTCACTTATATATGGTATAAAAAGAAAAGCAACTGGAAAAAAAGGAAATTAACTGAAGAAATTAGACTTGCCGGAGAAGCGACAGAAGAGACAATTATTGACGAAGGATTAAGTTAGCATAAAAGCTACTGGAAACAAAAAAATCGTGATATCATCACGATTTTTTTTGTTTTTTCTATTCTTGCTCTGCCGGTTCCGCTTCAAATCGAACAGTTTGTTTATCTTTTGGCTCGACATTGCCAGTATTATTTATCTGCTCCAGCAAGTCTTCGTCAGGAATATCAATTGCTTCTTTTTGTCCTCTTATAACTGTTTCTTTGGTTATTTCATTATAACATTCAGAAATAAATGCAACGGGAAAATTATATTTTTCAACTATTTCGCAAGAAGAAAGATTTTCTCCTTCTAAAATAGTTATCCACCCCTCATTTGTCAAAGCGGCTAAAAACCCATATCTGACAGATGAAATAGGACTATAGCTTATTCTTCCTTTAACATAGGCGCCATCAATATCTTCGATAACTATCTCCGCGTCTTTAAGGTCAATTTCAGGATGGTCCGATATAAGAGCCATTTTAAGATCTTTTTCATCCACGCCTATTTTGGGAACAACAACTTCTTCTTCAACTTTTTTAATGCTGCCTGAACCAGAAATATCCTGATTGATATTCTTTGGCTCGCCCATATACATAACCTTGCCCGGTCCGGAGATTTTAATATTAAGCTCTTCAATAGCAACAACTTCTGCCTTACCTGGTCCGGAAATTGTAATGTCAGATTTATTGGTTATTAGACTATAAGCTTCAAGAATGCCAGATCCGCTAACATTAAAAGTATGAACATTAGCCAGCCCGTTTAACTGAATTATGCCTGATCCAGAAACCGCAGTTTCTAATTTTTGAACCTCGAGACTAAGAATAATCTCGCCAGAACCATTAATGTTAATTTTCATCTCGTCTAAAACAAATTTATTTTCGCCAACAACTTCTGCTGATCCATTGACAGTAATAGAAGTAAGCAGCGGAAAAGATGCGTAGATTTTTACAGGTTCTGTATACCGAAGACATCTTAATGATCTAGAAATATTAAGCTTTTTGTTAATAACATTAATTTTTAGCCGTTCTAAAATATTATCCTCAGCTTCAATGCGAAGGCCGCGTGATTCTTTCTGAGCAATGTAGAGAATGGCGCTGCTAAGATTTAATTCTATTGAATCAAATTCTTCAATATCAAAATCTTTTGCAACCACTTTGCCCGAACCCCTGACACATCCAACAGAATAATAAAGACCTAAAAGAATTGCCAAAATAGCGATTGAAATAAAAAAGGGGATATTTTTTTTCATGTTTAAAAAATGAAATACAAATTAGAAACCTTCCATATTTTTATCTTAGGAGGATTATGGTAAAAAAGCAACATTGATATTGAATTTTAAAATATTGTGCTACAATTAAGATAAGAAAAATGTTTCAGGCAATCAAAAATGAATTGGCAGTTTGCTCCAGCAAAGAAAGGGCGAGGGCTCTTTCTTGGTTTTTTAAGACGGGAAAGGGAGAATACGGCGAGGGTGATATTTTCTTAGGCGTTAAAACTCCTGATTCAAAGAAAATCGCTCAAAAATATTATAAGGATATATCTTTGAAAGAAATCCAGATCCTATTATCAAGCAAAATCCACGAACACCGCTCTATTGCTTTAAATATGCTTAAAAGAAAGCAAGAAAAAGCCAACGCAAAAGATA
>CAYNNF010000023.1:0-5023 GCA_964398685.1 uncultured Candidatus Saccharibacteria bacterium | reverse complement strand
GTTAATCCTTGACAAATTTATATTTAGAGATAGGATAGAGATGAAATGGAAATGAAGAAAAATCATTTGAATATTAAAAATCGGAAGGGCGCCTTTGGCGTTCTTTTTTCATTGATGATTATTTTGGTGGCCGTTCCTTTTTGGGCGGGCGCCTTTATTCAAGAAAATCCTTATATTAATCTTTTCTCCGCAAACGCAAATAGCGGTTTTTATGTAGGACAGGCAGTGGAATTTAAAATTAAGGGCGGAGATAAGCAAGACAACAGCATTAATGCTATTTTGAATTATGGTGATAATGCGATTTATACTTTTACTCTTGTTAGAGGTAATAACTATCAAAAAGAACATATCTACAATAATTCAGGCCGCTATTATCCAACATTAACATTAAAAGACAGCGCTGGCAGAGAAAAAATATTTAAACTTGACTTTATAATTGAAAAAGAATGGCAACCAAAAATTAAAGAATTCAAATTTAATGAAGAATCCTCAAAAATCTTAAGCGAAAAAACTTATATTGATTATGAAATTGAATGCAAAGAAAAAAGCGATTATAAGGCGAATATTGATTGGGGCGACAATGACATTGAAAAAGTTGATATATTTTGCGGGCCTGCCATTATATCCCACGAATATGAAAAAGTAGGAAGTTATAATGTAAAACTAATCCTAAAAACTGCAGATAATGAAATTATTGACAATAAAGAATTAAGAATCATTATTGAAAACGGAGAAAGTGAAAACGAAGATCACAATCCCAACACCCGTTTCTTTATTCGCACTTCTTGGCCAACAGAAAATGAAGAAATAATTTTTGTTGATGCTTCAACAGATCCTGATGGCAATGGCGACATTCAAAAATGGGTATGGTCATTTGGAGACAGAAAGAGTTCTTATGACAGAAATCCAAAACACATCTACACTGTGCCGGGCAATTATAAAGTTAGCTTAACTGTTACGGATAAATCTAATCGCGAGGATACTTATTATCAATGGGTTGATGTGTTTAAAAAGCTTGATTATGACTTAGTAAGAGTTAGGGGACAACAAGAAGTTTATCAAATTATTGATGGCAAGTATCATTGGATTCCGGCGCCAAGCATTTTTAATAATTATGGTTTTAAAGAAAGCGATATAAAACCTATTAATCAATCAGAGATGAATCGTTATGAGAGGGTAAAATTAGTAAGGGTTGGCGCTTCTCCTGATGTTTATTATATAACTACAAGTTGGATGAAAAGAAAAGTACCCAATATGGATGTGTTTTATTCTTATGGAAATAAATTAGAAGATGTAATCTCAATTTCTCAAACAGAACTTAATTGGTATCCTGAAAATCGCTTGATTAAATTTGACAATGATTGGAAGATATACTATTTAGAAAATGGACAGAAACGTTGGATAAAATCAGCTGACGTCTTTAATCGTCTTGGATTTGATTGGACAAAAATAGCGCCAGTTAGTTGGCAAGAGATTAATGCTTATCCGACAGGGACAGCAATTGATTAAGGCCGTAAAAAGCCGTAAAACCATAAGGGCTATAAAGCTGTAAGGCCTATCAAGAGAGCAAAAGAAAAGTTCTCTTTTTTTTGCAAATTTTCCAGATCACGATATAATTCAATAATCATGTCAAACAAGAAAAAACAATTAGTTTTTGTAGGGCTTTCTGGTGGAGTGGATTCAGCGGTGGCAGCCGGACTGTTAAAAAAAGACGGCTATAATGTTGTCGGCGTTTTTATGAAATGCTGGGCGCCAGAGACGACCACACGGAACAACATAGAAGAAGGAACGGAACAACAAAATTTAATTGGTTGCGGTTGGGAAAAAGACGAAGAAGATGCAAGACAAGTAGCGGCTAAACTCAAAATCCCTTTTTATAGTTGGGATTTTACCAAAGAGTATCGGAAGAAAGTTGTTGATTATCTTATAGATGGCTATAAAAATGGGATTACTCCTAACCCTGATATTGAATGCAATCGAGAAATTAAATTCGGAATGTTTTTAAAAAGAGCGCTTAAAATGGGAGCAAACTTTGTAGCAACAGGACACTATGTGCGAATTAAAGCTTGCAAGTCACGGGTCACGGATCATAGATTAGTTTATAAATTATTAAAAGGAATTGATGGCAATAAAGATCAAAGTTATTTTTTGTGGACATTAACGCAGGAACAACTTAAGTATTGTTTATTTCCTGTGGGAGAATACATAAAACCACAAATAAGAAAATTGGCAAAAAAGTGGGACTTGCCAGTAAAAGACAAGCCGGATTCACAAGGAATTTGCTTTATAGGAAAAGTGAATATTGAAGATTTTTTGAAACAATATATTAAATCAAAACCGGGGAAAATTAGAACAACTGATGGTAAAATCATCGGCGAACACCAAGGCCTTGAAACTTATACTACTGGACAAAGGCGTGGGATTAGAATTGGCGGGGGTATTCCGTACTTTGTTGTTAAAAAAGATTTTGATAAAAATGAACTTATAATCGGCAAAGGACGAAAAAACGAAGCATTATTTAAAAAGAAACTCATAGCCATTGATTTAAATTGGATATCGGGTAAAACGCCAAAATTGCCACTAAAATGTCAAGCAAAAATTCGTTATCGCCAACCGGACCAAAAATGTATTATTGAAAATAACGAAAATGACATAACAACCAAAGGTAGTGAAGAAGAAAAGATTAAGGTTGTTTTTAAAGAAAAACAAAGGGCAATTACGGCTGGGCAGAGCGTAGTGTTCTATAATAATGATAAAATATTGGGCGGGGGAGTGATAGATACATTGAAAATTGCATAAATTTTGGTAAACTTAACAGATTACTTGTGTATATAAAAATATGTCATTATTTGGAGGAAGCTCAACTTCTGGAGCGCAAGACGCTCAAAACGATTTAGCGAAACAAGGAAAAATTCAACAGATTGAAAGGGAAATTAAACGTCTTGGCGATGAGCGAAGTCGCAGAATAATTGATGTTCAAAGATTAAGAAATGAAAATGACCGCAAAAGACAAGATGTTATGCGTGTTCAGAAAGAGATCGCAGACAACGAAACAAAAATTTCTGTATCTGAAGAATTAGATAGACAGGCAGACGAACAAATTAGAGGAAAAAATGAAGAGAAAGACAAAATAGACTAATTTATTTTTTATATATTTTATGACATCCCAAGAATTAAGAAAAAAATTCTTAGATTTTTTTGTTCTAAAGAATCATAAGGTTATGCCATCGTCATCACTTTTGGACGTGACCGATCCTTCGGTGTTTTTAACAACAGCTGGTATGCAACAATTCAAGGGTTATTTCTCTGGAAAGCGAGATGCTCAGCAGAAATTAGGGACAAGAAAAGTGGTTACTATCCAGAAATGTTTTAGGACATCTGATATTGATGAAGTGGGAGATAAAAATCATTTAACATTTTTAGAAATGTTAGGCAACTTTGCCTTTGACGGCGAATATTGGAAAAAAGAAGCTATTAATCTTGTTGTAGAATTTTTAACCAAGAATCTTGGCATAAAAAAAAGCGAATTCAGAATCACTGTTTTTAAAGGAGACAAAAAGGTTCCTTTTGACAAACAAAGCTATCAGATCTGGCTTGACATGGGATTTAAAGAATCTCAAATTACAAAAAAAGGCAAAGAAGATAATTTTTGGGGACCAACAGGGGACGAGGGTCCATGCGGTCCCACAACCGAAATTTATCTTGGCGGAACAGAAGTATGGAATATTGTTTTTAACGAATATTTTAAAGATAAAAAAAGCAATCTTGTAACGCTTGCGAAAAAAGGCATTGATACGGGAATGGGACTAGAAAGATTAGCAATGTTTGTTCAGAAGAAAAACAATGTTTTTGGGATAGACTTATTCAGGCCCTTGATTATAATTTTAAGAGAATCGGGATACGCAGAAACAAAGGCAAATTTAAAACAGGAAAGAATTATTGCAGATCATATGCGGGGAATTGTTTTTTTAATTTCTGAAGGGCTTGTGCCGTCAAACTTAAAAGAAGGATATATTCTAAGGAGAATTTTAAGAAGATCAATTAGAGCCGCGATTAAATTGGGACTAAAAGAAAGATGGTATGTTAACCTCGTCTCTGAAGTCATTAAGCTGCATAAAGATTTTTGGCCAGACATAGAAAAAAATCAAAGTATGATCATTTCTATTATTGAGAAAGAAGAGAAAAGCTTTCGCAAAGCGCTCAGCGCGGGTGTTCGCGAACTTGAAAAAAAACTTGAACGTAATCAAAGTAAAAAATTTTCTGGCAAAGAATGTTTTCAACTTTATGAAAGTTATGGTTTTCCTCCTGAGCTTACAAAAGAACTTTTAGAAGAAAGGGGCTATCAATTTGATAATAAAGGTTTTGAAAAGGCCCGCAAGGAACATCAGAGAATATCCAGAACGATTATTGAGAAAAAAAGAGGCGGCATTCGGACTGATCCTAGTTATTATGAAATTAAACTTCATACGGCGACTCATTTACTTCATCAAGCTCTGCGTGATGTTCTTGGAGATAAAATAAAACAAATGGGTTCGGATATTAGCGAAAAGAGATTGCGTTTTGATTTTAATTTTGGCAGGGCAATTACAGAAGAAGAAATAGAAGAAATTGAAAAAATAGTTAATCAAAAAATTAAACAGGACTTAAAAATCAGTAAGATAGAGACAATTTACGAAGAAGCGATCAAAGAGGGTTGTTTGGGATTTTTTAAAGAAAAATATCCTAAAAAAGTCAGTATTTTTAAAATTTCTCCCAAAGAAGCAAAAAAGGATTTTTACTCATGCGAGATTTGTCGGGGCCCCCATGCGCAATTGACATCTGAGCTAAAAAGTTTTAAAATAATTAAGCAAGAATCTGTTGGAGCGGGAGTGAGAAGGATTAAGGCAAAAATTGGAAAGTAATTTTTTTTAAAGTTTCATAGCCAATAGTCAATTTTGGAGAGGTGCCAGAGTGGTCGAATGGGACAGTCTTGAAAACTGTTGAACCAGCAATGGTTCCGAGGGTTCGAATCCCTCCCTCTCCG
>CAYNNF010000022.1:0-7230 GCA_964398685.1 uncultured Candidatus Saccharibacteria bacterium | reverse complement strand
ATTAAAATTGATTTAGATAATTTAGACAAAAAAATTATTCAGAAAGTCGCTAAATTGATAGAAGATGGCAAGATTATTATTGCGCCAACCGATACTGTTTATGGTTTAATTGCCGATGCGAGAAATAAAAGCGCGATCCGTAAAATCTTTAAAATCAAGAACAGAGCTTTTACAAAACCAATGGGAATTTTTGCTGGGGATATCCAAATGGCAAAAAAATATGTTAAAATAAAAAAAGAGCAAGAGGTTTTTTTAAGATCTGCCGACACTTTTGTATTACCAATTAAGAAAAAATTGCCTTTTCAGAAAAATGCTTTAGCCGTTCGCATTCCCAGATCAGATTTAATATTGGCAATTATTCGCACCTTAGATTTTTCCTTAGCCCAGACATCCGCCAATCTTTCTGGCAAACCTTCAACGAATGATATTGAAGAAATTATAAAGATATTCAAAAACCGAGAAATTCAACCTGATTTAATTTTAGATGCGGGAAAATTGCCAAAAAGAAAACCGTCAAAAGTAATAGATTTAACAAGAAAAAAGCCAAAGATTTTAAGAAAATAATACAGAAAAGCGCTACCGAGTTTTAAATTTAACCCATGCTTTTATTTCATAAACCAAAATATATTTTTCATTTTTTTATTCATCGCAAGGTTGATGAAATTTATTATAGCGTGGGATTAAGGCGTTTTGCGGCGCAATTAATCGGTCTTTATGAACCGATTTTTCTTTATTTATTTTTTGATAAAGATTTATCAAAAACCCTTTTTTTCTTTGCGGCGATTATGGGGCTCTATATCCTATTTGTTCCTCTTGGCGGCAGAATGATGGCGCGTTTTGGCATAAAACACAATATGATTTTTTCTATTCCCACTTTAGTTGGCTATTATTTATGCCTTTTTCTTTTAGATAAAATATTTTGGCTTATATTTCTTGCTCCAATATTTGCCGCTCTTACGAGAGCCTTCTTTTTGCCCGCCTTTCATGCTGATTTTGCCAATCTTTCTAAGGAAGGAAAAAGGGGCAAACAATTAGGAATTTTACAGACCATTACTATTTTGTCAGCGGTGACAGGGCCTCTCTTAGGCGCTTTTATTTTAGATAAATTTAGTTTTTCGGTCCTTTTTGTTGTTATAACAATCATTTTTTTCCTCTCTGCCATTCCCCTAATGCTTACATATGAAGCCAAATCAAGGTATCACGATTCTTATAAAGAGGCATGGAAAAGAGCTTTGTCTAAAAGATGGAGAAAAAAAGCCTTATCTCTAACATTTTATGGTTTTGATTCAGGGATTAACATTAATATTTGGCCGCTTTTTCTTTTCTCTTTAGGCATTCAATTTGGAAAAATGGGGCTGATAACTTCAGTGTCTTTAATTTTCTCTCTGGCCACTACCCTCTTTATTGCTCATTTAGCAGACAATAAAAAACGAATTAAATTATTTCGCATAGGATGTTTCATGGCAAGCGCGGGAAATATTGCCAAAGCGTTTGTTAGAACGGCCTTAAGCGCTTTTTCTGTACAGAGTTTTTTCTTGATTGGCGATACCCTTGACACTCTTCCTCTTACCGCTCATATTTATGATAAAACTCAAAAAGAGAAAATCAATATTGGTCGTTTTATAATGTTTAGAGAAATAACGCAAAATTTAGGCACATTTTTAATCTATCTTTTCTTTGGGATTTTCTTTCTCTTCAGCGATAAAATATTTATTGTTTTCCCTGTTGCGGCAATTTCGTTATTATTGGCAGGCATTCTTTCCCGTTCTTTCGAAAAGGGATTTATTGAAAATATAGAAACCTTTAAAAAAGAGCTTGGCGAGAAAATAATTTTAAATCCTGAAGGAGACGAAAAGGAATGAATAAAAGAATCTTTTTTAAATTGAATAATTTGGCGGGAAAATCAAAAATTCTTGATTTGACCTTAATTTTTTGGGCAAAATATTTTGCTTTTGTATTTTGGTTTTGGTTAATTATCGTTTTTCTTTCTCCTAATATGGGAAAAAGTTTTAATTTAAATCGTGAACAAATAATCTATATTCATTTAATTGGCATACTTGTCTGGCTCTTAGTGTTCCTGATAAAAATAATTCATTTTACTCCTCGTCCTTACCTCATAGAACAGACTAAGGTCTTAATTAAGAAAAAAGAATCAAGCTCAGCATTTCCTTCGGGCCACACAGCGTTATTTTTTGCTTTGGGAGGGACATTCATCCACTTTTCTGCGCCATTAGGCATTTTAGTTTTTATTTGTGCGTTTTTAGTAGGATTATCCAGATTAATCAGCGGTCTTCACTGGCCAATTGATATTTTAGGCGGCGCTATAATTGGAACATTCGTAGGTTTTTTCATGACTTATTTAATATAAGGGCTTTACATTTTTGAAATATTTGATAGCATTATTGTTGCTTTAACTTATTTTGTATTTTTGCGTTTATGCCTATTCCAAAACAACGCCATACAAGTTCGCGCCGCGATCGGCGAAGATCTCACCATTTTCTAAAAGAACTTAATTTAAAAGTTTGCCCACATTGCGGAAAACCTGTTTTACCCCATACGGTTTGTTCTAATTGTGGTTATTATAGAGGAAAGCAGGTTTTTGATGTTCTCGCTAAATTAGATAAAAAACAAAAAAAAGAGAAAGCCAAAGAATTAGCTAACCAAGCGAAAGAAACAAAGGAAAACAAACCGGTTTCTTTAGCGGAGCTTTCTAAAAAATAGATTAAATTTTTAGCCTTGCCAATTAATATGGGTTCTCGTCATTTATGCCGCAGTGTCGCCATGCAAACTCTTTATGAGTGGGATTTTAATGAT
Organism: uncultured Candidatus Saccharibacteria bacterium; assembly: GCA_964398685.1. GTDB lineage: Bacteria > Patescibacteriota > Minisyncoccia > JBAYJV01 > JBAYJV01 > CAYNNF01. Next base: position 4,416 of record CAYNNF010000022.1, on the reverse strand, counting down.
GGAAAAAATAAGCAAGCAGACGAACTTTTAAAAAAGAATCTTGAAGAATTTGGACCAGGAATTAAAGATGGAGAATTTGCTGAAAAATTGCTTAAAGGCGTAATTGAGAATTTAAATAAAATTGATAATATTATTGAAAAAGCAGCGCCTCAATGGACGCTTGACCAAATTGCTCTCACTGATAAAAGTATTTTACGCATGGGAATTTATGAGCTTCTTTATAGTGATTACGATGAAGTGCCGCCAAAGGTTGCGATTAACGAAGCGATTGAATTAGCCAAAGCGTTTGGAGGGGCTTCTTCAGGTAAATTTGTGAATGGAGTTTTGGGAACAATCTATCGGGAAATAGGAGAACCGCGCAAAGAAGAAAAAAGCAAGGAACATGACAAGATAGAGAAAGACAAGAAAGAAGGAAACAAAATTTCTAAAAAGACAAGTAAAAATAAAAAAACAACAGAACAGATATGAAAAACGCATCTTTGTTAGCAAAAAGTATTGGAATAAAGTTTAAAAAAAAAGAGCTTTTAATCAGGGCCCTTACACATCGTTCTTATATAAATGAGAATCCTGAATGTAAACTCCACAACGAAAGATTGGAATTTCTTGGAGACGCAGTTCTTGAATTAGTTGTTACAGAGTATCTTTTTAAGAACTTTAAAAATCCCGAAGGAGATTTAACAAATTGGCGCGCCGCTTTGGTAAATTCAGAAATGCTGACATTAACGGCAAAAAAAATAAAATTGGGAGATTATCTTATGCTTTCAAAAGGAGAAACTCAAGACAAAGGGAAGGCAAGAGAATATATTTTAGCAAATGCTTTTGAGGCGTTATTAGGAGCGATTTATTTAGACAAAGGCGTGGAAACAGCGAGAGTTTTTATTGAAAATCATATCTTAACAAAATTGCAAAAAGTTTTAGACGAGAAATTGTACAGAGATCCAAAAAGTTATTTTCAAGAGAGAGCGCAGGAAAAATTAGGCATTACTCCTAATTATAAAGTTTTAGACGAATGGGGACCAGACCACAAAAAGCAATTTCGCCTTGGGATTTATTTAGAAAAAGAACTAATTGCTGAGGCAGAAGGCGAGTCTAAACATTCTGCAGAAAAAAAAGCCGCCGCAAAGGCGCTTGAAATTAAAAAATGGTAAATTATTGAAGAAATAACTAATGTCTAATGCCTAATATCTGTAATGAATTTAGAAATTAGTAATTAGAAATTAGAAATTTTATATCGTTTATGTTAATTATACGTTTATCTAGAATAGGCAGGAAAAACGACCCTAGCTTTAGAATTGTTCTCCAAGAAAAACACCGCGTTCCGACGGGAAAGGCAATTGAATTCTTGGGGTTTTATAATTCGCGCTTAAAACAAAAATCTTTTAAAGAAGAAAGGATTAAATATTGGCTGGGACAAGGAGCTCAAGCTTCAGACACAGTTCATAATCTCTTAGTTAGCGCAAAGATTATTGATAAACCCAAAAGAAAAGCTACGACTATAAGTAAGAAAAAAGGAAAGAAAGAACAGCAATCCACAGAGCCAGAAATTAAACAAGAAGAAAAAACAGATAAAGAAGAAAAAACAGAAAGCGATAAAGAAGAGAAATCTGGCAAACCTGAAGAAAAGCAAATTATCAAAAAAGACAATATTTCTAAAGAAAAAGAGGCAAAGAAAGAAATAAAAGAGGAAAAGAGCGAAACAGAAAAATAATTGTTGACTTTTTGATATCATAGGAGTATAATCTATGTAGAAATGAGTAGCGGTATATTCCGAGCTTAGCTTGGAAACGGTAAAGGTCGAAGCTACCGAAATGTAAATTGAAAGATGTGATAGAAAAGATTTTAAAAGATCTCTGATCAATAGGAATCTTTTCATTAGATATGGCTACTAAGATTTTTTTAGATCAAGAGTTTATCGAAAATGTCGTCAAGGCCTTAGTTAATAATCCTGACGATGTTAAGACTACTCGAGAAGTTGACGAGATGGGCGTATTGGTCACCTTGAAGATTAATCCCGAAGATATGGGGATTATTATCGGTCGTGGCGGTCAAAATGCCAGAGCCATTCGCACCTTAGTTCGCGTTGTTGGAGCCAAAAATAATGCTCATGTCAATCTAAGGATTGAAGAGCCAGAAGGCAGAGAGAGACCCAGAAAAACTGATGCTGCGCCTTCAAGAGTAGCTGAAAAAGCTACTGAAGCTTCCAAGGATGTTGACAAGGCTGTTGAAGACTTAAATCTCTAAACAGAAATTAAATAGAAATTAAAACCAGTTCCATTCTTGGAACTGGTTTTGTTTAAGAAAATAATTTTAATCTTCTAACATATAAATATCACAACATAACTATAAATTAGAAATTTAATTTGATATAATGATTTAAGTAATATATTTTTTTAATTGTGTATTTAAAAATATGAAGAATGTTTTAAAAACAGCTTCTATCGTCGGCGTTTTCGCAACGGCCTTGCTTTTAATTGCATGGATTTTGGGATTAGCGACAACAAAAGAGCTTCAAGAAGTTTTATTAAAATTAATCGGCGTTATTGGAATATTGACTCTTGCAGGCGTCGTTACCATTTTCATCAGCGCAATAGGAGGGAAAAAGTAGCACAAAATAGTGTAGATGTCGGACATCTACACGGTTTTTGTTTGCACAACTTTTAATTAAACTTTCTCATGCGATTTGACATCGTTACAATTTTTCCTAATATACTAACTTCTTACTTAGAAGAAGGTATTTTGGCGCGAGCGGTTAAGAAAAAAATTGTCAAAATTAATTTTCATAATTTAAGAGATTACACAAATAATAAGCACAGAACTACTGATGATAAACCTTTTGGCGGAGGACCAGGAATGGTTATGATGGTGGAACCAATTTATAAGGCCATAAAAGCCGTAAATGCAAAACGCAAAATAAAAAATGGAAAATTTAGGAATAAGATTATTTTACTTTCTCCAAGAGGAAAAAGATTTAATCAGAAAATGGCAAAAAAATTCTCTAAACTTGATCAATTAATTTTAATTTGCGGAAGATATGAGGGAATTGATGAACGAGTTAAGAAAAATATAGCCGATGAAGTTGTCTCTATTGGCGATTATGTTTTATCAGGAGGCGAGCTTCCTGCCATGATAATTATTGAAGCTGTGGCTCGGCTCATGCCTGGAGTTTTGGGCAATAAAGAATCTTTAATGTTTGAGAGCCACAATTTACGGTCTATAAATAAAGATTCACAATTCTTAGATTTTCCTCAATATACAAGACCCCAAAATTTTAAAACTAAGGAGGGCAAAATTTGGAAAACTCCAAAAGTTTTGATTTCAGGCCATCATGCCGAAATTGAGAAATGGAGAGAAAAACAGTGCCATAAGCACAATAACACCTAACACCTAACACCTAACACCTAACACCTAACACCTAAAACCTAAAACCAACATTGCCCTATTGGCGTTTTTTTGTTTGACACAGAGATATCCATGTGATAGAAATGAGTCAGGTTCTTTCAAAAGGAGGAAGAAATGTTAAAAATACTTAAGCCCGCGTTTATTGGAATTGAGGGTCCAATTGCCGCCGGCAAAAGCACGCTTGCCAAAAGGGTTGCCTCTACATTGGGATTTACTTTTATCAAAGAGTTGGACGACAAAACTAATCCATATCTTGGACGTTTTTATGACGAAGTGATTGGTCAAAAATCTATTAAGAATGCTGGAGAAACATTAGCGCGTAGAATCTTAAAGTATAAACCAGAACAGTTAAACACAGAACTTATTGTTAATCTCTTTACAACGGTTTATAAACAAATGCCCAAAGAGATTGCAATTAAAATGCAATGGTTCTTGCTTATTCATAGGTATTTGCAGCATTTTTCTGCCAATATTCGACTAATTGCCGAAGGACAAGGTTCTATTATTGATAGAACTATTAACGGAGATACTGTATTTGTGAAAATGCTTGTTGAGGCCAATGAAATATCGCAAGAAGATGCTAATCTTACATATTTTAAGGCCTTTGAAGCTATGTTGCTTAATCTAACTCTACCCGACCTAATCATCTATCTGGATGTAACCGCTGAAGTAGCTTTAGAAAGATGCATTAAGCTCAGGGGCAGAAGTGTTGAGGGAAGCATGACAATTGAATATCTCAATGCCCTTAAAAAAGGATACGAAGCGCTACTGAAAACACTTCAGGGCAAAATTAGAATTTTGCGGTTAGATTGGAACAGTAATCGTGATATTGAAAATGGCGACATCAATGATGTTATCGAAAAAATAAAGGAGGAATTACCTGATAAAATCGTGGGGAGCTAAAACGCTCCCCCTTTTCTTTTAAATATTGCATTTGGCGGTTTTTTATATTAGAATAAAAGCACACCTTTAAAAAAGGTCGTATTGTTGGTTTTTAAAATATTTTTACGCACTTAA
>CAYNNF010000021.1:0-8944 GCA_964398685.1 uncultured Candidatus Saccharibacteria bacterium | reverse complement strand
TTAAATACTTTTGGCTCATGTTCAGCTAAATGGGCTAAAATTTTTCTATCCAGTCCAATTTTTTTTATTTTCAAAAGATTAATGAATTTAGAATAGCTTAAACCATGCTGGCGTACTCCAGCGTTAATTTTAATTTGCCATAATCTTCTAAAATCTCTCTTTTTATTTCTCCTGTCTCGATATTGATAAACTAATGCTTTATAGACCGCTTGTTTTGCAGCCCGATATTTTGATTTGCGCCCCCACTTGTACCCTTTGGCCATTTTTATAATTTTTTTCTTGCGTTGGCGCTTTATTTTTGAACGTTTAACTCTTGCCATAATTATTTAAATTATTTAATCGCTTTTTTAATTTGGCGCGCTAATGATTTAGAAAGCGTTTTCGTTTTTCTTCCTTTTCTTTTAAATTTTCCTGATTTCTTTGCGCGAAAATGATCTTGTCCGGCAATGCGACCAAGAACTTTTCCGTTTTTTGTAATCCTGAATCTTTTTGTTAATGATTTCCTTGTTTTCATAAAATTACTTTCGGCTAATAATGAGACTGAGTCCTCGGGGACTCCTTTTGGAATTTTGTTCAAATTTATATTCTTCTTGAATCAAATTTAAGAAAAGATCAAGCTTTTCTCTAATGACTTCTTCATGGCTTTTCTCTCTGCCTTTAATTATCATGTCAATTTTAATCTTATATCCTTTTTTTAAAAATCCATCTATCTTTTTAGCTTTAAATTCCAAATCATGTTTACCTGTCTTATAGGCGAATCTAACCGCTTTTAATTCTCCTACTTTCTGGCTTGATCTGTGCTTTCTATCTGATTTAGATTTTTTGTAAAGATGTTTGCCATAATCCATTATTTTGGTTATGGACGGCTTAACGGTGGGATTAACTTCAACTAAATCAAGCCCTTTTGATTGAGCCAAAAGCAAAGCTTCGGCGATTTTCATTATGCCCTGTAATTTACCTTTTTCGTCAATAACTTGAACTTCCGGTATGCGTATTTGGTTGTTAGTACGAAGTCTTTTCAAAATTAAGAAAAAGAAAACCTTTGACAGGAAATTAAAAACAATCCCAAGGGACAATAAAAACTATTTAATAAACAATATGTTAGCATTAATCTCAAAAATTGCAAGTATAATGTTATTGCCAGAAATCGTTTTAATCTTTTAACTAATCATCTATTTTCTCAATTTTAATTGCTTTTCCCGAAAGAAGAGCATCGGCTATTTTTTTGTGAGCTAAAGTTAAAATTCTTTGAAAGGTGCTTTGAGAAATATTCATTTTCTTGGCTGCTTTAATTTGTTCAATATTATTAAGATCGGCTAACCGCAAGGCCTCTATCTCGTCAACGGCCAAATTAATTTCGTCTAGTTTTCTTAAAGAAATGCCACGCGGCTTAAAATAGTTACAGCAAGGACAACATCCAATTTTTCTTTGTTTTTTTGGGCGCATATTATTAATTTTATTCTAAAACAAGCCCTCTAATCCTGTAAGACTAAAAGACCTGTATTGGTTTTTATTCCAATTCTTCTTTTTCTTTTTTAACTGTTTCTAACTCCTGCTCAAGCATTTTTTCTTCTTGTTCTAATGTTTTTTTAGTTGGTTGAGCGTTTCTTCCGCGCCAAAATCTCCATCCTCGGCCACAGCCGCAGAACCATCTTCTGCGAGCTAAACCGTCTCCGCAACAAGAACCCATTCCATGTCCAGTTGCCGGACCTTGTCCCTGAGGACCTGTTTTGTCTAAATTAGGCATAATTTTATTTGCTTTCATACATCCAACAATTGATATTTTCAATTGAGAAATATATTTTAAAAATAATACAAGTTATGAATATATATTCATTATAGTCCTATGGGGCTCTTTGTCAAGTCATACACAAAAATCAATCCTTTTTACTTAAAAATATGGATTTAGGGATGAGATAAAAATAACTCAAAATATTTTTTCATTCTTGGTAAAAATTCTTCAGAATGTTGTTGAAGTTGTTTAATCAATTCTTTTACTGAAAACCATTTTATTTCTTCAACTTCATTTTCCTGTATTTTAAACTCGTCAATCTTTTTATCAATATTTAGAATGTATGATTGACTAAAATGGTGATACTTGTTATCTGTTTTTGTTTTTAAACCAATCTTGGGCTTAATGTTCTTTAGCCCTAATTCTTCTTCCGCTTCTTTAATTATGTTCTCTTTGTAAGTTTCTCCTTTATCAACAGTTCCGGCTACAGAGGGACCCCATTTTCCTGGATAATGAATTTTTGTATGGTGGCGTTTGGCAAGAAGAATTTCACCGAGAGAATTAGTAATCCACAAAACAGAAACGCATTCATTCTCGCCAAGAAATTTATAGACCTCTCAGAATTTCCTCGGAATTATATCATTTAAAATTTGATAGTTCAGAATCAATTGATCTTAGTTTCTTCTTTATAAGCTTATCATAGATAAGGTAAAAGAAAGGTACCCCCATATTAAATTCTATTAATGAATTTTCTAAAAGAATTAAAAAAGAATTAGGTCTGATATTGGTGATTAATAAAGAAAACTCCATCATAAAATGAACAAGAAATCCTATAAAAAATAAATATAGAATCTTTTTAAAATCATATTTAAATGCGAGTAATAGAGAATAACCAATTAAAACAATTGCTATTCTTAGTATTCTTAAATCAGACATATGTCTTACTATTACAATAGAAGCATCGTTTATTGATATTAGTTGAGACAATAGGGCTGCTAAGATCCAACCAATAAAAACAAAAAGAGTCCATTTAACTTTCTTAGAGCTCTTATCAAACATTAAAAAAACATAAGCATACTCAACGCCATAAGAAAGAGAAAACCAAATAAAAAAGAGGAGGGTTCCTCCAAAGAAATTGATTGGTAGGAAAACTTCTCTTATCCCTGCGTGAAGCCAAACCCCCCAATCTATTAGAAAATTTATTGCCAACCCTCCAATAAAAAAAGATATCAAGGGAATTTTCTTCTTAAATTTAATTAAAAGAAAAAGGAAAACTGCTAAGAAAATTAAATCAAAGAAAATATAGTCAACTCCAAATGTTCTTATTACATTATACATACCACTTTATTTTACTGAGAAATCGCTTCTTTAGCAACTTTTACAAAATGAAAAAGCCTCTCACAAAAATTCGTTTTTAGCGAATATGTGAGAGGCCGGGTTGATGGGAGGCAACATTGAAGTTATGCCACCGCGTAGATGCGCTCGACTTCCTCGCTGAGCCACACATTGATGACCACCTTGGACTTCTCGACGTTCTCACGCAATTGCGGCATGAGTTTTGTTTCGAGCTCCTGCTCCAACTCGCGTCGATCTTCTTCGTCGCCATCGGTGGCAATCATGTCAAGCATCGGTTGGACGAAGATCTTCTTTAGTACATCGATGTCCACGAACTTCTTCACCGCCTTCTTGGAGAGAGCGATGAACTGCTTCTTGGTGAATATCCGTCGCGTGATCTCGTCGGTCATCTCTTCAAGAGTAAGAAGTTTGGTCGGCAGGATGCCACGCTCGGTCGCAAGATTGAGTACCGTTGTCACCCACCGCCAGTACTCCTCGTAAGGATTCTTGCGGGACGGCACCATCGCGTACACCATCTCTAAAATGTTCTTTAACATCGCTTTCGTGAGCTTCTCGAACATCTTACGCTCCTCGGTTTCGAGCTCGTCGCCTTCAGCTTTCACAATCTCGTTGATTATCGAAGGAACGAATCGGACGAAGTCTCGATACGAGAGCAGAGGCGTCGTGCGTCGGTTCTGTTTGAGGCGACGAGCGAGCACATCAGAGATCTGGTCCGCAAATTTGTTCTTAATCGCAATGACCTCTGGTTTCTCCTCCTGTACCTCGTTGCCGAGTGCTTGATAAAGGCGTACTTGTAACTTTGCTTGCTTGCTTTGCTCCACATTGAAACGCGCGAGGAGCAATGACTTCAGTTCTGCCACGGTCAGGGTCTTTTTCATCTCTATCCTCCTTTAGTTTTTAAGGTACAAATTAGGTTAAACGCCAACCTAATCCCTCTAAGCCGTAAATTACACCAAATTGAACAAAAAAGCAAGAGCAAAAATAAAAAATCGTCAATTTGGCGATTTTTGTTTATAAAGTTTTGGATTGTGTGAGATTTAGTTAGAACCAAATTATCGCAACAATAACACAATCACAACTGCAATAAGAAATATAACAAGCCACTCCAATGTGGCGAAAAGCAGTCTAAATGCTTCTCTTTTAAAACCACTTAAATATAAGTGAATTGGTTTTCCTAAAACCAACAACCCCGTTACGGACGCAGACACAATAAATAGAAGCAACAGAAGAAGTGGTATAAGAAAACCAGATGCCTTGCCAAAAATAACTTGCCCGTCAAAAAGTATCCATGCCACAACAGACACATATACAAAAACACCCGCCGCATTTACTAAGCTTTTTAGAAAATAATCTGATTTTTTCATAGATATGCATAGGTACATTTGTGGACCCAGGGAGATTCGAACTCCCGACCTCTTCCATGCCATGGAAGCGTTCTAGCCAACTGAACTATGGGCCCGCTGAAGTATCTTAATGAGCATGGCGAATATAGAGACTCTTGCGTCCCGACACACGTCGGGACAATTATAATTTCAAGTTTTTCTTGGACAATTTCTATCAGCGCGGCAGAGTCGCTCAAATTTTGTGCCCCTGGAAGGAGTCGAACCCTCAACGACGGTTCCGAAGACCGGTGTGATATCCATTTCACCACAGGGGCATTATTATATATTTTAGCAAAAACATTACAGAAATCAATGATTTAGACTAGTTTAGATAAAAAAAGAACTTACCATTACGGTAAGCTCTTTTTTTTCTTATAATTTAATTAAGAATTTCAACCTTGAGCTGTTGAATACCAAATTGCTTGGCTTCGTTTCTTGAGGGAAGCCAAATATCAATCTTATGATCATTTTTCACTGCCATTCTGTCTTCAACTGAAAAAACTTGGTTTCCATAAAGTTCAGGAAACTTCACTTTTGTTCCAAAGGTTAAAAAGTTGCATGCCACAATACCTTCTCCTACTCTTTTGCCATTAGCGGTAATAAAGGGAGAGGAGTCGGTTTGATCGGCCGTTGAAGAATAAGCGGTAACTGTTGTCAAACAATAAGAAACTCCTGGTTTGTAGGCGCAATAAGGCGCGTATTGAGGATATCTAAAGGCGATAGGGGCGCTTTGCTGAAGAAGTGCAATTTCGCCAAGCATAGAAATCTGATGATCGGGCAACTCTGTTTTTATTTCCTTTTGTTCTACAATGCTGCTTTTTTCTCTAAAAAGATTAAGCCACGAAAAAGGACCCTCATCAGCCGCTCCCGCCAATTGGGGCAAAACGATACTAAGGATTATTAGGTTGACTATGCATACTTTTACAATCTTAAGAAAGTCGTTTTTCATATTATATATACTTATCTAAATAAAATACCCCCGTTTTTAAGGAGGGTACTCCCATTTTAACATATTTAATTATCTATGTCAACCTTTTGCTACATTTTCTCCAGTTTCTCAATGCCTAAGACATCAAAAAGATTCTCAAATACTATTTCTGTGGCTTTTATTAGTTCTAATCGCGCAATTGTTAATTGTTTGTTTTCCTCGTCTATGACTTGGCAATTTTTGTAGAATTGATGTAATTTTTTCGCTAGATTAATGCCGTAAGTGGTTAAGCGGTGAACTTCGTAGTTTTGCGCCACTTCCTTGATTAAATCAGGAAACTTAATTAATTGTTTAATCAACCCCAATTCTTCTTTTTCTTTTAATAAATCATACCCAATTTTTGATTTTTGCCTGCCTGCCGGTAGGCATGGAGTTTTGATTTTTGAGTTTCGTAAGATGCTATAGCATCTTACGAGCGCGTATTGAAGGTAATAAACCGGATTTTTTTCTGATTTTTCTTTTGCTGCTTCAAGATCAAAAACCATCTGAGTAGATATGTCTTTGGAAACCATCATAAAACGCACCACATCCCTGCCAACTTCTTTAATTAACCATTCTAAATCAACGGCTGTGCCGGCTCTTTTAGACATCTTTTGCGGACCTTCATTGGTCTTTAATCTTACCATTTGAATAATGGGAATTTCCAAATTTCCTTTAAATTTAAGGATTTTCATAAGCGCCTGCATTTTTTTCTCATGGCCTTGATGATCTGCTCCCCAAATGTCAATAATTTTTTTAAACCCGCGTTTAATTTTATTTTTATGATAAAGAATATCTGAGAAGAAGTATGTGGTATCGCCACTGCTTCTAATAATCACCCTATCTTTGTCATCTCCATACTTGGAGGTTTTAAGCCATAAAGCGCCATCTTTTTTATAAATCAATCCTTTTTTATCAAATTCTTCTAAAAGATTTTCTTTAGCATTGTTGTTGTAAAGATCTTGTTCAGAAAACCACTTATCAAATTTTATCCCCAACTTATCAACTGTTTTTTCAATATCTGTCAAGATTTCATGCACCATAAAACATCCTGCTTCATTTTCGTCATTTATTGTCTTTATTCTTTTTTCTAATTTTTGTGTCTTTTTTTCTAAATAAGCATTTTTATATTGATTCCCCCTGCCCAAAACCGTTTTTCCCAACTCTTTAACTTGAGTAGATCGTTTTGCATCGTTTACATAAAATTCTCTCTGAATATTATTGCCGGCATATTCCAAAACTCGCGCCAAGACATCGCCATAAAAAGCGTTTCTTCCATGCCCCAGGTGCAATGGACCTGTTGGATTAGCCGATATAAATTCAACTTGAACTTTGAGAGGTTTTTCTCTTTTAATTTTTCCGTAGTTTTCTTTTTCTTGTAAAATAATCTCTAATTTTTCGTGAAGCCATTTCTTATTTAAAAAAAGATTTATAAATCCGTTACTGGCAATTTCAATCTTTTCAAAAATATCCTGTTTTTTATTTAATTCTTCTTTAATTCTTTTGGCAATTTCTTTTGGGCTTTTTTTCTCCCTTTTCGCTAAAATAAAAGCTACGTTCGTTGAATAATCGCCGAACTTATCAACCTCCGGTTCTAAAATTTGGAAATCCTCGCTACAGGATACGGCTCCCCGGATAACTTCTTTAAGTTTTTCTTTAGCGGTTAGCATATAATTAAGTTTAACAATCTAAGAGAACAATATCAACTATGTTTTCTTTGTGAGACAAAATAAAAAAGCCGATTGAGATATCTTTTGATCAATCGGCTAAACTTCTTCAAAATTGACTTTAACGCTTGGGTTCATCTCTCTTGCTTTTTTCTCAATAAGGTTCTTAATCCTTTCTTTCTTTTTATTCTCAATTTCAATAACAAGCTTCATTGTCCATTTGCCTTCAGGGTCCTGTTCTTTGCGCAGTTGCCAAGAGATAAATTGATTTCGTATCTCAAAAATAATGAAGTTCTTTAATTCTATAACGCTTTGCCATCCCTCCCAGCGATAACCATTAATAGTTAAAAGCAATTTTACTTCTTTCGTGTCAACTTTTATCCATTTAGACGGACGGTTCCTAAATTTATCTATCGCGTTCATACATATCACCTCTATTAGAATTTGTTTATGAACAAAGTGAATATTATAAGCTTTGCTTACACCCCGCTCAGCGGGGTCTTCAAGAACTATCTCTACCTTATCATGTCTATCTCACTAAACAAGGTCTCTATTATAAAAAGAAAAGGAGCGCATCAGCCAACGACTATGATGCGCTCCAGATCGCTTCGGAGATTTTCTATCCGGCATATTGAATGGAAATCGTTTGACCGGAAAAATCGCCGACGATCATCAGAATAATCACCCTTTTCATAACACACCTCCTGAAAAAGGTTTTTACTCCTGCCAAGAACCATTCTTGGTAATTTCATTTTATGTTTTTATTAGATTGTTGTCAATAATATAGCTAAAATTTCATTTTATGCTAAACTTAAGATATGGCAAAACCCTACGCTTACAACCGAAGAGCAAGATATGACTATGAAATTAAAGAAACCTTAGAAGCCGGCATATCCCTCAAAGGATATGAAGTAAAGGCTGTAAAAACAGGCCATTGCAGTTTAAGGGGAAGTTTTGTTGTGCTTAAAAACGAAAGGCCATACCTTCTCAATAGCAGCATTCCCCCTTACCAACCTAAAAACACACCTAAAAATTATGATCCAAACAGAAGCAGGCAATTACTTTTAAATAAAAAAGAAATTCGCCGCTTAATCGGCAAGACCAAAGAAAAGGGTTTGACTTTAATACCCATTAAGATGTATAATAAGAAAGGCAGAATTAAAGTTGAGATTGGTGTCGGCAGAGGCAAAAGAAAAATTGATAAAAGAGAAAAAATTAAAAAAAGAGATATCAAAAGAGAAGTAGAAAGAGCGCTACGCGCCAAATCCTAAGCTTCAAATAACAAATTCCAAATAAATCCCAAAGTCAAAATTCCAACGACCAAAACAGTTTAGAGTTTCAAATTTAGTACTTAAAATTTGTTTGTAGCTTGGTGCTTGAGGTTTGGGATTTGAAGCGAAGCGCTTATGGGGATGATGGGATTCGATAGAGAATTGCAATATTACGCGCAAGTAGAGGATTGGAATACTCTTAAAACTTCCAAAAACTGCGAAGTGCAGACTACAACTTTGCGCCAGCTTACGCTTAAGTAAGCGCCCGTATGCTTGACTCCTGATAAAGTATTTGGGCAACAACATCAGGATAGGAAGTTGGATTGCTTCAGCTAATTTCTGAAAAGTCGAAGCTGGATGTTTAAGCGCTTTTTCTTGTTTTTTAGCTTAAACATCAAGACAATAAAAACAAGATAAACTTGTAGATTCGTTTTAACGCAATTTTCTAGACGGGGGTTCAACTCCCCCCATCTCCATTAGAATGCCTTAGCGAGCGATAGCAAGCTTAGGCAATCTTATGTCCGCCGAAGTTTTAGCGCAAGTGGACTGTTATAGTTTTAGACACTTAA
>CAYNNF010000020.1:0-9253 GCA_964398685.1 uncultured Candidatus Saccharibacteria bacterium | reverse complement strand
AAAAATCATTGCTTTTTAATACATTGTATGTTATAATGAATAGCAGAAGGGGTAAGAGATTAAAGTTACTCGAAAAAAATTCAGCAAAGGAGGAAACGATGACAGTAGTCCAGATTTTGATAGGCATGATTTTTGTTTGCGCAGCGTTTGCTGCATGGCAATGGTACACAGGAAGGACATCTGTTTCTCCATCCGTCTTTGATAAAGTTAAAGATTGGTGGAAGGAGATGAGCTTGCGAGAAGCAAAAGGATACTTGGCAGGCCTAATTGGAGTGAGCTGTGTGCTCTGGATTGTGGGCATTTATGCCCACTGGATCATTTACTTGATCTATTACATTACACCGGCTATAGCGATAGTCATTTTCTATCAGAAGATTAAGGGGAGGAAAGAGAACAATAGAGGGAAGACGCCATAGGGCGCCTTCCCTCTTCTTTTTTTAATTTAATTTAATTTATCTATTTCCCCATATCCATTTAAAAATGTTTCTCCTGACATAGGATTTTTTCCTTCCGGCTGAACTTGTTCAAGAATTAAAAATCCTTCTCCGCAAACAATAATCATTTTTTTATCTGATTTAATAATGTTGCCAGTTTTTTTGTTTTTTAACTTTTCTCCATTGATTTTTAAAACTGAAACGGCTAAAATCTTTAATCGTTTTTTTGTTCCTTTATGTTCAAAAAAAGTATAAGTTCCCGGCCAGGGATTTAACGCTCTCACTTGGCGTTCAATTTCTATCGCGGGCTTTGACCAGTCAATTTGGCCATCTTGTTTGGTTAATTTTTTTGTGTAGGTTGCTTTATTATGTTCCTGTTCTTTTGATTTAATTTTTCCCCGAAGCCAATCAGGCAGAATTTTAATAAGCAATTCTGCTCCCAATTCAGCTAAATCATCTCTTAAGATTTCGTAAGTTGGTTTTGCGCTTTCTGTTTTGTATTGTATGTCTTTTACTCTTCCGTAAAAAATTTTATTTTTTATATTTAATTTTTTATTTTTTATAATATTTCCATGGTCAATCTTTTCGTCCATTAAGATAATTGTTGTTCCCGTTTTTTTATCTCCCGCTAAAATAGTTGTTTGAATTGGAGATGATCCTCGGTATTTTGGCAGTAAAGATGGGTGAATATTTAAACATCCGTTCTGAGGAATTTTTAATATTTCTTTAGGCAAGATAAAATTAGTATCAGCGACAATAATTAAATTGGGCGCAAGTTTTTTAAATAAATCTTCCTTTCCCTTAAGTGTATTAAGTTCGGCTATTTCAAGATTATATTTTTTAGCTATTTCTTTTGTCAAACAAGCTCGTAGTATTTGTTTTCTTCCGGCTGGCTTATCATGAGGACAAATTAAAAAATCTGGCCTAAACTTTGATTGAACCAGTTTTTCAAGCACAATTGCTCCAAATTTTCCTGTACCAATAAAAATAATCTTCATTTTAATATTAAGTCAGTCCCATTGCCTTTTTAACTTCTTCTATCTTTTTGCTTGCAATTTTTTGCGCTTTCTTTCTTCCCTCTTCTAAAACTTTCTTGATATATTCTGGTTTTTGTTCTAATTCTCCCCTTTTCTTCCTGATCAGCTCTAATTTTTTAATTAAACTTGCGGCAAGCGCTTCTTTAAACTGAGCATGACCGTCAAATTTATCAAAATTTAATTCTCCTATTTTCTTATTTTCGCAAAGACCATAAATAGTAATCAAATTCGCAAGCGCTGGCCTATTGGGAACAAAATTAATTTTTCTTTCTGTGTCAGTAATAGCTTTTTTTATTTTGTCTTTGATGGTTTCAGGTTCGTCTGTTAAAAAAATACATCCTTCCGGTTCTGACTTGCTCATCTTGCGCAAGGGGTTTGTTAGGCTCATAATTCTGGCTCCGTCTTGAGGAATAATTATTTTGGGGAGTCCCAAAACTTCGCCGAACTGATAATTAAAGCGTCGCACAATATCTTGGGTTAATTCCAAATGTTGTTTTTGATCTTCTCCAATAGGAACAATATTAGTATCATAAAGCAGAATATCGGCAGCCATTAGGATAGGATAAATAAGTAAAGCAGTATTGACAGTTTTTTCTTTTTGTGATTTATCTTTAAATTGGGTCATTCGCTGAAGCTGACCTATGGGCGTAATTGCGCTTAAGAGATAAGCAAGTTCAGCGTGCTCTTTAACTTGAGATTGGATAAAAACAACTGATTTTTCAGGGTCAATGCCGCAAGCCAAAAAATCTAAAACAGTATCTTTTAATTTTTGTTGAAAACTTTTCGGATCGTATTTAATCGTTATTGCATGCAAATCAACAATAGAAAAAATTGCTTCGCCTTTGTCTTGAAGACGAACCATATTTTGGATAGCGCCAAAATAGTTTCCAATATGTAATTTTCCTGTTGGCTGTATGCCAGAGAATATCTTCATAAAATTAATTTAACGATTATAGATCAATAATACCTAATTTTAACTCTTTATTCAAATTTTAATAAAGAAAAGAGGAACTTATTCAGTTCCTCCGTAAACTTTATACTATACTATATAATGTGCCTTGCCCTTAAGACATTTATAATTTCTCGATTAATTGTCTTGGGAGAACGCATTCTGCCCGACGCTGATTGACACTGAATCGCAACCCAACGTTCAAGCTGTTCAGCTAACCATTTGAATGTTTTTAGAGATTTTTCTTGGTGTTCTCTGTCTGCTTCCGCCTTATCTTCTTTCCTTCCTCGTTTCTGAGAAAGCTTTCTTTGATTTTCTAAACTAATATCCATCAGGAGAACAATGTCTTCTTTGGGCAAACTCAAGTCTTTAATCTCTAATTTTTCTAGCCAGTTAATGAACTCAATTTTCTCTTCAAGAGTTTTTAACTTAGACGCTTGATGTCCGAAGCTTGAAGTCCGGTATCTATTGAGAAGAACAAATTTGCCGTTTTCTGTTGCCTTACGTATCTTTTGAGCAATAGGCGCTCTGTCAACGGCATAAGCAAGAGCCAGAAGATAAGAAGAAACGGTATTGGGATCAGGAAAGAGTTTTTTTTCTTCCCTTGTCTTTTCTTTTGCGCGATTACGCCAAAGTATTTTGTCCAACAATATTCCGCCGGCCGTTTCTTTGTATTGGGGAAAATCAAAAGTAATAAAAGGAATGTTCATTTTCTCAAAACTTTGTTTCAAAAGTTCAAATTGAGTTTTTTTGCCCGAAGCGTCGGGACCTTCTATTACGATAATTTTACCTTTTTTCATATTTTCCCTCCTATTAGAAATTCTCCACTCCAACTCTCTTTATCTTAAACGAGAAAAAATTATTGTCAAATATAAGTATGAATATAATTGCAAATGTATAACTGTAGATGTCCGACATCTACAACATCTACAGATTCTATAAAAGATAAAAATTTGACAAAGAATAACCTTTGTCTTAAACTGTAACTAGCTCTTAATAAAAGGAGGAGGAAATGAACAAAAGGCTAATTGTAAGTTTGATAGTATGTATAATACTATTTATGGGAGTGGTTAGTTTTGGATCCTTTGATGATTTATCTAGAGTAAGGCTTAGTCCCAAAACTAATAAAGCTCTAGTTATTGATGGACTATTTAATGGAGGCGGTATGCCGACTGTTTTTCTTAAGACATTAGATGAGCTTTTGAGCTTTAGCAGCTATTGTCCAAAGTTCTTTGTGGCCCTTGAAACAGCAACATCGTTTACAAAAGGTGATGGGATTGATAGGAGTTGGTATACAGGTAATGTCATCTATTTTACGCCCTATCACGGCATCTTGTTGATTTATATTGACAAAGATGCCCTAAAAGAAGCCATTGATTCATTTGTTGCTATTTATTTTCTGCGTGACGTTGAGTATAAGTGGGATGGTGAATATGTTTATTTTGATCTTGCACCCTTCTTCCCATCTTATAGATAAGACATAAACATAGGGGCAGCTAAAACTGCCCTTTTTTATTTAATTGAATTTTTCTAAAAATCTGATAAAATTTGACAAAGAACATCCTTTGTCTTAAACTGTAACTATCTCTTAATAAAAGGAGGAAGAGATGAAGTTTCCAAAGAGGCGTAAACTCTCAATGCGTCAAAAAATAGAGATATGTTTTTACGGAATAATAGGATCAGGAGGCATAATCTACTCAATTTGGGGCATTATCTCTTTAGGGCAAGAAAAACAAAGCGAATGGTTGCTTCCTCTGGGGATTTCGTTAGTAATGATTATACTCACTGGTTTGGCTGTTTTCAAAGTATGGAAAAATATTGATAGCTATATCTCAAAGGATATTCATCGAACAAATAATAATCTTTCTAACAAGCATTAGTTTATTTAGACAACAAGACAGTTTCAAAAAAAACGAAACTGTCTTTTTTCTAATTGAATTTTTCTAAAAATCTGATAAAATATAACCGGTAAGAAGAAAACCGATATGAAATATCGGAAGTTTTGGTGTTTAAAAATATTATTTAGCTCAATTTTGAACTTTAGGATTTAAATTTTCATTATGCTTTCTCCTTCCGAAGAGATTAAAAATCGTCTTAATATAGTTGATGTAATTCAGGGATATCTTAAGCTCACAAAAGCAGGCGTTAACTATAAGGCATGTTGTCCTTTTCACAAAGAAAAAACTCCTTCTTTTGTCGTTTCTCCCGAAAAGCAGATTTGGCATTGTTTTGGCTGTTTTTTGCCAGGTTCTTTGATAAAAAGCGAAAAAGGATTTCATAAAATAGAAGATATTCAAATAGGAGACAAAGTTCTGACCCATAATGGTCGATATCTTCCTGTGTTGCGAACTTTATGGCGACCATATAAAGGAAAGATATTTGACATAAGAACAAGAAAATCCAGCGAAATCACTTCTTTAACAGCCGATCATGAAGTGTATGTAATTAAAACAAAGCGCTGTAAATATCAGGGAAGGAAAACGAGAATTTGTCAATGGTACTGTCAAAAGAGTTGCCCAGCAAAATTTTATCAAAATTATAAGATAGAAAAATTACCAGCTAACCAGTTAGCAAAAGACGATTTCCTTCTTTATCCTGTTAATCAAGAAATCAGAGATATGGCACTGATTAATTTAAACCGATACTATACGCGAAGAATAAGTAATTTTGGACCAGATATTAGTAAGATTCCTTCAAAGATAAAAATTGATGAAAAATTCTTAAAGTTAATTGGTTATTATATAGCCGAAGGGAGCAATCACCGGGCGTATATAAGATTTAGTTTAGGGAATCACGAGGAAGAATTTGGTCAAGAAATCAGAGTTTTAATAAAAGAGATTTTTGGGCTAAAATCCGGTATTTATCGAAGGAAAAAAGGCAAAAAAACGGGACTAGAAATTACTGCTTGCAACTCAAAATTAGCGAATGTTTTCGAAAATTTATGCGGAAAGGGAGCAGAGAATAAACATATTCCTTTTGAATTCCAATACTTGCCAACAGAAAAACAGCGGATAATTTTAGATGCTATTCATAAAGGAGATGG
This sequence comes from uncultured Candidatus Saccharibacteria bacterium, assembly GCA_964398685.1. GTDB lineage: Bacteria > Patescibacteriota > Minisyncoccia > JBAYJV01 > JBAYJV01 > CAYNNF01. The sequence goes on along the minus strand of CAYNNF010000020.1, from coordinate 3,790 downwards.
CACTGAAGGCAGAGTTGCGAAATGCAAAAAAGACCGACGATACAAAGCAATTGGTACAATTTCCCTGGTTTTAGCGGAGCAGTTAAGAGATATCTTATTAAGGTTAAAAATTGCTCCTTCGTTCTATGTCCGCAAAGAAAGAATTGATAAAAAAGGAGTTCATCATAGGAAAGCATATAACATAGAATGGCAAGAAAATCTCCTTGCTCATTATAGTCACTTCTACAAAAAGAAAGAAGTCCTATATTGGCTCTGTCCCATTAAAGAAATTAAGGCAAGATATTATAAGGGAGATACTTATGATTTAACGATAACAAAAGATCACTCTTATGTAGTAAGTAATTTTCTTGTTAGTAATTGCCATAAGGGTGGCGATATCTTTACTTTTGTAATGGAGATTGAGGGATTAGAGTTTCGCGACGCTCTTCATCTCTTAGCCAATAAAGCCGGGGTAACTCTAAGGAAAGAAGATCCCAAACTAAGATCTGAAAGACAGCACCTTTTTGATATTAACGAAGAAGCGACAAAATTTTTTGAAGAAAATTTGGAAAAAGCCGTAGAAGCTAAAGAAATAAAAAAATATTTAGCCGAAAGAGGATTAGTCCCCAAAACTATTAAAGAATTTCGCTTAGGTTATGCCTTGAATAGCTGGCGCGACTTAAAAGAACATTTAAAAGAATCCGGTATTGCGGAAAAAGATATGATAAGCGCTGGCCTTATTATTAAACCGCAAGCGGAACAAAAAGCAAATTCAAATTATGATAGATTCAGGGCGCGCGTTATGTTTCCTATCGAAAATTTAGCTGATCAAATAGTTGGATTTTCTGGTCGCATTTATCCGGAACCCAAAGGCGATACAAAAATATCGGCAAAATATATTAATTCTCCCAATACGCCAATTTATAATAAAAGTCGCACTCTTTATGGATTAACAAAAGCAAGAGAAGCTATTCGCAGAAATAAATTTGCTATTTTAGTAGAAGGAAATCTTGATGTAATTTTGTCTTACCAAGCCGGCGTAAAAAATGTTGTTGCTACCTGTGGAACGGCCCTCAATGAAGAACATTTAGTAATTCTCAAAAGGTACACAGATAAGCTAAAACTTTGTTTTGATCAGGACGAGGCAGGCGTTTTAGCAACTAAAAATGCCATTAAAAAAGCGCTCTCTATGGGATTTTCTCTTAAAGTCATCATCTTTAAAGGAGGCAAGGATCCGGCCGATATTGTTCTCTCTGATGAAAAAAAATGGAAAGAACTTGTAAAAGGAGGCAAAGAATTTCTTGAATACAGTCTCAATAAAGCTATTAAAACTCACTTTCAAAAAACGGTAAATGATAAAAAAGAAATTGCCAAGGAAGTGTTGCCGCTAATTAAGGCGCTTGCAAATAAAATTGAACAATCGCATTGGGTCAATAAATTGGCTGAGGAGCTTGGTGTTGATGAAAAATATCTTTACGAAGCGCTTAGCAGGACTAAAAGCACGATAATAGAAGGAGAGCGAGAAGATGTTTCTGAAAATAACGCTGTTCCTAAAAACAGGAGAGAACTTTCTGAAGAAAATTTTTTAATGCTTTTTCTTAAATATCCCCAGCTCTTAAAAAAGAATCTTTCTAATTTTAATGATAAAATATTTTCAAATAAGGCAAATCAAGAAGCTTTCCAACTCATTAAAAGTGCTAAAAAACAAACCACGGTCAAAAATAATTTTTTGAGCCAGCTTTCACTTAAAGCTGACTTCTCAAAGCTTTACGAAGGATTGAATGCGAAAGAACAAGAAATGGAAGTTCAAAAGATTGTTAATGAAATTGCCATGGACGAAAACAAGAAAGAGCAGCTAAAAATTATCGAAAAAATTAAAGAGGCCGATAAAAGTAAGAACATGAAATTACTTAAAAGTCTAATTATCAAACTCCAAAATACTTTTAAATAGAAGTTAAATTATTAAAAATAAAATGTCTCCAAAAAAAGGAAGAACCTCCGGTTTCACCGGGGAACCTTGCTTTTCACGGAGTTTATCCGGGCACATTAAAAGATTCAAGTTAAATTATTAAAAATAAAATGTCTCCAAAAAAAGTGAAAACAAAAAGTATAAAAAAAGCGATGATGAAACAAGATGCAATTGAAAAACTAATTAGGCGAGGACGGTCGCGCGGTTTTGTTACTTTCAATGAAGTGCTTAAGTTTTTTCCTAACATTGAGCAAGACTTAGACGGCTTGGAAAAATTAATTGATGATTTAAAAACAGAAAATATTTTAATTGAAGACGCTAAAGATATGATTGACTACAATGGAGCGGGAGAAAAGGAAAAGGAAAAAGAAAAAGAACAAGAAACTGTCGGCAAAGAAAGGGTGGATTCTATTAGGTTGTATCTAAGGGAAATTGGCAAAGTTCCTTTATTGACACGCGAAGAAGAAATTGAATTAGCAAAACGCATTCTTAAGGGCGATGAAAATGCTCGCCAAGCTTTAATTAGGGCCAATTTAAGATTAGTAGTCTCCATCGCCAAAAGATATTCTGGCAGAAGCGCTCACCTGGGTCTTCTTGACCTTATTCAGGAAGGAACACTGGGGCTTATGAAGGCCGTGGAGAAATTTGATTATACCAAAGGTTTTAAATTTTCAACCTACGCTACTTGGTGGATTAGGCAAGCGATTACTCGTTCATTGGCCGATCACGCGCGCACAATCAGAATACCAGTTCATATGGTGGAAACTATTTCTAAATATACCCAAGCGAAGAGAAGGTTGCTTCAGGAATTGGGGCGCGATCCCCTATCCGAAGAAGTTGCCGCTGAAATGGGACTTGAATTAAAAAAAATTCGCCATATTATGAAAATTTCTCAAAACACAGTATCACTTGAAACTCCCATTGGCGACGAAGAAGACAAAGCTACTCTTGAGGAATTCGTTGAAAACAAAAGAGAACTTTCCCCTTCTGAATTAACCGCAAGAAAAATGCTCAAAACTCATATTTATGAATTGATAGAAGATTTATCCGATAGAGAAAAAAAGATCCTGGAAATGCGTTTTGGATTAGATGATAATATTACACACACGCTTGAAGAAGTTGGTAAGGTTTTTGGCGTAACGCGCGAAAGAATTCGTCAAATTGAAGCAAAATCGTTATTGAAATTAAAAGCACACAAAGATATAGCAAAATTAAAAGGATATTAAACAAATTTTATCCTTAAACTTTCGTCCTAATTATTAAATGACCTATCAACACAAAAAATTAGCTGCGGGGAGATGGGAAAAGCTTACCTTCTTTGAACAAATGGCCAACATCGGCAGCGAAGTTGGACGATCAATCAAATGGAAAAAAAAAACAAAGAAGAATATTTTGAGAAGAGCTTTGAACGAGCCATAGAACTTTTTGATTTAACGATAGAAGATAAGCGAAATTTAAGAGGATTAAAAGAAATTATTAGAGCCAAAGAGCTTTTTATTGATTTTATAAAAGGAGACAACATTTTTCACTCTAAGGCAAGAGATTGGCAAAAGTATTTTTACTCATTTAATTTTGCCGCTAGGATTTCCACTTAATTTTGAGACTCAAAAGTCTTGAATTTAGTGGATTTAATGATATGATATAAATCTGCAAAATCTTTACTTTTCCCTGCCTGCCGGCAGGCAGGCGTCAAAGTAATCTTTACTCTTCCGTCAAGGTTCTTGAGCAAAGCGAAAGGTTCTTACTCTTCCGTCAAGGTAAACTTTATTCCGCAGTAGCTCAATTGGTAGAGCAACTGACTGTTAATCAGTGGGTTGTAGGTTCGAGTCCTACCTGCGGAGC
>CAYNNF010000019.1:0-11140 GCA_964398685.1 uncultured Candidatus Saccharibacteria bacterium | reverse complement strand
GTTTGTTATAGATTACTATAATAAACACAGTTTGTTATAGATTACTATAATAAACAGGAAATAAATTTGTATTAATTATTTTTATGGAAAATAGAAAAATCCACCTTCTTGTTGTTGAAGATGATGAATTTTTAGTCAAAATGTATGAATCGGGACTTATCAAAGAAGGATTTCAAGTTTCAACCGCCGGAGATGGAGAAGCTGGACTGATGTCTGCAAAAGAACTGAAGCCGGATTTAATTCTGCTTGATTTAATCTTGCCCAAAATGGACGGCTTTAAGTGTTTGGAAAAGTTAAAGGAAGATCCAATTATAAAAAGAATTCCAGTCATTATTCTCTCTAATTTAGGGCAAGATTCCGACCTTAAGAGAGGGCTTGAAATGGGCGCGGAAGATTATTTAATTAAAACAGACTATACCGTGAAACAGGTTGGAGAAAAAGTAAAAAAAATCTTAGGAATTAATTAAAATTATGGACATTGGAGAAGGCAAATTAAAACAAATCTTGGTTAATCCGGGGATTTTGACAGAAAAACAATTTGAAATTGCTTTGAAATTAGCGGGAGAAAAAAAACTTTCGCTTGCAAAAATTCTCGTTGATGAAGATTTTATATCCGAAGAACACTTAGGCCAGCTAATCGCCGAAGAGATGGGCGTTCTTTTTATTAATTTAAGAAAAACCGTTATCTCTGATGAAGTGCTTAAAATCATTCCTCAATTAGTTGCCAAAAGCCAGCAAGTTATCTCTTTCAGAATGGATAAAGAGGGATTGCGGGTTGCCATGGCTAATCCTCAAAATTCAGAAATGGCGCGTTGGTTAAAGAAAAAAACAGGCAAGAATATTATTATTTATTACGCAACGCCCAAAGATATTAAAACCGCCCTTTCTCGTTATCGAGCGGGATTTAGAGAACATTTTGAAAGCTTAATCAAAAGACAGCTTGGCAAAGCAAGTAGAACAACTAAGCCGGAAGATGCTCCCGTAATTAGGGTGGTGGATAGTATCATTGATTATGCTTACGAGAACAGAGCTTCTGATATTCATATGGAACCCAGAGAAGAGAAAGTTGTAGTTCGTTATAGAATTGACGGAATTCTGCATGATGTTATCTATCTTCCGGTGAGTTTCCGCGACCCCATTATTATGAGAATTAAAGTATTGGCTAAAATGAAAACTGATGAGCATATGTCAGCTCAAGACGGTAAGTTTAGAAAAAAATTTGGCGAAGATACATTTGACATTAGAGTATCAGTTGTCCCAATTGTTAACGGCGAAAAAATTGTTATGAGAATTCTCTCGGGCAAATCACGCGCCATTGATTTAAATGGATTAGGTTTTGACGAGAGCGACTTGGAAAGAATGCAGAAAATTGTTAAGAAATCCTATGGGATGATTTTGTCTGCCGGTCCAACCGGCTGTGGAAAAACTACTACGCTCTATGCAATTCTACAGCAAATAAACACGCCTGAAGTAAATATATCAACAATTGAAGATCCGGTTGAATACGGGATAGATAAAATTAATCAAATCCAGGTTAATAAAAAAACGGGACTGACTTTTTCCACAGGATTAAGGGCGATTGTTCGCCAAGATCCAGATATTATTATGGTTGGTGAAATTAGAGACGAGGAAACTGCCAAGATTGCAATTAACTCCGCCATGACGGGTCATTTAGTCTTATCAACTATTCACACCAATAATGCCGCTACCGCCTTTCCTCGTTTAATGGATATGGGCATAAAAGCATTTTTAGTGGCTTCGTCGGTCAATATTGTCGTTGCTCAGCGATTAGTAAGAAGGGTTTGTGTTAATTGTCGCGAAAGCTACACTTTAGACATTAATACTCTTAAAAGAACGCTTCCGGAAGAATTATTCAGTTCTTTAATTAAGGGTCAGGAAAATGCGAAAGAAGTTAGAGTTTATCGCGGCAAAGGTTGCAAAGAATGTGGTTTCACCGGTTACAGAGGAAGGCAGGGTATTTTTGAAGTGCTTGAAATTCAAGAAAATATTCGGGAGCTTATTATGCAAGATTCTGACGCTGACGAGATAGAAAAGCAAGCAATTAAAAATGGCATGACAAGGATGATTCAAGATGGCGCCAGAAAAATAATCAAAGGGATTACAACCATAGAGGAAGTAATGAGAGTCATACAATAATAACTCAAAGATCAAAAATCAGAATGCAAAATGATAAGGCAAAGCTTAAAAAAATTTCATTCAAAAACTCAAAATACAAAAATCAGAATGCAAAATGATAAAGAAAAATTCAAAAAGAATTTTATTGAACGACTTATCAAATTTTCAATAGCCATTATCAAATTTTCTGAATCTCAAAGAAAACAGAAAATACGTTGGTGTTTAACCGATCAACTTATAAGAAGCGCTACCTCAATAGGAGCCAATGTAGTTGAAGCTAAAGCATCGAGTTCCAGAAAGGAATACATCAATTTCTTTCAAATTGCCCTTAAATCTGCAAACGAAACCGTATATTGGCTTTTAATATTTAAAGAATTAAAAACAACAGACAGGGATCAGTTGGAAAAGTTATTTGACGAGGTGAACGAAATAGCAAAAATTATCGCATCCAGCGTGTTAACGCTTAAAGGAAAAAAATAATTATTCATTTTAATTTATTATTTTATATTTTTCTATTTGATATTTGACTTTTGATGTTTGATTTATTTTCATGTTTAACAAAGTAAAAACAATTGATAAAATTCTCTTCGCAAAATACCTTTCACTAATGCTTTCTTCTGGTGTTTCTCTTCAACAAAGTATTTTGGAACTCCAAGAGCAGTCTTCTCCCACATTAAAGAAGATTCTTATAAATCTTGCTGGCGAAATTAAGGGAGGAATGTCTATCTCAAAGTCGCTTTTGAAATATGAAAAAGATTTAGATCCGCTTTTTATAAATATGATAAAAATTGGAGAAGAATCAGGCACGCTTGAAGAAAGCTTGAAACACTTAGCTAGTCAGCTTGAAGCAACTTATGAACTAAAAAAGAAAATAAAGGGAGCGATGATTTACCCTACTTTGGTTTTAGGAGCAACGCTAATGATTGGTTTTGGTCTGGCGACTTTTGTTCTGCCTAAACTTTTAACCTTTTTCAGAAGCATGAATGTTGAACTGCCGTTAGTTACTAAAATTCTTCTTGCCTTAGTTTCTAACTTGGAAAAATATTGGTTTTATTACATTGGGGGAATGATACTCTTTGTTATTTTAATGAAATTGATTTTGAGAGTTAAAGCAATCAAATTATTTTGTCACCGTCTTTTAATTGAAATGCCTGTATTTGGCAAGCTCGTCAAGAAAGTAAATTTAGCGTATTTCTCTCGAACATTAGCCACTCTCCTTAAAAGCGGAGTAACAATAGTTGATGCATTGGAAATAAGCGCTGCTACTTTAAATAATTTAGCTTATAAAGAAACTCTTAAAAAAGCTTCGGTTAGTATTCGGGGGGGAAAAGGATTAGGCGCCTTTTTAAGAGGGACATCCCATATTATTCCCGGCATGACGATAAAAATGATTGAAATTGGAGAAAAAAGCGGCAGCTTAGAAGAAACGCTTTTTTATATCGCTGATTTTTACGAAAAAGATGTGGATGTGGCAACAAAAAACTTAGCCAATATTTTAGAGCCGATTCTCTTGATTGGCGTAGGTCTTATTGTTGGTGTTGTCGCCATATCTATTCTGATGCCGATCTACCAATTTACTAGCGATATTCAAGTGCGTTAATTTTGCCTTAATGTTCAAACAAAAAAACACAAACGCGTTTACTTTATTAGAAATTACCCTTGTTATTGCTCTGTTTGCCATTATTTTAACGGTCGCTGTTCCTTACGGATTGCGATTTTTTAATGTAGAACAGCTTAATGGAACATCGCGCGAACTTTTAGAATCCCTAAGATTATCCCAATCCCAATCTATGAGTCAAAATCTGGATAGTAGTTTCGGCGTTTATATAGAACAAGATAGATTTATTCTCTTTAAAGGAGAGAATTATATAGGGCGCAATGTTCAATATGACCAGATTTATTATTTACCAGAACAAATTAACATAAATGGATTGAGCGAAATTGTTTTTGCAAAATTGACGGGATTGCCTAATCAAAGCGGAGAAATAATTTTAACAAGCGGAGGAAGAGAAAATATTATTTACACTAATAATCAGGGCTTAATCTCTCTTAACCTCAATGTATCTATTGGGGTGCCTTAAGACCGAAAGTATAAATGCAAAAATTATTATGAGAAACAAGACAGGTTTTTCCATTATAGAATTGTTAATAGCGATGGCGGTTTTTGTTTTATTGAGCGCAAGCATTTCTGTTCTGATGTTTTCGGGAGAGGATTTGTTGAGGATTAATTTGGTGTCATATAAAGCGCTTCTTTATGCTCAAGAGGGCATAGAAGCTGTGCGGTCTATTCGTGATGGCGATTGGCAATATTTAACCCAAGGCAGTCATGGATTGGCGCAGGAAGGGACTGCGTGGATATTCTCAGGAATAAGCGATATTATTGAAGAAAAATATCGTCGCAGCATCACATTGACAAGTATTAACGAAAATAAATTTGAGGTGATTAGTCAAGTAAACTGGTTTAATAATTTTGGCCAAGAAAAGAATATGATACTCAAAAGCTATCTGACTAATTGGCAAAGAACTCAACAAGCAGGAAGCGGAGTTATTGATTTAGGCGATAGCGCAAAAGACATATATGTTTCTGGTAATTATACTTATTTGGCTATTGACGATCAGCACAAAAGCATGGCTGTAGTTGATACCACAAACCCTTCTCTTCCACAAATCATATCTACGCTTGATATTAATAGCAAAGGCAAGGATGTCGTTGTTAGCGGCAATTACGCTTATTTAGCTGTTAATACCAATAAAATTGCTGTTATAGATATTTCAGATCCGCATAATCCAAGTTATACGACCAGCATTAATGTCTCTGCTCAACCCACATCAGTCTATGTTTATAATAATTATCTCTATATCGGTCAAGATAAACAAAACGAGGGTCTAATTATTTACAATGTGGCTAATCCTAAAACGCCCTATTTTTATGCTTCATATAATGTTGGAGCAGCTGTTCACGACATCAAAGTGGTTAATGGTTGGATCTATATGGCTATTAATGCCGGGCGCGGATTTGATGTAGTGGATAAAGGATATTATGCTTATGCTTTTGTCGCCGTTGATTCTGAAAAAGGAGGATTTGAAACTTATTATCTATATGGGCGGATTATTTCGCGCTTAGTAATTGTTGATGTCGGATCAGAATGTAATAATGTCTATTATTATAATAATATCGCTTATGTGGCGGCGAAAGCCGGAGAAGGAGGATTAATTCGCATTAATGTTGCATCTGCTTATGCCCCATACTTTATTGATAATTTTAACATTGGAGGAGAAGGCAACGGCGTTTTTTACAAAAATAGTTATTCTTATATGGCAGTTGAGAATGTTGACGGAGGATTAGCAATAGTGAATACTCCATAAAAAAATAATATGAAATTCAATTCATACAAAATTATTTGGCTTGGATTATTGGTCTTATTGGTCATAAGTATTACATGCGTGGTTTATTATTTTTCCACAAAATCTTCTATTTACGATTCCACCAAAGAAACATCAATTCCTGAGCATAAAAAGATTAAATTGCCAGGCGAAATTATTTCTCAGTCCGCGGAACCTAAATTACCAGAGAAAGAATATGATGACAGCATAACTTCAGGTCCTGATGCGCCGAAACAAAATGAAGATCTTTATAACACAGACGCGCCCATAGCAGGCAGCGCCATTAAAGTTCCCGATGAACCAGCTCTGCCTCCCAAAGAGGAGGACATTATAAAACTTAGTATAGAAAATGGAGTTTTAAGCTTAGACAATATTAATATTTTAAAAAATCAAGCAGTTATTTTAAAAATTACAAGCTTAGACGATGATTATATTTTCATAATTGAAGAAATCGGTATTAGTGAAATAATAAAAGCCAATAAAAGTATGACGATTTCTTTCAGGGCGCCCAGTAAAGCGGCGGAATTAAATTACTATTGCCAAAATTATAAAACTAAAGAAAAATTAGGAGAAGGAAAATTGATTATAAAATAATTTTTAAATTGAAATATTGATTAAAAATTTAAAATTTAAAATTGAAAATTTATCTGGTTTTACTCTAGTAGAAGCTCTGCTTTATATTGCGATCAGTAGCGTTCTTTTGGTAGTTATTACAAATTTAGGTTATAATGTTTTTATTAACAGACAAAAAGTTCTTGCCGGCGAGGAAATTATTGAAAACGCCAATTTTGTTTTTGCTAAGATAGGGTACAATATAAGAAAAGCGAAGTCAGTTATTCTACCCCTTAGCGCAGGCGATGAACTTTCTTTGGAAACGAAGAACCCAGAATTAAATCCGACAAGATTTTATTTGGATGGTGCTGCAATGTTTTTTGCGCAAGGTATTGGATCCGGCGCGGCCCTTACTACGAACGCGATTGAAATAACTGATCTAAATTTTGTCAAATTAACAAATAATCAAACAGGCATATCAATTAAGATAAACATTGAACTTTCTTCATCTAGATCGGGAACTCGCTTGAGTTTTACAACGACCTTTAACTTGCCTCGTTGAACTGAAAATGAAATATCTATTAAAGCAAAATGGATACATTGCGATAGTTGGCGTTGTTTTGTTAGGCGCTGGGATTTTAATCGCTTTAATTTCGCTTAGTTTCGGCGCTACTACAGGAACGAAAATCATTTGGCAAAGAGTGGCAACAGAAAAAAGTTCATTTTTGGCAATTGCCTGCGCAGAAGAAGCGCTTGAAAAGATTTGGCAAGATTTGGAATACCAGGGCAATGAAATCTTGACATTTGACGAAGGATTGTGTGGAATTTTACCTGTGGAGAATGGTGTCGGCGGAGAGAAAACTATTAAAACTTACGGCAGTATTTCTGGCGCTACGCGCCGCTTGAAAATTATTATTGCAACCACTACTCCTCAAATTGAAATAAGCCAGTGGGAAGAAGTAGCAGAATTTTAGTTATAATTATATGGCTTTTAATCTTTTTCAATTTTTTAATCGAGACGAGATTAGTGTCGGTATAGATATTTCCGACAAGTCAATTAAAGTTTTAGCTTTGAGTAGGCAAAAGAACGATAAGCTTTTAGCTGAAGCTTTCGGCTATATTAGTATTGAAGAAGGCATAGTTGAAAATGGCCGAATTATTGACAGCGAAAAACTTTCTAACGCGCTTAAAGAAATTTTTGAAAAAATTCGGCCAAAACCAATAACGCCAAAAAAAATTTTTCTCGCAATACCCGAATCAAAAACATTTATAAATATTTATAAGGTGAATAGCAATTTGACGGGCAAGGATCTTGAAAATAAAATCAGAGTTTTAGCAGCCGAATCAATGCCCTTTAATCCCAATGATCTCTACTTTGATTTTAAAGAAATCTATGAGGATAAAAAAACAAAAAGAAAAGGGATTTTTTATGTTGCTTCTCCCAGAGAAATTATAGACGGATACTTAGACAGTTTTCATAAAATTGGCATTAAAACAATTGTTATTGACATTGAATCGGCCAGCTTAGCGCGCGCCTTAATAAAGAAAGAAGACAAACAAGAAAATATTTTAATTCTTGATATGGGGGCGCGAACAACCAATATGAGCATTATTGATAGAGGCGAGATTTGTTTAAGCGCTAGTTTTCCTTTTGGAGGAAATCATTTAACCAAAGCTATTGCAACCAATCTTAAGCTTTCTTTTGAAGAGGCGGATAGAATGAAGATAACATTGGGCCTGAACGAAAAAGTAGGTGATAATAAAATTTTACCTATCTTTAATTCATTTTGTTTGCCAGTCATTGGTGAAATTAAAAAGGAAATAGACCATTATCAAACAACAAATCAGCGTAAAATTAAAGCCATTGTTCTATGTGGGGGATCAAGCTTAATGGCAGGGATTGATGCCTGCATTGAAAGCAGAATTGGGATTCAAGTTCAAAGAACTAACCCGTGGATAAATTGGAAAATTGAAATAAACTCTAAAAGTGATAAAATGTATCTTGAGAAAGAAGCGCCCATTCTTTACGCGACTGTAATTGGATTGGCGCTGAGGGGATTGGAAAAAAACTCTCATAATGTTAATATTAATTTAGTTAATTTTAAGGGTCATTCTTTAGATGTATGACCTTTAGCAAGAAAATTAAAATATAATTTGTTTTCTAGCTTTTGTCATGACAAAAGCTTGGTTACAGGAGGAAGAAGAATAATTTCAAGATTTTCCCTGATATTTTATTTAAAAATAATAATTAATCTAATCTTGGATTTATTCGCAACCTAACCTGTTGATTAATATGAGAAAAGGTAATTCTAAGGGCTTTACGCTTATTGAACTCCTTATCGTTATAGGCATTATCGCGATATTGGCAGCGATTGTTATTGTAGCAGTTAATCCGGCAAGACAGCTTGCTCAAGCAAGAAATGCTACTAGGCAAGCAGGCGCGAGTACTGCTTTAAATGCTATTACTCAGAATATTGCTGACAATGGCAGTTTTGTTTGTGCTGCCGGCGCTGTTCCAGCGGTAGCAACTAATATGGGAAGCGATACTGTGGGCGGAGATTATGATGTTTGTTCCTGTATTGTGCCAACTTATGTTGCTGAAATGGTTTTTGATCCTTCCGTTGGCTCGTATACTGATTGCACAGATTATGATAGTGGCTACACAATTATGTTAACAGCGGAAAATCGTGTTACTATCACTGCTCCATCTGCTGAATTAGACCAAATTATTTCTGTTACTCGTTAAAACGGAAATATAAGCAATTTATATCAGGGAAAAAAGGACTCTACGCAAGTAGGGTCTTTTTGTTTTACAAAAATCAAAAAAATGGTAAAATAGAAAATAGATATTAATAATATTTTCTAAAATTATGTCTCTTAATACTTTTATAAAAAAAAGACCGTACTTGACATGGTATAAGGCGAAGCCCGAAATGCTTTCAGACGGCGCAGTCGTAGAGGTCGTTTTGAACTATGGTGATTTTGAGGATGTTAAAAAACTTATTGCTCTTTTAGGCATCAAAAAGGTAGCTAAAATTTTTAGATCACAGATAAAAAAAGAAAGAGTAAATTACGATCCAAAAATTCTTAATTATTTCAATCTTTATTTCAAAAAGTATGCTTCATAAAGAGATAATGACAAAAGAACAGGTTGAGCTTTTGTCTCTCATAAAATCATTTTCGCAAGATTTTGGTTTAGTAGGTGAAACAGCAATCGCCTTGCATATTGGCCACCGCCGTTCTATTGATTTTGATCTCTTTACTAAAAAAGAATTTGATAATTTGGATCTTAGGCAAAAAATTACTAAATTTGCGAAAATTGAGAGAATAATAACAGATCAGAAAAATCAGTATACGGTAATGGTTAATGGAGTGCGCCTAACTTTCTTGTGTTATCCTTACCCAATACCTTTTACAAAAAGTTTTGAAAATGTAATAAAAATAGCTGACTTACTTACTTTATCAGCAATGAAAGCCCATACCCTTGGTAGGAGAGTAAAATGGAAGGACTACATTGATCTTTATTTTATAATAAAGAATTATTACAATTTTGAAAAAGTTGTCCACAAAACCAAAAAGATTTTTAAATCTGAATTTAATGAAAAATTATTCAGAGTCCAGCTATCGTATTTTGAAGATATAGATTATACAGAAAAGGTTATTTATATGGAAGGCTTTGAGACAAAAAATGATATAATTAAAAAATTTCTGATTGAAAAAGCTTTAATTTAAGTTTTTGATGAATTAATTAACAGTCATATTGCAATAGAAACTTGAAACCAAGCATTATGAAATTATTTAAAATTAAAAAAGAAATTTGGGTAGTTTTATTGATTTTAGGTTTATTTATCTTAGGGATAGTTTATTATCCTCAATTGCCTGCCCGCGTGCCTTCTCATTGGAATATTCACGGAGACATTGACGGTTGGTCAACGCCCTGTTTTGCTGCATTTTTCTTGCCGATGATTATCTTGGGCATTTATTTGTTCTTAAGTTTTATTGTTTTTTTAGATCCTTTCAGAAAAAATATTGAAAAATTTTATGATGTTTTATGGCAATTTAAATTAGCTATGATTCTTTTTATGGGAGGGCTTTACGGCGTTACCCTGATTGCTGCCTTAAGTAAGAACAGAATTCTCGTTGATAAAATCGTGATTATCGGAGTCGGCGCGCTATTCGTCTTCATGGGGAATTTAATGCCTAAAATTAAACGTAATTTTTTTATCGGCATTCGGCTGCCTTGGACTATTTACTCGGATGAAGTATGGAGAAAAACTCATAAAATGGGAAAACCTGTTTTTATGACGATGGGATTGATTGTTTTGCTTAGCGCTTTTATCTCTAGTGAGATAGCATTTATTATTATGCTTATTGCGGTTTTTGGCGGGATTCTATTCCTAAGCGTTTATTCGTATTTAGAGTGGAAAAAGATACCTAAAACCGACAAAGAAGGACTTTAATGAATATATTAAAAAATAAATTTTTGTTTATTGCTATTTTAGTAATTATTTTAATTATTGCTGGAGTTGTTTGTTGGAGAATTAGAGTTGTTAAAGCGCCAGAACTGAACGAAAATACCCCTGAAGCTTCTGAAAAAAAGTCATTAAGTTTTGAAGGAAAAATTTATTCAACTCCTGAAGGCGCTCAATTTGATGATTATTTCGTTTCATCAGATGGTCAAGAATATGGCATTGAGGCGAAGACCGGCAGAACAGATATTAAAAATGTCATAACCAATTTAAAAGATTCTGGAAAAACGGTTATTATTGAGGGCATTCTTTTAGAAAATGTTATTGATTATGGCGGACGCCAAATTCAAGCAGCGCAAATTCAAGAAAAAAGCGAAGAACAAATAGAATTAGCCAATCCCGCATCTGTTTATTGTGAAAAACAAGGAGGCAAGCTGGAAATACGCGATATGAATAAAGGCCAGGTTGGCATTTGTGTTTTTGATGAGAGCGAATGTGAAGAGTGGGCTTATTTTAGAGGAGAATGTGAGAAATAAATGAATGTTATGTTTTAGATACACACATTTGTCACTCGTAATCCAAGGATTTGATTAGGAGTT
>CAYNNF010000018.1:9951-13082 GCA_964398685.1 uncultured Candidatus Saccharibacteria bacterium | reverse complement strand
AAGGTTGTTGTGCCTGCGGTACCAACTACTGAATTGGTGCCTAAGGCAACACTAGCGACAGCATCAGCGTCTGTTGTATCGGTAACAGTACCGCTACTACCGGTTGCGATATTAGCTGAAGCTGTGGTGTCGTAAACTGCTATGCTTGATATAGTTTGACTGGTCGTTGCATATTTAGAAGTGATACCTGACATTACTATATTAGCTGAAGCAGCAGTAATAGCGCCATCAGCAGTACATGTAATTACCTGACTGCTGGTAGCGCAAACAAAACCGACTGAGCCCGCATAAGTAAAGGTAGTTGTGCTAAGAGCGACGCTGCCTACATCTAAATTATCTGGCATTGTAAATGCAATTGTATCTGCATTTGCCAAATCTATTGGAGTTGTGATAGTTAAGGTTGTGTCTCCTGCAGCACCAACTACCGAGTTGGCGCCTAAAGCAATGCTAGCAGCGGCAGCAGCGGCAGAAACATTAACTGTTTTAGTGCCGTCAGTATCCCCAGCAGCTCCTAAATTCTCGTCATCAGCAGCGCTAGCAGTATTAGGTTCAATATCAAAATCGGTTGTAGCATCCGCGTAGGTAGGAATAGTAGTGCCATTACTTCCTTTTTGATAAAAAACGGCAATACCATAACCGTCTGCATTTAAAGCGCTGGCAATCGTAGCGTCCATTTGAATATTGATAATTCTTGTTCCACTAGCTAAATCCCATTTACCATCTAAGGCCGTTGCATTATAATCAATTGCTGTCCCGCTAGTTGCTGTTGTAAGACCGCTTACTAAGCCATACCTCACTGTTATTTGAGCAAGACCTGGAGTATCGGCATTTGAACACGCAGTCATATTAGCAGGAACGGTAATTACCAAGGTATCAGCCGCCGCCCAAATCTGATCGTGAGCGCCGCCTGCGTCAACATTGGTATATTTAAAAATCGTGCTATTTCCTGCCATTTCTGTCCCTACTGTCCCGGTAGTGTCGTCAATACCAACCGTAGAATAATCATCGGTAGCCGCGTAAAGAACAGTGGCTATTCCTGCTATAAGACATAACATTAATGCGCTAACAATTATTGGCTTTGTCCAACCAGAAAACTTTCTGGTTTTTTTGAATAATTTCATCTTCATATTTTTTAAAATTAGAAATTTAATTTTGTTTAAGTTCATAGATTCATTTCGCTGTTAAGATTGCTTTCTGCCTAATTAGATCGACCTTCTAAGCAAGAAAGTAAGCTTCTTACAGCATTAAGATTAAAATATTAATTTTTTAAATTAGACAAACTATGTGGAAACTTAATCTCCACCACAAAGAACGAAAAAGGACGAAGTTTTTAATCTCCAACTGACTGCAAAGAAAAAACTTTCCTTTGTTTACACATTATACCACAAAAAAAAATAAGGGGTTGTGGATAACTTAATCGCCTCAAACCCTTATTTATAAAGACATTGCTTTCTATTTCTCAGAAAAAAAGAAGAAGCCCTGCTCAGCAGGGCTTCTTCAAGTTCATCTCGTTCAAGGTTAGCAAGAATTAACCTAACGAGTTCATATCATCGTTGTTAGCTTGTGATTGGATAGTAAACTGTCTGAGCCGCATTATAAGCGTCAGAATCCTTTACAAGATAACCATTTGTCCAATCAGATTCGCCGACTGCGTGAGGCACCGCGCTTTCATCAGACCAGACAACTGTAGGAGTGCTGGCAACTGAAGCGGCGGCAGCATTAGCAACCGCGCCTGTGCCATCGTCATCGTTTAGATAGACAGCAAGATAATCATCAGTATCAGCGCTTGCAATCGTAGCGGTTAGTTTGAAGTCCTCATATCCGCCAGCGGCGATTTCATCGCCAACTGAAGCGGTACAAGTTAAGCTAGCGCCAGCGATTGTGCATGCCCAATTGCCATAAGTAGCTTCAGTTACATTGTAGAGATCATAGCTTGACAATGTTAATGCTCCTGCAGTTGTAACATTGAAGATCAACTTATAGAGATCAACCGCTCCGCCAGCTGAATCAGCTGAAACTCTAAATCTATAGAGTGTTTGCTGAGTAGCGTTATTGAATGTAGCAGGAGCTGTGGTTGGATTGGTAATAGTCGGTTTTGCTTTTCTGATGTACATAGCATTGCCAGCGCATGAATCGTCAGCTGCAGAGCCGTCAATATAGAGAGAAGAGCTAGTATCCTCAAGAGTTGTGCCTGAACTTACGCCAATGGCTTCAAAGTCACCATCTGTAGCTTTTCTGGTCAGGTTTAATCCAGGCGCATCACCGCTGGTGGTCTGATCAATTGCTGACATATCAGCGTAAACCGTTAAGTAAGCATCAGCGTCTTTAGGAACATAGAAGTAAGCGCTTGATGGTAATGTAACAGTAACTTTACCAGATGATAAACTGCCAGAGGCCGTTTTGGTATCACCATTAATATCAGGATAGCTAACATTAACATTACTAATGGCGTCATCATAGTCACCTTCGGCGCTTGAACTAGCGTTGGTAAAGGTTAGTTCTTTGACATTCATTGCTTCATCAACAGCAGTAAATTTGAATTTAGAGAGAGCAACATCTTCAGCGCCAGCAATTACGATAGCTGAGACCGGCTTATCACTTGCAGGATAAATATAAAGTTTTCCTGAAGCGTTAATTGTAGTCGCAACGGTCGCAGCAGTGGCTGAACCGCCATTTGGATAGTTAGTATCTGCGCCTGCAGTATCTGTAACAGTAACAGTATTTCCTGAATCATCTTCGGCTGAAATATCACCCGAAATATCGGCAATATCAATCTTGATTGCATCAGATGCACCTTCGTCAGGAGCAGTGCTTGCAACATTACCTTTTACAATCAATTTCTTGGTTGTGCCAGAAGGAATATCTAAGGTAAAGCCGTCAAAAGTGGCTTGACCTGATGAATTAAAGTTCTCGGCTGTACCAAGCTGAGTAGTGCCATCCCATAAGCTGACTGAAGAGAATAACTCATAAGCATAGACGCCGCCTTCAACACCAGCCGCATAAGTACCGCCACTGGCTGTAACATTATCAACAGAAGCAGTTGCCTTAATGCTGTTTACTTTTATATCAGAACCCGAACCGGCAGCCAAAAGGAAGCCAACTGATTCAACTTCCTGAGCACCTTTAACATA
>CAYNNF010000018.1:6595-9851 GCA_964398685.1 uncultured Candidatus Saccharibacteria bacterium | reverse complement strand
TTTGCTAAGACAGCTTGGATTGTGCCAATTGTAGGATTGGTTGGAGTGCCACCGGTAGCAACGGTTAAGCTTGCGGCTGAAGATGAAGCGATATTAACAGTAGGACCAGTAACAGGAAGACCTGAAACTGAACCATCGCTAATTCCAACCGATGTGAGCTCAAAGTAATTAATGTTGCCTGCACCTGACCCACTGGTATCCATATCAACCTTAATAGTTAAAGTTTTTGTTTCACCAGCTGCTAAGTCAACACCAAGATTAGAGAAAGTAACAGTATCGGTGTCCGAACTTATGCTTTTGCCATTGGTTAATCTGTTAGAACCATCATAGACATAAACATACTCAAAGTTAGAATAGGAACCAACGCCTCCCCTGGCAAGAGTTAACTCATTAACAGTGGTCGCGCCATCGGCAGTAAGATCAAATTCTAAGACATTAACACCACTTGCGTAGAGAGGAACAGCCATAGCGCTCACCATATCACCAGCTGTAACGCTTAAAGCGCCAGCAACTGGAGGAACAGGTGTCGTTCCGCCCGGTCCGAGAGGATCGCCTGTTGAATAGTAATCTTTTTCAACAGAGTTTACTATAAAGACCTGATCCCAGCTGTAGCCATCGGCAACAAATTCCGCGGCTGTCATATCAAGCCAGTGTTTGATTGCATTGCCTGAAGCTTCGTTTACTTCCTCTAAGGAATAAACTTTAGGGTCGCCATCAGCGCGATACATATCAGAAGCAGTGTAGGAATCTAACACATCCTGAGAAACATCTTTGATGCTATTCCAAGAAAAGTGCCCGTACATATCAAAGACAGCAGGATTAAAGATGTGTCTCTTAAACCCTTTGTCGTTGACAATGTAAACTTTGATTCCATCAGGACCTCTGATTAAATCGCCTTCGTTAACGGTGACTGCTGCTTGCGCAGGCAATATCAATGTTATGCCTGTCATCCACACGATTGTGGTTAGGGCCAACATTGCAGAGATAATTTTTTTACTCATTTTAGAATGTTTTTTTGATAAGGAAAGGATTTCTTAAGAAATCAATTCCTTATCCAATTTAATTTATCACGAATTTACTCGACCTCGTTGAGCGAGGGTATGCAAACCCTCATTATTCCCCTTTGAAGAAACTCCTTTAATAAATAAAGGTGTTTCCTACGAGGTGAGAGTGCGGGTATA
The DNA here is from genome assembly GCA_964398685.1 of uncultured Candidatus Saccharibacteria bacterium. Classification (GTDB taxonomy): domain Bacteria; phylum Patescibacteriota; class Minisyncoccia; order JBAYJV01; family JBAYJV01; genus CAYNNF01. The sequence continues at coordinate 8,670 of CAYNNF010000018.1, read as the reverse complement.
TAAGAACTTACTTCCCGCACCCAACGGTCTCGTGATTGATTTAATCGCGAGTATCTGCCAGTTCCGAAGAACAAACAGATCGTTGAAAGCCTTAACGATTAGAAGACCTTATCAAAATTTGCTTGACAGATCATCTAGCCGGCCGACCTTAATTAATTAAACGGCTTAATCACGGACTACTTTGCTATACATAAGTCAAAGGGTAACTCCATGCGCTTTAGCGCAGGTTTGTATATACTTGCAAAATATACACAAAGCCACGCTAACAATATTGAGCTTCTTTTATTAAACACATTATTTATAATACATCTATTTTATACCGTTCAGGGGGTTAGTCGCAACTTAAGTTATCCACAGCTGATTTTACTACCTAATACATCCAAAAAGCGCCTATGTATAAGCTTTTGGTGAACGCTAAAAAAAGCTTGTACAACCCACAGGCCTTATATTTCTCTATTTTAACAATAAAAATGAATCTGTCAAGCTTATCTGTGGATAATTCAAGGACTATTAAGAATTAGAAGAAAAATTTTAAAAAAAATTAATTTAATTTTCTTTTCTTGGCAATGAATTTAGATGCTTCGTGGCGAGATTCTATCGTGCCGACATCAAACCAGGCGCCCTTAATCTTTTCGTAAGTGGCAACGCCTTCCTTTATATAAAAATTAGCCAGATCAGTAATTTCTAATTCTCCCCGCCAAGAAGGCCTAAGCGTTTTTATCACATCAAATGCTCTCTCGTCAAACATATAAAGGCCAGTAGTTATCCAATTAGATTTTGGTTCTTTCGGCTTTTCTTCAATACCTATTATTAAATTATCTATAATTTCGGCTACCCCAAATCTTCTTGGATCTTGAACTTCTTTTAAGATTAATTTTGCTCCGCCTACTTTTTTGCCAGATTTTTTAAAGGATTGCTTTTGGAAAATTTCAATGGCTGGCGTGAGATTATCTTCAAATATATTATCACCTAAAACAACCGCTATTTTATCTCCTTTGCAATAGGGTTCAGCAACGCCCACGGCATGAGCAATGCCAAGAGGTTTTTCTTGAGTAACATATTCTATTCTAACTCCCAATTTCTTACCATTGCCCAAAAATTTTTTAAAACGATAAAGCTGTTCTTCGGCCGTCACAACTACGATATCTTTAATCCCAGCATCAAGCAGAATAGAGAGGGGATAAAGCGCTAAGGGCTTATCATAAACAGGCAAAAGACTTTTAGGCAGTATATAGGTCAGAGGCTGCAATCTTGTGCCATTGCCGCCAAGAAGAATAATTCCCTTCATAAATCGCGAATTAATACAAATTTAAAATTAAAAATTCCATTCTCTTAATCGCTGATTGTGGGCAATAAAATCACTTGCTTCGTGCAGGGATCTAATTGTGCCGACATCAAACCAAGCGCCCTTGATTTTCTCGTATGTAATAGTGCCTTCTTTTACATAAAAATCCACCAAATCGCTGATTTCGTACTCTCCTCTGGCAGATGGCTTAAGCTTCCTTATTATATCAAAAACTCTTTCGTCAAACATATAGAAGCCGGCTGTTATCCAGTTTGACTTGGGTTTTGCAGGCTTTTCTTCAACGCCAATAATCTTATCATTGTCAAATTCAACAACGCCAAATCTCTTCGGATCAGAAACTTGTTTAAGAATAATCTTGGCGCCGCCAACTTTATGTTTATTAATATTGAAAGATTGTTTTTTAAAATTAGAAACTGCTTTTTTAAGGTTGTCTGAAAAAATATTATCAGCGTGAATAACAATTATTTTTTTATTCTTTGCTAACTTTTCCGCTGAACCAATGGCATGAGCAATTCCTTTTTGTTCTTTTTGAATAGCGTAACGAATTTTAAAACCAAATTTCTTGCCATCTTTGAAAAAATCCTTAAAATAACTTTTATTGTTTTTGTCAACGACTATAATGATTTCTTTAATTCCTGCTTCCTTAAGAGAGAGTAAGGGATAAAAAATCATCGGCTTGTTGTAAACCGGCAAAAGAGGTTTAGGGGCAATATTGGTTAATGGTTTAAGGCGTTCGCCTTTACCTGCTGCGGGAATAATGGCAAGCATG
>CAYNNF010000018.1:0-6495 GCA_964398685.1 uncultured Candidatus Saccharibacteria bacterium | reverse complement strand
CCGCCTGCACTATCGCCCTCTACGATGAAGAGTTCTGTCCGCTTTGGATCGCGCGAACTGCAATCCGCTAATTTGCCGGGCAAAGACGCGCCTTCAAGCACTCCCTTTCTAATAACTGTCTCTTTTGCCTTTCGAGCGGCCTCGCGCGCCTTTTGCGCCAAAAGAGATCTTCCAATAATAGCTTTCGCGTCTTGGGGAGATTCCTCTAAATATTCAAAAAATGTTTCGCCAATTATTTTCTCAACTGCTGTGCGCGCTTCGGGATTTCCCAGCTTCGCTTTGGTTTGCCCCTCAAATTGAGGCTCGCCAAGCTTAACGCTAACAATACTAGTCAATCCTTCGCGAATATCATCGCCCGTTAAATTAGGTTCGTCTTTTTTAATATAGTCATTTTTGCGCGCATAATCATTAATTACCCTAGTAAGAGCCGCGCGAAAACCAGTTTGGTGCATACCGCCTTCTTCGGTGTAAATATTGTTAGCAAAACTAATTTCATGACTTTGGATATCTTCTGTATATTGAAGAGCCGCTTCTACGAGAAGCCCTTCATATTCCTTAGAACAATAAAATACTCTATCATGAAGCACTTTCTCGTGCCTATTTAAATAATCAACATAGGACTTGATGCCTCCCTCAAAATAAAAAGAATAAATTAAGTAATCATTGCTTTCGTTATCATCTTTTTGATCGTCTTGATTTTTCCTGCGACAATCAGCAATGTTAATTTTAATGCCCCTAGTTAAATATGCTTGCTGCCTTAAGTGCTCAAGAATTTTTGTCCAGCTAAAATTAATTTCTGAGAAAATTTCATCGTCAGGTGAAAAAGTGATTGTCGTTCCTCGTTCAAAATACGGTATTCTTTTTAATAAATCTTCATTAATTTCAAAATCGCTATTTTTGTCCTTTGTTTCGTATTCAACCGTTTCTCTGAGGGCAATTTTATCTACTGATCCTATCATTTTAACAGAAAAGGATTTCTTTCCTTTTATGTATTCTTGAATATATACTTTTCCATTTCTTTTAACCGTTGCTTTAAGCCATTTTGAAAGCCCGCAAACAACTGAAACACCGACGCCATGAAGACCTCCCGCTACTTTATAAGATTCTCCGCCAAATTTTCCGCCCGCATGAAGCGTTGTTAAAACGGTCTCTAAGGCAGAAGTTTTTGTATGGGGATGGATGTCAACGGGAATGCCTCTTCCATTATCTATAACTGTAATATAGTTATTTTTGTGGAGAATAAGCCAAATCTCATCGCAATAATCTGCCATTGCCTCGTCAATTGAATTATCAACGACTTCCCAAATCAAATGATGAAGCCCTGATAAACCAGTAGAGCCAATATACATACCAGGCCTGCGCCTCACTGGCTCAAGTCCTTCTAAAACATATATATCTTTAGCGTCATAAGAAACAGCTTTTTCTTTTTTTTGTAGCATATAGGAGAAAATTAATTTCTAATTAATAGAAAGAATGTAAAAAAAGAAGCTTTTGTCTATAAATTATCTAACCGTTGCTCCTAATTTTTTTTCAAGAGCTTTTTCTATTTTTCTGTGTTCTGCGTTAACTTCGTTGTCAGAAAGGGTGCGTTCCTTGCTTTGGTAAACAATGTGAAAGGCCAAGCTCTTTCTTTCTTGTGATAGATTTCCGTTTTCGTAAACATCAAAAAGATCAACATCCTGAAGAAATTTAATATTTAGAGATTCTATAATATTAAGAATTTCTGAAAATTTAGTGTTACGATCAACTAAAATAGCTAAATCCCTCAGAACGGCCGGGTATTTTGACGGCGGTTGATATTGATATTCTTCCTGAGAAAAACGCGATAACTTATCCATATCCAGAAAAGCCCCCACGGTATCCTGCTTAAGACCAATCAAGTCAAGCAATGAAAGATTGACTTTTCCTAAATAACCAACAACTTCTTCATCAATTTTAATCTCTGCTAATGTTGCTTGATTAAACGCGATATTTTCTTCATGAGCTTCTTTGAACCAAAAATTATTTATACCAAAGCCCTCAAGGATTAATTCAACCATGCCCTTGAGTTCAAAAAGAGAATTATCGCAAGCAAGCGACAAAACTAAGCATAAGCGATTTTTTTCTAAGGTAGAATCATCTGAAGTAATATCTTTCCTTTCCTCAATTCTTTGATGGTCAAGATGAAAAACTTTGCCAATTTCAAAAAGACGAATATTCTTGCTGTATTTAAGATTCTGCTTAATGTTTTCCAGTAATCCTCCTAAAAGGCTGGGGCGCAAGATTGCAAAGCGTTCGCTAATTGGGTTTTCTAAATAAAGCCAATTCTTACTGTTTTTTTCTAAACCTTTTGCTAACTCCTCGCTTATAAGCGAATAATTGTAAACTTCAGAAAAACCAGCGCCTCTCAAAATGTTTCTAATTTTTTCTTGAGATATTTCTTCGGCTTGGGGATTAACTGGCGCAAGAGGCAGAGATGGAAGATGACCCGCAAGATTGCCATATCCTTCAATCCTGACTATTTCCTCAATTAAATCTTCGCTAATTTCCAAGTCTTTTCTAAAACTAGGTATTGTGACCTTTAGCTCGCCCGGGGTTAATTGTTCTATCCGACACCCTAAAGCAATTAATATTTTCTTTATTTTGTCAACCGAAATCTTTTTTCCAATAAATTGTTCAACCTTTTTTAGGACTAATTTTATTTTTTTTATCTTTTCTTCGCAAAAATTAATATCAGACCAATCTTCAAATTTGCCTCCTGTTTCCTGAATTAAAAGATAAACGGCGCGCAACAGAGCGTGAAAAGACAATTGATTGTCAAAACCAGCGCTAAAACGGCGCGCCGCATCGCTTTCTATTTTAAGTTTTTTAGCGCTTAAATAAATCTGCCTTCGCTCAAAATAAGCGGCTTCCAATAAAATATTTTTAGTTTTATCAGTTATTTCCGCTTTTCTCCCGCCCTTAATGCTTGCCAAAGCTAAAACACTATCCTCGTCTGCTATCACTAATGTTTCCTCGTCTAAAATACGTTTCTTGCCATCAAGTGTTTCCATCTCTTCGCCTTTGCGGGCTTTTCTGATAATAATTTTCCCATTGATCTTGTCAAAATCAAAAGCATGAATTGGCTGTCCCAACTCAAGCATAATAAAATTTGTTATATCTACTATATTATTAATAGAGCCAACCCCGCAAGCGCTTAATTTTTCTTTAAGCCATTTTGGCGATGGTCCAACTTTGACATTTTTGATAAGAGCGACTGAATAACGCGGACATAAAATTGGATCTTCTACTTCAACAATCAGGGATTGCTTGTTTTTCTCAGCCGAAACTGTTTTTAGTTTTTTGAGGGAATGCTTTTCCCCGTAGAGCATCAAAAGAAGTGCTTTGATTTCTCTGGCAATCCCCCAATGAGATGATGCGTCAGAAAAACGGTTTGGTAATATATCAATATCTAAAACAGCATCATTTTTAAGCTTTTTGACAACTCCTGCCTCAAAAGAATGTACGGTCAAAATTTCAGCCAGCTTCTCTGGAGAAAGATTAAAATCTAAATATTCTTTTAACCAGTTGAAAGAAAATTTCATATTAAAATTGTTTTAAAAATCTCAGATCATTTTGATAAAAAAGTCGCACATCCGCAATGCCATATTTAATCATAGCCAATCTATCCAAGCCCATGCCAAAAGCAAATCCTTGCCAGTAAAGAGGATTATATCCAGCATTTTTAAAAACTTCCGGATGCACCATGCCCGCCCCCATGACTTCCAGCCATCCTGTTCCTTTGCAAATAGGGCAATTTTCTCCTTGGCATTGATAACAAGCAATGTCAATTTCAAAACCAGGTTCAACAAAAGGAAAATAGCCCGGCCTAATGCGAATTTTGATTGAAGTGGAAAAAATTCTTTTAAATAGTTCTTCAATAATAGCCTTGAAATTAGCAATAGAAACTTCCTTGTTTACCACAAGACCGTCAACCTGGTAAAATTGAATGTCGTGAGTGCTATCGCTCGCTTCGTATCGATAACATTTTCCCGGCGTAATAATCCTAAAAGGAGCATTATGATTTTTCATATACCTTAATTGCATTGCGGTTGTATGGGTTCTTAAAAGCAGTTTTTCGGGTTTTATATTTTGATTATTATTCTTTTTGTTTTTTGTTTTTTCATCTCCCATTTCAATTTTCTGATTGTCCTTCAGCCAAAATGTATCCCATAAATCTCTAGCGGGATGATCAGCGGGAACATTTAAAGCGTCAAAATTATAGAACTCATTCTCAACTTCCGGCGACAAAAAAACAGAAAACCCCATAGACTCAAAAACCCTCTCAACGTTAGTTAAAACCTGCGTCAAGGGATGAATGTGTCCTTGGGGCAATCTTTTCCCGGGCAGGGTGACGTCAATATTGGCCTCTTCCATTAGGTTATGGCCTGTTATTTTTTTTCTTACTTCTCTGAGATCAATTTTGATATCTTTCTTAAGCTGATTGGTCATTTTGCCAATCCTTTTTTTCTCTCTTTTGTCAAGAGTTTTTAATAAATCTAAAATTTGCTTGAGCGCCCCTTTCTTTCCTAAGAAATCCTTTTCTATTGTTTTGAATTCCTGGATATTCGTTATTTTTTCAACTTTTGTTTTGAAATTTTTTTTAATTTTCTCCAATTCCTTTTGCATAATTTTGCTTTTCTCTTATATAATTTAATCCCTTATATAATTTAATCCCTCAAAAAGCAATCCGCTGGCAGTCAGTAAAAGACCGATTCGCCAGTCAAATAAATCTTTAGATAATAGTATAAAAATAACAGTTACAATGAGGGCAAGAATAATTCCTTGGCGGAGCGCTGGCCGAATTGTTTTCCAGCTTAAGGAACGATCCATTCGTATTTTTCTTAAAATTGTTCCTACCAACGCAAAAATGCCAGACGACGTCAAAAAAAAACTTAAATAAAAAATTATTAATTCTGAACGCTTAATCGTATCGGGATCAATATTAAAAATAAAGAATACAATAGAAACCAAAGAAAGCCCTGTAATAAAAATTAATCCCAAAATATAACTAACAACAGCCATGAAATTATGTGAGGTTAATGTCTGAATTCCAAACCGATTCTATCTTAAATTAACCTTTAATCTTTTAATAGCTTTTTGTCTTGTGATTTTTCTAAGTAATTTTCTCTTGACGAAACCGGCTTACCGCTTTTTCTTTCCAAATCCTTTCTCGCTTTACCGGCTACACTACCGCCTTCTTGCGCTGTTTGTTTATTTTCCCTAAATCTCATAGCATTTCTACTCCTCGTTATTTCTGTAGTGGCGGCTTCTCCCAACATAGAAAAAATCAATTCTAAACCTCTCATATGATCTCTTAAATTTTTTCGTTTAAGTCCTTTAAATTTTTTATATTCAGACGGAGTCATACCAAATGCGGCCTTTGAAATCTCCGATGTTAAAATTGCGTATTCTTTTTGTTCCCTGATAGCGCGTTTTTGCCACTCGCTCGTTAATTCTTCCCGAATGGCAATTCCTCTTATCCTTTTTTCAATCCAGTCATCCGAATAGCCCTTTGCTTTATAGATTGCTCGCATTCTTTTCATCGCTAACTCTGGATCTTCTATTTCTTGAATTCTTTCATATCCTACTCTTGCTAACCATCTTTTAAATGGTTCTGCCTTGGGCGAAGGAATAGTTTGAACGATTCTAAAAATTGTTTCGGTATTAGCACAATCCGTTTTTCTTATTTTTCCATCTAGGGCTAATAATCTCAACTGTCCGATTTTTTCGGACACTTCCTTATAGCCCTCATTTATTAACTTTTTCTTTAAATCGTTCCAATACTTTCTCGGTCTTTTTGTTTCTGTTAATGCTTCAACAACATCAATAACTGAAAACCACCATTCATTTTTATAGATTATTTTTCTAATTTTTCTACCCTTAAAAATAGCAATTTTTGTAGCGAGCGTGTCAATTTCTTTTTTAGATTGTTTTTTGCTAGACATAAATTTAGCAAAGTTCAAATTTGGACATTTATCGGAGCCGACGGGACTCGAACCCGCGATCTTCTCCGTGACAGGGAGACGCGATAACCACTACGCTACGGCTCCATTAGAACTTGTTGAAGAATATATTAGCTATACAAGCTCTTATATCCGCCGAAGTTTTAACGCAGGCGGACTTCGTTATATCAAATTGTGAATTGCTGTATTGCCGATGAGAGGAGTCGAACCTCTTACCTTCGCCTTATGAGAACGTTGCTCTAACCGATGAGCTACACCGGCATTAGAAAAGATTAACGAACGAAATAGGTTTTAGCTTTAACTTTGCCCTTCGCAGTAGCTTAGGATAATAATTTTTGTTTCGCTTTACTTCGTTCAGCGACAAAAATATTGCGGGAGCGGGATTCGAACCCACAACTGGAGCTTATGAGACTCCCGAGTTGCCATTACTCCATCCCGCGCTATGTGATATTTTTTTTAAGTGCGTAAAAATATTTTAAAAACCAACAATACGACCTTTTTTAAAGGTGTG
>CAYNNF010000017.1:0-13100 GCA_964398685.1 uncultured Candidatus Saccharibacteria bacterium | reverse complement strand
GATAAAACAATAATAGCAGAACAAGCCCCCATCGTCAACAATATCCACTTGGCAAAGACCTTATTTATGCTATAATTTAAAAAATGACTGAAAAAGAAAAAATTGGAAAAATAGGAGAAAACCTGTCTGTAAAATATCTAAAAAAAAACGGTTACAAAATATTACAGAGAAACTTTAAACAGCTGCCTTGGGGAGAAATAGATATCATCACAAAAAAAGATAACTATCTTGTTTTTATTGAAGTTAAAACCCTGACGGCTCAATCCACGCTATATTTAGCAGAGAACAAAATTGGTCCCCATAAAAAAAGAGCGCTTTTAAGAGTCATTCAAATATATCTCAACAGAAAGCGCTTGGCGCTGGATTGCTTGTGGCAAGTTGACGCTATTTTTATTAAACTTGATTTTCCAAACAGAAAATTTAAACTTAAACATTTGGAAAATATATTTTATTAATTGAACCTAAGTATTAAATGTGTTTATGATAACTGACTTCATTGAAAAACTGCGCAAAAAACCTGAAGCAACTAGAGCTTTGATCATCTGGATCTCCACAATCGCAATTATGGCTGTTATTGTTATTGTTTGGCTCTTTTCAGTGTCAAGCCAAGGATGGCTTCCTTTTGCTCCAGATTCATCAGAAAAAACTGGATTTGTTCAGGAGGGCCGTTTAAGTAAAATTTCGGATTTTTTTAACGAAACTAAGGGAGATTTTCTCTATTTAAAGGATAACTTAAGTAAAACTATGGGTGATTTTTTTGCCGGCAAAGATGAGCCGAAAGAAGTCCCGACCGAACTGCAAGAATACTTACCAGAAGAAACGAAACTAAATCCACCATTGATCTTGCCAAAAACTGATTAATTTTATGCCTAAAGAAAACATTATATCACAACCAATTGTTCAAGAAATGCAACACTCTTACCTTGATTACGCAATGAGTGTTATTGTTTCAAGAGCGCTACCAGATGTAAGAGATGGCTTAAAGCCGGTCCACAGGCGTATCCTTTATGCTATGTACCGACTGGGTCTTACTAGTGATGCCAGGTTTAGAAAAAGCGCCATGGTTGTCGGTGAAGTTTTGGGAAAATATCATCCTCATGGAGATACTGCTGTTTATGACGCCTTGGCAAGAATGGCTCAAGATTTTTCCTTACGATATCCATTAATCAGGGGTCAAGGAAATTTTGGATCTCTTGACGGCGATAAACAGGCTGCAATGCGTTATACCGAAGCAAAATTAGAAAAAATTACCACCCATCTATTAGAAGAAATTGACAAAGAAACCGTTAAGTGGGTGCCAAATTATGATAATAGCCGTAAAGAGCCAAGCGTTTTACCAGCAAAATTTCCCAATCTGCTTCTTACGGGATCGGTTGGTATTGCGGTTGGTATGGCAACAAATATTCCCCCCCATAATCTTTCTGAGGTAATTACTGCCACCATTGCTGTTCTTGAAAATCCCAAGATAGCTTCTCAAGAAATTTCAGAATTCATCCCTGGGCCCGATTTTCCCACAGGCGGAAGTATCTATGATAAAAAGGCAATTGTTGAAGCTTACACTCAAGGACGCGGTTCTTTTGTTTGTCGCGCAAAAGTAGAAATTGAAGAAAATAAATACAATGGTTATAGTATTATTGTTTCTGAAATCACATGGCAAACAAACAAAGCTCAATTGGTTGAAAAAATAGCAGACCTTGTGAGAAGCAAAAAGCTTGTCGGTATCAGAGGAATTCGTGATGAATCAAATCGCGAAGGTGTAAGAATTGTCATTGAATTAAAAAAGAATTTTCAGCCCAAGAAAATATTAAATAGACTCTATAAATTAACCGATCTTCAAAAAAGCTATCACCTTAATCTCTTGGCCCTAATAGATGGAATACAACCTCAAGTTTTATCTCTCAAAGAAATTTTAGAAAAATTTATTGAACATCGCCTTATCGTTATTAAAAAACGCTCAGAGTTTGAATTGAGAGAGGCAGAAACAAGAGCCCATCTTTTAGAGGGATTCAGCAAAGCTATTAAAAATATTGAAGCGGTAATTGCTACCATTAAGGCATCAAAAGACAAGGAATTGGCTAGGAAAAATTTAATAAAAAAGTTTGAGTTTAGCATAGAGCAAGCAGAAGCAATATTAAAGATGCGCCTTCAGGCCCTTTCGGGGCTTGAAACAAAAAAAATAGAAGACGAACTCCAAGAGAAAAAGCAATTGATTAAAAGATTAAAAGCGCTAATTTCAAGTCCCGAAGAGATGAAGAAAACTTTAAAAGAAGAACTCTCAATGATTAAAGACAAATACGGCGATGAAAGAAGAACTAAGGTTTTTGCCCGTCCCCTTAAGATGGCAGAAGAAGAAGAGTTAGTTCAAGACAGCGATGTAGTTATTGTTATTACCAAAAACGGTTATATTAAAAGATCCCCGATTGAAACATACAAACAACAACACCGAGCAGGGTTAGGCGTCTCCGCTATTACGACAAAAGAAGAAGATCCGGTAAAACTTTTCCTCTTCGCATCAACAACTGATAGATTGCTTTTCTTTACCAACAAAGGAAAGGTTTTGTCTCTTCGAGTTTATGAGGTGCCGGAAAGCAGCCGCATTTCAAGGGGAAAGCCCATTGTTAATCTTATGGAATTGGGAGCGCAGGATAAAGTAACGGCCGTTTTGGTTCTTAAAAAAGAGATTTTTCAAAATAAAGAAAGTTTCCACATTGTGATGGCAACGCAAAGTGGTATAATCAAGAAAACGCCCATTAAAAACTTTGCAAACATTAGGCGTTCTGGCATCAGGGCAATTCATCTAAAGTCACAAGATGTTTTGGGTTGGGCTGGTCTTGTACAAAACGAAGATGATATTCTCTTGGTTACAAGAAATGGCCAATCAATTAAGTTTTCCTCAAAAGATGTTCGTTCAATGGGGCGTAATTCTGCCGGCGTACATGGTATTCGCCTCAAAAAAGAAGATATGGTAAAAACTATGGCCGTTATCAGGAAAAAGGAACAAAAAATACTCTTAGTTCTTAGTAAAAATGGTTTGGGCAAAAAAACTGCTCTTAAAAAGTTTCGCACGCAGAAACGGGGCGGTTCGGGCATAAAGGCCATGCAAATTAATGAAAAAACCGGTCCTTTGACAGGAGCTATCGTCTTAAGGGAAGAAGAAAGTTTAATTGTTATTTCAACTCACGGAAAGCTTATCCGCGTGGCATTAAAAAATATTCCTACTTTAAATAGAAACACCCAGGGTGTAAAAATCATGAAGCTTAAAAAAGACGATAGTGTTGCTAGTTTTATAACATTTTAAAATAAAATTATGTTTGGCACGGGCGGATTTCTAAATCCTGAAAAACTTCTTAAAGACCTAAAAATTATTGAACCAGGTTTTGTTGTGGCTGATTTTGGCTGCGGCGCTGGTTATTTTTCTTTGCCCTTAGCGGCATTAGTAGGAAAAGAAGGCGTGGTTAACGCTGTTGATGTTTTAGAAAATGTTCTTAAAGTAATTTTAAGCCGCGCCAAAGCTGCGGGACATTTTAATTTAAAGACTATTCACGCTAATTTAGAAAAAGAAAACGGTTCAAATTTATCAAACAGTTCTCAAGATGCGGTTTTTATGGCTAATGTTTTATTTCAATCCCAGCAAAAAGAAGCCATTATTGATGAAGCTGTCCGCATTACTAAAATTAATGGATATATTGTTATTATTGATTGGCTGCCAGATAGCTATTTCAAAACTGACCAAGGATGGAGAATTGAACCAGAAAAACTAAAACAAATTTTAGAAAAAAAGAAGTTAAAATTTAACCAAGAATTTCAACCTGATGATTACCATTACGGCTTGATTTATCAGAAAATTGAATAACGATTATTTGATATTTGAGTTTTGAAATCTATGTCTTCTTCTCGCCTTAAGTTTTTTGTTGTAGTAGGTATTCTTGCTTTTGTTTTAATCGGCGGTCTTTTTATTTGGAAAATTCCTCGCACGCCTAATGAAATTACTTTAGAAATTTGGGGTGTTTTTGATGATGCTGACCAGTACGCTCCCTTAATTAGCAAATTTAATCAAACTTATCCTTGGGTAAAGATTGATTATAAGAAATTTACTTATGAAGAATATGAAAGAAAGCTTCTTGAAGCATGGTCATTAGGAAAAGGCCCTGATATTTTTTTGCTTCATAACACATGGCTGCCAAAGTACCAATCTCACGCCTATCCTCTTCCTTACGACAAAAAAAATCCTCTAACCGCGCAAGATTATCAAAGAACTTTTATGCCAGTAGCAAGCTATGATTTTGTAAGAGGAGATCAAATTTACGCTATGCCCCTTTTCGTTGATACTTTAGCGCTTTACTATAACGAAGGCATTTTTGAAGAAATGTACCTTAATAACCCTGATGAATCCTGGATTTTGACGCCTCCTAAAACATGGGATGATTTAATTAAAACTGTTAATTATGTGATTAAAAAAGATGAATGGGGCAATATTGAGCGGGCGGGCATTGCCATGGGAACCTCAAATAATATTAATAGGGCGTCGGATATTTTGTCTTTAATTATGTTGCAATCGGGTACAAAAATGGTATCTGACGATCTAAAGGCTGCTATTTTTGATAGAAGCACTATTGTTGACGGCGCATCATATAATCCAGGAGAGAGATCCCTTAATTTTTATACAGATTTTGCCAATCCAAGAAAAAAAGTTTATACCTGGAACATCAAACGGGATTATTCAGTTGATGATTTTAGCGAGGGTGATGTTGCCATGATGATTGGTTATTCTCATTTAATTGATACCATAAAAAAGAAAAATCCCAATCTGAAATTTAAAGTAGTTCCTATCCCCCAGATTAAAGAAAGTCCAGCGCCAGTGAATTACGCTAATTATTGGGCACCAGCTGTTTCTGCCTCCTCGGAACATAAAGAAGAAGCGTGGGATTTTATCCGTTTTGCTTCTGCGCCCGAAAATGTATGGCTTTATTTATCGCAGACTAATCGTCCCACCGCTCGACCTGATATGATAAGCTATCAGGAAAAGGAGATGCCTGAGCTTAGCGCTTTTGCTCGCCAAGGTATCACCGCCCAAAGCTGGTATCAAATTGATAACGACGCAGTTGAGAAAATCTTCTTAGAAATGATTGAAAAAGTGAATTATAGCAAGGCATCAGTTTCACAAGCCATTAGCCAGGCAGCTCAAGAGGTAACGCTGTTAATGACTCCTCCTTCTCCACCCCCTGGTCCATTGAAACCCCCTCCAGGAATCGGGCTTTAAATAATAAAATACTAATCCTTATTAAATTTAATGAAAAAAGTAGCCACATTATTATTAATTGCAGTTGTTGTAATTCCTCTTTTTATAATTACTTATAATGTTAGAGCAGCTCTTCCAGAAACGTGCGATGACGGCGTTGATAATGATGGAGATACATTAATTGATTGTAATGACCCCGATTGTTCTACTGATCCTGCCTGCGCGGGTGGCTCTTCTTCCGGTCTCTTTCCCCTTGTCCAATGCGGTAATGAAGGCCAGCCCGCTTGCACGCTTTGCCATCTTTTTGAAACAGCTAATCGAATTTTCCTTTTCATCAGAAATATTTCTTTTATCATCGGCGGATTAATGTTAGTTGTGGGAGGCATTATGATGCTTATTTCAGGATCAAGCATAAGACAGCTTGATTTAGCCAAAAAAATCATTAAAAATGTCGTTACCGGCTTAGTCATTATTATGGTTTCGTTTATTATTATTACTTCTATTTTAGCTACTTTTGCTCCGGGTTCAGCCACTATGTTTAATCTTAAAAGCGGCGCTTTTGAAATTGAATGTGATATATAAAAACAATGTTCGCAAAAAAAAATAAAATTATTTTTTTATCTACTTTGCTCTTTTCTGAAGGTCTTTTTTCCTTACATTCTTTAATGGCAAGTACGACTTACTGGAATAATCCAGCTAAAGCGCAGGCAATCCAAGAAATTATTGACAATATCTTGAACTTTATAGTCATTATTGCAATCCCTATTGCCGTTACTTTTTTAATCATTGCTGGCCTTAAATTTTTTAGCGCGCAAGGGAATGAACTCAAAATCAAAAGCGCTAAAAAAACTATTCTTTGGACCATTGTCGGAACAGTAATTTTGATTGGCACCAAAGTAATTTCTGCCACAATTACCAAGTTTTTTGAAACCAAAGGATGGTCATTTATTAAAAAAGCTTATGCCGGCAATGTTAATGTCCAGCCATGGCAAGTGCCTAATTTAACAAACTACCCGTATCCCAGTGATTTTATAAGCGCAATCGCATCCTTTCTTTTGACTATTGCGATTCCCTTATCTGTTGTTGCTATTATTTGGACTGGCATTCAGTTTTTTCTTGCTCAAGGCAACGAGAGTAAGATAACTAACGCCAAAAAAACTCTTAAGTGGGCAATAATAGGACTGGCAGTTGTTATTGGAGCGTATGCCATTGTAGCAACCATAAAAGAGGTAATCTGATTTATCCACAGTTGCTATAACGGCTTTGGTTTTGTATAATTTAATATGATTTCTAATTTAAAAATATTCTTTTTAATTGAAAGGGGGTGAAATAAGTGAAACATTTCTATTCAGTTGCTAAAACATTCTTGCCAAAACATCTCATTGTTCTTTTAGTTGGACTCGGTTTATTTCTTGGATTAACGGCTATGGCGACAACACAGTTTAATTTCCCTGCTAATTTTCCAAACATCCCCTTAGAACAAAATCCTGAAGGATATGTTAATGCTGGTGAGGGCTACACCCTTCAGAATGTGCTTGATATTATTGGTCAAATAAGAAACTTTATTTTGATTGTAGGCGTTCTTATTATTCTTATCTTCATTATATGGGGAGGCATTGATTATATAACGGCTCGGGGAGATCAGACAAAAATTACAACCGCAAAGAGCAAAATTGTAGGAGCTCTCATTGGCGCAGCGATTGTTTTGTCCGCTTTTGCTCTCTTGGCTACAGTCAGAACGATACTCTCTAGACGAGATCTCTTGGGATAATAAAAACTAAAAAAAATTCTCATCACAAAAAGCAAACACTGGGTAGTTTTGGGTGTTCAGTGTTAGCTTTTGTGTTAAAGATTAAAAATGATAAAAATATCCAAACTAAAAATCGCTTTTATTGTCGTAATGTCCACGGCATTGTTTCTGCCTGTTTTTAGCGCCTGCGCGGGACCTCCTGGATTTCCCAATGAGGCATGGACGCCTCAGGATGTTATAGACCTTATGGGACTCATTAGAAACTTCTTTCTCATTGTTGGCGTAATTTCTATGGCAGTTTTTATCATTTGGGCAGGGATGTCTTATCTTACTTCTGGTGGTAATGAGCAAAAGTTAAAAGACGCAAAAAAAAGACTTCTCTGGTCTTTGGTTGGAGTAGCAATTATCTTAAGCACTTATGCTATTATATCCACTATCAGGGTTTTCTTGTCAAAAGATTGGCTGTAGTTTGAATTTATAGTTAAACGAAAACCGATTCTCGTTCTGCGATGATCGGTTTTTGCGTTATAAAATCTTAAAAATTTTAACTGTTTGTTGTTCTCTGCCTTGAAATACTTTTTCAAAATATGAAGATCCTTTTAAAAGCGTGTTAATGTGCATAAATAATTTTGGTTCTGGAGAAAAATGATTTTGCGTATTTATGAAAATATATTTGCTTTTAAAATTGTTCTTTATTAAATAAGCAATTTCTCTATCATCATCTATGGCACAGTAATTTCTCTTAAAACACTCCTCTTTGTTTTGACAAACAATCCCCTGCCAACCGATGCCAAACCACTGCCAATAAAGTTCCTTGTTATACAAATAGAGAAAATTAGGATCCATGCCAATCGTATAAGCATTGTAATCATTATAAAAAAACAAAAGAGGAAAATCCGCCCAATTAATATTGAAAACCACTTCTTCTTTTTGAGTATTTTCTTTTAAAAAATTTGCCACCTCCTTATAAACGGTTAAGGGTGTTCTTCCTTTCATGTTTGTTAGAGAATTCCTAAAATTGATAATTCCTGGAGCAAGAATTATCGATAAAATTAAAAAACTGGCGCATAATTTCCCATATTTAAAAAGATCATACTTTCTTTCTTTCAAGAGTTTTATTATATCTGGAAGCACCGGTCTTAAATAGTTCTCAAAAATAAAAGCCATCAGAAGCAAAGATAATGGTGCTAAATATTCAATAAAACGGCCTGAAATAAAAGTTATTAATAAAAGAACAATAAAAAGAGAAAAAAGAAAAAAGGTCTTTATAAATAAAGGAGTTTTCCTTTTTTTTTGGGAAAATAAAAAAATAAAAAAGAAAGCAGACAGCAGATAAGACGCTCCTCTCATTATGTCTATCTGATTCAAAGAATAGCCAGAAGAAAGTTCCGCTCCTACTGGCAAAGATAAGCCCTTAAACATATTTAGAAAAGGCATCACATCTTGATAAAAAAGAATTCTTAAATTATTAGGAAAATCGGGGCGAACTAAAAAAGCAAGCGCCATGCCCGAAAAAGAAATAGCAAAATTTCTTAAATCAATCTTTTTTTTAAAAATCCAAACAACTAAAGTATAAAGCAGAATTACTGCCAATAAAAAGGGGCAACCGACATAAGTTAGGGCATAAAAAAAGCTAACAATAAAAATGCCCCACCGTTTTTTCTTTAAAAGAAAAACAAGGCCTAAAAGAAAAAAAGAGATTGATAAAATAAAATCTCTTGCAAGGATTAATCTAAAAACAAAAGAGCTTGAAAAACCAAACAAGACTAATGTCCATAAAAAAGCATATTTTATTTTAAGTTGCCGGAGAACAAAGAAAAAAACAACAAAAATTAAAGAGGAAAAAAGAGCGCCAGCAATTTTAAGTCCGGTAATCAGCCCTAAACAAGTAAAAGGAATCAGTAAAATGTGATAAAAGAAGCAAAAGTCCGTCGGATATTTATTAATAATACTATAGCTTATCCATGGGAAATTTGTCACCGCCGAAAAACCTTCCATTCTTATAAGATAAGCGTGCTTAATATGATAATAAGCGTCAGTCCCCGCTAAATTAGGTGAAGAAAATTGAATAAAAGCAAAAATCGCAAAAAATAAAAAAAGGACGGCTAAATATTGTAGATAGCTTCTTTTTAAGATAAATTTAGCAATTTTTTCTAATCTTGAGTTCATAATAAAGTTTAAAAAGTTTGCTTATATTTTTTATCCCATCATAAATAGGATTTAATTTTGAAGTGCCTTTTCTTTTTTTTATATTTATTTTCTTTTCATTCCACTTTAATCCAGAAAATATCACATTGACTTTAATTTCTTCTGAGAAAGCCATTCCATTGCTGAGTGCGTTAATATTAATATTACTGAAAAGCTTTTCTCTTCTAAAAATAACCATGCCGGATTGTGAATCTTTAATCTTAGTTTTAAATAAAAAATTAAATAAAATTGTCTGAACTTTATTGCCAAAAATTCTACTGAAAGTTGCCTCTCCAATCTTTATGGGAAATCTTGAGCCCCAAATAAAATCTTGTTTCTCTTCTATTAAAAAATCTATTAATCTCATTATGTCTTTGATTAAATGTTGATTGTCTCCGTCCATAATGGCGACGATCTCGCCCTGACTTTTAATAATACCCTTCTTAATGGTAGCTCCGTATCCTTGAATAGATTCTTTTTCTAAGAGTACATTTTTAAATTTTCTAACTATTTCAGAAGTTTTATCGGTTGAATTATTATCAATCACAATAGTTTCATCAATAAAATCAGGCATATTTTTTAGAATAACACCAATGGTTTTTCCCTCGTTATAACAAGGAATTACTACTGAAATTTTTTTATTTTTATACATAAAATCACGAATTATTTTCTTCTTTTAAAACTTCTATAAAATCATAAGGATGAGACCATGTAGAAAAATAAGATTTGTCTTCTAAGATCTCGTAATCAGTTCCAAAATAATAGTTAAAAATTATCCTAAAAGTGTTTACTGGAGTGATAGAATCATATAACAACTTATCTCCGCCATCTGGCAAGTAATAGGCATTTAATATGCTCATTCTTTCTTTCATGTTAGTTTTTTCAGAATTTTCCCATTCTAACATTGATCCTGGTCCATGATCGCCTTGTAAAATGACAATAGGTGGGGTTTTGGATTTTGACATGATAGTGTCAATCGTACTGATAACTTCTTTGTTGAGAAAAATAAGCTGTTTTCTATATCTTTCTACATAGTCTTTCTTGTCTCCGTATATTTCCATCCAATGACTTCCATCTTTCCATAGAAAAAATTTATCTTTACTATCTACTTTCCCGTTTTCGTCAAAAACAAAAGGAGGATGGGGACAGATAATATGAACAAAAATAAAGGTGGGTATTTTTACTTCTGGGATGTTTTTCAAATAACTAAAAGTATTTAAAATTCCTTCCGCATGCGCTTCCACTTGATTTAGTCCAGAAATGGTTTCGAGGAATGGCTTGAAAACTGTCGTTTGCAAAAGCAAATATTCAAACCCATTCAAAGAGCTTTCGGGATCTATGTTGGTGTCCGCATAGGGGTTTCTGCCTGCCAAGAGAACATATGGCGACATAATGTGAATATACTCATATCCCTCTTTCTGCAAAAATGTACTTACTTTATTTTCAAATACTAATTTTCTTAATATCAATCGATCCTGAGACTCTTTGCCAACTTCCTTACTCAAATCATCTAAATAA
The DNA here is from genome assembly GCA_964398685.1 of uncultured Candidatus Saccharibacteria bacterium. Lineage (GTDB taxonomy): Bacteria > Patescibacteriota > Minisyncoccia > JBAYJV01 > JBAYJV01 > CAYNNF01. Next base: position 2,406 of record CAYNNF010000017.1, on the reverse strand, counting down.
GAAAAATTTAAAGAAGAAGCAAAAGAAAGGGGAGTTTGCATATAATTAGTTTTAGCTTTATCGGCGACATAGAACCCTTTTTCTTTCAACTGATTAAGGAATTGATTATTGTTATAGCTATAAAATTCTTCAAGAACATCACCTCTTCCATATCCATCTAATATAATATAATAAATGTCTGGTAAGGTTTTTTCGCTCTTAATCTCGTCCCCTGTTTTCTTGGTGTGTATCCCTAATTCTTCTGATAAATGATTATTGACTGCCTTGAAATAATAAGTTCCAATATTAAAAAGAGGGACCATGATTAATACCGTTCCCATAATATTTAAGAACCTTGTTAAGCGCTTCCAGTTTCCTCTTGATTTTAATAAGATAAAAAGTAGAAAAAATAGAGCAATGATCCATACCGTCAATAAATAAAAATGATAAATATTGATGTCGCTAACGATTTTTCTGGTAAAATCATAAACATAACCATAAGAAAATATGAATATAGAAAAAAGAGATATAATTATGCCCGCCTTATTCTTTTTCAAGAGAAAACTTAATAACCAAAATAATAATGTTCCAATTCCTACAACAAGCAGCGCTGAAGGCAAAAAATCGATAATCCTAAGCTGATATACATTATGAGCATACAAATATAAAATAGGGTAAAACGCAAATAAAAAAGGATGGATAACAAATTTACATTTTTTTGTCTTCATTTTCTAATCATTAAATACAAAATTCTTTCTGAGTTTTTAATCTTGGCAGATGCTTTGATTTTAAAATATTTATCAAATTTTTCTTCGAAATTCCTCTGTGTATATTCGGAGAATATGTCTTCCCTCATAGATAGCAGCCTTTTAACTTTAATATCAGATTTAGGAATAAATTCAATAATAAGTGAATTACAAATTTTTCTAAGAAATTTAGCTATCTTATCAAAGGGCAGATTATTTGAAATCGCTAAATGATGGATTAGAGCAAGAGCAAGAATTGTATCGACAGGTCCTCTCTTTATAAAAGAATTTCTCTCGTTATTTTCCCAACCAATGCCCGGACTAGGATTGGTAAGGTCAATTAGAAGGGGCAAAATATTGATTTCCTTGTTTTTTAATGTTAATCGATAATTAATCTCTACGCATGCTGGATCAACATCAAAAGAAACCGTTAGCGCTCTTTTGTTCTTAGCTATACGACTAAAAATGCCTGTGTTGGTCCCAAGATCCCAAACGGTTCTTGGCTGAATTTCATCTAAAAAGCCTGACACTGTTTTCTGTTTATGCTTAAAAGATCCTAATTCATAGCTATCGCCTTCGTAATAATTTTTCCATTCCGTATCCCCTGGTTTCCATTCTAGTTTTTTAATAGAAGATTCAAGGTTGTCAATAAGCGCCAAGAAAGAATGAGGAGTAAATTTTTTTCTTATAAAATCTTTTTCGTTGGTTTTTTTGGCAAAATGTTTTTGACTTTTAGCATGAAGATGAATGTGTAGCAAAAGCGACATTTTATACCAAGTCCGCCTTGGTAATAATTTGCTGGCTAAATCCAATGGAATACCGTCTATGTGTATCCTCAAGAGTTGATTTAGCCTGACGTCTCTATGCGCCATTAATGCCAATGGCGCCAGGAAGTGTTGGCAAAATTGCTTATACGCAATCCATGGTCTGCCTTCAATATATTTTTCAAAAGAAAGTGTATCAATAAATATTGGCCTATATCCTAAAAATTGAATATTATAAGCGCTAGCATCTTTAAGGCTCATCCCAAATTTAAGAGCTATCTTTTGGATCTCAAGTGTCACGAGAGCAGCTGCTTTCAGTTGACTAAAACACCATTCATAAGGATAAGATACAAATGGAATTTGTTGGGGTTTAATTACTTTATAAGCATCATCTGATAGAGCGAGTTTTATGTTCTCTTCTTCATGAGAAATAAGCAAATTTTTCTTAATTAATTTTTTATATAGTCCTGATTTCATCAAATAATCATAATTTTCTTTATATATAATATTAACTTGACGATAAATTTCGTTATTTTTATAAAAAAGAAACCCGCTTGGATCTCTAAAGGAACTTGATGCTTTATTTTTTTTCTTGTTGTTCATCGTTTTGATTAACTTTTTCTTTAGTCTTCTTTTCCTTATTTGAAAATAAATTATTTAAAAAGCGTCTTATTTTTGACCAAAATATTCTAAGAGAAAAAAGAGCTCCCAACAAGGCCGCAGCAATTATTTGAATAAGATAGCTTCCTGTTCCAGGGTCAAGATAAGCATAAGTATTCTTTGCGCTGACAAAATAAAAAAGAATACTCGTTATAAAAATTAGACATAAAAATGGTTTTTTCTTGTTCATTGTTTTTTGCTAAACAAATAAAAAAATAAAATTATTAATGTTTTTTATTACAACATCTTTCCCACTA
>CAYNNF010000016.1:0-16434 GCA_964398685.1 uncultured Candidatus Saccharibacteria bacterium | reverse complement strand
AATTCGTACGCCTGTAAGCTTTCTAAATCAATTCTCTGTTTTTCCGATATTGCCTGCATCAAGTCAGTCGTAAACTGTTCGTTTGAATCTTTTAAAATTAAAAAGAAATCTTTTAAGCTGGCAAGCTGCAAATCTTCTTTTTTAATTCTTGGACTTTCATCTGGCATTCTCGTTACCTCCATAAATGCCTCCTCAAATAATTGTCCTAAATTTGCTTCATCCTTAGACATCTTTTCAGCAAAGACTGATCCCTCTATTTCAAATCTATGAGTCAAATCAACATGCGCTACTTCAGTTAGATATCCATCCATTACGCACGCATCAATAAACCACTTTTGAAAAATACTTCCTTCGGTAGTAGCGACGCTACTCACATCTCCTCCATCTCCAGCGTCAGCAGGGCAAGAAGCTTCATCGCTAATACAGTTACCTGCGGGATCTCCGAAATGATTACAATCGGCAAAGCTATCATAACAAGTATTATCTGTATCATTCCAAACCGTGCCATCTGCTACACAATCTTTACATGGATTGCTATTATTTCCACCTATAATGCCACCGCTATCGCTTGTGGATGTATCCACTCCAAAAAGACCTACTTCATAAGGAGGAGTTACTGTGGGATCCACCTTTTCTTCGGTAAGACGGCGAAGCTCCGTACAAATATCAAAACCAGGAATACTTGTGTCAAAATAATCAAGACCTCCCGCAGAATCACCACCATCAGGAGGATCGGGAACATCGGGAGGATCACCACCTCCAGCATCCAAGACTTCAATAGATGCAGAATTACTTCTTGCCACTTCAACGCCACTATTATAAACAACAACTTGATAACCGTGTTCACCGATAGGAACATTTGCATCGGCAAAAAAAGTCATATCACTTGTAGGCGGAGCAATGCTTGCCCCATCACGAAAAACTGCATAATCTAACGGCATTATGTCAACCACATTCCACCCTAAATCTACTGTTGTCTGATTGTCAGGATCTATCTCCAAAACAAGGGTGGGGTCATCAACTGCATTGGCTATATTGCCAAGCAAAAACAAAAAACCGATAATTGTTATTGTTATTGAAATAAAAATTTTATCAGTTTTCTTCATTGATTTTTGTTGGTTGTTAGAAAAAAATAAGTTAAGTATTTTTTTAAAATTAAGCTTAGGTTAGCTAAATGTTCAAATTCGTTTTCTGATATAACATCTTCTAATTTTTCTTCTTTCTTTGATTCCTTGATCATTTCTAAGATTCCTTCCGTTTCTCTCAATAATCGTAATTTTACTAAATGATATCCAAGCGCTTCAGTTGGCGGAGTAATTGCTTCCACATATTTTGTTTTTTTATCTAAATCAGCGATGAGTTCGTCTATTTTATCCGTCTTGCCTTCGTCGCGATACTGAATCGCTAATGTTAAGGGATTTTTGTTTTCATCTAACTGTATTTCGGACTTAATAAGATACTGGATAAATATTTTAGAAACTTCATCTTTTTTAATTTTTTCGTTCTCTTTTTCATTGTTTGCAATTAATGTTTTTTGCGAAGAAGTGGAATTTTTATCTTGAATGCCGTATTGCTCTTCTAGCGCTTTATTATATGCCCCTGCCCAATCAACTTCGGCCAATTTTGTTAAATTCAGCTCTTGCTCAACCAACCTATTAAAACCATCGTCAGAAACTTTACTTTCTTTATTTAAGAAAGGTATAGTTATCTTCCCGGTATTTTCATCGCGATCAACCAAAACTACAACCAAAATCACAAAAACAACTGCGACGCCAATCACCCATAAAATAATTTTTTTTACTTTGTGAAATACTGTTTTCAAGGATACAAGATTATAAATTACAAATTCTAATATTAACTTATTTCAAACTTTTTTATTAATTCCAACTTTTCTTTTTCAATTTCTTCTGAAAGTTCAATCAGTTTTTGCGCTTTTTTTAGATTAAGTTCAATTTTTACTGGATCTTTTTGATAAAGCTTGAGATCAGAAAAAATATCAGAGAATCCTTTGACGACTGTAAGATATCCTTGTTGTATTTTTCCCGCAGAAGGAGGCGTTTTTAAATAGGTAAAGTCCAAATAAGCTAATTCAATCTTCCCCAAAATATCTTCAAGCAGAGAAACAGTATCTTGGCTGTAACTTTTTGCAATTTCCCTATAACTAATCATCCCTTCGGGCAAGCTAATTTTATTTAGTTCGGCTAAATAGGCGCGAACAGTTTCTTTGTCGTCTTGAGAAACAAATTTAATTTCTTTTTTATCAATATAGTTAATTTCAACGGCTTCCGGATGATCCTCTAAAAATTTATCAATCAAATTACTTTCAATTTTAGGATCTTTAATATCTTGTTTTTCTTGAAGCCACAAAAAATATTGAATCGTAATGTTTAAATTTGTTCTTTCTCTGAGCTTAGCGCTCCCCGCCACAATTGGATCATAGCCATTTTCCACTTCTTCGCCGTCTAAATAGCCGTCCCCATCCGTATCGGGCGCGTTAATTGATGAACCATAAATAATTTCCTTCGCGTTTGAAAGACGATCTAAGTCGTCGTCTTTATAAAACGAATATGATGAAACTGTTTGTCCTGTTTCTGTTGATTGTTCCAAAGAGGCCGTTTGGTCGTTTCCTGTCTGCCTGCTCCATTGAAATAAGCTCGCCAATAACAACACTCCCCCAACAGCAAAAATCAGGAAGAAAATTTTCTTCTTCATATATTCTATTATAACAAAAAAAACTCCGAATTAAACGGGAGAATCTGGGGATAAAAATATAGATAATTGACCGCAAGGTCATCCTGAGCAATAGCGAAGGATCTACGCGTTATCAAGAGAGATATTGTTTATCACATATCGCTAAATTTCTTTGATAGCGCTTTCCAATTTTTTAATGATAATTCTTGCGCTCGCGCTTTTTCATTAATGCCTAAATCATTGAATATTTTTATTATTTGTTCTTTTGATATTCCTAATCCATTTTTTAGATTGCCAATGAGCATTTTCCTCTTACTTGAAAAACCTATTTTAAGAATCCTAAAAAATATTTTTATATTAACATCATAGGGCTCTTTAATGTCTTTTATAATTAAAATTTGCGAATCAATCTTTGGTTGAGGATAAAAATTTTCTTTTTTCACGATAGAGCCAAGCTCCGGTTTGCCATAAAAATTTACCATTACCGAAATTAAACTCATTTTGCCCGCTTTGGCGCAGATTCTTTCCGCTAACTCTTTTTGAAGCATTAAAACCATTACCTCCGGCTTATTCTCAATTTCTAAAAACCGTCTAATAATAAAACTGCTTAAATAATACGGGAGATTTGCTACAACCTTATACGGCCCTAAAGCTCTAAACCCCTCCCTTTTATAGCCTTTATAGCTATTTAGTAATTCCCTCACATCTCTATTCAAAAACTCAATATTTTTAAAAGCGCGGCATGCCTCCTCAAGCATTGGCATCAGTTCTTTGTCTTTTTCAATCGCAATAACCTGCTTGGTGCGTTGAGCTAATTCTTTAGTTAAAATCCCTGTTCCCGCGCCAATCTCAACAACAATATCTTCGGGATTAAGTTCTGATAAAGTTATAATTTCTTCAGGCGCTTTTTTTGATAAAAGAAAATTCTGGCCTAATTCTTTTTTGGGCTGAATTGTTTTAAAAATTTGGTTATCCACAATCTAAAATAATTTTAATTAATAATGTGTGATATAATCTTAACAGAATTTGTAATTTTTTAAAATGAAAAAAAATTTATTCAAAAAGATAATTGTGTCTTTTGTCTTATTTTCATTTGTTGTTTCTCAGTCAGGCCTAATATACTTAGGCTCTTTTTTGAGTCCAAAAAAGGCGCATGCCGGCATTGCCATTGAACCTCAGGGAAGCATTGAGATTAAAAAAGGATGGAATCTTATATCACCATCGGACGAAACCCTTTCGTCAGAATACTTGTCGGGCTGTGAAGTCGCGTCAGGTCCTTGGTATTGGGATGTCATTGCCTATAAATATAAAAAAACAGACAATCTTAGACCAATGAACGCCTATTGGATAAGAGTTGATGAAGATTGTACTCTTGAGATTGGTTCTGGGGGCGAGGGCGATAGAGCAAAAAAAAGCACAACTCTTGATCCTGGATGGAACCTAATTTCCTCTACCTCAAATTATAATTGGAATCAATTCAAGGGATCATGCGAACTGTCTGTTAGCTGGCTTTTTAATGCTTCGGGTTCAGATTATGGAATGGTTTCCCCTCGCGCTAATCTTGAAGCATTTAGAGGATATTGGGTAAAGGTTAAGGGCTCTTGCGCTATTAGTGAACCAGTTATTAATTTTAGCGTGGACGATCTTTTGGCTATTGACGATTCGTTTTATTGTTATCTTTCTCAGGGCGCGCCAGCAGATTCTTGCGACCTTGCCAGAATAATTGAAAAAAATAGCACCTCTTATTGCCGTTATTATGACGAGGCAAGTTGTAAAAAAAATACTTCCGGCTATTTTGAATGGCAATGCGGAATGCGTCACGAAGATCCAGCGCCAAATGATTACACTCCTGATGATCCTAATTACCTTTGTACCGATAAAGAAGGATGGATAAAAGCTCCCGAACCCGCTACAGAAGACGAAGCTAAAAGTGATCAGACAGCTCTTGGGCTAGACCTTTGTAATATTACCGGATCTCTTCTCTCCTCTCTTTTGGGAAAATTCGCCGGAGCTTTCACGGGCGAAGCCCTTGTGGGCCTTTTTGGCGAAGATATTGCAAAGAAAGTTCAGGGTTTGGTTGATTTTTATTTTTGGCTTAAAGCGCACAATATTGATCCTATAGAATTGGCGCAAAATCCCGACCCTGAATTTTTTGCCAAATATCTCAATGATTTTATTGGCGCAGGAGTGGATGTTCTCGGAGATTTAGCAGTTGATAAAATAAGAGATTTTATTTATAACTTTGCCATAGAAATGAAGATTGACCCCGGTATTGCTCAAGAATTAGCTAATTTTATGGCTTTCCTTGCTAAGCCTCCCGATAAAGGCATCTCCATAGCAGCTGAAGGCGCTACCCCTCCTCAAGATATTGGCGCTTTATTAAAAGAATATGTGGAAGAAAACGATTCTCCCTTAATTCAAAATGTGCTCAGGATTGAAAGAATGATAAATCTTGTTGCAATCGGATTAGATATTGAATCTGAAGCCACCCAAAGCCAAATAATTCAGGCATTAATGCAAATACTCTATAACCAGATCAAAGATTCCACCAATTTGACTGAACAAGAATTTAACACTATTAAAAGTTTTATCCAATTCTTGATAGAAAATAAAAATCTTAGTTTGAAAGAAATTATCCAAAAAAATAAAGCTGACATGGAAGCTCTTTGGAAAGATTATTCTACCCAACATAATATCACTCTTCAACAAGGCATAGATCTAATTAGACAAACAGTTTACTCTCTTGTGGCGGAGGCAGCCAACAATCTTTTAGATATCGTCCAAATTGATGTGGAGATTGATGGAGAGATGGTTAAACAAGCAATTGATGACCAACTATTAGAAAAGGCAATTAAGTTCGTTCAATACCTTATTAAGTCCGATGGAGGCGGAAAGGGTTTAGATTTTTCTCAAATCTCGGTTGATATTGAAGCGCATTTTTCAGATTGGCTTTCGGCGTGGATGGATGATTCCGGCATAACTGTAGAAATTGATAGTCAAAAATTCTTAAAAGAAGCCGCTAAATTTATCGCTGATAATGCTGTTAATTTTTTCCAAGAAAATTTGAATATTGACCCAACTCTTTCAAAATATATTTTTGACTTTCTTGGTTATATGATCAATAGCGGATCAATTAGCTTAAGTACAGAAAATTTTGTGGAAATAGATACTGCCACTTTTATGGCGTCTTTTAAATCTTATCTAACTTCCAGAGGAGAACAGCTTCTTACCCAAATAGTAACTGATATTATTACTCCTTATGTTAATGAAGTTCTGGCTAAACTTGGCGCAGGCATAGATCCGCAAGTTTTAGCTGAAATAGCAAGGTTTGCCAAGTTTTTGATGGAAACAAAGAATTTTTCTTTGGAAGATGTCGGCACTTACGCCAAAGATAGAATAGAAGAACTTCTTATTGAATTCTCTTCAAAGCAGATTGAAAAATTAACAGGCGTCCCTTATCCCGTTCTTCAGAGAATGTTTAAGATTGTCATCAATCAAAATCTTATTCAAGACATTGTTCATCTAGATCTAATGGCAATCGTTAAAAAATTATTTATTACCGTAGAAATAAATGGAAATTTTGCCTGCCCGACCGATTTAATGTCCGCTATTTGCACACTACTGAATGGAAATAACTGGGAAAGTTGCAGTGTAGGCAGTCTTTATATGACAGGTGCTTCTTCGCCTCCTCACACTGTTAAACTTTACGACCCTAATATAAGAGCTGCTTCTGTCGGAATCTGCAGCGTGCCCAATATTTATATTAGTATATTGGGAGAACCAATAATTCAAGGGATTAATATTAAGGTTGGACCTATCGCTTATCGCGGAACCAAATTAAGATTAGATATGCCGACTTCTAATACAATTGACTGGAAAGATGGTTCAGAAAAAGATTCTCTTTATAAAGCAAGCTCTGGCGACGGCCTTTACCATTCCTATTCAAGCGGAGGAAATAAAAATATCTTTGCCAAATGTCGCTTCTGGCTTAATATAGATATAGACTTTCTTAGTTTTCACTGGCCAACAGTAACTCAAAAGGTTAATAAAAACATTAGCGCGCCGTAAAAAATTTGACCGCAGCCAATGAATAAAAATCAAAAAGCAGAAGAGTTTTTCTTCTGCTTTTTTTATTATATTCAATGTTTAAGTCCGTGTCTATTCGTTCCTTATTCGCGTCAATTCGCGACCTTTACATCATTGGCATTTGGGGCATTCCTCCCCCAGAAGACATACCTCTGTCTTCTTTCTCTGGTAAATCAACAATGACTGCTTCAGTTGTTAAGAGCATTGCCGCCGCTGACGCAGCATTTTGCAAGGCAGAACGCGTTACCTTAGTGGGATCAATAATGCCCGCCTCAATTAAATCCTCATAAGTGTCTTTAGCGGCATTATATCCTTTTGCTCCGTCTAATTTTTTTACCTTATCAACGACTACTGAACCTTCCATTCCCGCATTAAATGCTATTCGCCTTAACGGTTCCTCAAGAACTTTGCGGATTATGCTAACTCCTATTTTTTCGTCACCGCTCACTTTTAAGCCGTCTAAACTTTTAATAGTTCGGATAAGAGCCACTCCCCCTCCCGGAACAATGCCTTCTTCAACTGCAGCTCTTGTAGCTGCAAGGGCATCTTCAATACGATGCTGTTTCTCTTTTTGTTCTATCTCGGTAGCAGCTCCGACTTTAATAACAGCCACTCCCCCAGAAAGTTTGCCAATTCTTTCTTCTAACTTCTCTTTATCAAAATCAGAATCTGTTTTTTCTAATTGTCCTTTTATTTGAAGCATTCTCTTCTCAATATCTGATTTCTTTCCATGGCCGCCGATAATTGTTGTGTTGTCTTTGGTGGCAAGAATTTTATCAGCTTCACCGAGCATATTGATATCAACATTTTCTAACTTAAGTCCAAGATCTTTAGATATTACTTGTCCTCCGGTAACAATAGCAATGTCTTGAAGTATTTCTTTTCTGCGATCTCCAAATCCCGGCGCCTTGAGAGATAAAGCAGTAAAAGTTCCCCTAATCTTATTAACAATTAAGGTTGCTAACGCCTCTCCATCAACATCTTCGGCAATGATAGCAATTTCTTTCTTGCCAGCAGTAGTTAGTTTCTCTAATATCGGCAGAATTTCATTGATAGAAGAAATTTTAATATCAGTTATTAATATAAGAGGATTGTTTAATTCAGCAGTCATTTTTTCAACATTAGTTACCATATAGGGAGAGGTATATCCTTCGTCAAACTGCATGCCGCGAACTATTTCCTTAGAAAGGCCAAATGTTTTGGACTCTTCAACGGTAATCACGCCTTCTTGACCAACTTCCTCCATAAGCTCGGCAATCAGATTGCCAACTTCTGCATCTTGCGCGGAGATGGTAGCTACATCAGTTTTTTCTTCACGCGATGAAATTTTCTTAGACATATCTTTGAGACCTTGAATAATTTTTTTGGTGGCCTTTTCAATGCCTCGCTTAAGGGCTAAGGGATTTGCTCCAGCAGCAATATTTTTAAATCCTTCGGCAATAATGGCTTGAGCGAGGACAGTCGCGGTAGTGGTTCCGTCTCCAGCAACATCATTGGTTTTGCTTGCCACTTCTTTGATAATTTCTACGCCTAAATTTTCAATCTTATCTTCAACCTCAATTTCTTTGGCTATCGTCACTCCATCGTTAGTTATAATTGGCGAACCATACCCTTTGCCCAAAATAACATTCCTTCCTTTTGGTCCTAATGTAACCTTAACGGTATCAGCAAGTTTATCAACGCCTCTCTTTATTGCCTGTCGCGCTTTTTCGGAAAATTGAATTTGTTTTGACATAATAGTTATAAAATATTAGTTACAGATTAAGTTTCTTATCTGGCAATTATCGCTAAGATATCTTCTTCTTTGGCAATTAAATATTCTTTATTTTTAATTTTAATTTCAGTCGGCCCATACTTGGAGAAAAGAACGATATCTCCTTTTTTAATTTCCATTTTTTGATATTGTCCGTTTTCTAAAATTCTTCCTGGACCCACGGCAATAATTTTTCCTTGTTCTGGTTTTTCTTTTTCGACCGTATCAGGAAGCACTATTCCTGACTTTGTTTTTCCTTCTCCATTATTAAGCAAATCCTCTGAAGGAATGGGTTGAATTAAAATTCTGTCAGCAAGGGGTTTAATGTTCATGTTGTTTTTAAAACACGATTAAATATATCTGCATAAAATTTTACACAGATATCTAACTAAAAATTAACTTGAAATTTATTTTATTTTTTATTAAACGAAGTAAAATTAATTAGCACTCTATAGCAAGGTTTGCTAATTTGATTTTATAGACTATATCTTAACGCAATTTTTCTTCTTGTCAAGCCCGCTCTTTCAGTTTAAGCGAGAAGCCAAAAAATAATATTTATATTTTCTTGCCTGGCTTTACCTACTTATAAGCAGAAGCAGGCAGGAAAGTTAAGAAAAGTCTTGACAAGAATAAACTATTGTGATAGGATGACGCTACTATGAATATTACAAAATTCTTTACCGCTTTAAAATCTAAATGGGAATTAACGGTTATAATTACAATGCTAACCGCTACCTTTGGTTTATACATCAATTTCTTTCTTCCTCATTATTATCAAGCCCAGGGCCAGTTTCTGATTGTTCAGAAACAAAGCCCGACTATTGACGCTTATACTGCAATCAAGGGCTCTGAGCAATTGGCTTATACATTTAAACAAATTATTCTCTCACCCGCTTTTTTCGAAAGAGTTTCTATGTCAAATTTTAACATAGAAATATCCTATTTCGGCGAAGAACCAAAAAAAATTATAAAAAAATGGCAAAAAACCGCCATAGTTGAAACTGTCCCTAATACTGGTATGTTAAGAACTAATGTTTTTCATCCGGACCAAAAAGAGGCTCAAAAAATCAGCCAGGCAATATCTTATGTAATCACCAATGAACGCAATCTTTTTCTCGGCGATAATCAGGAAATGAATATCCTAATCTTAGGAAAAACAATTGTAAGCAATAAAACAGTCAAGCCCAATGCAATTGCTAATACATTTTTTGGTTTAACAGCCGGCTTATTAATCAGCATTGGCTTAATAATTCTCCTGCCTGATAAGAATTTAGATAACATCAAAAAGAACTCTGCAAAATTAAATGAAGCGCCATCTAAAAGAAAAACAATTATCAAAACGCAGGCGCAAAACACAATTCTTCGCAAAAAAGTGAGCGCTCCCGCCAATTTACCAATTATATAAATGATTTGAGCGACAGGACAAAGAAATAGTTTTCTTTGTCTTACGGTCAAATTGTTGGCCAAAAAAGTACTTTCAAAAAAGGAGGATGAAATGAAGAAACAAATCGTTTCATTAGTGCTAGCAATTTTGTTAGCTGGAGGACTGTGCGCTGGAGTTTTTGCGCAGACATCTGATTGTCTTGGATGTAACATCGAAAAATGCCAAGAAGATAGTGAATGGCTTGGGGCTATCACCAACATTGAGGCAACAGAATGGGATGTTCAAGGCAGAGCTACGGCCGTTAATCTTTTTCTTGAGCTTCGTCCTGGATGGAATGGCAAGAACGAAGACGGAGATTGTTGCGTGTCACAGATGGTAACTCAATCCTGCGTCCAATTTGATATTAGGCGCTTTGAGTTTGCGTCAAATATTACTGGTTGGGGTTGGGACTTCAACGACAATAGGGTTATTGATGAATACGAACGCATGAGCTTTAACGAAACCTATTGGTCAGAATTCCGCACACTGCCAAATGGCAATCTTCAAGTGATAATCCACGGCATTCCTTTGGACAACGGTGTTCTTCTAGGCAATGTTTACCTTACAACCGAGCATGGGGAAATCAATTATTTCATTCCCCCGCTCCTAAAGCATTGCGACGAATACTCCATAAGAGATGGGTACGGAGCAAATCTCATCTACGCAAAGTTCTGGTAGCTCGTAGAGTACGCAAAAGGCAGGAGGAGGAACTGTCCTCCTTCCTGCCCTTTTTTAAAATATATACAACTAGATCTTTGTGGCTTCTTTCTTGCGATTTTTCTTCTTTGCTCTAATGTTTAGAGAAATTACTCCGCCAAGATAAGCAAAGAGCGCCCATTGGGTCGCTGTTCCGCGCAAGATATTATCGCCAAAGGACATAGCTAAAAAAGTTGCCAAAAGTAAAATAGCTAAGAAGCTAACATCTTTTAAATATTTATCTTTGCTCTTGAAATGAACGCCAAGGTTAAAGACAAACAATTTAAAATAAATTGAAATATACATTATTAGCCCGACAGCGCCTGTTTCAATCAAGATTTTAAGGTAATCGTTATGAGCCTCGGGCGCGGGAAGCAGGCTTAACCCTTGAACATTCTGAGATAAAAACTGAAATGACGATAATCCATGTCCTAAAATAGGTCTTTCAAAAAAGAAAGGCATCGTGTTCTCCCAAAGGCGAAAACGCCACATTAAAGAACTAAAGGGCTCAAGACGGATAATATCGCCTATTCTTTCCTGTAATATAGGAATGAATATATAAAGCAAAACAAGAGATATAAGTCCGCACAGCAAGAGTTTTCTAAATCGGAACAAGCCAAAAACGAAGAATACAATCAAAGCCCCCATCCAAGCGCCTCTTGTATATGTTCCCAACAAAACTATGAAGGAAATAATCCCAAAAATTCCGTAAAGAATTTTGTTCTGTTTCTCCTTGCTCTGGTAAGTTAATAACAATAAGAGAGCTATGATAAAAACCAAAAAGAAAGCTAAGCTGTTGGGATAGAAGAATGTGCCGTAAAGACGACGAAAAAATTCTCCAAAAATAACCTCGCCTTTTCCGGCATAATATTGCCAAAATGCCACAATTAAAGGAATAATGGATGAAGAAATTAATACATAAAGAAGCTTTTTAAAATCTTTCCTGCGTTTTACTAAAAGAAAGCTTGTTAAATAAATAATGAAAATGCTTAAGAGTCTGAAGATTTCTCTTAGACCTAAAATTGGCTGAGGCGTCCAGAGTATGCTTATTAGAGAAATTGCGCTGAAAACAAAAATTGAATAAAAAACAGGTATTCTGCGAAGTTGCGTTCCGTTCCGAATAATAACAATACCCCCGCACAACACAACCAATAGACCGAAAATGCTGTTGTAGTTAAGCGCTGAAGAAAATCCTGCTCCTAAGACAAATTTCGTTCCCAACAAATCAATCGTTGGTCTCAAAAAAATAACCATCAATAATCCAAGAAATGGTTTTAGAAAAAACAATGTTCCGAGCAACAGCAACAGGAACAAAATAAGACCTTCTGTAACCGTCAGTTGCCCAAAAATGGAAAAAATAAATATTGCGACAACAGCGACTGAAAATATTAGAAAATTAAGATTATTTCCTTTAAATTTCATCTAAAAAAAGTGAAAATTCTACAAATTAACAAATTTTATCATCAAAAAGGAAAATCTGGCGGAACGGGGCGCTATCTTTTGTCTTTGATTGATTTGCTTAAAAAACATAACCATCAAATTCAAGTTTTTGCTATGAAAGACAAAAATTGCCTTCCTTCTATTTATAGCCCATATTTTGTTGAAGAGCAAGATTTTTCACAGCTCAAGTTAAGTTCTAAAATAATTCTTAAGGGAATTAAATTCATTTATTCCTTTGAAGCGAAAAAGAAAATTGAAAAATTAATTAAAATTGAAAGACCAGATTTGGCGCATCTTCACAATATCTATCATCATATTACTCCTTCAATCCTTCCTGTTCTGAAAAGATACAACATTCCAGTAGTTCAAACCCTGCATGATTTTCATCTAATCTCTCCCAATTATAATCTTTATTCAGAAAAGAGTGGCATTCATGAAGAGTGCAGTCATGGTAAGTATTGGAAAGCAATTGTCCATAAATGTATAAAAAATTCAAGAAGCGCTAGCGCTTTATCTACCATTAAAATGTACTTTGAAAAAATAACTAAAATTTATACTAAAAATGTTGATATGTTTATATCTCCCTCTCAATTTTTAATGAATAAATATATTAAAAACGGTTTTCCTTCTGATAAAATATGTTTTTTGAGACATTTTGTAGAATTAAGTGAATATAAGCCAAAATTTAGTCCGGGAAAATATATATTATTTTTTGGACGCCTGCACGCTCAGAAGGGCGTTAAAACTCTTATAGAAGCAGTTTCCGAATTACCGGATGTCAGCTTAAAGATTGTTGGCTCTGGAAAAGAAGAAAAAAATTTGTTAGAACTAATTGCTAAAAAAAATACACGAAATATAGAATTTTTAGGGGCAAAATATGGAGAAGAGTTAAAAAATATTATAAGAAATTCTGCTTTTGTTGTTATTCCATCAGTTTGGTATGAAAATGCTCCCTTCGTAGCGCTTGAAGCATTTGCTTTGGGAAAACCTGTTATTGCAAGCAATTTGGGTGGTCTGCCAGAGATTGTAAAGCACAAAAACACGGGACTTTTATTTAAAGCCGGGGACGCAGAAGATTTAAGGGAAAAGATACTCAGCCTATCCCTGTATCCTTGTTTAATTCGCACGATGGGCGTTCAGGCGCGGCTTTTTGTGGAAAAAAACTTTTCGCCGGAAAAACATTACCAAGATTTAATGAATATTTATAAAGAGGCCCTTCAACGGGCTCAGGGTAAACTTCTAAAAAAAGAACATTTATGAAAATTGTAATGATTGGTCAAAAAGGCATACCGACAAAATCAGGCGGCATTGAAAAACATGTTGAAGCTTTATCTATGGAGCTGGCAAAAAGAAAACACGAAATAATTGTCTATACTCGCCCCCATTATACCAATAAAACATTAAAGTATTATAAAGGGGTAAAACTCATTAGCTTGCCTTCAATTAATTTTAAACATCTTGACGCCGCTTCCCACTCTTTTATGGCTACGCTTCATGCCTTGTTCAAAATCAAAAATGTAGATATTATCCATTATCACGGCATTGGCCCTTCTTTATTTTTATGGATACCAAGAATTATTAATCCTAAGATTAAGGTCTTGTCTACTTTTCATTGTCAGGATTATAAGCATCAGAAATGGTCCTTTTTTGCTCGCGCAATTTTAAAATTAGGAGAATTATGTTCTGTCTATCTCTCTCATCAAACGATTGTGGTATCTAAACATTTAAAGAAATATGTCAAAGATCGTTATCAACGAAAAGCTGTTTATATTCCTAATGGAATTTATCCAATAATTAATCAGAAATCCCCAAATAAATCTGACGAAGAAAGTTTAATCTGGTGGAATCTTAAGCCCAAAAAATATATATTGACCGTTAATCGCTTAGTACGACACAAAGGTATTCATACTTTAATTAAAGCTTACCAACAATTAGATCCCAAGCTACAACGAAATAAAAAGCTTGTCATTGTTGGCGACAGTTCTTTTACCGATGATTATTTGAAAGAATTAAAAACAATGGCTCAAAATAACCCTAATATTATTTTTACCGGACAACAAACAGGTCGCTCTCTTAGAATTCTTTTCCAAAATGCCTATCTCTTTGTTCACCCATCAGAGTCAGAAGGAATGTCTTTGTCTTTGCTTGAAGCCCTTGATTACGGTATCCCTGTTTTAATCAGCAATATTCCTGCTAATTTAGAGATAGCAAAAGATTATGGTTTTGTCTTTAAAAATCGTGATTATTACGATCTGTCTAAAAAATTAGATTTAATTTTAGGCCTGCCGAATAAGATATTAGAAAAAAAATCAGCCCTTGCTCAAAAAAAGATAGCTGAAGTTTATAGTTGGAAGAGAATTGTTTGCGCGACGGAAAAACTTTATACAAGTTTATTAATATCAAGCAAGTCCCGAATCCCGTTCGCGATTAAAATTAAAAAGGCCTAACGACGCAAGGTGACTATTATAGCGCCTAAGGTGTTCTCCTTCCGGAGAATCAGGATGAAATTCAATTTGCTTCATATCCACGACTACCCTTCCTCCTTTTTTATAGGTAAGAGGGTCTTTTTTTATCCGTTTTATTTGCCATTGGCACAACAATTTTTCAAGAATTTGGCCTGCGCCAATAATATTTAAGAACATCTCCAATAAGCTCTTAAATAATTTTTTGGGTTGACCGTCAGGAATTTGTCTTAAATCTTCGTAGTATTTTCCGCTTCCCTGTAGAATATAATCATTAATCCATAAATTAGCTTTCAAAAAATTTTCAAGGACAGTCTTTTCTCCACATAAGGGAATCAGCCGCGCGTAAGTTTCGGCATTATAAAGACTATATAAAGAAATTTCTGGAGCGCCATTGGTAATAAAATGGTTTAAACATAAACGATCCTTAATGTGTTGTTTTGACCGTTTTAATCTTGTGATGGTTAAGAGAGCTGAAACCAAAAAACGAGCTGTCCAAAGATGGTTGCTCTGCGCTACGATTAGAATATCTATATCGCTTTCTTCATCTACCCAGCCAAAAATTAAAGAGCCGCTTAAGAAAATTCCGCGAATAAAGGGAAAAAATTGTAAGTATTTTGTTATTTTAATTGCTTTTTTAATTTTAGAGTCAGCCAATTTATCCTTGCTATTGCGCCTTAAAAATGGCGCGCTCTTTAGCTTTTTATGTTTTAAAGAATAAAATCCTTCTTCATCTTTAATGATTCCTATCTCTATTAATCTTTTAATTCCTTTTTGTATCTCGTAAAGTTTTATTTTCTTTACTGGCATTTGTTCGTTAATTCTTTGAGGATTAGTAAGATAACGAAATATTTCCCACAGTGTCATGGGCCATCGTTTAACTTGACCATAGGCAAGAGTTGATATAATGGCCTTGTCTATAGAGTTTAATTGACGGTTTTTAAGCATGAATTAAGATTAAGAATCTTCTTTGATTCTGTATTGGATTGCTTCCGCTAAATCTTCTTGGCTTATATCTTGCCCATTTCGTAGATCAGCAACAGTACGCGCTACTTTCAATATCCTGAAATAGCTGCGAACAGATAAATGGTATTGATTAACAGCATTTTTCATTAAACTTTTTGAATAATCATCAAGATCGCAGAATTGCTTAACTTGCAAATTAGCCATATCACTATTAAGCAAGGTCCCTAATTTGCCAAAACGTTTTCTCTGAACTTTTCTTGCTTTTTCAACCCTTTCTCTAATCTGGCAAGACGGCTCTCCCGTTGTCTTTGATGTTAGCTTTTCATATTCCATTCTAGCCACAGTCACGTGAATATCTATGCGGTCAAGAATTGGTCCAGAAATTTTTCTTCTATAAGAAGCTATTTGCGATGGCATGCATGTGCAATTTTTGAGAGGATCATTAAGGTTTCCGCAAGGACAAGGATTCATGGCGGCAATCAATATAAAATTCGCAGGAAACCTAACTGTGCCTGCCGCTCTTGAAATTGTTACGTATCCGTCTTCCATAGGTTGACGAAGTACTTCTATGGCTTTTCCAGAAAATTCAGGAAATTCATCTAAAAATAAAACTCCTCTATGGGAAAGAGTTACTTCTCCCGGCTTAGGAAAGCTACCGCCTCCAATAAGGCTAATGTTTGATGCAGAGTGATGAGGGCTTCTAAAAGGACGCTCAACTAACAAAGGCTTTTCTGGGGTTAAAATTCCAGCAATACTAAAGATCCGAGTTACTTCTAATGCTTCCTCTATTTCCATTTTAGGTAAAATTGTAGGAAAGGTTCGCGCTAAGATTGTTTTGCCGGATCCCGGCGGACCAGAGAACAAAACATTATGTCCTCCTGCCGATGCTAATTCAAGGGCTCTTTTGGCTTGTTCTT
>CAYNNF010000015.1:6892-16837 GCA_964398685.1 uncultured Candidatus Saccharibacteria bacterium | reverse complement strand
TGCGCATAGCTTAACCACACGCAAATTCTTATTCGTACGTACGCGCGTACGTACGCGCATTGAGATTAATATATATTAAATATTCATCTAACCTTTTTATTTTTCCTTTAAAATTGTAGATTTATCCCCTTTACAGAAATGCTTAATAAGGTGTAAAATTATGTAAAAATTAAATAAGGATAATCTGTTTTAATTTGTTTCCATTTAATAAAATAGAAATAGTAACTTCTGTTTTCTTAAACAGAAATACTAATAAGTTATCTGTAGTTTAAAAAAATGAAAAAATCTATTTTTACCGGCTCAGTAATTTTAGTAATCATTATCTCTTTTGCTCTTGGATATTCTATCGGCCAAACCCCGCTCATAGATGAAAAAGAGGTTGTCCAACGAACTAAAAATGAAATTAAAAATCGGCTTATTGAAGCAAAGATTATCAATCCAGAACCAGAACAAATTTTCGCTCTTAGTGGAACCGTTAAAGAAGCAGGTGAAAATTATATTGTTGTTATCCCGTCAATGAGACGAGATCCGTTTGGAGATATTTTTCCAAAAATGGTGAAAATATTGATAGACGAAGATGCAGAGATTGAAAAATGGACACTTAAAAGCCCTGAAGAATATGAGAAAGAAAAAGATCAAGACCCAAGCCCTTATAACAAAGAAGTAGTTCAGTTGAATGATTTAGCTCTTAATTATTTTATAATATTAGCTAAATCAGAAAGTAACATTAAGGGCCTTAATGAATTTACTGCTCTGCGAATAGAGTTTTCAGAAGATAATTTATAAAATCTGTAAATTAACAAAAAAAGGGAGTTCGCAAGAATTTCCTTTTAGATATCTTTTTACAAATACCTTACTGGCATTTACAGAAGGTAGTATCAGCCTGACCACAAGTGCCGCTAGCCGGACAACAAGTAAATGGACTACGACATATCATATTTTTAGCACATTGCGTTGACGTATTAGAAGAAACAAAGATGCTAGAACATCCAATTGACCAATAATAACCATCCCACCCAAAATATGATCTAATACCCACACAGGACTTTCCATAACCAGCACAAACACTATTACAGGTTCCTTCACAGTCATTTCTATAATGAATAACAGGTGAACCACAATCAGCCGAACAACTGGACGAAGTTTCTCCGCAACGACAATTACCGTCACCGCAATAATTCACACAACCACATATATTATTATTACAACTTGAATCGTTATCAGCGCAGGTTTCTGTTGAGGCGCAATTATCAAAAACCGAATAAGATGACCAACTGCCATAACTTGTTGAACCGGTACAACTTGCGTTTGAACCTGAACAGTATTTAGTATCTGTTCTTGTTCTTCTGCCTACGTCTGCTCCGCAACTTGTTCCCCAAGGACAACTGTAATCTGTTTCAGTCCAAGTAGAACACGCATGGGAAGTTGTATCGTAATGACAACCATCGCTACAACAGGCACCAGAAGAACATTCGCAATCACAACTCGCCGTGTAATTACAACTTGAATCGTTATCAGCGCAGGTTTCTGTTGAGGCGCAATTATCAAAAACCGAATAAGATGACCAACTGCCATAACTTGTTGAACCGGTACAACTTGCGTTTGAACCTGAACAGTATTTAGTATCTGTTCTTGTTCTTCTGCCTACGTCTGCTCCGCAACTTGTTCCCCAAGGACAACTGTAATCTGTTTCAGTCCAAGTAGAACACGCATGGGAAGTTGTATCGTAATGACAACCATCACTGCAACAATCGCCGGAGGTACAGTCACAATTTTCCGTAAAATTAGCAGTGACACTCCTTGCCGCTGTCATTGAGACAGTACAAGTGCCTGTGCCAGAACATGCTCCTGACCAGCCGGTAAAAGTATAACCTGTTGAAGCTGAAGCTGTTAGGGTAACGGAAGTGCCGGCAATATAGTATTTTGAACAGGTTGCGCCGCAATCAATGCCCGTTGGATTGCTTGTAACCGTGCCTGACCCAGACTTGGATACAGTAAGTTGATAAAATGCCAAATGGTCTTTTCGGATAACCGTAGTTGTTTCTTGCTTAATAATATACGCACTAGAATTTGTGAAATTAATGCTTTGCCCTTGATTAAAAATTAGTGTCGCGTTCTGTCTCATTGTTACCGTTGAGCCAACATTAATATCCCCACCTTCCGCTCCTAGGATTGAATTTGATTGCATTTCAATTGGGCTGCTTATGGTCAAATCTCCTTCATTTGTGCCCATAGTACTGCCACTCGGAATAATACAGCTCGAACTAATATTCGTTGATCCCATATCGCTAAAAGTACAAGCGTCATAAGCGTAAGCGCGCTTGATTCTAAATAAACCTTGTATGCTATCGCCGGATATATTAAAAAATGTAGTCAGTTCTGTTGTTTTGCCGTCTTGGTTGATTGCTTTAAAACTTGCCGTATATTGGGTTTCCGAGGAGAGGCGCTCAACCTTCCAGTTTCCTTCCCATCTCCCCTCTTTTTTGCTCCCTTCTTTTAGTTTAAGTTCTATCTCTTTGTTCGCGCCTGTTTTATCCTGAATTAAAAGAGTAACAGTTTTTATGGCGATTGAATCTTTCGCCCAAATTGAAAAATTTTGTCTTTCTCCAATTTTCGGCTCGGCTGGATCTATGATGAGCTGGCCCATAAATACCGGATCTACATTGCCTCCCGAAACGCTATAAATTTCTGCTTGTTTAGAGATCTTATCTGGGCTCCAAGGATTAAGACCGTTAAGCGGAATTATGCCTAAATATATAAAAAACAGCGCCAAAATTACTATACCGCATAAAATAAACAGCGCTGGTTGTATGTATTGTTTATATTTTTTCATTGTTTATCTTACTTAAGATTAACTTTCATTCCTTCGGCATTACTATCTTGATTAAGATTTAACCATTTCTCATGGTCAAGGCGAGGTGCGGTCAAGCGATAAGAAACTCTCCCCTCTTTCTCGCCATAAATCAATAATTGGTGTTCGCCGGAATTAACTTCGTACCAAATATTATTTTTGCCTTCGGGCGTTAAAAGCGCGACTAAATTATCCCAATTCTTTCCAAAATCAGTCACTTGATAAAACAACCATAAATCTGAACCTTTTTCCACTTTATCAAAATCAATTACAGAAACACATTTATTATCTTCACATTTCAAATTAACATTGCCTGTCGTCTCTTCTTTAAGTCCTGTCATTGAAGCTACATAGGTTGAATATTTCGTCCCCGCAATATCATACAGAGGATCTATTATATTAATTGTAAGCTTACTAGTAGTAAGTCCAGGAACTATGCCCCATCCAGTACCCCCAATAGTTCCAGTTATAGACAAATTTTCGCCGACATTAACAGTGTCGTCAGCAATATCATAAATAGATCCCCTGACACTCACTTGCGTATCAGCTACATAAAGATTGGTCGTTCCATTGTCGCTAATATCAACGATCAAGCCATTGGCATCAGTTTTTAATCTAGCATCGGCGCTATTTAAAATTGTGAGCCCGCCAGACAAGATTAATTCTCCCGATTTGGTCTGGATAGTGGCGCCAACATTGAGAGGCGCGCCAACATTGCTTCCCGGAGGAGCGGCGCTGGGTCCCGTCCAAGCCGCAATTGCTATACGAAGACCAACCGCGCCCGCAAAACTTAAAATAAAAATAGCCAATATTGAAACAATTGGCTTAGCTGAAAAAAATATTTTTTTCATAGAAATAAACTTTATTAAATTAAAAGATTTAATGCTAATATGATAACATAAAAAGAGTAATAATGATTGATAGTTATCCACAGCGACAAAAATAATAAGTTTAAATTTTAAATTTATGAACCTCCTCAACTCCTTATTTCCTCCCTATTGTATTTCATGTCAAAAATTAACCAGAAGCCAGCATGATTTTTATAAATACATTTGCCCTTCATGTTTAAAAAAAATTGATATAAATCATGATAATCTTTGTTATCTTTGCAATACTCCAACTCTTTACGGAAATACTTGCGAGAAATGTAAAAATAAAACTTCTCTTTCCGGGCTAATTGTCGCCTCAAATTACAGTAATCCAATTTTGAAAGAGGCCATTCATTTTTTTAAGTATCGTTATATCAAAACGCTTGCTCCGGCTCTTTCATGGATTTTGATGACAAAAATAAAGGATTCCCAATTATTAAAGAATGCAAATGAGTGGCTTCTTCTTCCTGTTCCTTTGGCAAAAAAACGGTTAAAGTATAGAGGGTTTAATCAAGCAGAATTATTAGCAACAAATTTATCAAAATGGCTTGGCATTCCCATATCTTCTGTTATAATAAAAAGAACGAAATTTCGCGCGCCCCAGATGCAAATTCAAAATCAAAAACAACGAAAAGAAAATGTAAAGAACTGTTTCAATATCAATCAACGCTTTAATCTTGCATTTTTAAAAGATAAAAGGATAATATTGGTTGATGATGTAGCCACTACAGGAGCAACGCTCAACGAGTGCGCTAAGGTCTTAAGGCCGTATGTAAAAGAAGTTTGGGGCTGCGTTGTAGCTAAATAAAAAATTAAAAATCAGAATGCAAAATAATAAATCAAAATATAGAAATGTTTTAATTTAAAATTTTTTTAAATTCTACATTATCGTTTTGACTTTTGATATTTGGTTTTTGATTTAATTATTGGAAGGGTGGCTGAGTGGTCGAAAGCAACGGTTTGCTAAACCGTTAACTGTCTTAATCGGCGGTTCGAGGGTTCGAATCCCTCCCCTTCCGAATATGAAACCTCTTTTTTCCTGGCAAGCGCCTGAATTTACCAAACATAAAAAAGGACCAATATGGTTCGTTATTTTTGCAATAGTTTCCTTGGGATGTCTTTTTTTAGCCCTGCGATGGAAAGCATTTACTATGATTGTTTTGTTAATCCTCGCCATTTTTCTGATTGTTATTTATGCTTTAAAAGATCCTCCCTTGCGCCATTTTTCTATTACACCTTCGGGAATAAAAATAGATAAATCTTTGTATAAATTTTCTGACATTTCTTCTTTTTGGATTTTTTATGACCCGCCCGAAATTAAAGAAATAAGTTTTAAGCAAAGAAAGGCTTTGTTTCCTTACCTATTTGTCCCCTTAGACAATACTGACCCCAATAAAGTAAGGAAGGTTTTGCTTAGGTTTCTTCCTGAAAGAAAACAAAAAGAATCCATCGCAGATAATGTCGGAAGGATTTTGCGTTTTTAAAATTCTAAATGTCCCCGTAGTTTAATTGGATAAAACGGAGGTTTGCGGAACCTCAGAGTACAGGTTCAAATCCTGTCGGGGACAAATTTTATGAAATTAAGCGTTCCCATTTCTGACATTCCTTATGTAGGTCCCAAAACTGCCACGCGTTTTGAAAGATTAGGCATTAAAACTTTAAGGGACCTGCTTTTTTATTTTCCCAAGCGTTATGAAGATTATTCGGCTATTACTCCAATTGCTAAAGCAAAAAAGGGAGAAAAAGTCTGTTTAAGGGCAAAAATTTTAACTATCCAAACTAGGCGCACCCCCAGAAAAAAAATGTTTTTGACTGAAGCCATTATTGAAGATGATAGCGGAGCGCTTGCTGTTATATGGTTTAATCAACCGTTTGTCACAAAACAATTAAAAAAAGGATGTTTAGCTCTTTTTATTGGATCAGTTCAATTAAATAAAAAAAAATTGGTCCTTTCTTCTCCCTCTTATGAGTTAATAGCTGAACCGGAAGCGCAGCCAAGAAGTCAAATTGTCAGTATTCACGGAAATAGAATAATCCCTATTTATCGAGAAACTTATAAAATTACTTCAAAATTTTTAAGATTGTTGGTTTGGATAAATCTCCGACACATAGAAGAAATTGAAGAGCATTTGCCCCCTGAAATTATCAAAAGAAACGGTTTAATATCTCTTGAACAAGCATTAAAAGAAATTCATTTCCCCCATTCTTTTTCCTTATTAAATCAGGCCAAAAAACGCTTATCTTTTGATGAGCTATTTTTAATCCGCATCTACTTAGAAAGACGTCGTCTTATTCGCGAAACAAAAGAAAGATCTTTTAATATTCCTTTTGATAAAAATTTGGTCCAAAGTTTTGTTGAAAATTTATCATTCAAACTTACAAACGACCAAAAAAAAGCGGCCTGGCAGATAATCAAAGATTTAGAAAAGCCATATCCAATGCAACGGCTTCTTGAGGGCGATGTTGGTTCAGGAAAAACTGTTGTGGCCGCTATTGCTAGTTTAAGCGTTATTCACGCAGGATATCAAGTTGCCATTATAGCACCAACGGAAGTTTTAGCGCGTCAACATTTTAATCAACTTTCAAAAGATTTAAAAAAGATTAAAAATATAACTATTGCCTTGTTGGTGAGCGCAGAAGCACGAGTTTTTAAAAGCCAGCGCTCCGCTAAAATTAAAAAAGAAAAATTATTGAAAGACCTAATTCAGGGAAAAATTAATATAATTATTGGAACGCACGCTTTAATTCAAAAAAATGTTAAATTTAAGAATTTGGCATTTGTCGTTGTTGACGAACAACATCGTTTTGGAGTAGAGCAACGAGCACGGTTATTAAACTATGAATTAAGCATTACGAATGAATTTAAGTCGGAAGTCAGAAGTCGGAAGTCGGAAGCAAATTCAACGCTCCATCCTCACCTTCTCTCTATGAGCGCTACTCCTATTCCCCGAACATTATCACTGGTATTTTATGGCGATTTAAATATTTCCCAACTCAAAGAAATGCCCAAGGGAAGAAAAAAAATTGATACAAAAATAATCCTTCCCAAAGAAAGACAAGAAGTTTATAGATTTATAAGAAAAGAGGTAAAAAAGGGGCATCAGACTTTTGTCATTTGTCCTTTAATTGAAGAATCGGAGATAATAGAAACGCGCGCGGCCGAAAAAGAATTTGAACGGTTATCAAAAAAAATATTTCCTGACTTGCGTGTAGCGCTTCTTCATGGACGAAAAAAATCAGCCGAAAAAAAGGAAATTATGGCCAATTTTGTTAAAAAAAAGACAGACATTTTGGTCTCAACTTCTGTTATTGAAGTCGGTATTGATGTGCCCAATGCAACAATTATGATGATAGAAGGATCGGAAAGATTCGGCTTGGCCCAACTTCATCAATTGCGTGGTCGCGTTGGAAGGGGCAAACACCAATCTTATTGTTTCTTATTGACTGAAATGCCTACTAAATTCGTTGTAGCGCGACTCAAGGCATTAGTAAAAATAGAAGACGGTTTCAAGCTGGCTGAAAAAGATTTGGCAATTCGCGGTCCCGGCGATTTTATTGGCCGCCGCCAATCTGGCATACCAGACCTAATTATGGCATCTTTAAAGAACATAGATCTTATTAATCTTGCAAAAGAGGAAGCTACTTTGCTTTTAAAAAAAGATCCCGAACTCATAAACTATCCCCTATTAAAAGCAAAACTCCAACAAATGGCGTCAAAAATTCACCTTGAGTGATAAATCAAAAAATATTATGTCAAAATTATTTTATTGGACGATAAATCTGCTTATTTTTTTACTTCCCATTTATCTTTTTCGTTTTGAAATTGCTGGATTGCCAACAAATTTTTTTGAAATTTATTTCTTGTTTGTCTTTATTTGGTGGATAGGAGAAAAAGAGTACAAAAAACATAAAAATTCAAAAGATGATTTCATGTTAATTTTTCACCAGTTTATTAACAGGGATCGCCTACTCTTCTCTGGAATAAGCTTGCTCTTAATAGGCGTTTCTCTATCAACTGTCTTTTCTTCTAATAAATTAACAAGTTTGGGTATTCTAAAAAGTTGGTTCATTGTCCCGATAATGCTTGTGTGGATGATAATCAATATATTTTCAGAAAATTTAAAGTTAAAAACGAAAAAATCTTTTTATCATCCTGTTTCCTTGCTTAAATCTCTCGCTTTTTCGGGATTAATAGTCGCTTTTGTTTCTCTTGGATATTTGTTTAATGGCAACCTCACTTACGATGGCCGCCTAAAAGCTTTTTTTGAACATCCTAATCATTTAGCAATGTATTTAGCGCCATGCTGGCTTATAGTTTATGGCTTATGGCTTATGACAACAGGAAAGAACGAAAAAAAGTTATGGCTATCATCGGTTATCTTAATTTCAATTCCTATATTTTTCACATATTCTTACGGCGCATGGTTGGGAATTGTGGCAGGAATGTCATTCATGTTATGGGGACTTATGAGGATAAACAGGGGTAAAAAAGGATATAAGAGAAAAAAAAAGAAATGGTTGTATGGTTTTATTGTCATATTGTTAATTATAGTTGTTGGATTAATTCAACTAAACCAACCAAAATTCCAGAACATTTTTACAACTGAATGTTCAAGTTTTCATTCTCGCTTAATGATCTGGCGCTCTGCTTCTCATATTTTAGAAGACAATTGGTTCTTAGGCATTAGTCCCGGCACATTTCAAGAATATTATCTTAATTATCAAAAATATTTCCCGCCTTATTTGGAATGGGCCGTTCCCCAACCGCATAATATTTTTTTGGCTTTTTGGCTGCAAACTGGAATTATCGGATTTATCGGATTTATTGTAATATTGGTATGGTTCTTTAGGACGGGACTAAAAGCAATCCACAAAATAAGTAAAAATAAAAAAGAAGCCCTTACGGCTTATGGTCTTTATAGTTCTATAACTCTAACCCTTATGGCAATTATGACATATATTATAATTCATGGATTAGTTGACACTCTTTATTGGAAAAACGATCTTGCTGTGGTTTTCTGGTTGATTATAGGCTTAATGAGTATAATTTCCCATCAAAATTATTCACAAAGAAAAGAAAGTCCTCTCTGTCAGAAACAATAAGCTCTTTAGCATCATAAATTTGTTCGCCCAATTCGGGAATATAAATTTCTTTAAATTCTCGGGTAACTAAATCAATCTTCCAAAAACTATCGCCTTCTAAAGATAGTTTTTTTTGATAATCTTCCGGAATAATATTGAGAAAGTTTTTTGTTGCCTCGGCGCAGTAAATACTTTTTTCATTGTTTGTCCAAACACAGTTTGCGGGAAGCGCTTCAAAGTTTAAATTAATTTCAGCTTCTTCTTTAAGATCGCGTAAATAAAGCTTTTTGTCTTTTGAATCCTTTTCGCGGCTATAAGAATAAAGTAATTTATTTCCTGAAGGAGACCAATTAACCTCAAGTCCGAATTTTTCATCCATAATTTTTTCTAAATCATAAGGCGGTTCTAATTTTGTAAAATAAATCGTTGCGCCATAAAAAGCGCCCTCTGGAGTTATGAAGCTAATTGTATCTTGCTTTGGCCAAGCTATTCTGAGCCCTTTCATTTCACTTGGTATTAAGGATGTCCAATTGCTCCCATCATAATTTGCTACGGCGATATTGCTTTCTTTCTGCAGGTCCCAATAGTGATAAAGAATGCGATTACCGTCAGGAGAGAAAACGATGTCTTGAATACTATCGCTTAAATCATATTTTCTTCCTTTTTCATGATCATAAACATATTTATTTATTTTTTCACCAGATTTTTGCTCTATAATGGTTCTATTCCTGCTTAACGCCCAAGTGACACCAGATAATCCATTAATCTCTGCGTCAGAAATCCTTTCCCAAATTTTTCCGTCAAAACTAATACGAAAAACTTGTCCTGTTTCTTTGTCATAATAAACCACTCTATCGCTTTCTTTATTAAGACTAATCCCCATAACTGAACGGTCAGAAAGCTGTTTTATTCTGGTTCCTTTCTGAATTTTTTGAATGTTTTCCTCAATTGAATTCGCTAAATTACTATCTTCTGATTGCGTAGTTGTTGCTTGACTACTAATAACGGGAGGCGCAATGGTATTTTTATTACCATTATTTGGTTGTTTGTTTGAAAACAAAGTAAAAGCGCCCAAAAAAAGGACCAAAATTCCCAGAATAATTATTCCAAATATTAGTATTTTTCTAAAATTAAATTTCATAT
>CAYNNF010000015.1:1310-6792 GCA_964398685.1 uncultured Candidatus Saccharibacteria bacterium | reverse complement strand
TTTACATTGAACACAAATTTCCCAAAGCCGTTCTTCTTAAAACCCAAGCAATAAACCCTCCCCCTTCGCAAACATAGTAAGTCAACATCAAAAAGGCAAAAAGACAAATTAATATAATTCCCCAAATCGGCGCGGTGGCACCAAGAATATTTATAATTACTTTTATAGTTGCTTGCTTAACTTTTTTCTTAATCTTTTTCTTGATTGCTTGTTTTGCAATGTTTTTTACCGCTTGTTTCTGGGCGGCTTGCCGTCTATTAGCTTCCAATCTTGCGCTTCTGTCTTCATTGGCTTCTTCTTCGAAATTTTCTTTTTCTTCTGCCATATATTTATCCTAATTGTTTTTTTGCTTCCTCAATTTCTAATAATTGTTTAGGGTCGGAAGTAATTACCTGGTCTTCGCTATAAGAAGCTATCACTTTAATTGCTACATGTTTAGTCCCCGCGAAGAAAAGTCCTTCCCCCACTTCCCCCTCAAGAAGCAAATATTTTTCTTCTTGGGTTAAATTAAAGAGCCGCTGAACTTCATCAATAGTTGCCGGAGATTGTTTTAAGAGAAGCTGAAGGGAAGAATTTGTAAGGATTGGCTTTCCGTATTCCGAGCCCGAAAAATCAGCTACATCTTGCGTAATGGTAGTAAGCCCTAAATAATATTTTCGCGCTCTTTTTGCCATACTGAAAAGAAACTCTCCTCCCGCCTTGTGCTTAAGCATCCACCACGCCTCGTCAACTATCAAAAGCCGTTTTTTAAGTTCGGTTCTTACTAAGCGCCAAATAAAATTTAGAATCGTGTACATAGCTATCGGCCGCAATTCTTCTTCAAGGTCGCGAATATTAAAAACCATAAGCCCATTTTTGATGTCAATATTAGTATGATTGTTTAAAAATTGAGAAAAATTTCCCTTGGTATATTTTTCAAGCCTTAATGCCAAACTTTTTGCTCCCTCCATTCCCTCCAAAACTTCCTGGAGATCTTCTAACTTGGGAGGAGTTATTTTTTTATTTAAAAAGTCGCTTTCTGGAGTGATGTCTCTTGAAGCATAAGTTTCAGTAATCGCTCTGTCAATAATTGCCTCCTCTTCGGAAGAAACATTGCCTAAAAGCATTTTAATAAGCCCGGTAATTATTCCGAAATGCGAACGCAACGCATTTCCAGGGTCTTCGTCTTTCGCTGGAACGGGAATATCAAAAGGATTAATATGATAAGGAGAACTTAAAGAAATTTTTACAAATGTTCCTCCAACGGTTTCAGCCAAATATTGATATTCATTTTCCGGATCAATAATTAAAACATCGGTGCCAGTCATAAGCTGTCTCAATACTTCCAATTTGACAGCATAACTTTTACCGGCGCCAGAAACCCCAAAAACAACTGTATTGGCGTTCTCTAAACTAAAACGGTCAAAAAGAATTAGACCATTATTATGCCGGTTAATACCATAAAGTATGCCCTCATTTGAGCTAAGCTCCGAAGATACAAAAGGAAAAATAGTTGATAAAGGTTCAGTATTCATACTGGTTAAAACCTGGATTTTATCGTTACCTAAGGGAAGGACAGAATTAAAAGCGTTTTCTTGAATAAATAAAGCTGGTTTAGCGTAAATAAGTTGAGATTCTAAAACATTTCTAATCTCGGCAACAGCTTCATCAAGCTCTTTAAGGTCGTCTGCATAAACAGCGATATAAACGCCTGTCTGAAAAAATTTCTCTTGACCCGTCTGAAGGCGGTCTCTTAGGTCTTCAATATCATTGTAGGCGGTTTCAAGTTTTGGATCTCTGACTCTGCCTTGTTCTTCTAATTCGCTGATTTCTGATTGGATGCGAGCGACTTTTTTTTGAAGATTTTTTAAAATAATAGCGCTATCCATGGGATGAACAAAAATAGAAACATCCATAATACGATCTAAATTAACGATCGGCGCCAACCAAGCGCTGTGGAGATATCTCGGATAATTAAGAATGAAAATGGTGCGCAAAAATTTATCGCCAATTTGAATATATTTTGATTCAATTTTTAAGGCCGAAGGCGCAAGTAGATCCTTTAGGGTTGTTATTCCTTTATCATATGCTGTCAAATCTTTTTTAGCGCCAAATAAATTTGATAAGAACCCTTTTTTCTCGCCTTTTTTCTTTTTAAATTTGACCCCCATATTTTGCGCTTTTTCTCTTATGCCTTGTTTTCTTTCTATTTTTGCGTTTATTGTTTCAGAAAGCGCATTGTCTTCTTCAAATTCTTGTCCTTTCGTTTCCATATTTTTTCCTATCCCCTCTCTCACACTTTCCGGCATTGTTTCAATAACAATAAACTTTTTTCCAATTTCGGATGCTTGTTTTTCTTTTTCCTGAATTTTTGTATTCACAGATGATTTAAATAAATAATAAATTAAATAATTTCAAGGTAATCCCTACAATTGCAAGCCCATTTCTTCTGGCGTTGAAGCCCCAACTTTATCGCTATCTTCTCCCGGATTATAAAGCTTATAAAAAAGCTCTATTAATTCTTCGGTGTTAAGAGGTACCGCTCTAATGCTCATTGATGACAAGCTTGCTGCTATATGATCAACTCTCTGCCATAATTGAGATTTTATTTGATGAAAGCGCTGCTCATCAACTTGAGTCATTCCCTTTGTTGCTGTTTCCTTAAATAAGTTCAGTATTCCTTTTTTCTTGGCGCTTTCCCCCATAGAATAAGGTATTATTACATAAAAAGTTTTGTTCATTATATTCATGGAAGAAACTAATTCCTTAATAAAACTGTAGTACTCAGCCGTTTGTATTCTTAAAAGTTCATTCTCTTGAATTTTTTCCATTTCCTTTATTCTTTCAAGATATTTCTCCATATTAAGTTTTCGCGATTGAATAACTATCTGCGCAGAAAAATCAAGCGAATTTAAAAATTCTTGAAAACGCGCAATAATCGCCTCTTGTTCTTCATTTGATTTGAGAGCAAAATTAATACTAGAAATCAAAAGTACGGCGCGCAGAGCGCCTGTTTTTAATACTAAAACTCCTTCTCTGATTTCTTTAATGGGAACCAATAATTGTGATGAAGAGCCTAATGTGGACATAAATCTTTAAAATTTCTAATTAACCTAATTTCTAATCAAATCCTAAATCCCAATGCCCAAATCTTTAGAAATTAGTAATTAGTAATTAGCTTTTTCCCTTATCCAAGGTTTCTGCTAACTTTTTAAAATTTTTAACTTTTTTTCCGATAGTCCTTCTCTGTGTTTGTTCCGTGTCTTTTTTTGTTTTTATCTGTGTGTTGTTCTGTATTTGGACTATGCGTTTCCAAACATACATTTGAGGCCGTCTAATATATCTCAAAAGTCCTCTTATCGCATCAATGAACGGCCTGCCATTGGGTTGATAAAAAGCTAAAAGCAATGCTATGGGAAAGAAGATAATACCAACTAAAATTACATAAGGCGTTCTGACAAAATAGTGAATGCCCCAACAAAAAGCCGGCACAAATATCAAATAAAGAAATTGTTTCAGACTAAAAGGGCCTATTAGCTTATCTTCCATTTCAATAAATTGTGGCAATTGATAACGCATATTATTTATTATCTGTTCTCAAATCAACAACATTGCCCGGCTGTTTCTGTGTCGGTTCCGTTTCTGTTCTGTGGGGCATCTGTGTCGCTTGATGAAATAACTCGCTCAAGACTAATTTTCCTGAGTTAGCGTCAACCGGTAGTTCTCCTCCTTCATCGTACGCTTTAAGCGCGGCGCTTAATATTTTTCTTTCTGATTCGTCTAATTTCTTTGCGTTTTCTGATTTGAAAAGATATTCAGCTCTTTCCATGCTTGAATGTGGAGGCGCGCCCATTTCTTCCCGATAATTTTTGGTCCAATTTAATAATGTAGCATTTATCGGTCCTTCTTTTTCTTTTAGTTTTATAGGCTGAGAAGTAATAAATTGATTTTTGGTGTCAGGGTATTTTTCAAAAAGCTCACCAACTCCAATGTAGACGATCTCATCATCCGTTTCAGGCTGCAAGTCAGGAGTTAGGAGGTATTTGTCTTCCTGATCTATCGGCTCAATAACATGCTGACTTAACAATAAATCGTATTTCTCTTTATATAGTTTTATGTTTTCGGGCGCTTCTCCTCCTAAATTTTTAATTAATACCTCCATTCCCTCCAAAAAATCTTTAATGGGATAGAATCTTTCTTTAACGATGTCTATGGCTAACTTTCTAATACTTTCTTTGTCTAAATTGGGCAATCTCTTTTCAAGATTATTCAAAAACTCTTCCGGCTTGATATCGCCTATTATAACACGAGAAATTACCCAGACCATATCGGCGGTGCTATCTAAGTCAAGACCGTATTTCTTGGCAATCTCGCCATTAATATCAGCCGATTCCTCCGCCATCCATTCTTGGACATGCGGAGGCAGCTTTTTAAATTTTTCTTCAAATGTTATATCTGGCATAGGTCAATTATCAATTTATCAATTAGTTGCCCAAAGATCAGAGCTTACTATTGTCCCCCATGCCTGATAAGCTCTATCAATAGTTTCTTGGTCTTGTCTTGCTTTGTTTGGATTAGCGTTGTTAGGATCTAAATTATGGTTTCCGGGATTATTAACAATGTCCTCTATAATATTTGCGATATCATTTTTTTGCTCGCCCGTAAGAACCCTTCCTGCTGAATTAACTTGATTCGCGTTCATGCTTAAAGCCATAGCACTATAATTTTCAGGCGAATCTTTAATTTTTTCCCAATCGTTTTGTTTCATTTTAGAAACAGCTAAACTAAGACTCTTCTGGGCCCCTAAATCTCCGCTATATTGTTGATCGCTTCTATCACCCATAAAGTAAGATTTACTATAATCTCTGCTTATCTTAGCATGGGTATTTCTCATTCTTATATTATCCTTGCCAGGGTCAGTGCTATCGTCAAAATTATCGGAAAAGCCTCCTGAAATCTTTTGTAAAACGCTATCTTTAATAGTTTTCGTCCAATCCTCGGCCGCTCTGCCAATTGCTTTGGCGGCCTCTTTATTTTTAAGAACTTCTGTCAATTGTCCTGTTGAAAGATTATTTACAAAATCTTCGTTCTTAAGCTCGCCCTTCTTAATGGCTTTTTCCAAAACTTTTTTGCTTTTTATCTCTGCTTTTTGTTGTTTTTGTTGTTGAAGTTGTTGAGCCAATAAAGGATTATTGCTCGCGGCCACTTCCATCGTTTCTCTTTTATTTAAAGCATAACTGCTTGGATCTGTAATCATATCAAACCTCTTTCTTTCAAAGTCCTCCAACATTTTCTCATTGCCCGGTTTTTGAGCTATCTTGTACATTCGCTGAAGCGCCTCATATTGCCCTGGATCGTTTTTGTCTAACTTCTGAATAGTATCGTCTTTGATCATATCTCTTGTCGCTTTCTCTAATTCATTTCCCTTAAGCTTAGAAGTAATTGTAAGTCGTTCTTTTTCGGATAATCCGGAATAATCAAACGCTTTTGATACTCTTTCTTC
>CAYNNF010000015.1:0-1210 GCA_964398685.1 uncultured Candidatus Saccharibacteria bacterium | reverse complement strand
AAATTTTCTAAAAAGGAAACATTCGTTCCCATTCCCGCTCCAAATGTTCTATTGCCTGCCGTAAAACGCTGACTCCATTTTGCCGATTGATCAATCGCCCAGACCGCCATAGCGGCTAAATAAATATAGAAACTGACTATTACTCCATAAAAAGCCCATGACCAAAATTGCTTCGTCCATTCACTGAACGCCTTTTTACCAAAGGGCATAATGCCGAAAACCCATGCTAAGGGCGCAAAAATCAACAAAATCCACAAGGCGGCAACCCTAACTAAAAGCATTACCGCTAAAAGGATAAAAACATAGGCCGCTACTGCGCCAAAAATGACTACTAAAAAATTATGCATTACGGCGCCTACGCTTGCGTCAAAATTACCTCCAAAAAAATTTCCCATATCAGGCAGGCGAGCGCCAAAAAGCTCTGATTGTTTAAAGGACATACTTAGACCTTCAGCCAAAGAATATGGCGATCCATCAATAACAACAACTGACTGAGTTAAGAAACCCATCGCGCCTTGGGCAATATCCAAGAAAAAACCGCACAAAATCAAGCTGAAATTAACCAAAAGAGCTACTATGATAAGCCGTGTTAAAAGTTTTTTTGACCCATAATCTTTAACGCCAAGCATTATTGAAAGCGCGATAATCACCAACCACAAAATAAAAAAGAGATTGGCAAAATCTCGGCAAAAACCCCAAGCGATTTTTACAAATGGCGCGTCAAGGAATAGTCCATCATTAAAAGTTGTTGTCATTACAAAAGCCAATACACTTCCTCCAATTTGCATTAAAAAGGTGG
Source organism: uncultured Candidatus Saccharibacteria bacterium (assembly GCA_964398685.1). GTDB lineage: Bacteria > Patescibacteriota > Minisyncoccia > JBAYJV01 > JBAYJV01 > CAYNNF01. Next base: position 411 of record CAYNNF010000015.1, on the reverse strand, counting down.
TCACTATCGCAACAAGATAAAGAACAAGAGCAATAATTGATATAAAAAAGCTTCCGATCCATGTTCCCATGCCCGCTTGGGCAATTCCCCGAGGAACAAAAATCAAACAAATCGCTATAATTAAAAAAACCGCTAAAACAATCTTTTTTGACTTCTTTGATTTTAATTTATGAAAGAATTGAAACATTGAAATAGCAATTTGTCATCCTGAGCATAGCGAAGGATCTACTAATTATCAAGAAAGATCCTTCAATTGTTTCATTCTTTCAGGATGACAACTTGCATTATTTTGGTTATTAATTATCGTTTGTACTTTTGTTTCTTGTTTTTTGTATCTTGATAGGTTTATTCTTCCTTAAACCATGTTCTTAAAATTTCCGACATCGGTTTTTCATAAAGTTGAGTTACTCC
>CAYNNF010000014.1:6596-17081 GCA_964398685.1 uncultured Candidatus Saccharibacteria bacterium | reverse complement strand
TGATAATGTTTATGGCTGGGCTTGGTCAGATAACATCGGCTGGATCAGTTTTAATTGTTATAACGATTATAATGGCATAAATGGAATGGGAGATGTGATGGAGGATAGGTGCGCAGGGCATGATTATGGAGTAAATATTGATTCTGTTAGTGGTGCTCTTTCGGGTTATGCCTGGTCAGATAATATTGGTTGGATTAGTTTTAATCAAGCGAATTTAGCAGGTTGTCCTTTAGGGGCTTGCATTGCTCAAGTAAATCTTATTACAGGTGAAGTTTCTGGTTGGGCAAAGGCGCTTAATTCAACGGGAACTAATTATGGTTGGATTAGTTTGAGGGATGCGGTTAATGGCTACAATGGGGTAATTATTGATACAACAACAGGTCGCTTTAGTAATTATGGTTGGGGCGGAGGGCCTACAGAAGAGGCGATAATCGGTTGGATTAGTTTCGCTGGTACTGATTATTATGTCTGGACTGATCCGGGTCTTTTTAATAAACGTCCTTATGTTCAAAATACCAATGTGACTCCTCCTGCAAACGAAGATTTTTGCAACAATTCGGCAAGGTATTTCTTAAGTTGGGTTTTTCGCGATGATGATGCGCCCGATGCTTATGAAAATACCTATGAAATTAAAATTATCAACACAAGCACAAATGCTTCAAGCACTTATTCTGCAGGCGCTTATCCTCCAAATACTATCTTAGATGGCGATACTCAATCGTTGAGTATATCTGTAATGGCTAGTGAAAATTTGAGCGCCTTACCTCCACAAATTACGTATGGTCAAACATATGCGTGGCAGATAAGAGTTCAAGACGATAAAGGATCGTGGTCGCACGATATTTTTCCATGGGAGCCGGGTCCAGGATTTACAGTATCTGAAGAATATCCTGATTGCAGTTTTACTTTTGATCCAGAAAAGCCGCGCGTCGGACAGGAAATTACTTTCACAGACACTTCAGTTCCAGGGAGTTATGCAATTACAGGGTGGCTTTGGAATTTTGGAGATGGAATAATTTGTCTTCCTGATTGCGGAAGCGGGACTAATCAAAATCCAACTCATACCTATTTTGAAATAGCGCCGAGAATAATTACTCTCACAATAACAGATGCTGGCGGAAGAAGTTGTAGCACTTCAACAACTGTTAATATCAGATTAAGCGATCCTGATTATGACGAAGTAATACCAAGATAAATTTCCAATTTAATAATTTTCAATTAGAAATTAGTTCGTATGTCTTTATTTTCCAGCAATAAAACTTATTTAGGTATTGATATTGGAGGTTCAACCATAAAAATGGTAGAATTGGAGAAGAAAGGAAAACGCATTTACCTCAAAAACTATGCCTCCACTTATTCTAATATAAAAAGCGACCCATTTTTAGGGGGACGGGAAAATTTTCTTAAAATGGCGCCTACCGATCTTGGCATGATTCTTCAAGAAGTTTTTAAAGCGACTAAGTTTCAGAGCCAAAAAGCCGCTCTTTCAATTCCTATTCATTCTACCTTTACAACCATTCTTTCTTTACCATTAGAACTCAATGGCGAAGAGCTTAGCGATGCGATTCGTTATGAAGCGAAAAAACATGTGCCAATTCCCATAGAAGAAACGATTTTAGATTGGAGAGTTGTCCGAACAACCCAAACTCAGATTCAAAAACAAGAAACAGATGTGTTAAGCGGGGGAAAGAAGGGGAATATGATTCAAGAGGTTTTTCTTATGGCGGTGCCTCAAGATATTGTAACAAGATATCAAAAACTTAGTAAGATGATGAAAGTAGAACCGGAGGTCTTGGAGGTGGAGATATTTTCCCTTTTTCGCGCGGCTGGCGTTAAAGAAACTGAACATTATGTTTTTATAGACATAGGCGGGCAAAATACAAATGTTACGATTTTTGCAGAAACATTTATTAAGGACACTTTTAATATTAATATCTCAGGGGATGATTTTACAAGAGCAATTTTGCAAGAAAAAAGAAGCTTAAGTTTTAACGATGCAGAAAAATTGAAAATAGAAAAAGGATTAACAGACGATTTAGTTAAAAGGGCGCTTCTGCCTTATTTCAATGATTTAGTGGATAGAATTAAACGCCGCCAGCCAATAGGATTTAAAATTGATAAAGTAATTTTAGCGGGGGGAGCCGTTTTATTAAAAGGATTAATTGAATATTTTAAAGAAAAATTAGGGGTTGAGATTGAAGTTATTAATCCTTGGAACAAAATAGCTGTTCCTGCTTCTCTCAAAAACACATTAGCCAATCAAGGAGCTTCATTTGCGGTTGCAGTGGGGTTGGCACTAAGAGGACTTGAAGAATAATTTTCAATTCCATTAGAAATTAGAAATTAGAAATTTAAAATATATGTCTTTTGACCTTATTCCTCCAACAAAACAATCAAAGAAAAAAAGGAGTACTATAGGCGCCCTGGCTCTTAAAAAAGCAAGAGAACCAGAAAAGTTTGTTTATATCATGGTTTTTATGATTGTGATTGTTTTAGTTTTTGGATTTTACGCTTTGGTTAAAAATCATCAATCATCACTTAGAAAAAAAATTGACAAATTGAAAGAACAAGCCAATGAATTAAAACAGGAAAGAGATACATTGAGAAAGGAGGGTCAATTAGCCGATTTTCAGAACAAACTAACCACATTGAGCAGTTTAGTTAGACAACATACTTATTGGACAGGTGTTTTTGATTTTTTGGAAAAAGCAACCTTGCCGAAGGTTAAATTTAATAGTTTCAGCGCTGATTTAGACGGAAAATCCATTAATATGGATGGCGATACAATCAGTTTTACCAGATTAGCCGAACAGATGATTCATTTTAAAGACAATGCCTTAGTAGAGGAGCTGAAGCTTTCATCGCTGACAATTTCGGAAGAAGGCATAAAATTTGGCTTTAAAATTCAACTTTCTCCAGAAGCTTGGCAGGAGGTAGAACAAAAAAATGAACCCTAAACTTTTAATTCTTCTTTTAATTATAGCTCTGATTAGCGTATGGCAGTTTTTTATTTCTCCAATTTTTGACAGCATAGATGTGTTAAAACAAGAAATTGTATCTCAAGAGAAAGACATAGCGTCTAAAAAAGCGGACATAGATAAGATAAAATCATTTGAGGGACAATTAGAAAATCTAAAAGAAGAAAGAAAAAAAATGGAAATAGCGCTTCCTTCTGAAGCCAAGATAGAAGAACTTATGATTGAATTTGAAGCGTTGGTTACTATAAAAGGCGGTATGGCCCTCAATACTATTAATATCACGCCAATAAAAAGAAATATAAGTAAAAATCAAGAATTAGAAGGTGGCAATGTACAATATGTTGCAATTAAGTTAAGTGTGCAGGGAAGCTATGATGCATTCAAAAGGTTATTGATTTTAGTTCAGAAAGACTTACGGTTGACGGATATTCAAAAAATCAGTTTTTCGGCTCATCCAAAAGGAGAAAAAGAAGAATTATCTATCTATGATTTCTCAATAGATCTCCAAACTTATTATTATTAAAAGCAATGGATTCTCATAAAAATAAAAGAATAATCTATGTGTTTCTAATATTATTATTTTTCATCGTCATTGGCGCGATTTTGTACGTTAAAATGATGCGTCCCATCAAGAGCGGGGAAGACGATGGGACGAAAACCGAAGGAAAGGGCGAATCCTATAAATTAGATGTTAGTATTTTACAGAGTGATTTTTTTAAAGGATTAACAAGATATGGCGAATATCCTATTGATCCAAAATATCCTGGCAGAAAGAATCCCTTTGAACCGTACTAAAAACAAATTTATGCCCAATCATGATGAGATTATAGCCCAATTATTAGTAAAAAAGGGCGTTTTTAAAAAAGAAAAAGCGGAAGAATATTTAGATCAGACAAGAAAACTCAACAAAGAACTTGCGGAATATTTGATTAAACGCAATTTAATTAAAGAAGAAGAATGGCTCAAGGTTAAAGCTGAGGCGCTTGATCTTCCCTACATCAATTTAGAGAGAGAAACTGTTGACGAAAATGTTCTCAAACAATTTTCTGAAGAAACAGTCAGGCAATACAAATTAGTTCCTTTTTTTATGGGGAATAAAGTTCTTAAAGTTGGATTGATGAATCCTGAAGACCATGAAGCTCTTGAAGTATTACGATTTGTTGGAAGTAGGCGCAATATTAAAGTTAACGCTTATCTTATTAGTCAAGCCAGCTATGAGAATATTTTGAGGCAATATCAGAATATCAAAGGTCGCGTTGAAGAAGCGCTTAAAGAGATAGAAACTAAAGCAGCTCAAACAAAGGTTTCCACAAAAAGAAAAACATTTTTCGCCGAACCCTTAGCGGCAGAAGCACCCATTAGTAAAATAGTTGGGGTTATTATTCGCTATGGAGTGGAGGCAAAGGCCTCTGATATTCATATTGAACCATTAGAGAATTCAGTTAAGGTTCGTTTTCGCGTTGATGGAATATTACACACGAGCCTTTATTTAGAAAAGGAGGTTCAACAATCTATTGTTACGCGCATTAAGATCCTGTGCCGTCTTAAAATTGACGAAACACGCATTCCTCAAGACGGAAGATTTCATGTAAAACTTGATGAAAGAAAAATTGATTTTAGAGTATCAACTCTGCCGACAGCCAATGGGGAGAAGGTTGTTTTAAGAATTTTAGATCCTACTGTTGGCGTTTATGATTTAAAAGGACTGGGCCTTAGCGGAAGAAACTTGGATGTGGTTGAGAAAGCGATTAGAAGCCCGTATGGTATGATTTTATCGTCTGGACCTACTGGTTCGGGAAAAACCACTACTCTTTACACAATTTTAAATATTATTAATCAGGAAGCGGTTAACATTATTAGCTTAGAAGATCCTATTGAGTATTTTATTGAAGGGGTGAATCAGTCACAGGTTAAACCCGATATAGGATATACCTTTTCTTCGGGATTAAGACATATTTTACGCCAAGATCCTGATATTATTATGGTAGGGGAAATTCGTGATTCAGAAACAGCGTTATTAGCTACTCATGCAGCCCTAACGGGACACTTGCTCCTTTCAACCCTTCATACAAAAAATGCCGTTGGCATTATTCCTCGCCTTACTGACATGAAGGTTGAAAAATATCTGCTTCCCTCAACTCTTTCTTTGGGGGTTGCTCAAAGATTAGGGAGGCGGCTTTGTCAGGATTGCAAACAAGAATATGAGCCAACGGCAGATGTCCAAGAAATTATTCAAAAGACACTTGCAAGTGTGTCTAAAAAAGAGAAAGAAGACATACCGAATGAAGGCCCATATAAATTATTTCGCGCTCCGGGGTGTAAATTTTGTCATGGAGCAGGAACAAAAGGACGAATAGGTATTTTTGAAATTCTTGAGATGACACCCGAACTGGAAGACCTTATTATCGCTGGAGTTACCGACGCTAAATTGAGAGAAGAAGGAAAGAGACAGGGGATGATTACTATGTTTCAAGACGCTGTTTTAAAGGCGTTAAGAGGAACAATGTCTTTTGAGGAAATTTTGAGGATTACAAAAGAATAATTATGTACACACGGATTCTCACAGATCAGCGAACAGATTAGCGCAGATAAAATCTGTAAAAACCCGTCTTTTAATCTATGAAAATCTGTAATTAATAAGATGAAAATTCTCTTGGTTGAAGACGATAAATTTCTCTCGGATATGTATGTCACGAAATTTTCTAAGCTTGGTTATGAAATTGAAACAGCCTATGATGGCGAAGAAGGAATTAGAAAAATTAAAAAGATTAAGCCGGATATTATCCTTTTAGATATTCGTTTGCCTCTTAAAAACGGATTTGAAGTGTTGAGAGAAACAAAAAAAGACCAAAAAACTAAGAATATTCCTGTAATTCTGTTAACTAATTTAGGACAGAAAGAAGACATTGAAGAGGGGTTAAAACTTGGTGCAGTTGATTATTTAATTAAAGCTCAATTTACCCCTCAAGAAATAGTGGATAAGGTTAAAAGAATTACATCTAAGAATTGATATTTACTCTTTGATAATCGTTTTCTGTAATACTAATAATAATAAATTGTTTTCAAAATAAATAATATGCTTGATTTAAATGCCGAAAAAGAAATGACAGAGTTATTGGAAATAGTTTCTGAAAATGAAGCTTCCGATCTTCATATCTCTGAAGGGCGTCCTCCGACGCTAAGAATTGACGGTTGTCTCCAACCAATCAAAAATAAGGACATCTTAACCCCCGAAAGGACCAAGGCGCTGATGTACAGTCTTTTGTCTCCAGAAGACGAAAGGCGCTTTGAAGCAGAAAAAGAAATTGATTTTTCCTACACCCTAAAGAAAAAAACTCGTTTTCGCATTAATGTTTATTATCAGAAAGGGTATGTTACGGGAGCTTTAAGAATTATTCCCGATAAGATTCGCAATCTTAACGATCTTCATTTACCAGCTATATTAGAGAAATTTTGCTTGCTTAATCAGGGGTTTTTTCTCATTGTTGGTCCTTCAGGACAGGGCAAATCAACGGCGCTGGCAGCAATGATTCACGAAATTAACACAAAACGGAACGATCATGTTATTACCATTGAGGATCCGATTGAATATATTTTTCAGCAAAATAAGTCTATTATTGATCAACGCGAACTTTATCGTGACACAAAATCTTTTGCAAAAGCGTTGCGTTCAGCTTTGCGCCAAGATCCAGACGTTATTATGGTTGGCGAAATGAGAGATGCGGAAACTATCGGAGCAGCTTTAACGGGCGCTGAAACAGGCCATTTAGTCCTAACAACTCTTCACACTAATGATGCTCCCCAAACAATTGACAGGATTGTTGACACTTTTCCTCCTTATCAACAAAATCAGGTCAGGATTCAGTTGGCTAATACTTTAGTGGGCATTCTTTCTCGTCGTTTGATTCCAAAAATTGGTGGAGGCGTGATTAATGCAGTTGAACTCTTAATAGTTAATAGCGCCGTCAAAAATCTTATTAGAGAGAATAAAATATATCAAATTTCTTCAGTAATTGAGACAAGCTTTGAAGACGGGATGATTTCCCTAAACCGTTCTTTGGCTGATTTAGTCAAAAAAGAAGAAATATCTATGGATAGCGCCTTGAATGTTAGTTCTAATCCCAATGAACTTAAATTAATGATATAAACAAGCCGCTAATTTTAAAAATGCAACTTTATGAAATTTAGATATAAAGCCCAAAATCAAGAAAAAATAATTCAGGCAGGCGTGATAGAAGCAGAAAACAGGGAAGAAGCAGTAGAAACACTCCAAAGTCACAATTTAATTATTTTTTCTTTGGTTGCGGAAAAAGACATCCCCTTTTTTAAAAAGAAAGTGAATGTGCCATTTTTGAACCGAATCAAACAAAAAGATTTAGTAGTTTTTTCAAGAGAATTAGCTACATTAGTTGAAGGAAAGGTTTCAATAGTGGAAGCATTGAAGTCCTTGGCGCGCCAAACTAGTAATCCTAATTTTAAAGATGTTATTGCTATTTTGGCCCAGGAGATTGAAGGTGGATCTTCTCTTTCAAAGTCAATGGGTAGATATCCCAGAGTTTTTTCTAATTTCTATATAAATCTTATTAGATCTGCGGAGGTTTCCGGTACTTTAGAAAGAACGCTCACTTACTTAGCGGACTATGAAGAAAATCGGCACGATACAGTCAGTAAAATCAAAGGAGCAATGATGTACCCTCTTGTTTTGTTGATTTTTATGGGAGCAATCGGTATTTTTGCAATGGTGGCTATTGTGCCACAAATTACCTCAATGCTTCTTGAAGCAAATGTTGAGCTACCAATGGTGACAAAAATTCTTATTGGACTAAGCTCCTTTATGCAAAGGTTTTGGTATCTTGTAATTCTTCTAATCATCGGCGTAATATTCGGCTCTATAAAATGGCTTCGCAGCTCTCAAGGAAACAGGATTTGGGGGAAAGTTGTTTTGAAAATACCTGTTGTAAACGGAGTCCTAAAAAACTTTTATTTAAATCGTATCGCTGATAATCTTAAAACCCTTCTTAGAGGTGGAATTTCTATTTTAAAAGCGCTTGATGTTGTATCGGGCGTTATTGGCAATAGTGTTTATAGAGACATTATTCTTGAGACAAGAGAAGAGGTAAGAGGAGGAAAAAGCATGAGTTCTGTTTTTGAAGTTTATCGCGAATTTCCGCCAATGTTTACTGAAATGGTAAAAGTAGGGGAGAAATCGGGAAACATTGATACTATGCTTGAGAAATTGGCAAGTTTCTATAAAAAAGAAGTTGATGCTGTTATTGATAATATCAGCAAGCTTATTGAGCCATTTCTTATTATTGTTTTAGCGCTGGGTGTGGCATTCTTGGTATCTGCCATTATCATTCCGATCTATAAGATGAGTGACGCATTCTAAGGAACATGGAAAAACACCGAATTGAAAAAATTATCACGGATATCACATAGAAAAATTCAGCAAATGCACGTTAAAATATTGAAATGACTGTATGTTGTGGATAAGTCCTTTAAAGAAAGGATTGAAAGAAGTTTAAAAAAGTGTTAAACTTGCAGCAGCAATTTAAAAATTGTTTTAGTTGAATTTCTGAGCAAAGGTCGACAACTACATTCTGACATTTTTGTCGGAAATTATTGGAAAAATATTATAAATTTAAAAATATGTACAAAAAAAACAAAGGTTTCACCCTTATTGAACTCTTAGTTGTTATTGCTATTTTAGGCCTTTTGGCGACGATTGTGGCTGTGTCTCTGACAAGCGCTCGCGCAAGAGCAAGAGATGCTCGCCGTGTTTCTGATATTCGCCAACTTGAATTAGCTTTTGAGCTTTACTATGCGGCTTTCCAGCAATATCCTACCACCACGCCTTTTGATGTGTTAAGAACAAATGGATATCTTAATATGTCAGCAAATCCAAAAGATCCAAGCAGTGGAGATGAATATTGTTATGCGTCTGGTGATGCAGGGGGAGTCCATCCAACCCAGTATTATCATGTAGGGGCGTTATTGGAAAATGCAGATAGTGATATGTTAAGCCAAGATAGGGACTTTGACAGTACTGCTAGTGCGGCTACATTTACACTTCAAAGTATAAATGATACCTGTGGAGATGGAACTCTTCCCGGATTTAGTGGTACTGATCCGATGTATGATAGAGCGGTAAGTCCACAAGGAGAGTAAAAATACAGCTGTCAAATCAAAAAAGATTCTTGTTGGCAAAAGCCATAAAGAGCTATAGAAGCCATAGATGACTAAGGTTTTCTTGTGTAAAAGGTTTTTTGTGTGGAAAAAGTCTTTGTGGCTCTCAAGCTTTTATGGCTTTTTTTGTTGTTTACTAAATAAGAAAAATTAGTTTTTAATTTTTTTATGGTTTATTTAATTTATGTTTTTCTTTTTCTTTTCGGTCTCTGCATCGGCAGTTTTTTAAATGTTGTTATTTATAGATTGCCAAGAGGATTAAGTATTGGGAAGGGAAGATCTTTTTGCCCCAAATGTAAGAAGAAATTATTATGGTGGGAACTTATCCCGCTTTTTTCATTTATTTTCTTAAAAGGCAGATGTTCAAAATGCAAGGTTAAAATTTCACTTCAATATCCAATCGTGGAATTAACAACAGGAATATTGTTTCTTTTAGCTTTTTTTAGATTGACTTGCGGCTCGGGATTTATGGTTCGCGATTTATTGCCTATAATTTATGTGTGGACAATTATATCCATCTTAATCGCTATCTTTTTTATTGATTTAAAGCATTATATTATTCCCGATAGTTTGATTATTGTTGGTTCGGCATTAAGTCTAATTTATCTTTTAATGTTCCAATTTTTCGACAATTTACAACCTGTATTTTATAACTCAAAGATTCTAATATTCTTTTACCGATTTTTGCCTATTTCAAGTTTCAAGTTTCAAGTTTCAAGCTTATTTTTAAATCATATATTATTTGCTATAATAGGAGGAGCATTTTTCGGCTTGATTATTCTTTTTACAAAAGGGCGCGGCATGGGAATAGGGGATATGAAATTCGGAGTTCTAATGGGTCTTATTTTAGGCAGTCAGCTTATAATGGCGCTTTATTTATCTTTTGTTTCAGGAGCGATAGTGGGAATTTTGCTTATACTTTTGAAGAAGAAATCGTTAAAATCAAAGGTTCCTTTTGGACCGTTTCTTGTCGGAGTAACGCTCCTTTTTATGATTTTATGAAAAAAAACGCATTTACATTGATTGAACTTCTCGTTGTTATCGCTATAGTTGGATTTTTAACCACGAGTGTTATCTTTGGCGCTACGCGGTCTAAAAGAGTAAATTCATTAAATAGAGCGGCAAAGGAAGTGCTTTTGGCCCTAAGGGACGCGCAAAATCAGTCCTTAATTACTCAAAAAGGAAATAATGGCGTTGTGCCTTGCGGGTACGGAATTCATCATGACAGTGCTGACGAAAAAGGTTTTATTATTTTTAAAGAAGAGACATCTCCTCCAGGTGAAGAGTGCATAGCGACATCAACCCCAGACCAAAATATTGA
>CAYNNF010000014.1:0-6496 GCA_964398685.1 uncultured Candidatus Saccharibacteria bacterium | reverse complement strand
GACCAAAATATTGATAGATTATGGGGAGGGTTTGGAAGTGAGTCTACTTTGGAGACTTTTATAATTACAGAGAATAATTATGTTAAGATTGAAAATGATTTTGACGATATTTATTTTGAACCGCCCGACGGATTAACCTATTTTGATGGAGAACATGACAATACAATAGCGCCAACTGCTGAGATAATTCTGTGTTTGCGCAGCGACTGTATAAATTATAGGAAATCTATTAAAGTGTACCTGGGAGGGAACATAGAGATAGAATAGTTTCTTTTATGATATGACCATAAAAAACAATAAAAATAATACCTCTTGTAACGCCTTTACATTATTAGAGACACTATTTGCTATTTTTATTGTTACCACAGGTTTTTTTAGCGTTTTTAGCGTAGTGAGGGTTGGGATTGGCGCCACAACATCAAGTATTAATCGTTTAATCGCGGCAAATTTAGTTCAAGAAGGAATAGAAATAGTAAGAAATATGAGAGATTCTGTTTATGTTTATGATGTCGATAATGATTGGAATACTGTTGTTGATAATGGGCACTTAAATAAAAATGACTGTCTGGTCAATTCTATTAATTGCGAAGTGGATATTAATAATAAAAAACCTTTAGACGAAGACGATAATACTTGTTTAAAAATTGACGATGATAAATATCAATATACTTTAGGAAATGATTCTATCTTTAAACGATGGGTCAATCTAACGAGAGGAGGAGGGCTTTGTTCAGAAATAAGCAATCCAGATGATTGCATCAAAATAGAAGTAACGGTTAGCTGGCAGGAAAAAGGGAAGAATCAAACAACTCAATCAGAAGATTATATTTATTCATGGTACTAAGTCCGAATTAACACGAATTACTAACAAATTAACACGAATTTACAATAAATTTATACAAAATTTCAATGCTAAATTCTAAATGTAAGATTTCAAATTTTATTCTTGGTTTGACCTTAATTGAGATTTTGGTTTCTATTACTATTTTTTCTACAGTCATCGGTATTATTACTAATATCACCTTAGATATGATAAGGGCGGAAGCAATTACGGCAAGCAATCAAGTCGTGTTAGATAATGGACGATTTATTTTGCAAAGAATTGCTAAGGCGGTTAGAGTAAGCGTGATTAGAACACCTTCGGACAGCGATTCAAGCGAGATTAAGCTGGATCATCCTCGTCGTGGTATAGTTGAATATTCTCTTTCAATTGATAATCGGATCGTTGAAAGAATTGGAGAAGATCCGGCAACAGATTCTTTTTTAGATTCATCCAACGTAACGGTGGAAGTTTTCAAATTTGATATAAAAGGCGCGGATGACGGATTAGATGATCGCCAACCGCAGGTAACTATTATAATGAAACTTAAACCGCCCAAAGCGAAAAATCAGGAATTACCAAGCATCAATATTCAAACTACTTTGTCGCAACGTTGTTTAGACAAAAGTTCATCATGCCAAGCCATTTAAAAAAGTTAAAACATATTTATAAAAACCAAGAAGGAGCCGCGCTTTTTTTGGCAATTATGCTTTTGGGATTTATTTTTGTTTTAGGCACAATAATTATGAAAATTCAGTTGAGGGAATTAAAGTTTGGCATTAGAGAAAGCGCTTCAACAAAAGCGCTTTTTGCCGCTGACGCTGGCATTGAAAGAGCACTTTATCATATTTACCAAGAGACAGCCGTTGTGCCGGAAACATGCACAACCACAGGATGTTTTATTCCTTTAAAAACAATTGATAATGGCGCCTCATATCATGTTATTGTGCCTTATGGAAGCAGTACTCCGGTAGTCGTTGGTACCAGTACAGAATATATAGTTTTGCGTTCTGTCGGTTCATTTCAAACAATAGAAAGGAGTATTGAGGTTAATCTTTATACAAAGAAACCCAGCATATGATTTCATTTAAGCGTAAGCAAAAGGACAAAAAAAGAATAATAAAATTAAGAGAAGAAATTGAGTATCATCGCCACCTTTACCATGTTTTAGATAAACAAGAAATTTCGGATGCCGCCCTTGATTCGCTCAAACATGAGCTTTTAAAATTAGAAGAAAAATATCCAGAGTTTATTACGGCTAATTCACCAACGCAAAGAATCGGAGGCAAAGTTTTAGAAAAATTTGTAAAAACAAAACATAAAATAAGACAATGGTCTCTTGAAGACGCTTTTTCTGCTCAAGAAATAAAAGATTGGGATCAAAGAATAAAAAAATGGCTTTTGCAAAAAACAGGTGAAAATTTTCCCTCTATTTCTTATTGCACCGAGATTAAAATAGATGGAATTCACATTGTCTTGACCTATGAGCAAGGATTGTTGAAAACAGGAGCGACCAGAGGAGATGGACAGATCGGAGAGGATATTACTAATAATATTAGAACTATTGAAGCAATCCCGTTAAGACTGAAAGAGAAGCTCAGTCTTGTGGTGGAAGGCGAAATTTTTATAAGAAAAACGGTTTTTCAAGAAATTAATAGAATTAGAGAGAAAAATGGAGAAACCTTATTGGCTAATCCAAGAAATGCTTCTGCGGGCGCCATTCGCCAGCTTAATCCGGCAATAACCCGAAAAAGGCATTTGGACTTTTTTGCTTATGATATTTCCTGGCCCGAAAATAATGTTCCCCGAAACCAATTTGAAGAACTGCAAAAATTAAAACAATTAGGATTTAAAGTTAACGGACATGTTGTTTTAACAAAAAATATAAACGAAGTTATTGAAATATGGAAGGACTGGCCAAAGAAAAAAGAAAAGGAAGATTACTGGATTGACGGATTAGTGGTAAAAGTTAATTTAAGGCAATACCAATTAGCTCTTGGTTTTAGGGGAAAATCTCCTCGCTGGGCATTAGCCCTTAAATATCCAGGAGAAGAAGCAACGGCGGTTATTAAGGATATTAGATTAAGCGTAGGCAGGACCGGCAAGATTACTCCAATTGCCATTTTTAATCCTATTAAAATTGCCGGAACAATGGTCTCGCGCGCAAGTTTGCATAATATGGATGAAATAAAAAGATTAGATATAAGAATAGGCGATACAGCAATTATTCATAAAGCGGGAGATATTATTCCGCAAGTTAAAAAAATTCTTAGAAACTTAAGACCGAAGAACGGCTATTCTTTTAAATTTCCGCTCAAATGTCCCAGTTGCGGTTCTAAAATTGTAAAATCCGTTAAAGAAGTCAACTATTATTGTTCCAACAAGCATTGCGGAGATTTGAGCAGGCGCAAGCTTCATTACTTTATCTCTAAAAGCGGGTTTGATATTGATGGCATGGGGCCAAAAATTATTGACCAATTGATAGACGGAGAATTAATCTCTACTCCTGCGGATATATTTAAATTAGAGAAAAGCGATCTTGAACCCATAGAAAGGTTTGCCGAAAAATCAGCGTTAAATTTGATCCAAGCGATCAATCACAGCAAGAAAATTAATTTTCATAAATTTTTTACCGCCTTAGGCATTAAACACTTAGGCAATGAAATGGTTTTATTGTTAGAACAGGGCCTTTGCGGAAAATACGGAAATTTTGATTCTATTGATAAAATTCTTAAAATTTTTTCTACCCTCAAAAAAGAAGAGATAGAAACAATTAAAGGAATAGGACCAAAAGTGGCTGAAAGCTTAGTTGACTTCTTCCAAAATAAAGTTAACCTAAAAATGATGGCTGATCTTAAAAGAAATGGCATAAAAATTATTTCGGAAAAGAAGAAGAAAACAATCCTACAAGAAAAGACCTTTGTTTTTACGGGCAGTCTTGATTCTATGGCGCGAGACGATGCCAAAAAAGTTGTTATTGACTTGGGCGGTAAAACATCAGAATTAGTAAGCAAAAGAACAAACTTCTTGGTAACGGGGAAAAATCCGGGATCAAAATATAGTCAAGCCGTAAAGTTAGGAATTGCAATAATAAATGAAAAAGAGTTTCTGAAACTTGTTAAATAAGAATAAAAACTTTCAGTTTTTGACGGAAGAATAAAAACTTTCAGTTTTTGACGGAAGAATAAAAACTTTCAGTTTTTGACGGAAGAATAAAAAATATAATTTTTTCTATGGCTATTTCAAAAGAAGAAGTAAAACACATTGCTCACTTGGCGCGCTTAAGCATAAATGATAAAGAAATTAATTCATTTCAAGAAGACTTGGGAGAAATTTTAAATTATGTTGACCGATTAAAAACAGTAAAAACCAAGGAAAAGGAAAATGTTGCGGCTAAAAAGATTTTTAATATTTTTAGAAAAGACAAATTTAGCGCGGGGAAGCCCAATCATAAAAAGAAGAATTTTTTAAGAGAAGCGCCTGACAGAAAAGATAATTTTTTTAAAGTGCCGCCTGTTTTTAAATAAAAATGAATTTTGAATCGTTAACAATATTTGACCTTCATAGATTATTTAAGGAAAAGAAAGCTTCGCCCGTAGAAGTGGCTAATTATTTTCTTTCAAGGATCGCGAAAAAAGATAAAAAAATTAAGGCCTTTCTTTCCGTTAATAGAAAAAAAGTTATCGCTCAAGCGAAAAAAGCGGAAGAAAATTTTACCAAGCAAGATAAAGCAAATATTCTTACTGGAGTGCCTGCCGCAATTAAAGACAATATATTGATTAAAAACGACATAACCACAGCTGGTTCCAAAATTTTAGCGAATTATCGCGCTTCATATGACGCTACGGTCATTAAAAAACTAAAAGAAAAAGGACCTGTTGTAATAATGGGAAAAACTAATTTAGATGAATTTGCCATGGGATCATCAACCGAACATTCAGCTTTTTATCCAACTAAAAATCCCCATGATTTAAAAAGAGTTCCCGGAGGATCTTCTGGCGGGTCAGCTGCGGCCGTAGCAGCGGGGGAATGTCTTTTTTCCTTAGGATCAGAGACTAATGGTTCGGTGAGGTTGCCAGCGGCTTTCTGCGGTGTTGTCGGGCTTAAGCCCACTTATAGAAGCGTAAGTCGTTCAGGGTTAATAGCTATGGCATCATCCTTAGATGTTATCGGGCCTATGGCTAAAACCGTTAAAGAAACGGCGTTAGTTTTTGACGCAATTAGCGGTAGAGATGATTTAGATTCAACATCCTTTGAGGATTATGATGTCTTGAGCCATGAACAACTTTTCGGTCGAGACCCCAAAAAACTTAAAATAGGCATCCCTAAAGAGTACTTTCCCAAAGAGGTTGATCCTGGTATTCGGCAGAGAATAGAAAAAATAATAAATAAATTAGTGAACCGAGGATTTAATGTTCAGACAGTGAGCTTGCCTCTTACTGAATATGCTCTGGCGGCTTATTATATCATTATGCCCGCAGAGGTTTCTGCTAATTTAGCAAGATATGACGGCATGCGCTATGGTCTTTCTGTTCGCGCTAAAAAAGAAACAAATATTTTGAATACTTATCTTAATTCTCGTAAAGATGGGTTTGGTCCTGAAGTGAAGCGGCGAATAATGTTAGGAACCTATGTTCTTTCCTCTGGTTATTATGATGCTTATTATACCAAGGCTCAGGAAATAAGAGAGCTTATCAAGAAAGAATTTGAAGAAGTCTTTAAACAAGTAGATGTTTTGCTCGCTCCGGTTGCGCCATCTCTGCCTTTTAAATTTGGAGAAAAAACAAATCCTGTTGATATGTATCTTACTGATATTTTTACTTCTCCTTCCAGTCTCGCAGGTTTGCCTGCTATCAGTTTGCCGTCTGGCAAGATCAACGGTCTGCCTACGGCTATTCAAATTATAGGAAAGCTCTTCAGAGAAGAGGATATCTTTATTTTAGCGCATTATATAGAGAAAACCTTAAAAGATTAAGAATGGTCAAAGTGAAATAAAATCTTGAAACTTGACATTTTAATTTTTGTGATTAAAATAGTAAAGTAAGATAAAAAAGAAATTTATAAAATCTGATTTAATAGCAGGGTAGAGATATGCGAAATGTGTTTTTTGTACTTTAAAAATCATATAGATAACCAATTTTTTAGAGTTATCCCGATGCCCATTTTATCTGCGAGACTGAACATTTGCGATGTTGAGCAGTAATAAAATGGAGCGCCTCGCTCTTTCTGTTTTTCAGAAAGAATGAGGACAGATTCCTGTTTCTATTTTTTGTTTTTCTTTGAAATTTAAAATTTAGAAATTTATTTTTTGAGAGTTTGATCCTGGCTCAGGATGAACGCTGGCAGCGTGGATAAGGCATGCAAGTCGAACGCCCCGGTTTTATCGGGGAGTGGCAAACGGGTTAGTAACGCGTAGATACATACCGTCAAGATGAGAATAACTACTCGAAAGAGTAGGTAATACTCAATGGTCCCCGGTTTTACCGGGGTAAAAGAGAAATCTGCTTGATGATTGGTCTGCGTCCTATCAGCTTGTTGGTAAGGTAATGGCTTACCAAGGCAATGACGGGTAGGGGGTGTGAGAGCACGGCCCCCAACATCGGCACTGAGACACTGGCCGGACTCCTACGGGAGGCTGCAGTCGAGAATCTTCCGCAATGGGCGAAAGCCTGACGG
>CAYNNF010000013.1:0-18586 GCA_964398685.1 uncultured Candidatus Saccharibacteria bacterium | reverse complement strand
AAATTTTTATTACCCATAATTTTATTGTAATAATTTTTATAATTATCTCTAACTGAATTAAAACTTTTCTCAATAAGAGAATCGACTGAGGCGAGAAAGATCGGATAATCTTTCTGCTTCTTCTCTTGGTTTTTATATTTTTGCAAAAACAAAATGCTTGTTTTAGCACTTGTGCCGACGTTTTTGAAAGCATCGCGAGGTAAAGAAATAATCGCCTCCACCTTCGCTTTCTCACTAACGAACTCCCGCACATAATGGGAATTGGAATTAGTTAAAATGCCGTCTGGAATAATAATAGCAATCCACCCGCCAGGTTTTGCAAGCTGGATAAAACGTTCAATAAATAAAATTTCTACGGGATAAGATTTCAATCTTTCTATCTCTTTTAAAGTCAAAATATCTTTTAAGTTTATGTCTATTCCATTGATGTTCAAATTATGATTAATTCTTTGCGGTAAATATTTTTTGTCTTTCCATATTTCCAAGTTTATTAAGCTTTTGGAAAGTTCTTTTAATTCAAAAATTTTAACCTGCGATAGGGGCAGCTTAACATGTTCAGTAGTTGTAATTTTAGATACCCTCTCTTCCTCTTCTCCAAATAGAGTGTCCAACTTTTGGGTGTATACCTTCTGCACTTTCCTTGCGGACAAAACCGACTCAGAAAGCATTTTCATTTCTTCGTATATACCCAATCCTCCGTATGGCGGATTCCCTACCACTAAATTAAACTGCTGATCTTCTATGTCCTTTTGCTTTAATTTGTACCTATATTTTTCCGTGTGCTGTTCCCAATGAATTCTATCCAATCCATTCTGGTGAAAAAAATGGGCTTCTAAATCACTTTCCTTGCCACCAAATTCCTTCAATAAATTAATGTTTTTCCATTTCTTAACAACATCCCCATCAATATCTATACCGAATATCCAGTCTGTCTTAGTAAATCCACTTTCCACTGCGGTTTTCAAAAATACTCCCTCGCCAACAGCCGGATCAATAACTGATGGGAAATGTTTTCGCGACTCCCACCGACCAGTTTCTTTTTCCTCTTTTTCTTTCCAAATTTCTAAAATATCAAAAACAAAATCCGCGATTCTCTGATCTGTGTAGAAAATTCCTAAATCTTGTTTTTTTTGCTTTATTCCTTTTGCCATACTATTGAATAGTGAAATGGGTTATCGCAATCATTTCTTCAGAAATTTTTGGCTCCAAGGTTTTCCAAAGATTTTCTGACTCTTTTTTCCGCAACCTTGCTCCTTCCTGCTTTAACTTTAATTGTTGAATCCTTAATTTATCCAATGCGATATTAATATCCTGAATACGCTTAAATAATTTTCTTCTTTCTTCTAGATCAGACGAATTATCTCTTTTGCGATTTACATCTTTTTGTTCATTTTCCAACTTCTTCATTCTGTCTTCAACGCGAAGCGCATAATCATCATAATAACGATTTATTCTATCTGTCTCTCTATCAAAAAGACGCTCATTTCTTTTTTGATACCTTTCTATAACTGGCTTCTTCCATTTCTCCCAAGTTTTGAGTAATAACTCTTTTTTGATTGGCGAATCTTTAAGTGTTTTATCAGTACTTTCATTTTCTACATCAAGTAATTCGTTCGCAACGGCAACTTCTAACACATCAGGATCGCCCCCTGTTTTTTTAATAAACACCAGTGGCACCAAAATTTCTTCTGTTTCTACTCCAACTATTTTTAATTTCCAGAGGAATACAAACCCTTCTTTCCCTCTTGCATCATTTAACTGGGAAATTTTACTACCGTGTTTCGAAAGTTTAAAAATTACAGATGGTATCGGTCTAGTTTGTAATTTCAAATTATCGTCAATAATTTGACGGATGATTGGATGATCTTTATATGCGCGAGATATTTTTCCCTCTTCATCATCGCGAAGCTCACGAAAGGCAACAGGAAATTTATAATTATCTATAATAAATACTGCTTCGTCATCAGTTGGTTTAATCTTTTTGCCCAACGATAATTTACAAAGATTCAGTAAATCTTTGTCAAAATCTGAAATCGCTTGCTTCGTCTCTACTTCAGTTTTTTTGAATAAAGCGGCAACAGCTTGGTCCGTACTCTCCAACAACAAATTTCGATATTGCAAAGTAGTTTTAGAAGTAACATCTTTGAGGCTCTCCTGTAGTTCAGTAAATGCGCTATCATATTCTTCAGGACTACGACAACTTTGGTAGATTTCAAGGATCCTTTTTTCAAAATCAAGACCGGATTCCAAAGCACCCAAAATTTCATCAGAACTACCAAAAAGTCCATTGAACAAACTAAGTTTTTCTCCCAACAATTCTAAAACTCTTTTATCTGCATAATTTTTGGTGTTTAAAAAATTCGCAACTACTACCTGATATTTCTGCCCATAACGATGACAACGGCCAATTCTTTGCTCCACTCTTTGAGGATTCCAAGGTAAATCGTAGTTAATAGCAATATTACAAAACTGAAGATTTAAACCCTCTGCCCCGGCTTCAGTCGTAAGAAAAATCTTGCTGTTTTTCTTAAAATCATGTATTAATGCCTGGCGCACATTCGCGTTAAAAGAACCCTGACTGGCGCTTTCTGGAAATTCTTTTTTCCATCGATTAAAAGCATCTCTTGCTTCGGGCGAATTATTTGAACCATTGAACTTGGTAAAGGTAATCCCTGCTTTTTCAAGGAGTTTTGACAAATATTCTTGTGTGCGAGTTGACTCTGTAAATACAACTGCTTTTTCGGGCCATTTCTTTTCCTTTGCTTGTTTAAAAAGTTGAAGCAAGGCGCTAATAAGCGCTTTCCCTTTTGTGTTCTCCTTGATTTGAGTCGCTAACGAATAGTATTCTTCTAATTCTGCTATTTCCTTTTTTATATCCTCATCGCTGAAAGCATCATCAACGCGCTGTTTTTCCTTTTTCTGGCTTTGTTCTATCCCCTCTAATTCAGGCTCTTCAAATTCTTCCAATAGTCCTTCGTCGGTTATTGATTCCGGATTTAACTCTGTGGCCGATGTCTCTTTTTCCCGCAGTTTTAATTCATTCTTTAGATTTTCGCTCAACTTCTTCAGGGTACCAGCGATAGCAAATGATGAGCTCGCCAATAATTTTCTATAGACAAGAACCATTAAATTCCTTTGTGTTGCCCTAATAGCGGCCACATCGGGGCGCTGGAGATAGGCGGAAACTTTTTCATATAATTCAACCTCCTCGTCGGTAGGAGTAAAATCAAATGTGATTGATATTCTATCGGTAAATTGCACATACTCCAAAACCTGTTTTCGCAAAGTCCGAGTAATTATTCCCGAAATAGACAACGGATCATCGTTTTCTTCTCCGTGAATTAATTTTCGCAACTCTTCTAATCTCAACATAGCAAACCCCGACTGATCTTTAATCGGTTGTATAAATTTTGTTTTAAAACTATAAGGAGATCCAAGAAGTTTGTCATCTATAAAACTCGCTATCCCGTATAATTCTTCAAGGTTATTCTGTAGAGGCGTTGCTGTTAATAAAACTTTTGGCTTGTCTTTTATGATTTCCCGAATATCGTATGCCATCTTTGAGGCATCCCTTCCTTTAAATACTCGCCTAAAACGATGTGCTTCATCAATAACAACAACATTCCACGGTTGTTTTTCAATCAAACCAAGGTGAGTATAAACAAAATGATAAGAGACAATAAAAACTCCGTCATAAGTAAATGGGACATTATCACCACTATTTATTCGTGCATTAAAAGAGGGGCCATCCCAAACTTCTGATTCGATGCCAAACTTTGAAAGCAATTCGTCTTGCCACTGTTTTCTAAGAGATGCAGGGGTTATAACCAAAATTTTTCTTTTTCCCTCAGCCCATAATTGGGATATAATAATTCCGGCCTCTATTGTTTTACCTAAACCAACTTCATCAGCTAAAATAGCGCCGCGGGAAAGCGGACTGTTAAACGCATAAAGAGACGCATGAATTTGGTACGGGTTAAGATCAATTGTTGATTTGGCTAAGACAGAAGATAATCGACTCAAAGAGCCGGCCATTTTTTGCAAACTTATTTTTTCGGCTAAATATCTTTGTAAAAAAATGGACATATTTATTTTTTATACTTAATCAATTTCAATATATCTTCTTTTTTATATCTCCTGTCTTTTCTATTCCCGAAACGAATAGCTTTAAGCACGCCATTATTATCCCAATTTCTCAAAGTGTTGGGATGAACATTTAATAACTCACAAACCTGCTTCATCGTTAAAATTTCTGGTAATTTATTCTTATTCATAATCTGATATATAATAGATTAAACCTACTATAAGTTTACAACATTAAAATTAATAAGTAAACCCCCTTGACATAATGATATCTATTGCTAAAATAAAATAAGGTTAGTGAAGATATTAACAATCAAGCCCTACCCGGGCAACGGAATGAAGTAAGAGCCAATACAATGGATCTAGTTAACGATTGAGCCGAAGATTCCTCAATACAATGAGATTCTATTACATAAAGCTAAGCTTTGTGTTGTAGCCTCGTTGTGTTGATGAAAGAGGACAGCATAAAGCTGTCCGTTTTTGTTTTGAAAATATAAAAATTAAACTAAGGCAAAAATATGTAAACCCAAAATAATCGTAGTAAGTCGAATAATTAAAATTAATCTAAACAAAAATATGGAATCAGATAATAAAATTAATAAGTTAAAACTTAATATTGTCTATGTTCCAATCAATGACCTTGTCCCCGCGGAATATAATCCGCGCCAGATAAGCAAGGATGCGATGGAACAGATAAAAGAGAGTATCCGGCGGTTTCGAATAGTGGACCCGATCATCGTCAACTCAACACCAAGCCGCAAAAATGTGGTCATTGGTGGACATATGCGATTAAGGGCGGCGAAAGAATTAAACATGAAAGAAATGCCCGTGGTCTATCTGAACATTTCGGATATTGAAAAGGAAAAAGAATTGAATATCCGACTTAATAAGAATACTGGCGACTGGGATTGGGATTTATTGGCTAATTTTGACGAGAATTTCTTAAGTGATGTGGGATTTTGCAGCGAAGAGTTAGACGAGATCTTCGGAATTGATGAAACGCCGGAAGAATTCGATTTGGCAAAAGAACTGGCCAAACTGGATATCAAAAAAATAACTGTTAAAAAAGGAGATATTTACGAGATGGACGATAACAGAGTCAAATGTGGTGATAGCACAATTGGAAAAGACATACTTTCGCTTATGAACGGAGGGAAAGCCGATTTCTGCCTAACCGATCCGCCCTATCTTTTAGATTATCTCCGTGGCAAAAAAAGACGTGGTAAGGCAACCGAAGGATTCGGTTTAAAACGTGACCGCAGGTATCTTGAAACCGACGAACTGTCGCCTGATTTTACCCAGAAATGGATGACCAATGTCGCCAAAATACAAAAACCGGACTTTTCAATTATCGTTTTTGAAAATCCGAAAAACCTTCGCACTATATGGAACGAACTGGAAAAACACTGGAGATATCGCAATACCATTATCTGGCACTTACCCAATCGCGTGCAGGGATTTGCTGCCAAATACAAATTCTTTAATAAGCATGATATTGCTTTGGTTGGCACCAAGGGTAATGTTCCTCTTAACATGGAACCGGAATCAAATGAATTCCTGCAAAACGAATACGAAGCTGCCTTATACGCAACTTCTGGCAAGCCCCATTGGGAAGGTTATCAAAAAGGGAGAAGAATCTGTCCAACTGACTTCATTGAATTTAACGCTGCAGATGAAAAGTCATCCGGCCAAGGAATTATTTTTGGAACTAAGCCAATAGAGATTCTTGTGCCTTATATAAAGGTCTTAACCAAGCGAGGCGATCTTATCGTTGAGCCCTTTGGAGGAAGCGGATCTACTCTGATAGCGGCCATAAAGATGCAACGTCGATGCTATCTCATGGAAAAATCACCTGTCTACACACAGGTTATCTTAAAAAGGTGGGAAAGATTAACCGGCAAGAAGCCGAAAAAAATATGAAGAAAGACAAATTAAAAGATGCGATTATCCAACAATTGAAAGAAATGCCCATTATTCAGTTTGCCTGTAAGAAAACAGGTGTCAGCCGGGCCAGTTATTATCGTTGGCGAGACGAAGATAAAAAATTCGCTAAAGCCAGTGATGATTCGATTACCGAAGGTGAAGCATTGATTACGGACATGAGCGAAAGCCAATTAATTTCGCTTATCCGTAATCGCAATTTTCAAGCCCTACAACTTTGGTTAAGACACCACCATCCAAAATATAGTAATAAGGTTGAGGTGACGGCTACGTTTCAATCTCCCCAGGATGAATTGACGCCGGAGCAAGAAGCAGTGGTTCGGGAAGCCCTGCGTCTTGCATCATTAGTTCCCGAAGAAAGGTCGAAAGAAAACAATTAATCGTTTGAAAAAAAATTAAATTTTTAAATATATGAATCAATTAAATTATCAAGAGCTTCTAAACAAGTACAATTGTGATCACTTACCCACGGATTTTGTAGAAAAGATGATAAGAGATCGTAAGGTTCGTATCGCGGTTTCCAGACAAAGTTTCTTTATCTTCTTCCACTTCTACTTCGCTCATTATGTGAAGTACAAAACGGCTCCGTTTCATCGCGAAATGTTCGATCTAATAGAGTGTGAAAAGGATAAAAACCTTTTCCTGATTGCCTTCAGGGGATCCGGAAAATCCACCATCCTTACCACCGCCTATCCGATTTGGGCCATTCTCGGGGAACAGCAGAAAAAATTTGTCCTAATTCTCTGCCAAACGAGAAGCCAAGCAAAACAGCATATGATGAATATGAGGAGAGAACTCGAGGGAAATCAAATTTTAAAAAACGATCTCGGACCTTTCCAGGAAGAGAGCGATGAATGGGGTTCGTCCTCACTGGTTTTCTCGAAATTGAATGCCCGCATTACTGTTGCCTCAACCGAACAAAGCATCCGGGGATTACGGCATAATCAGTATCGCCCCGACCTTATCATCGGAGATGATGTGGAAGATATTGCTTCCACCAAGACGAGGGAAAGCAGACAAAAGACCTATCAGTGGCTTACTGGAGAAGTGATTCCGGCCGGAGACAGGAATACCCGGCTTATCATTGTCGGGAATCTTCTGCATGAGGACTCACTCCTTATGCGCCTAAAACAGGACGTAGAAGAGGAGCGAACCGATGGACTATTTAAGGCATACCCATTATTTGACGAAAAGGGGGCAATCGCCTGGCCGGGCAAATACCCCACACAAGAGGATGTAGAAAAGGAAAAGAAAAGAGTGGGTAACGAAATTGCCTGGCAACGCGAATATCTGCTCCGCATTGTTTCGGATAGCGGAAGAGTAGTTCATCCGGAATGGATCCACGATTATGACTACGATGAAGACCTTCCGGACGATAAGGATTTTATTCAGACCTACATTGGTGTAGATCTGGCAATATCGGAAAAGGATACTGCATGCCGAACCGCCATGGTTGCAATGAAAATTTACGAAGA
The DNA here is from genome assembly GCA_964398685.1 of uncultured Candidatus Saccharibacteria bacterium. Taxonomy (GTDB): domain Bacteria; phylum Patescibacteriota; class Minisyncoccia; order JBAYJV01; family JBAYJV01; genus CAYNNF01. Next base: position 11,087 of record CAYNNF010000013.1, on the reverse strand, counting down.
CGGGGAAGGATATAAGGCCTATGTTCTGCCCTTTCCTTTTAATGAAATTGTAGGGTTCCCGGATCAGGTAAGGCAGATTAAAACTCTCGTGGCAAATACGGAGAAGTATAATGACCCGACGATATTCGTCGAAAAGGTCGCTTACCAAGAAGCCATTATTCAGCAATGTCAGAGCTTGGGGATCGAGGTCAAGGGTGTTCCTCCTCGCGGGGATAAACGCGAGCGACTTGCGCTTACTACTGCGGCAATACAAGAGGGGCTCATCCTGTTCCCCAGAAAAGATGCCGAGGATCTTATACTTCAACTGATAGGTTTTGGTGTGGAAAAATATAATGATCTGGCTGATGCTTTTTCACTCGTAGCCAACCAATTCATCGCATACTGTAACCAACCAGTAGCAGAAGTAGAAGTCTGGTAAACATTTATTTACCAACAACTTACCAACTGATGGGGACTGGACTCACTAGCGGGGTTGCGGCATCCTTGTTCTAAAGGTCGAAGATAAACATTAAAAACATCTTTACGACTATGGAACAAGCAACAGCAATCCAGGATAATGGTTCGCAGGCCATCGTTTCCAGTCCCCCGCTTCGTTACTGCCTCTATGCCAGGAAATCGACAGAAGCCGACGAATTGCAAGCCCTTTCTATTGATTCCCAAATAAAAGAGATGCTCCAAATAGCAGAAAGAGAAAAGATTGATGTGGTTGAAATAAGGAAGGAAAGTCACTCGGCAAAAGCGGTTAGTCAAAGACCGGTGTTTAATGGAATAGTTGAGGATATAAGAAGCGGAAAGTTTAATGCCATTTTAACATGGGCTCCGGACCGCTTAAGCAGGAACGCTGGCGATCTGGGGTCATTGGTGGATTTAATGGACCAAAAACGGCTCTGTGAGATAAGAACATATGGACAAAGGTTTACCAATTCTCCTAATGAAAAGTTTCTTCTGATGATTTTAGGAAGCCAGGCAAAGCTTGAAAACGATAATAAAAGTGAAAGTGTGAAAAGAGGGCTGAGAACCAGGGCGGAAATGGGATTATGGCTGAGCACGGCTCCAACTGGTTATTTCAATGAAAAAAGGATAGATAGAAAGGGTTATGTCATAGTGGATCCTAAAAGGTCTCCGATAATAAAGCAGATGTTTGAAAAAACTGCCTACGAGCAATGCAGTGGACGAGGATTATATAAATGGTTAAAAAGCATTAACTTTGAAACCAAGACTGACAAGTATCTCAGCTTGAGCAATATCTATATAATCTTAAGGAACAGTTTCTACTATGGGGCCTTTGAATATCCTAAGGGCAGCGGAAACTGGTATACCGGCAAACACCAGCCCTTAATCTCAAAGGAACTGTTTGATAAGGTTCAGGAACGACTGAATAGAGATAGAATTGTAAGGTCAGAGAGTAAGGAATTTGCTTTCACTAAGCTGATAAAATGCGGACTCTGCGGTTCAGGCATTACTGCTGATGAGAAGTTCAGAAAATTGAAGGATGGGGGCGTAAATAGACATGTATATTACGGTTGCAGTAAAAGCAAGGATCATTATTGTAAATGCGGCTATTTAAAAGAAGAGGAACTGATAAACCAGCTGTTAAATATTATTGATAAGATTAACTTAGACAAAATCGGAATGAAAGAAATAATAGAAAAGGAGGTGGAACGGTATTACAAATTCAGACAAGGTATTTTAGGCATATCAAAAAAAGGAGGAGAGAGTCAAAAGGAAATAGATATCAAAAACTATGCTAAATATATTCTGAAAGACGGAACCGTCTACGAAAAACGAGAGCTCCTATCCTGTTTGAGAAGCAAGCTGATAATGAAAAACAAGAAGGTTTATCTGGAAAAGTAAGGAAAAAGGAGTATAATGAACTTAACAATTTAATGCGTTGCCTAAACCCTATATTTCTATGGGGCATGGCATAAAATCCCTCGTAGGTATCAAGCTCGTCGTCAGAGCACCTGCGAGGGTCATGTCGGGAAACTGGCATGGGTGGCCGTAAGGCCATCGCTGGCGGCGAGCTTTGTGTTATGGGCCAATAAACTTAACAATTAATATAGTTCAATTATGGCTAAAAAAATCAAAGAATTAAAATGTGAAAAATGTGGAGGCGTAATGTATAAATCAAGAAAATCCTCGGGAATGATAGGATTCATTATAATGGGCATAGGATTTGCGGCCACATTTTATGTCTCCACTTTACTCGGCATTATATTGATAATAGTTGGCTTGATTGCTGGAAGTAAAATACGCTATTTTTGGGTATGCGGAGATTGCGGGTATAAGTTTGAGAGGGAAAAAAATTGGTTAAGCTTAAGTGGTTAACAAAATCAAAAACCGCCCTTAGGCGATGGCATAGATATTTCTGGTCGCAGATCTTCATAGAAATCACTACTTGTTATTCTGCGAGAATGGCGTATACAGATAACTTGCGTAAAGCAATAATATAATAAAAATACTTCCAATAAGAGATGTAAGGGCGTTTAATCCAAGTTTAAATAGATTCAATTCAGAGCCAAAAATAAAAATAAAAAATATTGGCAAGAGGGAAAAAATAAAGGTTAAATGTATGGGTAGATAGAGAAGTTTTGGTTGTTTTTTTTCTGTCTCTCCGATTGATTTTAATTCATCAACGAAGATAAGGTTCTCGATTTTTCTGTTTCTACCCTGCCAATATCTTTTCCACATTATCTGAGTATAATTACATAAGAACCAAACGATCGCTCCAATAAAACCAATCCAAAGTAAACGGTTTTCCTTAGATAATTCTAAAATAGCCGTTAACAATACCAAAAAAAATGAACTCACTAAGTAAAATTCTTTTGTTTCTTCGGTAATTCTTCTACTAAAAATTTCGTATATCTTTAATTTTTTCTCTTCACTGTCCATAATAAAATATTAGGCCTCTCGGTCGCTTGAACCGAGCACATGCCTGCTCCGGGAAGCGGACGATGTGCGAACCTATTTTATGACCACAAGAGAGTGGTTTGAAATACCAACCTTGGCTGCTCCTTAATCTACCCCACCCTGCCACTCACTATATCTCCAAGACTGAGAGAAATTTACGCTACACCGTGATCTCAATCAATTTCAGAATCAGCCAAGAAATAATTAGAAAAACGACTGAGAATATGGGCACAAACGCAAATTTCAACCTATCTTTTGGATTAAATGTCCAAGAGGAATAACCAGCTGATTTTAACTGAGCAAATAAAGGCCTGTCTTCTATTTTAATTTTCTTAATTAATAAGGCAAATATTAGGGCGGCAATTGGCGTAATTGAAAGAAGAAGTATTACTGTATCCTCAAAATGAAAATTAAAAGGGCCAAATAAGAGCTGCAATTGAGAAATAAACGAAAGAAGGCCAATAATTGAAAGAGGGGCAGCTATCGGCAATAAGAAAATAGCTGTTTTGCGCCTCCAGGAATACCCCTTTTCTTTTATTTTATTAATCAGGGGTTCTATGTTTTTATCTTTTTCTTTTGTTCTAATAAAGATTGTTGTTATTGCTACCCCCATAACCGACAAACAATTTGATAAACCTACTAATGCTAACTTTAAAATACAATTTTTCATTCTTAAATCCTTGAATACAATCCACCCCGCTATGATCCCAGCAATAACAGAACTTAGAATTAGCAAAAGAGTTCCGCTGACCCAAGGATGCTGAGCAAAAAATAAGGAATAATAAGTCCCTATCGGTGAACGTGGCATTATCCATAAATCCTCAGTAAAAAATTTAGACGGGGCTTCAATCTCAATTTTTGTATATTTAACATTTTCAGAAGAACCGTTATAAAAATTTTCGGGCCATTCCGCTAGGCCAAGAATATCATCTATAAAGACATAATATTCGGGCTTAATATAATCATCGATGAAATATTCGATCTTAGTATAACTTTCAATATCTTTAAATATTTTGGGCGACACATGCCCAATAATCCTAATGCTAATTGGGATAGATTCGCTTCCATATACGCTGGTGGGAAATAATGGATAATAGATTTTTTGAGTTGGGAAAGTTACGAAAATTCCTCTTTGTTTTGATCCAAAGTTCGGAGTTATGACGTCTGTTTGTGAAATCCATGAGGCAACAAAGGTAAATTCTTTCCCAATATAGTAGTCTAAAACAGGAATAGTCCCTTCTTTAATTTTTAAATTTTTGTCCTGAAAATATTGATATAGAGCGCCAGCTGTTTTCGCGGTAATCACTTCAGTGATAATGCCTTCCTTCTCTATATGCTCATATACTATAACATCCGTCTCTATTGATGGTCTCCCTCCTGCCGACAGGGGAGGAGGAGCATCCCCTCCAACGGAAACTTCGTATGTGCCCATCCCCCACCAATCGATGAAAGGAATCGTATAAATTTGAGTAGCTGGCAGAACTTTTTTAACCTCAAGCAGATTTGATTTCGCCTTCTTGGTAATATTTTCTCCGTTTAATCTTGGAAATTCAGTGACGACATCAATGACTACTCTATCCGGCTCACTGGGGACTGGAAAAAGCCAGATAGCATCCTTGTCTGCCTCCTCTATGCCGATGCTTAGAATCATCTTTTCTAATCCCTTCTCATAATTAATAAAGGCCTGTTGGTTGCTTTCGCCCACATAGTCCCAGCGATCTGAATATGGATCTGGTTTGATAATCATTCCATCCGCTAAAACAAGTTTGGGGACTATAGATGAAAGCATTAATAGGATGCTTAAGAAAATGAGGGTCTTGGGTTGCGTGTTCATAGAAGTGATATTTTAATGATTATGTATGGTTTTAACGCACTCCATATAAGCAACGACATTAGGGGCCTGTTTTATTTTAAAATCTTAAAGGTAGATAATACCGAATTTGCTAAAAGATAATTTTCTTTGGGATTTAAAATTTTCGAACTAGTCTGGGGTTCATCGATGGGAAATTGGATTTGATAAACCTCTTCTTTATCGGGCCAACTAATAAAAATAATTTTAATGGTAGGTTCTCCCTCTATCCCAAGATATACTCCATGTAATTCATGGGCTGATTGATCTCCTATTAAAATTTTTCTTTCGTCTTCATATGAAACCGGATATTGAGGAACTGTTCTATCCATTTCTTCTAACCAAAATTTTGAATATTCTTCGCTATTCAACTTATTTGGATTATCAATTTTAGCTACTGAAAAATTATAGTAATAAGATTCCTCAACGATTCTGAGTTCTACTTTTGATTGAAATTCAAAAAGTTCCCAATTATTTGGATACTTAAATTCAAAACCCCGCTCTTGATTTTTATAAAGTTTCCAATCAGACATATCTATCTCTTCGCCTATGTCGCTATTAGATAAAGATTTGTCCTCAGATGGTTTTTGTCCTAGAACGAACCACCAAACCAAAAAACCAACCATAAGAATAATTAAAATAACTAATATAATCTTTTTCCAGTGCATATTTTTATGTTAATTGATTATTTCATAATACCAAAAAACCGCTCAAAAAGCGACTCTTTGATGCCTCTCGGTCGCTTGAACCGAGCACATGCCTGCTCCACTTGATAAGGATTGTTCACAACAAATTTATAAAATTTAGTTATTTCTTAATCACTTTCTTTTCGGAATTATCACTTAAAATTATATCAAAACACTCATACAATAATTTTCGTTTCTTCTCCTCAGACAATGGAAATCCTTTAATGGTTATTCGGAATTCTTCTTTTTTCAATTTCCTTTTTATCATAGGAGAATAATCGCTCTATAATGATAAGGGCGACTGCTCCACATAATCAAAATCCAAATTCTTAGAGCGGTTTTTGACAAAAATCTTCTCCGTTTTCTTATTATTTTTCTTCTGAGTTCCATATTTTATGTGGTATTCAATCCCCTTATCTTTACAAAATTCAACAACGGTTTCCGCACATTCCTGATAAAAAGATTTATTATTGTAAAACTGGCTTGATTCAACGTTGTAATTCAGTTTTCCAAATATAATCTTATCTACGAAAGAAACTTTTTCTAAGATTTTTAGTAAATCCTGTTTTGCTAAATTCGGCGTGGGATACGGCTCCATACTAATCCATGTTTTTAAGCCTTTATTATGCAGATACTTCAATGACGTAATCCTGTCTTTATAAGGGGCAGAATAAGGCTCAAATCTTTTTTTAAATTCTTCGTCTAAGGATACTATAGTAATTCCATATTCGTTGTTCGTGCCGTATTTTTTTACATTAACTAAATCTTTTGGATAAATTCCCTTTGTTAGAACAACGCAGCGGATACTATCTTTGTTTAATCTCTTGATTATCTTTAATGTCAGGTCTCCCACTTCGGGATATTTATACATAAAAGGATCTGTAGAAAAACAAAGGTGAACAAATTTAATCTTATCCTTATATTTTGGAATTTCTTTATCCAGTAATTCTAAGGCATTGCCTACAATTTTTGGCTTAATCCAATCCTCATAATTTTTTATTTTCCCGTACCTCTTAGCCATCATCATCGCATAGCAAGGGAATCTACATCCATGCGCACATCCTTCTATATGATTAATACAAAAATCGGCGTATTCAACACCGCTTTGGTATAAGAGAGTTTTACGAAGTATCGTCTTCATATTTAAATTATACCATTTTTGTGACGATTATAAAAACTCCGCGATGCAATGCGATGGAAAAGTATATTTTCTCCTCTTTCCTTCGCATTTTATCTTAATCTCTGGGGGTTGAGATTTCTCCATTGGCACGAGAATTGATTTTTTATAGTGCGTTTCTCTAAATACAGTTCGTGTCAATATAAAATTTTCTAACTCAGTAATACTTACCGATTTATTCTTAAATTCTTTTAATAAAATTTGCTTTAGTTGATTATAATTAGGCCCCATTTCAAATAATACCGGCTGATTGGGATTATAAGTCGCATCTGAAAACTGAAATGAACCGCTTTTATCAACTCTCCACATCGCCTCTTTCATTTTCTTAAGCCCAGTAATATTATTCGTCCCAAAGAATAAAAAGTAATCTGTTTTATTAGCCTTATTTACCATCTTAAACGAACGAACAAATTTTATGCCAGCATCCTTTTCTAACTGCTCCTTATAAATAGTGTGTAATATTTCTACTCTTTTCTTCGGGTCTTTTTCAGAAATTACCTGTTTCCACTTATCTGTTCCAAATGTCTCAATTAAACCATTCCAAAGTTTACTATCGTTAATAAATCTGTTAATTTCTTCAAACATAAAGGTAATCAAAACTTCGCATTGCTCATTCTCCATAATTCTTTTTATCAAAGTAAGGGGTATCCCAGTGAATCCAAAGGGATCTATAAAAATAAAAGCAGGGGCAAGTCTCGTTTTTTGTTCGTCTATGTATTTAAAAATTTCTGTTAATGTTTCATTAAACTTCGCACAGATACATTCTATCCCTATATTTGAAGGAATTTTAAATGAGCGGATTTTCTGTTTTAGATATTCACATCTATCTTTATCTGCTTCAATGAATAACATCCTGATTTGCGATTTGATATTTGTTTTATGTTCTAAAACTGCCTTTATGGCTATTATCGACGAACCGTCTTTCCCGCCGATATATTCACCAGGCCCAGCAAAGCCATCAATATAAAGAACCCGGCCATTCCATCTTGTAATTATAGGCAACCAAGCATCTAAATACTTCCTTAAAATTTCATGCTTTGCTTCTGTGTGTGGTTCTATTGGCCAAATTGTAGTAGAAATTTTAGACATAAACAACTTTTATTTATTTTATAACTATTCTACCCATTCTTCTTCTATCCCCCAATCAGAACCGGAGAATAAACCTAAATTTGATGCAACAAGCTTTTGCTTTATCTTTCACTTTTTTATTATCCAAATTCTAATTGTATAGATAAATGGTGCCTGGCACTATTTTTACCTTTTGCTGTTTATTCTTATTTTGAATATTATAAATTGGTGGCTATCACTGTTATATAAATTAAATAACTATACTTTTAATAAATTTATCTTAAATTCTCTTTGATTTTCTTTAAAAATAGTTCTGGACTAGAATTAACTTTAATTAAAAAATCATTTGCTCCTGACTTGAAGGCCTCTTCTACCTCTTCTGATTCACCAAGATTAGAAAGAACAATCACTGGAATAGAAGATGCCGCTGGATCCATTCTAATTCTCGACAAAACTTCAAAGCTTTCTCCCCGGGATAAAGTTAAGCTTAGAAAAATTAAATCTGGTTTTTGATTTTTGATTTTTTCTAATCCCTCATCCCCATCTGCTGCCCCAGAAATTTGACAACCTCGTTCTCTCAACCTTTTGACAACCAAATTTCTGAAAAAATTATCACTTTCAATTATTAGAATTAATTCTCTTTCATGTTTTTCCATGCTCATATGTACAAATTTAATCATTATAACGTCTAGTTCCCCTACAATAAGGAAATTTTAAACAACCATAAAACTTGCCATACCTCCCGTGCCTCAGGGCCATGCCTGATCCACAGATAGGACATTTATTATCGCTAAAAATTTTGTGTTCTTGTGCTTCTTCTTTAGGCATAGAAATTAAAGCAGGACTAAATCCTTTACAATAAGTACAAAATCTACCATAACCCGTGATCAAAGAGTCGTCTCTAAATTCCTCAACCTTTCTAATCTTTTTACACTTAGGGCATTCTTTCATCTCTCCATTTTGTAATCCTTTTATTGTTGTGTGGATACTAGTTAATAATTTGCTACCTAACGGGGTTTCTTTGACTAAACTAGCCATTCTTTCATCAAGCGTTTTTATTGGATTTTCGCCAACATTAAATCTGTTAATTCGTAGAAATTTATAGCCATAACTTTCAAGCACTTTTTGACGATAGACATCCTCGTCTGAATAATAATATTGATAATTAAATTCATCTACTTCGTCTATTTTTCTAAAATGTTCTTGAAAACCATCATATTCAATTATAATTTTATGCTCCCTATTTGTTTCATCTTGATAAATTAAAAGAAAGTCAACCACATAGCCTGGGTGATTATATGTTCTGTCTAATTGTCTTAAATACTTGCCTAATTCAAATTGGGGCCTGAATTCAATGTTGTCTTTGTTATTTTTCCAAAATTGAGTTTGATAAAACCAGTTCATAACCTCAGGTTCCATTTTTGATTTCTGGTCAACTTCAGCTACATTTCTTTCTTTCTTCGCTTCCTCTAACGTATAGCTATAATGTCTAATAGCCTCACCTATCGAGCCTGTATATTGGTCTAATGGTTTGCTTAATACAAAGTGAATACATTCTTTGGCGCGGCTAAACCCGACATTTAATCTTTGTGCTTTGATTCTACCATCTTCTTCTATATCAACATTGCTTAAGTCTTTGATAAATACTCCCCATAGTCGATCTAATTCTTCAGTGGCCACCATTGAATAAAAAACGATATCTCTCTCCTCTCCCTGACAGGTATCAAATGTCATTATTTTTAACTTTAGTTTTTCAAAAAAATAATCTCTTTCCGGCAGTTTGCTGATCATCTCCATCGCCAATTTTTGCTGATTGGTGTGCGGTGTAATAATACCGACACTCAAATTGCTGTCCTTTTCTTTTAGCTTCTTAAGTTCAGAAATTATAAACTCAACCTCTGGAGCATTGGCGTTTTGTATAACCTCTTGCTTGCCGTCGTGTTTAATGAACGTAAATTTCAGCACCTCATCAATCGGCTTTCCCCTTATTTTCATTACTTGTAAACTTTCTTGATAAAAATATTTATCTGAATAAGAAATTATTTCTTTGTAGCCCCTAAAATATTTTGATAGTTGAATGTTAAAATTCCTGATAAATTCAAAAAACTCCAGAATAGAAGTTTTAATATTGAATTTTTCAAGCTTAACCAATTCCGTTTGTTCTTCTGAAACATTACGCCTGAAATTATCTTCAATGTCGTTGAGATATTCTCTATTTGTATCAGAACGCGCTTGAGCTGCCTTAATGTTGCTAAACTGCTTTTTATCGCCCAAAATAACAATTTTTTTAGCTCTTAATAGTGCTGGGAAAGCTTGGGCAATACTAACTTGTGAAGCTTCGTCTATAATAACTAAATCAAATATCTCTGGCTCTAGGGGTATATATTCGGCATAATCACGGATACCAGCTAAAATACAAGGGAATGACTCTTTAAGTTTAATAAACTCATCTTTCGGAAATCTCCTTTTACTTCTTATAATATCTCTTAATGCTCTCGCCGTAGCTCGGCTTTTTTCATAAAAATCTATCACTCTCTTATCTAATAAATATGTCATCTGTGTCGTTACTAAATTCTCTATATTTTTCTTTTGATTCGCATAATTTAATAGAGGGACATTCTGGAAATCTTTAATAACTTTTTGTTTAAGGTTAATATATCTTATCAATTTATTAAAATCTAAACTCGGTATTTCTGTCAATTGATTGTCGCATAGGGTTTTAAACGATAACAAACTTAGATTTACCTTTTTTGATGTTTTAGGATACCTTTCTAAATTTTCCGCTAAATATTTAACATCTTCTCCTAATTCAACCATCTCTTTAATTAAATTTTGAATTCTTGTATCAAATATAAAGCAATGGATTATTTTAAGATAATCTATCTTTGAAACAAATTCTTTGGGTAATTGATTTTTTAATTCCAATGCGAAGTTAAAAATCTCAACAATCTTTTTTAATTGACTTAGGTTTTGGTGGGGTTGTTCAAAACCTGTAAAAGGGAATGCTTTTTTAAATTCAATATCTAATTCCTTTATTTTGCGTCCTTTCAAAAAATAACCAAAAATGAAATTTTTGAGGTCTCCGTACTCTTTGATAAACTTACTTAGTTCAAATAAATCTTTATCAGAAAATTCTTTAAAGTAATTCGGCTTGTTAATATCTTCTTTATATGTGTCTTTTAATCTTTGTACTTGTTTTGATAGAGTAGTTAGCAGGTATAAAAATTTCTGGAAGCTTGATAAATCACTAAAGGTATCAACCGAAAACTCAAATAATCTTAATAATTCATTCTCTATAACCTTCCCGCCTTTATGTTCAGCAAGTCTGCTTCTAAGATTAGTAAGGATTTTTCTAAATTCCTCAAGCTCTATGGCTGATTCTGGTTGGCTTAAAACT
>CAYNNF010000012.1:0-19174 GCA_964398685.1 uncultured Candidatus Saccharibacteria bacterium | reverse complement strand
AATACTTTTTATCGAGAGACCGCGTCCCATAAGGATTTCCGAAAGATTCTCCAAATCGAGGGCAATAGGACGAACGAACTAATTTGACTCGCAATACTTGATAGAAAACAAAAAAACACAGCGATTTGCGTCGCTGTGTTTTTATATATATATTTAAGAAGATTGCTTCTTTTCTAATGTCAGTACTTTTTTCGTGAGCACAAGCCTACTCTTGACGCATGCAAGAAGTTCTCGTTTTTCGATTATACTGCCATGCTTGAGGAGATATTTTGCATAGTTTCGTAGATCGATGTTCTTCGATTCTGTCTTAAGCTCGTTCACTGGTCCGAAGAAGTTTTTTTGGAATTTCTTAAGTCTCGCTACTTCTTGTTCAAATTTATATCGCATTCCAATCTCATTAATATCTACTTGATCTATAATGCTAACAAGCTGGGTGATAAGTTTTTCTTCTCGGACATATCCGCCATTACAATGAAGATCCCGACTTCTTGTGCAACCGTAATAGACATAACGAACAGTCGTGCCATCCTTGAGTCTTTTATATTTTTCTTCGGCTGTTACACCCGAACCACACAATCCACAAGTCATCAGCTTTGTAAAAGCGAATTCTTTCATCTCTGAGCGTACAATATGGTCACGCTTCAACTGTTCTTGAACTGCGTCAAACAGCTCTTTGGTAATAAGTGGCTCGTGCTTTCCGGTATACCAATTGCCACTTTCTTTTGGATATTCAAAAATACCATGATAGAAGGGGTTTTGAAGAAGAAGATATATATTTGAGAGTGCGAGATTTTTGTTTGCCCTGGACTTGAAATTCAAGTCAAATTTTAACCAGTGATATATTTTTCTACCTGACCATTTTTCATTCGCTACTTTCTCAAACATCTTCTTAATAATTGGAGCTCTGTCTGGATCAACAATGGCGTGACACTTCCTATCCATTCGCTTTTCGTTAAGATATCCCGTTGGAGCAACTCCTGGCCTTAATCCCATTTCGCATCTGGTTCGAAGACCTCTTTTAACATTCACTCCACGGTTATCGTTTTCAAGCTTTGCTTGAGAACCAAGAATCATTAGTAAAAACTTTTCATTTGGCGAGTTCGTGAATTTCTGTCCAAATGTCCGTATTTCCACAAGAAGCTTTTCATCCATAAGATCCACGAGTTTTCCCAAGTCTCCCGCATTTCTACTTAATCGATCCGGGGCCCATGTAATGATAGCGTTGAATTTTTCTAACCTAATGTCATTAATGATTCCATTAAACACGGGGCGTTGCCCAGTAGTTTTTGCAGAGTGACTTTCTCTTCTAATTTCTACTATTTCAAGTTCTTCGCGTTCGGCGATCCGAAGCATTTCTTTAATTTGGGAATCGATAGAGAGAATTTGGCGTTCTTCTGATTCAGTGCTTTTTCGTGAATAAAGCACATATTTGATTTTATTTGTTTCAACCGCTGTTAGTGAGGGTGTGGTTGGGACATTCTGTATTGTCGTATTTTTCATATGATACAAAGGATGACGCAAACCTTGCTGGATATCCAGATTACTAGAGTAGATAAACTGTAGGTAAGTATTAATGACAAAATATACTAAATTCTAACTAAAAACACAAAGCGTCAATAACTTTGTGTTTTTTACTCTTTTAATTTTACTTAACTTTTGATGATTGACTGACTTCTTTTATTAATTTTTGCCCCATTGGGCTGTCGATAGGAATCATTGTGGAATGCCCGCAATTAGGGCAAGTTGAATATCTTGAAGTTAATCTCCATAGGGAATAAATTAGTCCCGGCACAATGAAACATAGCCATAAAATCAATTCAATCAGCATATTTCCCTTAACCCTTCTTCTTGGATTTCCGACGAAACCGCACTGGGTGCATATAAATGAATCTTTTGATGTGAATATATTCATATTTTAGATAGTTTTATTTAATTTAAAACTGACAGAATAAGTCATAAATTCTATATTTTTAGTCGCTTTAAGAGAATATTTCAGTTTCTCATCTTGTTCCTGAGCAATGATTAAGCCCTTAACTTCTTCCTCCGGTGCAGCTTCGTTTTCTTTAATCCAGGCCATATATATTAATATTTGACCGCTGTTTTTATCCAGAGTGACTGGTTTTTTTGTTTTTATCAATTCTGCATTAAACTATTTACTTCCAACGATAAATATGTACTCCGGTATATCGAGCAATATCTGGTCGGAGAGAAGATTGTAGCTTGACCGAATACAAGGAGCTATTCTCATCAAGATTACCAGCATTAAGAAGCACGTCTCTCGAGTTAATGTTCTTCGCCAAAAAGATTTCTGCAACCTCTCCTGTTAAGCTTAAATAATCTATTTGAAGCTCGTATCCATCTTTTCGGTAGGTAGCCGTAGTAATACCCGAAAGGTTATACTCGCTGACTGGTTTGCCTAACATAGTTTTGACTTCTGAGATGTTTGTTTTAATTAACGAAGGAATATCAAAAACTATTTTTATTTGTGGTTTTTCCTGAATCTCTTGTTCTTTCTGTTCTTCTTGTGGAGATGGAAGGGTTTCTTGTGATTGGGCTTGTTTCTGTGGTAATTGTTGCTCTGATTTTATTTCTTTCTTTTCGCCTCGGTTAACTAAGATAATAATTATTACAAACACAGCAATTATTTCCCAGAACCACCACTTTTTCCAGATTGGTTCTTTAGATTTTACTTCAGTTTTGTTTAGCATAATTTTTAAAAACAGTTAAATTTATTACAGTTTTTATCTCGACCTTTAATTATTTTATTTCTTCAGCTTGTGGTAGAAACACAAAGCTCGCCATCAGCGATAGCCTTTCGGCTACCCATAACTCTTTCGAGTTATGACCCAGTAAGAGTGCTCTGACGACGAGCTTAATATCTCTTACTGGGTTTTTGTGCCATGCCCTATTAAATAGAGTTTAGGCACATTCAATTGTAGTTCTCATTATACCCGATTTAATCCATTTTTCCAGCTAAAACACCCTAAAATCCCTTTTTGTGCAAAACAATAACGCAGTCTTTCTGATGGAAAATCAGATCGCTTGCTAAATTGATAAATAACTGACAACTAAAGCCATTCAAATGTTGTACGATGGCAATTGCCTTCTGTTATTTTTGAAATAAGCATAGTAAATGCATCTACTAAATCATCATGTTTTTCGATTCCAAAATTAACCAGTTGTTCAATTAATTCTTCAGCCCCTTGTTGCGGAAAGAGAATGGTGCCATTTTCAATTAGTGGAGTAACAAGACTGAGTCTTTCTCTTTTATCTCCAGATATTTTTACACCTTCTACGGGATAATTTTTGTATTTTAATTGTTGCTCCAAAGAAGCTTGATAAGCAACACTTTCAATAAAAACTTTAGTGGGCATTCCTTTACCGAGGATTTTTGATATTTTTTTAATTTGCTCTACTGTAGCCGGAAAAGTCATTCGTTTATTGATTGGATTAGGCAAGATGTAAATTTTTAAATTTTCTTCATAACCGTGTATTTGAGCCGAAACCATGGCCGTAAAATCTGCGCTATTTTTTTCTGAGATAGCTGGATCAACACCAGTCCATGTATATTTATATCCACTATTTCTTTCTTGGCTCGGTAACTTGTCATAATATTGGATCCATTTTCTATGAACAACCTGATAGGCGTCAGGAATAATGCGGAGCAAATATTCTCTTTGCCAAGCAGTTTCATCGCCAATGGTTTGCTTAAATATTTCAATATCTTTCTTTGTCTTAAATCTTCCAGGCCAAATGCTTTTTCCTTTGTTATCTACGAGAGGATAAATTTTAAAAACACCTTTCATTTTTCCTTTCTCAATTTTTTGTCTAATTCTCATTAAGAAAGAATCTTCATGTAACAGGGTTCCTATTAGAATTATTTTCGTTTTTTCGCTGCCGGCTGGTATTAAATTACCCGTAAACCATTGTTCAACCTTGTCTCGATTTTCTCTATTCTTTACCGAAGATAAATCCTCCAAATCGTCACAAATTATCAGATCTGGCCTATGTTGTTTATGTATAACACCACGAATTTTTTGATCTAATGATACTGCAGTAATTCGAGCATTATATCTCGGCAACACAAGTGAAAATGCTCGCCACTCGTCATCGGGTTCCTCAAACGGCCCAAGGTCTTTTCCGAGGAATTTATTGCGTTCAAACTCAACTTTTAGATTATACATGTGTTGACGTGCTTGTTGTTGCGTTTGGCAAACAATCAGAATGAACTTCTTTTGTTGTTTACCCAAAATTGCCCAAATTGGATAGGAAAAAGTCATAATAGTTGATTTAGCTGAATTTCTAAAAGCCATGATGACGAGGAGCTTAAT
The DNA here is from genome assembly GCA_964398685.1 of uncultured Candidatus Saccharibacteria bacterium. Lineage (GTDB taxonomy): Bacteria > Patescibacteriota > Minisyncoccia > JBAYJV01 > JBAYJV01 > CAYNNF01. The sequence continues at coordinate 14,843 of CAYNNF010000012.1, read as the reverse complement.
TGATTCATCTTCAGTTAAGGCGAACATCTCTTTCTGAAAATTTGCCGTTTCAAATTCTACGTAGTCTGGAAAGTATAGATTGAAGAACCAAAAATGGCTTCTTTTTGTTAAGGCTTTTCTTAACTTATCGTCATTTAAGATTTTATTGATGTTTAGGTTTTTCATGATTTTTTAATTTAGTTTTTTAATAGGTCTAGACAAAGAAGCTAAGCGAAGCGCTTTTTTAACAATAGCTTTTTGTTCCGGACTTAATTTTTCATCTGGTTCTTTGAGATATGCTGTTACTTCGATTTTATTGTTGTATTTAGGGTGATGGTGGCGCAACCACAGTTGCATGGCTTGGAAATTACGGTCATGAACAAGCGAAATCAACTGGCTTTCGCTCATGTCCGTAATCAGTGCCTCACCTTCGGCCATAGCTACATCAGTTTCCTTGGCGAATTTTTTATCTTCTTTTCGCCAACGATAAAATGAACATCTTGCGACATTTGTCCGTTCACATGCCACCTGAATGATTGGCATCTTTTTAAGTTGCTCGATTAAGATTTTTTTAGCGTTATTTTTTTTCATAGTGAATAAGTTTTGCTCTGATGCCGAATAATCGCTCAAACCGATTGATGATGGTTTGGCAATATTCTTCATCGAGTTCAATTAATATGCTCGACCTTTTGGTTTGTTCGGCCGCGACGCCGGTCGATCCTGAGCCGGCAAAGCAATCGTAAACAACATCTCCAATATTAGTGCTGTTCAAAATTAATCTTCGTAGCAAACCGATTGGTTTTTGTGTTGGATGTAATGGGCTTTTATTTGGTTTGGGATAGTACAAGACGGAATGGTCCTTAGATTTTTTAAAGTCATGCGTTCTATACCAACCGTAAGCTATTAGTTCGTGTTGCAGAAGATAATCCTTTCTTCCTATAACTGCATGATTCTTAATCCAAATGAGAAGTTGTGAGAATTTTATCCTGGATTGATCCATACCTTCCCTAAGCGCAAAAATCATTTTGTCAGAGTTGAAGATATAAATCGCATTCTTTTTCGTAAGATGAGGGATAACTGGAACCAACCAATCTTTGGTGAACTGCGTGTACTGGGATTCTGAAACAATGTCATCGTTTAGAATTTTTTTATTTACGCGAATTTGACTAAAATTGTTCTTATTTTCCACTGTTCTTGTTGCGTAAGGAACGTCACAAAGAATAACTTTAATCCTTATCTTATTAACAAGGCGATCTACCAGCTTAATATCACGAGCGTCTCCACAAGCAAGTAGGTGATCGCCAATTTGGAAGATATCACCACGCCTAATTGATCTTTTTAACTTTTGTTTTTGAGAGTTGTTCATATCTGTTCACGATTAATTGACAAAATATTGGCTCTATCTCGACCAAATAGGCCACTCTTTTTAATTGTTCACAGGCTATCATCAGACTTCCTGAACCCGCGCAAAGATCTAAGATAACATCGCCTGGTTTAGAACATCTTCTTAAGGCTTTTTCATAAAGCGTGACTGGTTTTTGAGCAGGATGTTGATACTGATTTCCAGGCAGTCGTTTCACTATCCAGATATTAAATAAATCCGCAATGTCGTCAACGAGTCTATTGCCAGTCGTTATTTCCTTGTTCATTATCTCGTTTAAATTTTTAATCCTATTAAACAAATAAGGTTTTTTTCGAGTTCCATATAAGCAGAATTCAGCAACTTTATTGAAGGCAATTTGTGGGGTCGGATTTTGATTATTTTTTACCCATATGCATAATCTTTTTTGGTCTATTCCAGTTTCTTTATATAATTCCTGAAGCACACCTATGTTTTTCTCATCGGACCAGATAAATATATGACAATCCTGATGAGCAACCGAGAGACCATTTTCAATAATATTCTTTAGAAACATCCTATACTCTTCGTCTGTTTTTTTGTCATTTGTCTTGCCTCCGTAATTTTTTCTATTGCCAATACCTGATTGATATGAAAGCCCTATGTTAAACGGTACATCCGTATTGATCATATTGGCCCTTGTTTTTCCCATTAGTGTTTTTACGGCATCAGGATTTGTGGCGTCATGACAAAGAAGTACATGTTGACCGAGTTTAAACATATTACCAATTTTTATATTCGTACTTTTTATCTTCTCAATCTCTCGTTCAACATCAAAATTATCATCTTCTGTCTCCAAGACATCATCCCAAATATTCGATAAGTCAGAATCATCAAAACCTGTATTCATAAGCATTTCAATATCAAACTCTTTAAGTTTTTCCCATTCCCATTCGCCCCCGACACGATTGCTAATTAGCAAATATTGATTAAACTCCTTTTCCGTTAGTTTTCTATTTGGTATCCTTACATCAATCATTTCGTCGCCCCTTCCAAGAAGTTGCAAAACCATAAGACGTTGGTGTCCAGCAATTACCTTGTTATTAGTATCGATAGCCGGAATTTCTACTAAATCAAATTTTTTTAAACTTTTCTTTAGGTTTTCAATCTGTTCTGGGGAAATTCTCCTTGGGTTTTTTTCATAAGGTATTAGATTTTTTACTTTCCTTTTTTCATTGTGCCATTGAAGTTTTTTCACGTTTTTAACTTAGATCACAAATTAATTTAAGTAACTTATTAAAGGGTTTTTATTTCATAACTTTTAACTTAGTTTTACAAATTTAATCCTTGTTTTTAAAATTAAGACCTTTAGCAATTTTGTTTATTTTTTGCCTTATTGATCTCCATTAACTCCATTAAGCCAGATAGGCGTAGAAATGTTTCAACATCCTTTGAATGGCCTTTTTGAATGACCTTCTTATAAAGAGCGCCTATTGCATCTGGAACACGATCTTTAATCCACTCACTCATTGTCTGATAGACAAGTTTTTGAAATTCCGGGTGTCTCTTCCAATCTGTCAATATATCAACGCAAACTCCGATTAGGTCTGCAAATTCTTTCTGTGTTTTTGGTTTGCGAAATTGTCGTGGTGTTGCGTACCATGTGACGAAACGGATGAATTCCGGTAGTAATTGAACACCAGAAATTATCGGTAGAAAATCGGAGTGAATCGTGGTAGTATTATTTTTTTTATTCATATGTTCTTAATTTATTGTTCCATTTCATTATAAAACAACAAAAAGACACCTTAATCCCTACGGTTTTAAGGTGTCTTAATTATTAATTAGTTATTCATCAGTCTTTTTTTAATGGCTGATGGCGAGATCTTATATTGCATAGAAAGATCTCTGTATATCTCTTTCTTAGTTAATCCTTCTTGCCTTTTTTTATTATAATATTCAAACATCTTTTTAGTTTCTGCTAATTTTCTTTTTGTTCTTACAATCTTCCCGCCAGGCAAATGTTTTCTCTTATTCTTAAATATTCCAAGCTCATCTCGTCTTATCGTGTTAATTAGTTCTTCTTTTGATGTATCTGCATCGTAAGTAATTGCCTCTATCCATTCTTCATTAATATTTGATCTCCTTCCAGCCCAGCTTATTCCGGATGAGGCGGGTATTATGCGGTTAAACAATATTAATTCTTGTATTGCTGTCCTATATCTCATGGGCAATTTCCATTTTTTTAACACCTTATCTACGGCCACTGATATTTCTTGGAACTTAATTATTGAGGTGTTTTGCCATTCGTCAAAATCTATTTTTCTTTTAGAGCTTCCAAAGAACCATTTTTTGTATTCTGGGCTAAAGCTAAATTCAATATTGGTACGATGTCCATATAATCCTAATCCCACCTTACGCCTTAATTTAGAATTTTTGATAAAAAAGCCCTTATTGACAAAAGGCATATCGAGTTCCTTTCTGATACTCATTATAAAATTTTGATTTTCAATTTTTTGAATTGAGAATTTATGTCTAAGATCTTTTACTGATCGTTTCATTTTCCTTACTTTTTCCAGTTCTTTCGATTCTTCTGGCCATTGAAATTCAAGCAATTTTCTTACAAACCTAAGAAGATCATTAAGTTCATAATTTTCAGCATAAAAACCATTTTTTCTGAGTGTTTTTATAGTAATATCCCCGTATTTCTTTCTATAGTCTTTAAGCAAAGGGGTGTGATTACACTGATATAAAAAACCATCTAAATCGTATTTCATAATTTTATTAACTCAAGGGCTTGACATATAGTTATCATGTGATAACCTTAATATATTATAACACACATGGAAAAAGAAAAATACATAACAACAAGTGAATTCGCAAAATTACTTGGAATAAGTAGAGTGGCCGCTCTCAAGCAAATAAAGAGAATGGCTAAAGACGGTAAGATTAAAATTATTGAATTTGGCAAAAGTTTTGTGGTAGAAAAATCCTCTCTGCCAGTTGACATTAAAGAACGAATAGCAAATCAACAAAAAGAAGCTGTCAATAGAGCATTAAATCTTGGTAAAAAGATAGATAAAGATTTAAACTTTGAAAAAGAACTTTGGAAAGCTGCAGACAAATTGCGTGGTAACATTGATGCGTCCGAGTATAAACATATTGTACTCGGGCTTTTATTTTTAAAATATGTTTCTGACTCTTACTATCAAAGACGTTTGCAATTAGAAGAATGGACAAAGGATCCTAAAAACAAGAACTATTACATTCCAGAAGAAAAAGACAGACAGATAATAATTAATGATAAAGATCAGTATAAAAGCGAAGGCGTTTTTTATGTTCCTCCAAAAGCGCGCTGGGAAACTTTGCGAGATCATGCGATGCATGAAGATATAGGCAAATACATTGATGAGGCAATGGATGCGATAGAGAACGAAAACCCCAAGGAATTAAAAGGAGTATTACCCAAAATTTATACCAAGACACACTTAGAAAGCCATATACTTGGTGAGTTAGTTAACATTTTTTCTAAAATCAAATTTGATCATGATATTGACAAAGAAAAAGATATTTTAGGCAGAGTCTATGAATATTTCTTGGGTCAGTTTGCTTCAGCTGAAGGAAAGCGTGGAGGCGAGTTTTTCACCCCAAAGTCAATCGTTCGCTTATTAGTTGAAGTTTTGGATCCTTATGAAAATGCAAGAATATTTGACCCGGCTTGTGGCTCGGGGGGAATGCTTGTTCAGTCAAGAGAATTTTTAAAGATTCATCGAAAAGATCCAGGTAAAATTTCTTTCTTTGGCCAAGAAAGTAATCCGACAACATTGAGGCTTTGCAAAATGAATTTAGCTATTAGGGGAATTATCGGTCAGATAGAATTGGGGAATTCATATTACGACGATAAGTTTCCCAATTTACGCGCTGATTTTGTCTTAGCTAATCCTCCCTTTAACGCTGATTGGGAACCGGGAAGATTGAATGAAAAGGATCCTCGGCTTAAATTTGGCATTCCGCCAGGAGGCAATGCTAATTTTATGTGGATTCAGCATTTTATTCATCATTTAGCCCCAAACGGAATGGCTGGTTTTGTGATGGCAAATGGGGCTTTGGCAGTTGGCGGAAGAGATGGAGAGATTAGAAGGAAAATAATTGAAGATGATTTAATAGATGTGATAATCGCTTGTCCGCCAAAACTTTTTTACAATGTTTCTTTGCCGGTTTCTTTATGGTTTGTTAGCAAAAATAAAAACAACGGAAGATTTAGAAAAAGAACAGGAGAAATTCTTTTTATTGATGCAAGAGAAACTTTTGAACCAATTTCTCGTAAGCAAGTTGTTTTTACTGAAGAAGATATTCAAAAAATTGCTGGCGTTGCGCGAGCGTGGAGAGGGGAAAATCATGGAAATAAATATAAAGATATTGTTGGATTTTGCAAATCTGTCAACAAAGAAGAGATTGCGAAAAATGGATATGTTTTAACTCCCGGTCGTTATGTTGGCATAGCTGAAGAAGAAGATGATGGAATTCCTTTTGAAGAAAAAATAAATAAATTGACGGGCGAATTAAAACAATATTTCAAAAAAGGTCGAAAATTGGAAAAAGAAATTGGAGAAAATTTAAAAAAACTAAATTATTAAAATATGGAAGATAATAATACGAAAGAATTAAAATTAAAGGATTATAATCAAATTTGGACAAAGTTTTGTTTTTTGGACGAGAGTGGAAGTTTAGATCCAAAAACAGCTCCTTATTTTACGGTTGGTTTAATTAAATGTAGTCAGCATTATTATTTATATAGTAAATTATTGTATGAGAGAAATAAAAGGAATTTTCACGATGAAATGAAGTTTAACAAGCTTTCTAGGTTAAATATTGATTTTGCTAAATTTGCGATTGAATCTTTCCTTGATACTCGCAGTATTTATTTTTATTCCTATACCTTAGATAAAGCAGGAAATTATTTTAAAAGAAAATTTAGCAGTGATCCATGGAATGCTTATGAGCAAATTTCTATTCGTTTAGCCGAAGCAGCCTTAAGTCATAACGAAATTCTTATTCTATTAGCAGACCATGTAACAACTCCTAAAGATATTCGGTATGAAGTGAGCGTTAAAAGAAAAATTAACAATAAAGCTGACAGACTAGCAATGGCAGGTGTTTGTAGGTTTGATTCAAAAGGCAATGATCTTATCCAAGTTGTAGATTTATTTATCGGAGCTATAAATTATGATTTAAAAATGTGTACTGAAATTGTTGGCAAAGGCGACAAGTATAAAAAAGAGATGGTTGTTTTTATAAAAGAGAACATAGGCATCAAAGATTTTATGGATGGGTTTAGAAGTAGAAAATTTAATATTTTTGTAGATAAGGACATAAAACAAAGATTGCCTTTAAAATATAAAAATGATTGAACGGTATTGCAAAAAGAAAAAAGGCCATCGTCCTAACGGTCGACGCCTTTTCTCAAATACTTGTATTGTAAGTTTAGCGAACTGACTCCTCCTTGTCAATAGGAAAAGTCCAAAAAGATAAAAAAAACGAAAAATAAAAAATAATTAACTGTGGAATTTATTTATAAAATAACAATAGGAGAGTTAATAAATATAATTATTTTAGCTATAACGGGTTTTATTATTTGGAAATACACAAGAGCCGCACAAAGGAGCAACGAAATTCAGGAGCGTCCGATTTTAAACTTATACCTAAGAGAATCCCAAAAAGGCTCAAATACCATTTATACACTTAGATTAAGAAATGTTGGGAACGGGCCTGCTTATAACATTAAGTTTTTTGGAATTGAAGCCGATGGTTATACATATTATCCTTATTTCAATGAATCAAATCCAATTCTGGAAAAAGGAGGAGATGAAAAAACCATTAATCTTTGGGTGGCAACACCGGATGGCGGAGTTGAGGCTTATAGTCCAATGGGATTTGAACTTTTTCTAAACCGTCTTTTTAAGAAGGAAATTATTAGAGATGGGAAATATGACGATGTCGCACGGTCCGCGTGCGTGTTTTCAATTAATTACGAAGGTATAAATAGTAAAAAATATTATTCAGTGTTTCGTATTTATTCAAAGATAACTCCATTGTTGCCTGTTTATGAATTAGTTGTGGAGTTTGTTGGTAATAGACAAGGGCGGATGGATATGGCGACAGCCAAAGATTTGTGTAGGGCGAAAGTAATTACGAAGAAAAATGATTAATAAGATACAAACTAGAACAACTTGGCGGAAGGTGAAGTTGCAAGATATAGGGAAGGTTATTACTGGTACAACCCCGCCCACAGAGAGGAAAGATTTTTTTGGTGAGAATTTTCCGTTTATAACACCGACAGATATTCTAGATTTTAATATTAGGTATAACTATAAAACGCAGAGATTTCTTTCTGAAAAATGGAAAAATAGGGCAGAAAAAATTTTAATTCCGAAAGATTCGGTTTGTTTTGTTTGTATCGGATCAACAATAGGTAAGATTTGTTTTACAAAAGAAAACTCATTTACTAATCAACAGATAAATACATTCGTCGCCGATTACGATAAATCAAATCCAAAATACATTTATTATTTGTTGAAAAACAATCAGGGGAATATTATAAAGCAGTATAGTGGAAGTGGCTCTGGAAAGGCGATAATAAATAAAAGCACGTTTGAAAATATAGAATTATTTATTCCAGAAGATGTTAACGAACAAAGAAGAATTGCAGGGATTCTTTCTGTTTTTGACGATAAGATTGAATTGAATAATAAAATCAATCAGAATTTAGAACAAATGGCACAGGCGATTTTTAAGAAGTGGTTTGTAGAAAAATCAAAATTCAAAAACCAAAATTCAAAAATATGGACGATTGGAAAGATTGGAGATTTAGTAGAGATCATCTCTGGCTATCCATTTTCGAGTAAATTATATACAGTAAACAAAAAAGCATTATGTGTTGTTACGATAAAAAACGTTCAAGATGGAAGTTTTGTTACTGAGTGTGATTCTTTTATAGAAAAGGAAAGCATACCGGGGAATACAAATCCAGAATGTTGCATTACCGATGGAGATATTCTTTTATCTTTGACTGGTAATGTGGGAAGAGTTTGTTTTGTTTACGGTGGGCAATATCTATTAAATCAGCGCGTGGCAAAACTAAAGCCAAGAGATAAGAGAGATTTTGCTTTTTGTTATTTTTTGTTCAGACAACCATCTATGCGAAATTATTTAATAAATATGGCAAAGGGAAGCGCTCAACCAAACCTAAGTCCGGTGGAAACTGGAAAAATTCAGTTTTTGGTTCCGACTAGGGATACTCTAGATAAGTTTAGTGATTTAGCGGGTCCTATATATAAAAAAATTGTAAAAAACTCTGAGGAAAACCAAAAATTAGCATCTCTCCGTGATTTGCTTTTGCCAAAGTTAATGAGTGGAGAAATAAAGGTATGAATGAATGTTTAAAACCATTTTTTGAACAAGTGCTGCCAATAATAGAAAGTAATAAAATTAAATATTGGATTTATGGTGGTATTGGATATGCTTCAATGATTGGTAAGTTTTATAGGAGCAAGCCCAACCCAGATGTAGATTTGTTTGTACTAGAAAATGATTTTGAAAAAATAGAAGAAATATTAGAAAAATTATGCAATAAAAACGGCTGGAAAACATGCAAAACATTTTTAAATATCAGACCGAAAGTAGAGATATCTACATTAAAAAATAAGAAAGAATGGAAAGAAAGGTTTTCTGTTGTTCCTGCTTATCTAAAAAACAAGCAAGTAGAATTGAAATTCAGAGAAGGATCGGGTAAATATTCATTAAATATTTTAAATCGAGAAAAAAGAAGTCTAGAAGGTTATAATTTTTTTACCGTAAGTAATGAATTTTTAAAAAAACTATTTATGGAATATTTAGACAGTAAACAAAAATATCCGTCAAAACGAATGGAAGATGCGAGGTATATTTTAACAAAAGAAGAATTTACAAAATATTTTCCAAATCAATCCTATGAAAAATCTTAACGAAAACACATTAAGTGAACAGCCGATTATAAATTGGCTCAAAGAAATGGGCTATGATTATGAATTTGGGCCTGATTTGGCGCCGGGTGGAAGTTTGCAAGAACGAAATTCTTTTCGTGAGGTTGTTTTAGTTTCACGAGTAAAAAGATCGCTTAGAAGAATAAATCCAGAGATTAATGACGCGATGATTGATGATGCAGTTTCGGGAATTCTCAAAATTGAGCATCCTGATTTAGAGATTGTAAATAAAGAAACATACAAGGCATTGACTCAAGGCGTAAAAATTGAAATAAAAGATAAAATCGGTGATTCAAGGGGAAAAATCGTCAAGGTTTTTGATTTTGAAAACCCTTTGAATAATGAATTTTTAGTTGTTAATCAATTTGCGATTCAAGGAATTGAGAAAGTGCGAAGGCCTGATTTGGTGATTTTTATAAATGGAATTCCTATTGCCATTTTTGAAGTTAAAAGCCCAACAACTGAAACAGGATCAATCAGATCAGCTTTTTATCAGTTGCAGGATTATAAAAAAGATATACCTGATATTTTTAAATATAATCAGATATTAGTTATAAGCGATCTTTTGCAGGCGCGTCACGGAACTATTTCTTCTCCTTGGGAATGGTTTTCTGTCTGGAAAGGCATTAAGGACGAAGACGAGAAGAATAGGGGTATTTCCGAATTAGAGATTTTGGTTCAAGGAATTTTTAATAAAACAAGATTATTAGATATTATTCAAAACTTTATTGTTTTTGAGGCGGATAGCGAAAAAGATACAACCAAATTCACAAAAAAATTGAGTCTTTATCATCAATACTTTGGAGTAAATAAGGCGGTTAGAGAAACCTTGCGAGCGACAAAACCAGAAGGAAACAAAAAAATCGGAGTCTTTTGGCACACTCAAGGAAGTGGTAAATCGCTCTCAATGGTTTTTTATGTTAATAAAGTCAAAAGAATCGCGGAGCTTAAAAGCCCGACTTTTGTATTTTTAACCGACAGAAATGATCTTGATAATCAGCTATATAAAACATTTTTAAGGACTGGTTATGACAAGCTTGCCAAACAAGCAGAAAGCGTAAAGGACTTGAACAGCAAATTAAGAACAGCGGGAGCTGAATTACTTTTTACAACAATCCAGAAATTTGAAACAGAAAAAGAGATACTTTCTGAAAGAGAAAATATCATTGTCATAGCCGATGAGGCGCATCGCTCCCAATACGCTAAATTAGCCGGCAATGTTCGCTTTGCTATACCTAACGCTTCTTTTATGGGAATTACCGGAACGCCGATCAGTCTGCAAGACAGGGACACTCGTTTGGTCTTCGGAAAACACATTAGCGCTTATCAAATCAACAAAGCGGTTGAGGATGGCGCTACGGTGCCTATCTACTACGAAGGCCGCTTGGTGCCGCTTCATTTAACCAATGAATTTATTGACGAAGAATTTGAGGGGCTAATGATTGAAAGCGAGCTTGAGGCAAAAGAGAATTTTAAAAGGAAATGGGCAAGACTAGAACAAGCCGTAGGCGCGCGCGATCGTTTAACTCAAATCGCTAAAGATATTGTTAACCATTTTAATAATCGCGGTATAGAAGGCAAGGGAATGATAGTAGCGATGAGCAGAAGAATTGCCGCTGAGATGTACGAATTGATTTCAAAAATACCTGATGCTCCCAAAATAGCAACGGTTATTTCTAAACCAGAAGAGTTTAAGGGCAAAATTCAAAAAGAAACGAATAATAAAGAACTAGAAAAACAATTTAAAAACCCAGAGAATCTTTTAAAAATAGTAATTGTCTGCGATATGTGGCTAACTGGTTTTGATGTGCCGCCACTCCATACAATGTATATTGATAAACCCTTAAAAAATCATACATTGATGCAGGCAATTGCGAGGGTTAATAGAATTTTTAAAGACAAACCAGGTGGCTTAATTGTTGATTATATTGGTATTGCGGACAATCTAAAAAAAGCATTAAGCATTTATAGTTCTGATATACGCAAGGAAGCAATGATTCCTCTACAAGAAATTATTGTTAAGATGCTTGAAAAATACGATATAGTTAAAAGTATGTTTAGTGGCATAGATTACTTGACTTGGCAAAAGATAGAAAGTATAGAGTTAGCTCAACTACTGCAGAAATCTGTCAATGCGATTATTACTAACGAAAGGACAGGAATGATAGATGAAGAAAAGAAAAAGAGATTTTTGAAAGAAAGTGAAATCTTATTTAAGCTCTTCGCGTTGGTAATGCCTCACCATGAGGCCAATAGGATTAGAAATGAAATAGCCTTTTTTCAAGCTGTGAAAAAGACTATAGTTAAAAGAATTATTACTGGAGGACAAGAATCTATTGATATTGAGACAGAGTCAGCGATTAAAGAGTTAATTTCTAAAAGCATTGCGGCTGAAGGCGTGATAGATATTTTCGCAATGAAGGACAAAACCAAGCCAAATATATCTATTTTTGATGAAAAATTCCTGGAAGAGGTAAAAAATATGCGACTCAAAAATTTAGCGATTGAAGCGCTAAAAAAGTTATTGCGAGATGAATTGCGAATCAGAGTAAGAAAGAATTTTGTGCGCTATAAATCATTGATGGAATTATTGGAAAAGATTATAGAAGAATATGAAAATAACATTATTAGCTCTGCTAAAGTAATTGAGAGATTAATTCATTTAGCTAGAGAAATTAAATCAGCGCAAAGTGCTGGCGATCAGTTGGGATTAAATGAAGAGGAGACAGCATTTTATGATGCAATTTCTGCTGGCAAAAAAGTTATTGCAAAAAATGGGGAACTGAAAAAAATCGTGAAAGAATTAACATGTACAATTAAACGAGATCTTTCGATTGATTGGACCAATAATGAGATTATTAAAGCAAGGATCAGAGCGAACATAAGGTTGTTATTATTGCGCAATCAATATCCTGTAAAACAAAATGAACAAACTCTAGATCTAATTTTTCAACAGGCGTTTTCATTATATAGGGACTGGTCGCCAGCGACTTTATAGATATAAATTTGATTTAGTATATTTATGACAAACATATTTGTCGGATTGTTTCTATTCTCGCTTCTTGGTCTTATGTCTGGAATGATAAGGCCAAAGATTTATAGTTTTGCTTTAAAAAAGAAAGCGGGGCGAAAGAATATAAGTATGATTTTCGGAGGATTGATTATCCTCTTTTTCATTTTAATCGCCGTAACACCGGAAAATAAAAAAACAGAAATAAAAGAAGTAAAGGAACCAAGCATACAACAAGAAGCAAGCATGTCAGATATTGTTCAGGAATCTATAATTAAAGAAAAGGACTTAGCAACAACAACCGAGATTGGCTTAGCAAATAACACTCAAGAAGAAATAGAAAAAGACGCTTTAACAGAAAGCGTTTCTCAAAAAGCTTCAGACACAGCTTCAACTTATCTTGTTACCAAAGTTATTGACGGCGATACCATTGCCATAGAAGGAGGCGAAGTTATCAGATATATCGGCATAGACACACCTGAAACGGTTCATCCGTCAAAGCCTCAACAGTGTTTTGGCCAGGAAGCCTCAGATAAAAACAAAGAACTGGTTTCCGGAAAAAGAATCAGAATAGAAAAAGATGTGTCAGAAACAGATAAATACGACAGGATTTTAAGATATGTTTGGGTTGGCGATATCTTTGTTAATGATTATCTGGTTCGCCAGGGCTATGCTTATGCCTACACTTATCCGCCCGATGTAAAATATGCGGATCAATTCGTTCAAGCGCAAAATGAAGCCAAGGAAAACAATAGGGGTTTATGGGCAGCGTGTCCGGCTTCAATAGAAGAAGAACCCGTAGAAGCGCCGCCTGAAGAGTTTATCCCGCCAGCAGACACAGAAGGCGCCATCTGTTCTTACAATGCGTATAACTGCCCTGATTTTTCCACGCATGCCGAAGCCCAAGCCCTATATGAATTATGCGGAGGGGTAAATAACGATATCCATAAATTAGACGCGGATAAAGATGGCATAGCTTGCGAAGGCTTGCCGTAAGTGGTTTACAAAAGATAATTGAATTTACGAAAAAATTAAGTTTATGAATAGAATCAAATTAGAAGAACAAGTAGAAAATATTCTTAAGAATAAGAATAACAATTGGCAAGTATCGTCTAACCTTCATTATAAAGACCCTATTACCAAGAAGCCTCGCGAAAAAGACATTATTGCAACTTCTGTTCAATCCAAGAACAATGATATTCTTTGGTATTATGCGAGACTATTTATTGAATGTAAGTGTTTGCCGACAGAAACAGAAATATATTTAGCGAACATAGACATGAGCAAAGAGGAAAATGTGATTTTAGCTTATGATATTCCTTTTGCTAAAATTTACGAAATTGAAAGATCCAAAACCCATTTCTATGAATATACTGAAGTTTTTAAGGCAAAAGATAGCGGAAACCATTTATACAAGGCTATAAATCAGAGTTTACAATCTTTCGCTGCTTTTAGAAAAGACTCTCCCCAAGAAAAGGGCATCTATTATTTAATAGTGGTTTACGATGGTAAGTTGAAATATGGGAATAGAAATCTTAGCAACGCACTTATAAAGATAGATACGATAGATAAAGTTTATAATTTACCAAATAAAAAATGTTTTATAGAATTAGTTTCGATAGATCAGTTCGAAAACTTACTCGAAAAAATTGAAGAGGACCTAAAAGAAATCAATTTATCTGCTTACTTTTATTATAAAATGGAGAAAAATAAAATTGAAGAGCAGAAAAAAAAGATACGAGAAGACAAAGCTGATTCTTATTGTCTATAAATAGCCAAAAAGCAAGAAAATTAAAATATTATATTGTTTATGAAAATTAAAACCGAAAAAGAGTTAATCAAACATATTGTTAAAATATACAGAGAAGCTCGAAGGGTTAAATTTAGTAATAATAAAATCTTTAGGGGCAGGTCTCATTCGATTAGTTCGATCATAGAAGATTTATTTGCTTATTATTTAACTCAAAACGTTAAATGCGATCAGATATATATAGATCAACCTTTAAAAATCGAGGGGATAAAGGGAAGAAATATTTATCCTGATTTAGTTATTGTAAGAAACAATGAGATAGTTGCTTTATTAGATTTAAAAATGGACTTAGGTTGGAAAAGAAGGGAGTTGTTTAATCTATCCAAAAGATATTCCGATTTAATTAAGAATATTAGAGGTAAAAAAGTTTCATTAAGAATTGGAGAAACCAAAGAAAGGCGTGATTTTAAGGCTAGCGATAAGATTAGTTATGACATTGTGATAATGAGCGACACAAACATTAATAGAGGGCTTTTAGAAAAACAGCTCGGGCAAATTAAAAAATTAAAACCAAAAATAGATGTTTTTATCTTAACAAAAGACAAACATCCAAACAGTTATAACCTATCAACCCAATCTTTACTGTCTCAGATAATTATCAATAAAGCCGATTTTGATAAAATGTTTAGGAAATTAAATAAATAAAATATCTAAAACGTTTGTATGCTCAATAGTAATGTATTT
>CAYNNF010000011.1:0-19298 GCA_964398685.1 uncultured Candidatus Saccharibacteria bacterium | reverse complement strand
CTTATCCTGGGGCTGAAGAAGGTCCCAAGGGTTTGGCTGTTCGCCAATTAAAAAGGTACGCGAGCTGGGTTCAAACCGTCGTGAGACAGGTTGGTCTCCTATCTGCCGTAGGCGTTGATACTTGAGAGAACTTCTTGCTAGTACGAGAGGACCGCAAGGAACCGATCTCTGGTGTACCAGTTGTCCTGCCAAGGGCATTGCTGGGTAGCTATCATCGGGACAGGATAAGCGCTGAAAGCATCTAAGCGCGAAGCCTACCTCAAGATTAGGTATCATTAAGGTTCCTGGAAGATTACCAGGTAATACCAGTATTTCGTACTGGAAATTCCAAA
Source organism: uncultured Candidatus Saccharibacteria bacterium (assembly GCA_964398685.1). Lineage (GTDB taxonomy): Bacteria > Patescibacteriota > Minisyncoccia > JBAYJV01 > JBAYJV01 > CAYNNF01. The sequence goes on along the minus strand of CAYNNF010000011.1, from coordinate 18,966 downwards.
TAACAAATCACAAACTTTAAACAGAACTTAAAACGCAAATTCAAAATGGTTTATAATTTCGAAATTATAGTTTGTTTGAAATTTAATGTTTGAAATTTGGTACTTCTAGTACGGAGTGCTGGCTATAGACTTCAGGTGTAAGACTTATAAGAGTTTTAGCCGAGAAGCACTAATTAACCGAACGGTGATGACTTTTTTGATTTTAATTAAAGAAACACAATATTCAAATATAGAATACCCGGTGTTCCTAGCGATAGGGCCACACCCGATCCCATCCCGAACTCGGAAGTTAAGCCTATCAGCGTTGATGATACTTGGTATTTTACCTGGGAAAGTAAATCAATGCCGGGTATTCTGTGTTTGAATTTAGGTGGTCTATTCTTAAAAAATACCGGCTCAGATTACGAGTCGGTTTTTTTGTGTCATTGTTGACTTCTATAAGAATAGGGCTTAAAATTTAACTCTTAAGCCTTATTGCACTTTAATGGTAAACATTTTTAAAAACAAAAGGAATATAATCATATTTGTAATTATAGTCTTATTGTTATTGTTTTTGGTCGCGGTATTTTTTGTTTCCAGAAAGAGTTTGCCCGAAGATTGTTTTAATAATATACAAGATAACAGCGAACAAGGCATTGATTGTGGAGGACCTTGCTCAAAGAAATGCGACCTATTAGAAAGCTTAAAAGTTTTATGGACCAAAATAATTCCTGCCGGCGAAAATAAATATTATTTTTTGTCCTTAATAAAAAATCCCAACGCCCTTTATGGAGTATCGCTCTTTAACTATAAATTTATCGGTCTAAATAATGAAGATAAAGTTGTTTCGGAGCGTCAAGGAGAAGATTTTATTTTGCCTGGAGAGAGCAAATATATTTTTGATGAAATTAATATTGAAGACCTCAATAATGCCCAAAAATTTGATTTAGAAATATCTGACTTAATGTGGCAACGATTTTCTTCTTATCAAAAACCTACTCTTTTCGTGATTAACAAAGAAATTAAGGATATTGACGAAGGCGGATTCAACCTGAAGGTGGGAGGAAGACTAATCAATGATTCTATTTATAATCTGAGAATGGTGGGTCTTAAAGTGGTATTATTTGATGAAAAAGACAATCCAATTGCATTTAACAAAACTTATTTAGGAAATATTCGTTCACAAGAGAAGAGAGATTTTCATGTTTTTTGGAAGGCGATATTTTCTCAACAAGAAGTTAAGCGAATTGACATAGAAGCAGAAACTAATGTTTTTCAAGAAGAGAATTTTATTAAAGATTATAATTATGAACATGTAGATGTGCGGTATGAAAACGAAAAATGATTCTAATAAGCTAAAACATTTGGCTATTATTCCTGACGGTAACCGGCGCTGGGCAAAAAAGCATCACCTTTTATCTTGGCATGGCCACAAAAGAGGCGCAGAGAGAATTAAGGAAATTATTAAGGAGGCAAGCCAATTAAATATCTCTTATTTAACTTTTTGGATAGCGTCCAAAGATAATTTAAAAAAAAGAGATAAATTGGAGGTAAATTTCTTGTATAAATTATTTGCCGACAGCTTTAAACAACTTACAAACAGCAAGCATATCCATAAGAATAAAGTAAGAGTTAGAATATTAGGAGAGTGGAGGCAAATAGTGCCTAAAAGGTTAAACAGAACGATTTGCGGACTAATGGAAAAAACAAAAACATATGATAAATTTAATTTAACGTTTTTGTTGGCCTATGACGGCATAGAAGAAATGACGCAAGCGCTTAGAAATCTAATAAAAAAACAACCGTCAGAGATTAATTACGAAATTATTAAAAAATCATTACTTACCTCCGAATTACCTCCAGTAGATTTAATGATTAGAACGGGAGGGGAACCTCACAATAGTGCTGGTTTTATGATGTGGCACACTGCGTATTCGCAGTATTATTTTACACCGACGTATTTTCCTGATTTTGATAAAAAAGAATTGAATAAAGCTGTTAGCGATTATTTTAAGAGAGAAAGAAGATATGGAGCATAAACAAAATATAAAATATAAAATATAAAAGATAAAAAATAAAAATTAAGGAAGATTAAAAATGGACGATTAGCTCAGCGGTAGAGCGCTTCGTTCACATCGAAGAGGTCGCAGGTTCAAACCCTGCATCGTCCATAAATAACAAAAAAGGTTAGAAGAACCTTGACGGAAGACTATGTTCAAACCCTATGTCGCCCACAGATTTTACCTGTGGACAACTTGTTGATTAAATGTCTTGTTAAAAAGTAATTGAGCATAGTTTGTTGTAACGCAAGCTTAATATAGACAAGGCCTTGACGGGGCTTTTTTTGTTTTTCGGAAGCCCAATTTTCAAATGGTTTGACATGGGGAATGAAGAGGTTATAATAGTGAAATGTGGGGGGTTGTGGATAAAAGTGGGGATAACTTAGAGGATCTGGGGATAAGAAAACGGAAAGATCAAAATTAATTAGAATTTCTTTACTTAATTAAAAAAATGTTTCTGGGAGAATTTCATCACAATTTAGACAGCAAGGGAAGAGTAGCAATACCTTCAAAATTTAGAGTAAAATTAAACGAAGGCGCTGTTGTTGCGCGAGCATTAGATAATTGTTTGGCATTATATCCTAAAAAGACATGGTTTGTGTTGGCAAAAAAATTAGCAGCTTTGCCAATTGTAAAAGCAAATAGCCGCGCCTTTAATCGTTTTATGCTATCAGGCGCTATGGATGTAAGTTTAGATAAACAGGGGAGAGCGATTATTCCGGAATATCTTAGGAAATATGCGGGACTAAAGAAGCAAATTATAATTGTTGGTCTTTTTGATAAATTGGAAATTTGGTCTGAAGAAAGATGGAATAAATACAGCATGCACACTGAAAAAAATAGTGGTGAAATCGCCGAGAAATTAGGAGAAATTGAAAACATTTAAAGTTATCAGCAGTTCACAGCCTACAGGCCACAGTCTGCTCTTATACTGAGCAAGGCTGTGGAGTGCTGATATCTTCTTTACTCATCATATTGTTAACCTTTTGACAAAAGATGCACATACCTGTGCTTGAAAGAGAGTTAATAGAGTACTTGCGTCCTGCGCAAGGAGATAATTTTATAGATTGTACCCTGGGGGAAGGGGGACATGCAGAAGCAATTCTTGAGGCGACAACGTTTAATGCTATCAATAAATCAATTGGAGGAAAGTTGCTTGGCATTGAGATAGATAAAGATCTGCATCAAAGGGCGCAAACAAGATTAGCTCATTACGGGTCGCGAGTAATCGCTATCAATGACAGTTATACTCAGATTAAGAATGTTGTTGACAGAATAAAGCCGCCGATTTTTTTTAAGGGTATTTACTTTGATTTAGGAGCTTGTCTTTGGCATTTTCACCACGCCAACAGAGGTTTTTCTTTTAATAAATACGAAGAAAACCTTGATATGAGATTTGGCCAAAAAGGAGAATTAAAGGCCTCTGACATATTAAACACATGGCATTATAACGAAATAGAAAAATGTTTAAGGGTGTATGGAAATATTACCAATTCAAAAAAACTAGCCACCGCTATTATTAATCAAAGAAGAAAAAAGAAGATAAGAAAAACTAAGGAACTTATAGATTTGATTGAAAAATCTTTCCCGCGCTTCTCATTTTCATCCAACAAACAACTTATTAGGAAAACTTTTCAGGCATTGAGGATTTCAGTCAACGATGAATTAAATAACATAGAAAAAGGATTGGGTCAGGCTACTGAAATTTTAACTCCTGGGGGCAGAATTGCTGTTATTTCTTATCATTCTTTGGAGGACAAGATAGTGAAAAAGTTTTTTGGGGATTGTTCTCAAATTAAATCAATCAATAAGAAATCTATAAAACCGACAATTTTGGAACGCCGTTTTAATCCTAGCGCGCGGAGTGCCAAATTGCGAGTCGCTATTAAAACTTAAAATTCTAAATAATATTTTTCTATGCCTCCAATAACAAAAATACTTCAGCGCCAAAAATATTTAAAGCAAAAACAAGAATCAAAATTAAGATTTTTTAATATTTTATGTTTTTCAGCTCTCATCTCATGTTTTGTTAGCTACGCTTTAATAGTTAATGCCTGTACTGGCAATAGTTTAGAGATTCAAAAGACCGAGAAGGAAAAAGAAAACCTCAGAACAACAATTGGCGAAGAAGCCAGTTTTCTGAACACTTTAAAAATTCCCACCCATATTCAGGCAGAAGTTGGAAACGAGATGGTGAAAGCAGAAGTGATTAGTTATTTAAAAGATAGACAGGCAGAAGTAGCAATTCTCCAAATAAAATAGGAAAATTTTATCTGAGAGAGAAAGCAGAGATTTGTCTGTTTTTTTGTTATTTGACATATGTCTTATCGCAAATTTAGTCAAAGAAAGTTTATTTCACGACCTAATTTTCTTATATTCATAACATACATTTTGGGCGCTCTGATTTGCGGGCGTCTTTTTGTTCTGACTGTCGTAAATCACGACATATATTTAGCGAAATCTATTAATCAAGAGAAATTTGCTCAAGACCAATCTATCAAAAGGGGAAAGATTTCTCTTAAAGATTGGCAAGGTCAAACTTATTCTGTAGCTATCAATAGAGGTTGGTCAATGGCGTACGCTGAACCAAATAGAATTACAGAAAATAAACATTCTTTGGCACGCGAGATAGCAAAAATTTTAGAGTTAGAAGAAACAACAATTTTTGAAAAAATCTCTGATTCAGATGATCCTTTTGAAATCTTGAAACGCAAGTTAAATGACGAGGAAGTTCAAAATATTAAGGCATTAAACGCCGAAGGCATTAAAATTCAAACTGAAGAAAGTTTGCGTTATTATCCAGCAAGCACATTAGCATCGCATGTTATTGGATTTCTTGGACATCAAGGAGATCAATCTGTGGGACAGTATGGGATAGAAGAATATTATGATAAAGAATTGAGCGGAAAAATAATGAATGCAGATTTCTTATTTGAAGAACAAGTTAATTCGGGCTCCGATATCACGCTTTCTTTAGATCCAAACATTCAGCTTTTTGCCGAAGAGGGGTTGAAAAAAACCGTAGAACAATATAATGCCTCTGATGGTACGGTAATTGTAATGAATCCCAAGACAGGGATGATTATAGCAATGGCTAATTATCCAAATTTTAATCCCAATGAATATGCTACAGTGGACAATTTCAATGTCTTTATTAACCAGGCGGTTTCTTCTGTTTTTGAACCTGGTTCGGTTTTTAAGCCGATTACAATGGCAATTGCCTTAGACCAAGGAGTAGTTACTCCGGCAAGCACTTATCAAGATAAAGGTTTTGTTAAGATGGGCGGCTATACTATCTATAATGCTGATAAAAAAATATTTGGAGAGCAAACGATGACTCAAGTTTTAGAAAAATCAATCAACACTGGCATTATTTATGCGGAAGAATTGTTAAAGCAAGATACCATTAAAACTTATCTAAATAAATTTGGTTTTGGGCGTGAAACTGGTATAGAATTGCCAAGCGAAGCTTCGGGGAATCTTGACAACCTAAAAACAGGCCGTTCAATTAATTTTGCCACAGCCGCTTTCGGACAAGGAATATCAACCACTGCCATTCAATTAATCAAAGCATTTGGCATTATTGCCAATAAAGGAGTGCTTGTTAATCCAACGATTGTTGAAAGTATTGAAAAAGATGGTAAGATTCAAGAGAGTATTCGCGGAAAAAATATCAGTCAAGAACAAAGCATCATTTCTCCAAACACTGCTAACCGTTTAACGGCAATGCTTGTTAGCGTTACTGAAAATGGTACAGGCAAAATAGCTAAAATTCCCGGTTATTGGATTGCCACAAAAACAGGCACAGCGCAAATTCCGGAGAAAGGTGGCTATGGAGAAGATACTATTCATACCGTCGTTGGCTTTGGACCTGCTTATGACGCGCAGTTCGTTATTTTAGTCAAACTTACTCAACCTCAAGAAGTCAGGTTTGCCGCTGTTTCTGTAACGCCGCTTTTTAGAGATATAGCCGAATATTTGCTTAATTACTGGGAGATATCTCCAGAAAATTAATATTATTTCAAAAAATGCGCTTTCGCAAAATTATTAGATTTTGGCTTCGTTTTTTCTCACGCTGGTATATTATCAAATATCATCCTATTGTTATTGGCATAACTGGCAATACGGGCAAAACTTCCACAAAAGAAGCAATTTATCGGATTCTGAAACAAAAAAGGATTTGTCTCCGAAAAACGCCCAAGAATTTAAATACCGACATAGGAGTGCCTTTGGCAATTTTAGGGCTTGATGATGCAAGAAGAAATATTATTAAATGGCTTCATAATTTTTCAAAAGCATTATTATTAATTATTCACGACAAACAACCTCCTCAATATTTAATTTTGGAATTAGCGGCTGATCGGCCTGGCGAAATAAAATATTTTACAAGATTTTTGCCTATTAACATAGGAGTGGTAACTGCTATCGGCAAAGATCCGGTTCATCTTGAATTTTTTCCCAACCGCGATAGGCTAATAGATGAGAAAGCGTGGCTTGTACGAGGCATCCAAAATAAGGGAACAGCTATCCTTAACAAAGACGATCAAGACGTAATTGCTATGAAAGAATTGATTAAAAATGGAGTAACAATTTTATCTTACGGAAAAACTTCTAAGTCAGATTTGTTAGTTCTGAAACACAAAAGCTTTCTTGCCAAAGATACAAAATTTTATACGGAGGTAAAATTTAAATTTCAAAGCCAAATTTACCACCTAAAACTTCCAAATACGATAAGTAATAATAGTTTTTATTCAACAATGCCAGCGTTATTATGCGGTTTTATTTTGGGAGTTTCTATAAAAGATGGAATTAAGGCGTTAGAACAGGAGGCCTTCTTACCTCCGGGAAGAATGAAAATTATAAAAGGACTTAAAGAAACTACTATAATAGATGACACCTATAACGCTTCTCCTTTGTCTTATCATAATGCGCTTGCTTCAATTGCCAATATAAATATAAACAAAGGCAAAAAAATTCTTATAATGGGAGATATGGCAGAGTTAGGAAAAAAGTCGCTGGATATTCATAAAGAAATATTAAAGAAAGCGCTTAATTCTGCTGACATTATAATTTGTCTTGGCAAGCAAATGACTTCAGCGCTTTCCTCAATTAATCTTACGAAGTCGGACTTCGTAAACATTGCGAAAGATCATCAAGAAGCAATTGGTATTGCGAAACAAGTAGTACGCAAGGGAGACATAATTTTAGTTAAAGGCGCTCAAGTAATGAGAATGGAAAAAATCGTCAAAGCCCTTATGAAATCGCCAGAACAAGCTCAAAAACTATTAGTAAGGCAAGAAAAATATTGGATTAACCAATAATCACTAATAATCCTTAGGAATTGAATCATTAAGAAATTTATTCCATGCCCTTATCGTCTAGCGGTTTAGGACACGTGGTTCTCATCCACGTAACCGGGGTTCGAGTCCCCGTAAGGGCACATCTACAGATTCACAATTATTTTCCTTTTTATATGTTTAAAATATCAATATTAGGAATAAATGTTGATTTTCTGTCTATGACAGAAATAATAGATAAGACCAAAAATTTTTTAAAACAGAAAAATGGAAAATGGCGCATTATTACTTTCAACCCAGAAATGGCGGTGAAGGCGCGAAAAGATAAAGAATTTAGAAAAATTATCAACGGGAGCGCATTAGTTCTTCCTGACGGCATTGGTTTAATTTGGGCAGGGCGATTGGGAGCGAAGAAAAACAAACAAAAATTAATTAACCTTCAACGAATTACAGGAGTAGATTTAGTTTACAAAATGGCCGAAAGATTAAAAGAAGAGGGAAGATTCTTTTTATTTGGGTCTAAAAAGGAAGTTGCGCGCGAGGCAGGCAAAAGACTTGCAACGCTATATCCTGGGATTAAAATATTGGGCGCAGCATCTGGTTATAATTATATTGATGAAGATATTGTAAAGAAAATTAACAAAACTAAAGCCAACATTCTTTTTGTGGCGTTAGGGAGCCCTAAACAAGAAAAATGGATTGCGAAGAATTTATCCAAAATGCCTTTCATAAGAATAGCTATTGGTATTGGGGGAGCTTTTGATTTTATATCAAACAGAATTAAACGAGCGCCTTTATGGATAAGAACTTGCGGACTGGAGTGGTTTTGGAGGTTATTGTGTCAGCCATGGAGGTTAAAACGGATTTACAATGCGGTTATCGTATTTCCATATTTAGTCATTAAAAACAAAGAATCTCTCATTGTAAATTAACAGAATTATATGAATATTCATTTTATCGGTATTGGCGGCATAGGCGTTAGCGCTTTAGCCAGATATTACAAACTTGCAGGCAATATTGTCTCTGGTTCTGATATTGTTGAATCTGAAATAACGCAAGGCCTTCAAAAAGAGGGGATACGAGTAATAATTAGTCCTCAAAAGGAAGAAAACATTAATAAAGATATTGACTTTGTAATATATAGCGCGGCGATTGAGAACGATAACCCGGAATTAAGACAAGCAAGAAAATTGAAGATAAAAATCAAAAAATACTCTGATGCTCTCGGAGATATTGCAAAAAATTATTATACGATTTGTATTGCCGGTACACATGGAAAAAGCACGACAACGGCAATGTTAGCGTTAGTTCTAATTAAAGCCGGACTTGACCCAACAATAATTGTTGGAACGAAATTAAAAGAGTTAAATGATACGAATTTTCGCCAAGGATCATTAAAATCTCATAAAAATTTTTCTAAACCGATTATCTTAATTGAAGCCGATGAATGGAATGCTTCTTTTCTGAGTTATGCGCCTGATATTATTGCCATAACAAACATAGAAAAGGAACATTTAGATTTCTATAGAGATTTTGACCATATTATTGACACATATAAGCGTTTTGTGAACAAGATAAGAAACAATGGAATTCTTATTCTTAGTAAAAATGATCCGGGAAGCCAAATTCTACTTGCTAATTTAAAAAATAATAATATAAAAAAAGAGTTCTACGATAATTTAAAAGACAGTAATAGAAGAACCCCCCGACATTATGTCGGGAGAACCTTGACGGAAGATATAAAAAAGATATTAAAAGTTCCCGGGGAACACAACATAAAAAATGCGCTTGTTGTCAGGGCCGTTGCCCAGGAATTATTCATAGATGAAAAGGATATATTATCTGGACTTAGTAAATATTCTGGGGCTTGGAGGAGATTTGAGGAAAGAGAGCTAAAAATTAATAAGCTGAAAAAGATTAAAATTATTAATGATTATGCGCATCATCCCACGGAAATTAAGGCGACAATCAGCGTGGCGCGGGAAAAATATAGCAAAAAAATATTATGGGCTATTTTTCAACCTCATCAGAAACAAAGAACCCATTATTTATTTACTGAACTAACTGAGTGTTTTGATGAATTAGACCACCTAATATTAACTGATATTTACGAGGTAAAAGGAAGGGAAGACATTAGAATAAAAATTAACAGCAGAGATTTAGTCAAAGCTATCCAAAAACATTGGCAAAAACATAATCTTAAAGAAAAAACAATCACATATATTGCCAATTTTAATGAAATAGTTGGCTATATCAAAGATAACATTAACGACAATGCCGTCTTGTTAATTATGGGTGCTGGCAATGTTTACGACATTGATAATTTATTGGCTTAAGTAAAATTTATTTTTTTTCATGCGTATTTTTTTTTAAATAATCATGCTAAAATATTAAATGAATTATGTTATTAACTCTTAAAAAACAACATGTGTTCTATGGTTTTTGTTTAAGCGCGATCTTGTTTTTTAGCTTTGGCCTATTTGAAGACAAAACGCTCTTGGCAAGCGATCTTAACTCTTACAAAGGAACAGAAGTTCCAATGATTTTAAGTCGTTTATCTTGGGAAAATAGCGCCCAACTTAAAAATATCCTTCAAGTTCATTTTACCTCTCCAGAAACGACCGATAAAAAAAGACCGATCTATTATCCTATTTCCAGAATTATTATCCATGACAGCGCTTGCCAGGTTTATCTTCCCAATGGATCAAGAAATATAAATTGTAATTCATATGAACAAAACCCCGTTGCCCTTATTCAAAGTATTTATCGTTACCATGTTCTTAATAAAGAATATAAAGATATAGGCTATAATTTTATCATTAGCTGGGATGGCAAAATTTTTGAAGGTCGCTATGGAGGCAACACAATAGTTGGCGATCATTATTATCAGGAGAATAGTTGTCAGGACTATAATGTTGGATCAATAGGAATCCTCTTATTGGCAAATTTAGAGGCAGAAGAACCTTCTCAAGAAATGTATCAAAGTTTAAACCGCCTTGTCGCTTGGCTTTCTATGGGTAACAGCTTAAATGCTGACATTTTAAAAAAAGATAATTTTGTTTGGCAGTATAATTCTCAAATAGATCCGACAGGGGATCATTCCTGCGACCTTAACAACGGCAACATCGTTTCTCTTCCTCGCGGACCAGCTCTTGTTTACTATCAAAGTCTTGGTTTGGCTGCGAGCTACCACTTGAACATGAAAAACCTAAGAGAAGACTCTGTTAAACTAGCAAAGTCTTTTGCCGAATATTTATACAAAGGCGATTCAGCGACTATTTGGGAAATTAAAGGAGGATCTAAAAAAGAAGGATCAAAAATTGGCGCCAGAGTTATTACAATTAATAATGATCAATTAGAATATTTTTCCCAAGAGCAGATTCCCAAAATCAACGATAATGATTTAATAAAATTATATGGCAGAGATAATATTTATTTAGTTAAAAACGGCGTTTTGCGCGAGATTCTTTCCTATCAAATTTTTCAAGCATGGAATCTTGAAAAATCAAAGGTAAAAGAAGTTGATTTCTATAATGTTCAAAATTACACGCTTGGACAGCCCTTGTCTTATCTTCCTGGAACTTTAGTCAAGACATTAAACGACACAAAGGTTTATTTAGTGGACGAAAAAGGCGCGCTTTCTCATATAAGTTCCCTTAAACTTTTTGAAAAGCTTGGTTTTCAATGGAAAAATGTTCTGACTATCGGCGATCGCGAAAAAGAAATGTTGTCAGAAGAAAAAAAAATGTTATTTCCAACAGGAAGTCTTATTAAAGGCAGCGACAAAACAGTTTATGTTGTTGCCTCAAGAGCATTAAAAGCGATTAGGGAAATGTCAATTTTTAATGCTTATAATTTCAATTGGGATGATGTTATCTCATTGCCTGACCAAGATTTGCAGTTTTACGCTCATGGATTGCCTTTAACCTATCCCGACAATGTTCTTTTGACTTCGCCTGGCGATAAATCGGTATATTTTATCAAAAATGGCAGGCGTCATTTAATAAAAAATAATGCCCTTATAGCTATACTTGAAAAAGAAAAAATTAGTCTTATTAGCATACCGCGCGAGGAATTAGCAAGATATCCTTTAAGTATCAACTTAGAAGGAAAAGAAGATATGATACGATTTAATAAATTAGTTGATTCGGTTGTTAATGATTACTTAGAGATTGGAAAACAGGCCAATAGTCCTCAAGAATTTTCCCTAATTAGAATAGGGATAGACAAACTTAGCGACGACAGCCAGCTTACAATTAACGCCAGCGAAGATTATAATATCAGTCTATCTGATAAACCAATCATTGAGAAAGAAGCCGAAGATCCTTATGTGATCCAAATAAAAGATATTAACGATAAAATTAGATTTAGTTCAAAAAAAGGAAATGTTATTTTTAGCGTTAACAGCGCGCGTGACAGCGAGATGGCAAAAAACCCTTTAACAAGGTATCGGGGAGCTCTGGAAGTAATCAAGGAAACATCAGAAAATAAACCTGATGAATATTGGCTTATTAATGAATTATTTTTAGAAGATTATCTTTATGGAGTTTATTTTGACGGCGAGGATGAAATTTCGCCGGAACTTCGTAAAGCGCTCGCTGTTGCTAATAGAAGTTATGCTTGGTACTATATTAACACACGGGGGCGTTATAAAAATAAATTCTTTCACTTGATGAAAGAAGAAGAAAACTTAAAATATGGCGGCTATAACTTTGAAACTTCTCAATCAATTGATGCTCTTGAATCTACCAAAGGAGAAGCGCTTGTGTACAGGGGCGCGCCTGCGTGCATTGTCTACTCTTTAGATAGTTGCGGTCTGTCTCGTGACGCGCGTGTTTTATGGGGGAGTTTTTATAGAAATTTTCCCTATCTATGGGGAGGCATAAAAGATCCGCAAGGTACGGTTCATCGTTATAATTGTTATGACGAAAGGGACCACGGAGTTGGCATGAGTATTGCTGGAGCGGCGACTCTTGCTTCACAGGGGAAAAATTATTTTGATATTTTAGAATACTATTACCCAGGTACGCGATTAGACAAGATATATTAATCTCAATAATCAATTAAAACTTAATGAAAAAGATTCTTTTTAATTCAGGCAGTTTTATATTCTTAATTTTTATATTTTTCTTTGCTTTTATTTTTCTAAAAACCAGCTTTACCTTGAGTAAGATAACTACTGATATCAAAGACGAAAGCACAGAACTTGTCTATCTTTTGCCTGAGTTAGACGATTTGCCGGAAAAAACTAACAATCAATTTAATTTTCTTCTCTTAGGACAAAGAGGTGAAGGAGAGCCTTTTGGAGGACTTCTAACTGACACCATAATGTTAGTCAGCATTAATCAAGTTACCAATAAAACGGCCTTAATTTCTTTGCCTAGGGACTTATATATTCCCTTGCCGGATTCTCTCAAGCGGGATAAGATTAATGCGGTTTATGCCTCGGGGTACGAAAAGGGAGGAATTGGCTTAGGTCTTAAATATATTAAAGATACAGTTTCTCGCATAACTGGTCTTTATATAGATAATGTGGCAGTCGTTAATTTTGAAGCTTTTGAAGAAATCATTAATGCGATAGGTGGCATAGATGTTTATCTAAAAGAAGATTTTATTGAAGATAAGCAATGGTGGTGCGATGAAAGCGGAAATAATTGTCGGGAGTTTTTCTTGCCAAAAGGGAACAAGCACTTGGATGGGGAAACGGTCTTGTTTTACATTCGTTCGCGGTTTTCTTCAAGTGATTTTGATAGAGCGCGTCGGCAACAAGAAGTGCTTCTTGCTATTAAACAAAAGGTTTTTTCTTTAGGTTTCGTTAGCAACCCATTAAATTTTTTTGAAATATTAGATATTTTGGGAAATAACGTAAGAACCGATATAGGAATAAATAAAATAAAAGATACAATCTCTTATGTAAAGAATAACCCTGCGAGCTTGGAAAATCTCCAAAGCGTTGTTTTTGATGACGGGCCTGACGGCTTACTTTATTCAAGATATCTTAATAATCAATATATTTTACTTCCTAAAGCAGGGAATTTTAGCGAAATTCAAAAAAAATGCCAAGCTTTAACCAATTAAATTTTACCATTTTGTGAAAACAAAAAACTTTTTAGCAAAATATATCGGCATCATTTTACTTTTAGCCGTTTGTTTCAGTGGCGGTTTTTTATGGGGCAATGTTCGTCAAGTTAACGCTCTATTACCGTCTGACCTTATTGTTCGCAACATTGATTTTAATGCTGACCTTTCAATTCTGTGGGATGTTTTAAAAATTATTAAAACTAAATACAAAGGAAGAAAAGATCTAAATGATCAAGACCTAGTATACGGCGCCGCTAAAGGGTTAGTAAAATCATTAGGCGACCCTTATAGTGAATTTATGGCGCCCGAATCTAGTAAGAAATTCCTTGAAGACATTAGCGGTTCTTTTGAAGGGATTGGAGCAGAGATTGGCATAAAGGATGGTATCTTAACCGTTGTTGCTCCGCTTGAAGGTACGCCTGCCAAGAAAGCGGGATTGATGAGCGGTGATAAAATTATCAAAATAGACGACGAGACTACGCCCGAATTAAGTATTGAAAAAGCGATAACTCTTATCCGTGGGCCAAGAGGAACAGAAGTAATTCTTACTATTCTTAGGGGAGACAACAATGAACAACGCGAAATTACCATTAAGCGTGGAATTATTAAAATTCCTGTTATTGAATGGTCTCTAAAAGGAAACGGCGATATTGCCTATATTCAGCTTTTTAGTTTTACCGAGAATTCTCCAGACAAGTTTAGTCAAATAGCTCAAGAAATTTTACAATCTCCTGCTAATAAAATAATTTTAGACCTTAGAGGCAATCCAGGAGGATATCTTGAGTCAGCAGTTGAAATTGCTGGTTGGTTTCTTGCCGATGGCGAACTTGTTGTTAAAGAAGACGAAGGAAATGAAAAGGGGGAGTTATATAAAAGCAAGGGTAAGGCGGTTTTTGGAGAGTGGCCTACTGTAATATTGATTGACGAAGGTTCAGCTTCTGCTTCTGAGATTTTGGCGGGAGCGCTGAGAGATAATTTAGGAACGAAACTTATTGGTAAAAATAGCTTTGGAAAAGGCACCGTTCAACAAATGGAACCTCTTAAAAAAGGCGCATCCTTGAAAATCACCATAGCCGACTGGATAACGCCAAGCGGACTATCTATAAGTAAATCAGGATTAAGTCCTGATGTAGAAGTTGATTTAGATATAGACGCTTTTAAGCAAGGCGAAGACTCTCAGCTTCAAAAAGCGATAGAGAATTTAACTAATTCGTAATTCACCATCTCAATGAAAATAATTCTTCTTAAAAATGTACCAAAATTAGGATCTAAATTTGATGTCAAAGAAGTAAGCGCTGGCTATGCAAAGAATTTTCTTATACCGAATAAAATGGCAATAATTGCTACAAAAAATTCGCTAGCTCGTTTGCAAAAATTAACAATTCAGGAAAAAAATGTAGACGCAATCACTGAATATAACTTTAAAGAACTAACAGAACAATTGAAAAATTCAGAAATAATATTAGAGGCAAAAACAAACAAAGAAGGCAAGCTCTTTGGATCTATTAGTGAGGAAGAGATAAAAAAAGCGCTCAAAGAGCAAAAAAATATAGAATTGGATAAAAATATAAAAATTTTAATGAACAAGCCCCTGAAAAATATCGGAGAACATAAAATTAATCTAATTTTAGCCAACAAAAAAACCACTCTCAGAGTGATTATTAAAACAATCCCTCAGTAGTCTTTCATTTTTTATCCGTTCTTAGACGACATGCACAACATTTTTTCTTTTCTTTTTACCGTTGAAAGCGATAAATCCTTTTTTTTGAAAAATCACTTTACCGCTTTTTAGAGCAAAAAGGGTATCATCTCCTCCATGTCCGACATTTTTTCCAGGACGAAATTTAGTTCCACGCTGGCGAATTATAACAGAGCCAATTTTTGTTTTTTGGCCTGAAAATAACTTAACGCCTAAATATTTTGGTTGAGTGTTTCGGCTAATACCAGTAGTTTTTTTACCGCCACGATGTGCCATAAAATATACAAAAAACTTAACAGTTTATCATTGAATAAACTCAGTATAACAAGTGTTTTCTAAAAAGCAAGAGCCTTATTCCATGTCTCATTCTTTAAACAAATTATACTCAATTGTCCTCATATCATTGTTTCTTTTCCTTTTTTTTGGATTAGGATATGCGGCAATAGCGGAAAAAAGAAATAAACCATTGATAATCAGGCAAATTAACCACCCAGAAAACCTTTTTATCAATAAAGAACTCATTAAAGACAAAATAAACAGTGATTATGTAGCAAGCATCAACGGCTCTTTTTATTATCATTCTAAATGCGCTCTTGCGAAAAGAATTAAAGACGAAAATCGCATTTGGTTTTTAAATTCCACCGAGGCATTACTGTCAGGATATAAAGAAAGAAAAAATTGTCCGTAGGAATGAAATGACGAGGGTTCTTCTTATTCATATTCACGCTTTGTAAATTGACTTCTTTCTGAAATTAGAGTATGATAGATAATCACAGCAAGATGTGGCTTAGTTTGTTTTACGCTTGTCATACGCGCGCTCATAGCTCAATTGGTAGAGCAACAGCCTTTTAAGCTGGTGGTTGCAGGTTCGATTCCTGCTGGGCGCATATTATCTGTGCTTTCCGTTAGCGCCCAAGATTTGTACATAAGTACACATAGTGGAGGGTTGGCAGAGTGGTCAAATGCGCCGCATTCGAAATGCGGTTTCCCGCTCAAAACGGGATCAGAGGTTCAAATCCTCTACCCTCCGCCTTTGCTTCGCCGAAGCTATGCCAATGCGCGCGAAGCGAAATCTGCTAAGTAAATATACGGAAGCAAGTATAATTTTTTGTTTATTCTTATTTTATTTTTTAACCGATGACCCCAAAGAAGAAAGACACACTGTTATTGTTGTCAAAACCGCCAGTGGTGGTTGTTTTAGGGCATGTAGATCATGGCAAAACTAGCATTTTGGACTATATTCGCAAGAGCAATGTAGCTGAAAAAGAAGCAGGCAAGATTACTCAACACATTGGGGCATACGAAATTGAGTTTCAAAATCAAAAAATTACTTTTATTGATACGCCGGGACACGAAGCTTTCGTCCAAATGCGTTCTCACGGAGCAAAGTTAGCCGACATAGCCCTATTAGTAATTGCCGCGAATGAAGGCATTAAACCTCAAACAAAAGAATCGCTAAAGCTTATCAAAGATGCTGAGTTGCCATACATAATCGTTTTAAATAAAAGAGATCTTGTATCAGAATATCAAACATACAATGTTATAGAGCAACAACTCAAAAAAGAAAATGTTGTTTTAGAATCGTGGGGAGGAGATGTTCCTCTTGTTAAAACTTCCAGCAAAACAGGTGAGGGGATAGATGAATTATTAGAAACCATCCTTATTTTAGGCGCTGTTACCATTAAAGCATTAAATAAGAAACAAGAAAATTTTTTTAAGGGGATTACCATAGAAACGCACTTAAGCTCACAAAGTGGCATAAGAGCAACAATTCTTGTTAAACAAGGTGTATTTTCAAAAGGGGACATACTTGTATCTCAGAATCAAACATTCAAGGTTAAAAAAATAACAGATTGGCAGATGAAAAACATCCAAACTGCTTATTGTTCTCAACCAGTAAATGTCTTGGGATTTGAATTTCCTCCAGAGTTAGGTGAAATTTTTGAGAAGGCCAAGAAAGAAGAAATAAATTTAAATAAAAAATACTATAATCAAAAGAAGGACAATTCTAATCAGAAAATGCTGATTGATAAATCTAAATCTAAAGAAGCGCAAACAATTAGTTTAGTTCTCAAAACCGATGTTTTGGGTTCACAAGAAGCAGTTGTTAAAATTCTGGAAAATATTTCCCAAAAAAATGATGTTAATTTTTTACTTGTTTATCGAGGCCTTGGAGATATCTCAGAACATGACTTAAAATTTGCCCAATCTTCAAAGGCAATTATTCTTGGTTTCAAGATAAAAGCTCAAAGCGCGATAAAATTCGCAATTGAGAGAATGGGTCTTAATCTAATCATTTGCGAAGTAATCTACGATATAAACGATAGTCTGACAGATCTAATTAAAAAATCTATCAAGAAAGAAACAAAAGATATTCAGGCAAAGCTAAATATTTTAGCAGTTTTTGGAAAACGGAATGCTGCTAATAATAAAAAACAAAATCTTTATAAAATAATTATAGGAGGAGAGGTTACGGAAGGGGAGTTAAAGAAAAATTGTTCTGTTGAAGTTCGTCGCAGCCATAAGGTATTAGGACAAGGTAAAATTTTGGAAATAGAGAAAGACAGAAAATCAATAACTCAAATTAGCGCGGGAGAACAGTGCGGATTGCTTTATGAAGGAAATACTGAAGTAAAGAAAGGGGATATTTTATTTATTTACAGCAATTGATTGTAGATAATAATGTCATCTCTGCGTATTCAAAAAATAAACGAACTTTTAAAGCAAGAATTTGCTAAAATTCTTGTTGAAGAAATAGAAGTACCTATCGGAACATTGGTTACTGTTATTCAAGTTAAAACTTCACCTAGTCTCCAGCATGCAAAGATTTATATTAGCGTTCTGCCTGATAAAAAAGCAGAAGAAATTCTCAAGAAATTAAATGATCAAATTTATAAGCTTCAACAAATAATTAACAAGCGGCTTTATATGAGGCCGGTTCCTAAACTAAGCATTTTATTAGATAAAAGCGGAGAAAAATTTAGCGAAATATCTAAGTTATTAAAATCACATAACACATAACACATAACATGGAACAGAAAAACCCCCTCTCTCTCTGTCGTTGCGAGGAGCAGTAGCGACGAAGCAATCTCTCATTAGAAATTCATTCTAAATGAAGAACCTTCGTCATTTCCTGCCTGCCGGCAGGCAGGCATTCCTCAGAACCTTGACGGGGGCTTCGAAATTAAAAGTTTTATTTCTTCTGGCCTGGTGGCCGAGTGGTTAGGCAAGGGTCTGCAAAACCCTGTACATGAGTTCAATTCTCATCCAGGCCTCAATAAAACTTAAAACTTAAAACTGAAGAACCTTTCGCTTCGCTCAAGAACCTTGACGGGAGATGGAAACTTAAAACAATATCTCTTAGTGGTGTTTCTTTCCTCTGTTAAGTTTCACGTTTCACGTTTCACGTTTCACACTTTTCTTGCTGGCGTGGCGGAACTGGTATACGCGTTGGACTTAACCCTGTACCACTAAAGGGTACAGGGTTACCGTGAACCCTTTAGCGGTTCACGGTAAAATCCAATTATATAAAAGCTTATAAATATGTTTTATGCTTATATTCTGTCGCTTTCTAGCGGTAAGCTGTATTCAGGATATACGGGAGACTTAAAGAGGAGATATGGTGAGCATAAAAATGGTAAAGACAAATTTACAAGAAAATTTTGCCCTTTAAAGCTAATTTATTATGAAGCATTTATTAGCGAAAAAGATGCCAGAAAAAGAGAACGTTATTTTAAGACAACAAAAGGTAAAGCAACTTTAAGGGCAATGCTAAAAGATACACTAATAGAATAAGCTGGCGTGGCGGAACTGGTATACGCGTTGGACTTAAAATCCAATGGTGGTAACA
>CAYNNF010000010.1:0-25454 GCA_964398685.1 uncultured Candidatus Saccharibacteria bacterium | reverse complement strand
AAAACATTATGTCCTCCTGCCGATGCTAATTCAAGGGCTCTTTTGGCTTGTTCTTGTCCGCAAATGTGGGCAAAATCTAAAAACCCCTTTTCGCTTTCTTCTTCGGCTAATGCTTCTTTGAAAAGATAGCTTTCTGGCTCATCTTCAATGGTGTGTATGTTATTAAAGTGTTCAATAATATCTTTTAGGTTTTCAACAGACTTAATTTTTAAACCTCTTATTAATGAAGCTTCTTTGGCGTCTATCTTGGGAAGATAAATTTCTTCAAAGCCATGTTTTTTGGCAAAATCAACTATAGCTAAAATACCATTTACATGACGCAATTTTCCGTTTAACGACAGTTCCCCGCAGAAAAGTTTTTTGTCTGGATCAAAATAAATCTGTTGAGAAGCTAAAAGATATCCCACTGCAATCGGCAAGTCATAGAGAGAACCCTGTTTTTTAATATCTGCGGGAGCTAAATTTACAGTAATTCTTTGAGCTTTTTTTTGCGGATACATTTCCGCCTTACTATTTTTCAAGGCAGCGCTCACCCTCTCTTTTGATTCCGCTACAGCTTTACCAGGAAGACCAACTATATTAAAGAGAGCTAATCCTCCCGAAATATCAACTTCAACTTCTACTAAGGAAGCTTCAAGCCCTACAATTGCAACTGAGAAAACTTTTGAAGACATAACTTTATAAAATTTCAAATTACAAGATACAAGGACACAAAAGTTATTTTACCAAATCGCCCAACAACTGTCTAACGCAACTATACAAAAAAAATCCCATCAATCAATGATTTTAGGGACTTTTAGGGGTATTAAATTTTAATCTGTTCCTTTTTTTCTCTGGCAAGCCATACAATATTCAGCTTCAGGATATATTTTTAATCTCTCTGATTGGATTTTCTTGCCACAAACAAGACAAAATCCATATTTCTTTTCTGAAACACGCCCAAGAGCTCTCTGAACTCTTTGCAATTCAAGTTCCAGCTGATGTTCCATAGAAAGCCGAGATTCATAGCTCTCTACTTCTTGAGCATCTTCGTCCTTGCCACGACCAAAAATAGGAAAGCGGGTTTTATAGTCATCCTTTAAAGATTTTTTTTTGCGCGCAAATTGATTAAGCTCTTTCTTAATTCGTTTTTCTTTCTTCTTGAGAGATCTCTCATAGACGATTTGCTTCCTTTGATCTTTAATCTTGTCTATCTTTTCCTGAATAATTCCCCGAGAAACAACCTTTTCGGTTTTTTTCTTGATTGCTTTGGTTTTTTTGCCCATTGTTTTCGTTTTTTGGTATTCTTTTCCTAAATCTTTTATCTTTTTAATAATTCTTTTTGGCATATCATTTAACAAACAAGCATAACAGCCACGGTACAAAAGCTGTTTTTCTTTTTGTTTTTTAGGCAATTTAATTATATATTTAATCTTTATATGCACTTATTTTAATGTTCTTGGAAGACAGTGTCAAGCCTAAAAAAAATAAATAAAAAAAATATGTAAACGAAAGGGGCGTACCCTTTAAAGACGATGCTATTGGGGTCGCCCCTTCGGAGAAGAATCTCGACTCAGTTTCGAGATTCCAGCTTCGATTATCCAAAACATGGAAAGAATCAGTAACCCTCCATTATTGATTCTTAAAGAACTAACGCTTCCATTGTTTCAGATAATCGCGAGGTTACCTTCCCAGGTAAGCTCCTTTATCTTTGTTGGTGAAATCTTCACCAACAAATTCATTATAACACGCTAAAATTTCGCATGCAACAGAAAGTTATCCACAACCTAAAGAAACACAAATTTACACAGACAGAAAAATAGATTTACACATATATACTAAGGGTTTTATGACAATAAATCAGCGTAATAGTGAATAAAAAAAAGACCTATTCGGAAAATTTTTTAGGTCTTATAAATAATTTTTTTTGGGTTTTATAAAAATCAGGTTAAATTTTTACTCGAAATTAATCGTTGAGCTTGAAGACAGAGATGATCTGATTTATCTTTTGTTTGTGTACATCCCAATCAGGATCATTCGCAGATTCGTCATTATAATTAATGTCGTAAACAAAAGTCGCATTGTCAATATAAATATGCGTTTCTAGTCTATTTTGATTAATAATTGAAATTTTATAGCCAGGCATGTCGTTTAACGATACTTCCTCGCCTTCTGTGTGATTAAATGAATAATTTCTTTCTTCAGCTTCTTTCTCTAATGCCTCGTAATAATTTACACACCAATCTTTAACTGGCAGATTCTCTGTATTTTCTATTACATTGATTCCTATATCGTAGCCATAACCACTCTCAGAAATCGGAGTAATAATATTTATCATATTTCCTCCCTTTCTTTCCCACGATTCTTCTGTCTTTGCTTCTTTTGGATATTTTACTTCAAACCCATATTCTTCATTTCTATAAGTTTTCCACCCAGCAAATTCATCATTTTCATTATTAATAGTAACATCTCCGTCCTCTAAAATTTTATCAATTGTTGCCCAGATTGATTCGCGCGATGTGCTTAAAATAAGATAATTCTTGCCGGGCATTATCGCGTAATCCATCGTTAAATCATGCTCGGGTAGATTCAAATAACGAATGCTGATGTCTTTGTAAACATTATCTAAATAACTCGCGCTCGCCACTTCCTCATAATTTATTCCCAAAAAAAGTTTTTTAAGATCATAGATCATGGTTTCTTCCCATAAAAACATTTCGTCTTTCAACCCGGTAATATTGTCAACCTTAAAAATTAGCACTGCTCTTGGTCCATCTTCCGGCTGGCCATAGAAGAAGAGATTATAATTCTCCGATAATTTTTTATCTACATTACTTGGCATTGCCAACCCCCAGCTTTCTACAATCTCCGCGCTAATCAATTCGGTATATTTTTCTCCTAAGACTAAGGTCTTCAATGTTTTCCACATTTGGGCAAGGCTTATGTTAGAAAAGTCATTCCGCGCCAAAACAATAATTCTTTTAAAGTTGTCTTCCTTAGTCCCCTTTTCAAAACTTGCTTTTAGACCTGGATAAACTTCTTCCAATGTATCAACTTTGATAATTTCTTCTTCGTCGGGACTGAAAAAAGCAGGAGAATATTTTAGTTGAGGATCGTCAATTATCGGTAGCGTAGAAGTTGGGTTTGGCTGGATTGGAATGTCGGGAGTAGAAGTTGCTGGCGGAATTATGGGTACTTCATCCGGCGCTTCTTTGTTAAATAAATCTCTAATCATCTCTCCAATATTTCCGAAGGACGAAAGAGCGCCACTTTTATAAAAATAAAAACCTGCTCCGCCAATAAAAACAATTATTATTAAAACGGTAGCAAGCCTAAAAATAATTTTCTTCTCAAAAATGCGTCTTAACGAAATTAGAAAAGGTTTTTTCAAAGATTGTTTTTTCTCTTTCGCATCAAAATCAATATTGCCTTCTTTGAGCGAATCTTCTGTCGCTAAGGGGCTAATAGATCTAATCTCTCCAGAACTAATTTCTTCTATTTTAGATTTCTTGCCGACCACAGATAGATTCTCTTCTGTTAAGCTGAGCGTTGAAACATTCTTTCCCTTTGCTTCGTCTATATCGTGCCGCATTGTTCTAATTTCGTAGAGTCCTTTTTTTGGTTTACTTTTTTGCTCTTCTTTTGCTATTGTCTCTTTGTTGACGACTTTTTCTTCAGAGCTTTTAATTTCTGGTTTTTGAGAGATTGCTTCAGAATTATTTTTTTGTAGGTTTCCCTCCATAAATATTATGGTCTACTTTTGAAGTCTTTTTTAATAACGATTTCTTTTTTCTTTCCACGGTCTTGGCGAAAATGAAGCTACAGATTTCTCGGGTTTTCTAGTAAAGTTTTCTAAAAGCTTAAGGTTAATTCTTTTTAAATCGTCTATTTCAATAATTTCTACATCAACTTCATCTCCTTCGTGAACTATGTCTTGAACTTTTTCAACATGATAAGGCGCCAATTTTGAAATATGGATTAATCCCTCATGTTTAGGAGAAAGGGTTACGAATGCTCCAAAATCCAAAATACGGCTAACTGTTCCTTTCGCCTTTTCTCCCATTTTATATTCTTTAACAATTTGCTCAATAATACTAATGGCTTTATCTACATTTTCTTTAACTTTTCCACTTATATAAACCCTACCATCGTCCTGAATATCAATTAGAGTATCTGTTTCCTTTATTATTCCATTGATTGTTTTGCCCCCGCCACCAATAATATCTCCTATTTTTTCTTGTGCCACGCTAATAACAGTAATCTTAGGCGCATAAGGCGAAAGCTCTTTTCTATGCGTACTAATAACAGAGCCCATTTTCTCTAAAATTTGTTTTCTAGCTTTTTGCGCCTGATTAAGCGCCTCTTCTAAAATCTCTTCGCTAACCCCTTCTACTTTAACATCCATTTGCATAGCTGTCACGCCATTTTTGGTGCCGGCAACTTTAAAATCCATATCTCCGTAATGATCTTCTGGTCCTTGAATATCCGTTAAAATTTTATAATCTTTCTTATTTTCCCCCATCATCAGTCCCATAGCAATTCCAGCAACTGAGTCGCGAATGGGAACCCCTGCGTCCAAAAGAGCTAATGTGGATCCGCAAGCAGAAGCCATTGAAGAAGAACCATTAGAAGACAATACCTCGCTCACCACTCTAATAGTGTAAGGAAAATCATCTTTGCTGGGAATAATGGTTATTAACGCTTTTTCGGCCAACGCACCATGTCCAATCTCTCTTCTTCCCGGACCACGAAAAAATCCTGTTTCCCCCACGCTAAATGGTGGAAAATTATAATGATGAATAAATCCCTTATTCCCCTTAATTTCCATACCATCCATTAGCTGTTCTTCTCCGGGGCTTCCTAAGGTTATTGTGGAAAGCACATGAGTTAAACCGCGTTTAAAAAGTCCTGAACCATGTGTTCTAGGTAAAATACCAACTTTACAGTCAAGGTTTCTTACTTCGTCTAATTTTCTCCCATCAGGCCTTTGCTCTTTTTTCAGAATATTTTGATGTACCATCTTATCAATCGCTTTTTCAAAAAACATCTCTAACCCATCTTGGAATACAGAAGGATTTTTATTAAGTTCTATCTCTTTTTCAAATAAAAGAAACAGGTCTTGTTTAATTTTATAAAGAGAATCTTTAAATTCAAGCTGATTTTTAGGATCTAATGCTGGAGGAAGAGCTTTCTTCAGAAATTCGTCAGCTTTTTCAATTTCCTTTTTGTCTAACTCAAAAATACTAAGGGGTTTTTTCTCTCGGCCAATTTTTTGAATAATCTGTTTTTGGTCCTTGATATTTTTTCTGAGCTCGTCTTTAGCGAAATGAATAGCTGCTAAAATGTCTTCGTTCTTGGCATCCTTTGCTTCGCATTCAATCATATTAATTGATTCTCCATCGCTAGCAATCATTAATTCTAATTTGCTTTTACTCCTCTGTTCGTAGTTAGGATTAAGCAAGAATTTATCTTCCAGTTTTATTACCCGCATCACCGAAAGCGGACCAGACCATGGAATATCGGATATGCTTAAGACCAGAGAAGCGCCAATAACTGCCGGAATATCTGGATCATTTACTTCGTCAAAAGAAAGAACAGTCGCTACAATTTGAATATCATTTCTGATACGTTGATCAAAACGAGGTCGGATAATACGATCAATGACTCTTCCCGTTAAGACGGCTCCTTCAGAAGCGCGTCCTTCGCGTTTCATAAAGCGAGACCCACTGATGCGTCCCACCGCATAAAGCTTCTCTTCATATTCAACCGTAAGGGGCAAAAAATTAACTCCTTCTCTATCAAAACTACTCATCACGACCGTCACTAAAACTACTGTTTCTCCATAAGTTAATTTTAGCGCCGCATTTGCTTGAGGAGCTAATCCCTGTTCAATTTCCAGGGGTTTACCTCCAAAATCAATCTTAAAACTATTTTCCATGTTTTTTTTAAGATTCGCCTGCAAATTTTAGACTAGTTAAAACTAATCTACCTATTTGCAGACCAACCTACTAAACAAATAAAAACTAAATATAGCAAAATTACTTTTTTAAAAGAAAACGACGGGGCTCAGAAGCAAGATCAATAAAATTATTTGCTTCTTGCTGTAATTTTCCGGAGGCACTTTTGGCAAAAGCGATTACTTCAACAATCTTACCCCGATTTTTTAGATAATCTAATAGTGGCAAAAAGTCTCCGTCTCCCGAAACTAAAACAATTACATCAACAGACAACGATAAGTTAATTGCATCAATGGCAATGCCTACATCCCAATCAGCCTTTTTCTGTCCTCCGTAAAAAACCTGCAAGTCTTTGGATCTTAATTCAATTCCTTGTTTAAGTAATGCCTCAAAAAAGGATTTTTCTTCGGATGTTTCGCTTTCAACTACATAACCAATCGCTCTTATCAATTGCCCACCCGATACTGCCTCTTTAAGAACCTCTTGAAAATTAACGCGGGCGCGAAAAAGATGCTTAGCCGAGTGATACATATTCTGAACATCTATTAAAACTGCTACTCGTTGCTGATGATGTCTAACTTTTTTTTGAAACGGCAAAGAAAGCATAAATTAAAATTTATTATTTCTTACGGCTTTTTTTATCAAGGCCGAGCTCTTTATTCAAAGCATCATAATTTTTCTCGTCATGACCCTTTAAATATTCCACAAGCTTTTTTCTTTTAGCAACCATTTTTAAAAGTCCTCTGCGCGAATGATTGTCCTTTGAATGTTTTTTTAGATGAGCCATAAGCTCTCTAATTTTCTCAGTAAGCAGAGCGATTTGAATCCGCGAAGATCCTGTATCTTTTTTATGAGCTCTAAATTTAGCAATAAGCTCTATTTTTTTCTTTGATGCTAACATAATAATATATTAAACAAACATTAAGAAGATTCTGTTCTCTTCTAAACAATTAAAGTGTACAAAAAAGGATAACATATTTTTTTAAAAAAACAAGAAAGCAAGAAAATATAGTTTTTGTATCCTTGTATCTTGAAAAAGGTGTCGTATAATAAAAGGGGTTAATTAAAGAATTGTGTATTATGCTTTTTAATAATGAATATCAAGGAATTAAAAAAACGTTATTTAGAATATTTAGAAATTGAAAAAGGCGCAAGTCAAAGAACTTTAGAAAATTATGATCGTTATTTAGATCGTTTTGTTTCGTGGTCAAATATTATAACGCCTGATCAAATTACCAAAGAGTTAATTCGCCAATATCATATTTATCTTAATCGCCTTAATGAAGGACATCTAAAAAAAGTTACTCAAAATTATCATTTAATCGCCTTAAGAGGGTTCTTGCGTTATCTTGACAAGGAAGACATTAAGTCTCTCTCCCCTGAAAAAATAGAACTTGCCAAAACCACACAAAGAGAAATTGAAGTTTTGTCTGAAAATGAACTTAAAAGACTGCTTGAAATTCCATTGTTACAAAATCAAAAATCCACTCAAATTATCAGGTTAAGAGACAAGGCAATATTAGAAATGCTTTTTAGCACAGGCTTGCGGGTATCGGAGCTTTGTAATCTTGACAAGGAAAAAATAGATTTAGAAAAAAATGAATTTACCGTTAAGGGAAAGGGGGGCAAAATAAGGCTTGTTTTTCTTTCTGAAGAATCTAAAAAGGCAATCAAAAACTATTTTAATAAACGTATTGATATTGATTTAGCTGCTTTCGTGCGCGCAAAAAAAACTGGCAAAAAAGATAATTTAAGATTAACTCCAAGATCGGTGCAAAGAATCGTTCAAAAACGGGCAATCCAAGCTGGCATCACCAAACAAATTACTCCTCATACCCTCCGCCATGCTTTCGCAACCGATCTTTTGGCCGGAGGAGCGGATTTGCGATCTGTTCAAGCGCTCTTGGGACACGCTAATGTCTCAACTACTCAGATATATACTCATGTTACTAATAAGGGATTAAAGGAAATTTATCAAAAATTTCACGACAAGAATAGAAAATAATTGCTGAAATTAAACTAAAAAAGCGCGTAAATACGCTTTTTTAATACCTCCATTATACCTCCATTTTTTATTTTATTTCTTAACTTTCGCTGCGGCTTTGCCAATCCAAATAGTCACCAAGACGGCGACAATTGTAACCACCACTGCGTAAATCAGCATTGATACTATTCCGTCCGTTGCGCCAAATGCCTTTTTAAAAATTGCTTGGATAGCGCCGTTCCAAGCTAACGCCGCCACAAGACCAAAGGCGGCTGTCGATAGCGCAGTAATTTTTTCAACAATTTCTTTTTTCATGCTAAGTATTTTAATAAACTTTTACTATCGAGGTTGAACCTCCATAGACTCAAGTGCCTCGTGTCCGCCCACCAGGACTCGAACCTGGAACCAATTGCTTAAGAGGCAACTGCTCTACCAATTGAGCTATGAGCGGAAAATTTAGGCGGGCTGCTCTGCCCTCGGGAAGAGTTGAACTTCCATCTCGTCCTTAGGAGAGACTTGCTCTATCCATTGAGCTACGAGGGCTTTATTAATAGATGCGGATGGAAGCGTTTAGTCTTTTTTACTTTTTTTTCCAACTAATTTTTCAAATTCTTTTCTTTCTATTGTCTCTTTCTTAATTAAAACTTGCGCAATTTTTTTGAGAACCATTATATTCTTTTTCAAAATTTCTTCAGCTTTTTTATAGGCATTTTTAATAAATTGGCTGATTTCTCCATCAATTTTTGCTGCTATTTTTTCAGAATAATTACGATCTTCGTGAAATTCTCTTCCCATGAAAATCATCTCTTCCCTCTTGCCAAAAGTGACTGGCCCCATCTTCTCGCTCATACCATATCTTGTTACCAGTGCTCTAGCTAAATTAGTGGCTCTTTGCAAGTCGCTTGACGCTCCCGTTGTAATCTCATTAAAGATTAATCTTTCAGCCGCATATCCGCCAAGAAGAACAGATAAATCAGTTAAGAATTCCGATTTGCTGTGAAAATGTTTATCTTTTGTTGGTAATTTTAATGTATATCCTGCTGCCATGCCTCGAGCAATAATAGAAATTTTATGGATAGGATCTGTGTTCAATGATCTTGCCGCAACTAAGGCATGTCCCGCTTCATGATAGGCGGAAATTTCTTTTTCTTTCTTTGAAAGCACTTTACTTTTTCTTTCCGGTCCAAGCAATACTTTTTCAATGGATTCCAATATATGCTGTTGAGTGATTTTTTTACAGTTTTTACGAGCCGCTAAAATGGCAGCTTCGTTTATGAGATTCTCCAAATCAGCTCCAGAAAATCCAGGCGTACGTTCCGCTATGGTTCTAATATTTACCTTTTTGTCTAAGGGCTTATTGCTAGCATGAATTTTTAGAACTTTCTCTCTGTCCTTAATATCGGCGTATTCAAGTATCACTTGCCTATCAAAACGGCCCGGCCTTAAAAGCGCAGGATCTAAAATATCGGGCCGATTGGTCGCCGCTATAATAATAACATTAGTCTGATTATCAAACCCGTCCATTTCAACAAGAATCTGGTTAAGCGTTTGTTCTCTTTCGTCATGCCCACCCCCCAATCCTGATCCTCGATGACGGCCAATAGCATCTAATTCATCTATAAACAAAATTGCCGGCGCCTGTTTTTTGGCAGTTTTAAATGTATCTCTCACTCTCGCGGCTCCAACGCCAACAAACATTTCAACAAATTCCGATCCTGAAATACTGAAGAATGGCACGCCCGCTTCATTCGCAACCGCTCTAGCAATTAAAGTTTTTCCTGTTCCCGGAGGACCAACTAACAACACGCCGCGAGGAATCTTTGCTCCCATATTAAGAAATTTTTTGGGATGTTTTAGAAAATCAACTATTTCTTTAAGCTCGGTCTTGGCCTCTATTAATCCTCCGATATTTTCAAAGGTTATCTTTTTCTTTCCCTGTTGAGAATGAAAAAGCTGCGCCTTTGTTCTGCCAAAAGAGAAAACTTGCGATTGTCCTTTTTTAGCTTGTTTGAACATAAGCCAAACAAAAATTCCTATTAAGAGGAAAGGTAAAATAATCGGCAAAAAAGTTGTTGCGAAAATAACTAGACCGCTGGGATTTTTTTCGCGAATATCAATTCGTTGCAGTTGTTTATCGCTCGCTCCAAAATTTTTGAGGCTCGTGGTTAGAGAAACATCGGTCTCTTTAAGCACTTTTTTTTGCGCATTATCTTCTGTGGTAACAGTCAGTTCATTTCCTTCAATAACAATACTTTTCACCTTTTCATCAACGACTTGTCTTGCTAGTTCGCTTAAAGAAATTTCTTCAATCTTGGCAAGACGATCTTTGTCCGTCAAACTAAAAAGACTAGAAACAAGCAAAAGCAAAACAAAAACAAGGAAAAAATTTTTGAACCAATTTTTCATATTATTATCAGTTATTATTTAGTTGCTACGGGCACAAGAGCCATTCGATGGCGCAGCGCGTTTAATGAGAAAACTTTGAAATCATAATCTTTGCCCTCTTCCAATAATAATTTATTTTCTTTTTTGGGTATTTTTGAAATCGGAACTAGTCCTTGAATTTTCTCATCAAGTTTAACAAAGGCGCCATACGGGTTGACTCTGATCACTTTTGCTTTTACTACATCTCCTATTCTGTATTTCTTGTCAATTTCTTTCCATGGATCCTTCTTGAGCGCTTTTAGAGATAAAGAAACTTGGTCATCTTTAAGGCCGATGATTTTGGCTTTAATTTCTTGTCCGACATTAAGAACATCCCTTGGATCCTCAATTAGCTGCCAATCAATTTCCGAAATATGAACCAATCCTTCAAGACTGTTTCCAAATTTAACAAAAGCGCCATAATCAACAATTCCACATATTTTGCCTTTAACCACATCTCCGATTTTATATTCCTTTATTTTTTTCTTGATTTGCTGGACTTCGTCAGCGCGTTCAGACAAAATAAGCTTTTTGTCTTTTTTCTCTATATCAACAATTTTCACCTTTAGATCTTGGCTCACTAATTTGCGTAACTCTTTAAGAATTCTATCACCATCGCCACCAAATTCAGGATAGTGCTTATGAGAAAGTTGCGATGCAGGCAAAAACGCATCAACGCCCCTAACTCTGGTTAAGAGACCGCCTCTGTTAGCGCCAATAATTCTTACAACAATTTCTTCTTCTTTTTTCATTTTTTCATCTATATACTCCCAACTTTTCTCTTCGCCGGCGCGCTTTAAAGAAAGTTCAATATAACCATCCTCATTCTCCGGACGCAAAACCTTGGCTATCGCGACTTTCCCTTCTTCTATTTCTTTCATATCTTGAGGCATATCAAAAAACTCGCTCTTATAGCAAATACCAACGCCATAGGGGCCTAAATTAAAATAAATTATTTTACGCCCTTTATTAAGCACTTCGGCTTCAATGGTTTCTCCTCTCTCTAAAAAAGAAAAATTGTCTTTTTTATTTAATTTAGCGTCTTTCTGACCAACGGTTTTTATCATATTTTTACTCCTTTCAATTTGTTTTAAGACTCCGTTAGGACTTTCGATCCTTTTTTTTGGATTATTAAGATTATAAAAGAAATTTTTTATTTTTCAAGACCAAGTTAAAATTTGGTCTTAATTCTTTCGCCAAGGTTCTGGCGAAGCCAGGTTCTTATTTCTTGTCTCAAGGTTCTGGCGAAGCCAGGTTCTTATTTCTTGTCTCAAGGTTCTGGCGAAGCCAGGTTCTTATTTCTTGCTTTTTTCGAAAAATAAAATATAATTTAGATTGTTAAAAGCTTAGTTTTTGTTAGTTAGCTGAAAAAATTTATTTGTCAGATATTTTTATGATTTTTCAATGGAAAGGCCTATCATCCTTCAAAATTAAAAGCAATAATATTCTTCTTTTTATTGATCCCCTACCAAAATCTCAGTACAAATCTAAATCTTTAATAAGCAAAACAGATATTTGTCTTTTAAGTTCGGATTTTTTATCTTACGAAAAAAAAATTTTAGAAAATTCCTCGCATATTTTTCAAAACCCCGGCGAATACGAAGTTCAGGGCGTTAATATTCAAATAAGTTCGTCTCTCGGATTAGATAATATAAAAAACAATATCTTTTCTATTAGATGGCAAGGAATAAAAATTGTTCATTTAGGCGCGCTCAAACAAAAAAATTCAATTAATAAAGCATTAGAGAAAATTAATGGCACAGACATATTGATGATTCCTGTGGGAAATAATAAAGTAATGAACGCAAGAGACGCTGTTGAAGTTATTCATCGAATTGAACCCAGCATCGTTATTCCTATGTTCTATAAAATCGAGGGACGCGAGAATGTTTTTGATTTAGATGATGTCAAATATTTTGTTCAAGAAATGGGACAAGAAACAGAAAATTTAGACAAACTTAAAATAGAAAAATCTTCCCTTAATAAGGAAAAAACAAGGTTAATAATTTTAAAACCTTTGTAATCTTTTGTCCCCGTAGCTCAACTGGATAGAGCGACAGCCTTCTAAGCTGTAGGTTCGAGGTTCGAATCCTCGTGGGGACGTAAAACTAATTTTCAATTTACAATTTTCAATTTTGCAAAAATTCTAATTCTAATGGGCAGCTAGCTCAGTTGGCTAGAGCGTCTCAGTGACATTGAGAAGGTCACAGGTTCAAGTCCTGTGCTGCCCATATAACTATTTTCGGGCGCATAGCTCAACTGGTTAGAGCGCGATCCTTATAAGGTCGAGGTTTCCTGGTTCGAGTCCAGGTGCGCCCATCAAGTTGAAAGTTGAAGGCTTAATTAAAAAACAATACGAGCACAATCCACTATATTTTTAAAGAAAACGCTCTCTGCTGTTAAGTTCCTCAAATAAAAATTGATAAGTGTCGTTAGTCGGAATCTTCGAAAAATCTCTTGGAGAAGCCGTAATTTAATGCAAGATATTAATCAAAAATATAATCTTGGTAGGATTTTGCTTTCATGGAAAGTGAAACCTCATCTAAAAATTAGCAAGGAAGAGATTAAAATCAGGAATATTTTTGTAGCCATTATTGTAATTGCGAGTATTTTATATTTATATTTTTTCTTCCTTAAGGAAGTTTTGCTATTCCTGAGGATTTTGATTCCTTCTCCCCTTGTTTTGTTTTTATTTTCGATAATTTATCAGCCAAGGTACGAATACATCGTCAGTGAAAATGGCGTATATGTTAAACATTATTTTAAAAGATTTTATAGATGGAAAGATTTAGATTATTCTGTTGAGAATCCTTCCAAACTTTTATATAGCTCGACTAATGGTCCTCGTAGTTACTATACGCCCAAAACCAAAGAAATTTATTTCGTTATTGGAAAGAGATTTGGCTGGCATAATCTTTTCTCGTTTGGCCAATTTGTTGATCTTTTTGTGAAAGCGGATGATGCTCAGCAAGTCAGAACTATTTTGATGTCTCATTTACGCCAAGAAAAAGAGAGAATAGTCAGAACAGAAAATAAATTTGGTGGACTCGGTTTTTTTCTCATCATATTAATCCTTAATTTTATAATAGGATTTTTCTTTTTCTTTCTATCTAGATAGTTATAAAAAATATTATTCGTAAATTTTACATACCCATGGAGAATAAATCATCTTCAATAAAACATTGGTTCATCTTAGGTGGATTATTGCTAATAACGCTTGTTATTTATGCTATTTTAAAAAGAACCGAACTATTACATCTGTCTGTTGGCACAGAAACATATTTAAGCGGACTATTGGGTTGGGGTGGCATTATTTTTATTGTGATTGGCATAACAAAAGCTTTCTCGTGCCGTTATCGAAAATAGAAAGAATCGAACTGTAAATTAATTATGTTCAATATATTATGCCGACTAAATTTTTTTTAATTAAAAAAGAAAATCAAGGCAAGAGAATAGATGTGTTTTTAAAAAATCAGTTTCCTGAATCATCTAGAAGCTGGCTTCAAAAATTGATAAAACAAGGGTTGGTCAGTGTAAATGGTAAAAAAACTAAGTCAAAATATAACTTAAAAGAAAAAGACAGGTTAAAAATTTGCTTTAAAGAAAAAGAAGAAGTTAAGATTTCACCTAATTCTGACATAAAGCTTGAGATTGTTTTTGAAAATGAAGACTTTTTGGTTTTAAATAAGGCGGTCGGTATCCTTGTTCATCCGGCTAAAAACCCGACTAACCAAACAATTGCGAATGGACTGCTCGCCTATCTCCCCCAAATAAAAGATGTAGGCGAAAACTACCTAAGGCCAGGCATTGTCCATCGGATAGATAGAGATACTTCTGGATTACTTTTAATAGCTAAGAATCAAAAAACTTTTCTTGAATTGAAAGCTTTATTTAAAGAAAGAAAGATCAAGAAAATTTATCAAGCCCTTGTTTTTGGGCAAATTAAAACAAGTACAGGTAAATTAGAAAGCTACATTGCGCGGTCCCATAAATCACCTCAAAGGAGAGTTAGCGTGCCAAAACTTAGAAAGAATCTGAAGGGCAAAAAAGCCCTTACATATTATAGTGTAGAAAAGAGATTAGAGGATGATGATAATAATCAATATTGTCTGCTGAAATTAGAGCTTAAAACAGGCCGAACACATCAATTGAGATCTCAGCTTTTTTCTATAAATCATCCTATTGTTGGCGATCCGCTCTATAAAATAAAAAAACAGGACTGCAAAAATATTGAAAGAATGTTCTTGTGCGCTGAGGGGCTTGCATTTGTCCATAAAAACCATTATTATCAATTTATCTTGCCTTTGCCAAAAGATTTAAAAAAATTTTTATCTAAACTAAACCAATGTCAGACATCTTAACAAAATTTTTGTCCTCTCAAAAAAGAACTGATTTATCTCATTTTAAAGTGGGAGATGTTATAAAAGTTTATCAAGAGATTGAAGAAAATGGAAAAAAAAGAATTCAGCCATTTGAAGGATTAGTAATTGCTAAAAGGCACGGCAATGAATTAGGAGCAACCTTTATTGTGAGGAAAAAAATTGCAGGAATCGGAGTAGAAAAAACTTTTCCTGCTCATTCTCCAACTATCAAAAAAATTGAGATTACCAAAAGAGCTAAGAAAGTTACCAGCGCTAAGCTTTATTGGACACGAAATAAAACTGATAGGGAAATTCAGAAACGGCTAAGGTTAGAACAATTCAAACAAAAAACTTCCGATAAACCGGCTAAAAATAAAGAAGAGAAACCAGCCAAAAAACTTGCTAAGAAAAAATAACTAATTTTTAAATTACCAACCTGCCCAGGTGGTGGAATTGGTTTACACACAGGCTTGAGGAGTCTGGCTCTTCGGAGCATGCAGGTTCAACTCCTGTCCTGGGCATAAAAAAAGGGAGGGAAATATAATTTGTATCGGTAATATCTAAAACTATGGCTAAAAATAAATCTCATTTAATCACTACTTTAGGAGGAACGATCTTGATTCTTGCGGCTTTTATTGTCTTTCAGAACTTTTCTGCTTTGGGCGGGATGATTTCTTCTTCATCAACGATTTCAGAGGATGTCCTTTCTCAAAAGGTTATTGAAGTAATCGGTAAAGATATTGGCGACGAGAAGGGTGTATTAATCAAAAGCGTTGAAAAAGAAGGATCGCTCTACAAAATTAGCTTAAGCGTCTTAGATCAAGATTATGAATCTTATGTTACTTTAGACGGTAAATATCTTTTTCCGCAAAAAATTAACTTAGATCCGCCCAAACCTAAAGAAATTACCAAAACCACAAAGCCCAATGTTAGTCTTTTTGTTATGTCCTATTGTCCTTTTGGTAATCAAGCGGAAGAATTGTTTGCGCCCGTTAATGAACTTCTAAAAGACAAAGCGAATACTGAACTTCATTATGTGATCTACAGCAATTACCTTTCTGGCTATCCAGATTACTGTATAGATGAAGAAAATAAATATTGTTCAATGCATGGCATTCAAGAAATCAATCAAGATATAAGAGAACTTTGCGTTCAAAAATATCAAAAAGATAAATTATGGAGTTTTGTTGAAGAAATGAATGCAAAAACATCTAGTGAAAATTCTGATGAGAAATGGGAAGAGATTGCCAAGGGTTTGGAAATCAATGTTGACGAAATTAAAACTTGCCAAGAAAAAGAAGGATTTGATTTGCTTGATCAAGAATTGGTATTAACGCAAAAACAATACTCCGTCCAAGATCCGGCTAATCATAACGGCCAAGAAAAAGAAGCTATTTCTGGATCGCCAAC
This sequence comes from uncultured Candidatus Saccharibacteria bacterium, assembly GCA_964398685.1. Taxonomy (GTDB): domain Bacteria; phylum Patescibacteriota; class Minisyncoccia; order JBAYJV01; family JBAYJV01; genus CAYNNF01. The sequence goes on along the minus strand of CAYNNF010000010.1, from coordinate 9,339 downwards.
ATTAATAATCAATGATATGATTTATGATGGCGATAGATCAAGTGGCGCTTATCAAGAAATCATTTGCAGTGCCTTTACCAGCGCGCCAAAAGAATGCGCTGAGAAATTAGAAGAAAATCAAGTGGTGCCCAGTGGTTCCTGCGAATAATTTTTCTAAAAATATGGCTAGCAGTACAGTTATTAAAAACAAAAAAACGATCCTCGTTGTGATAGGAGTGGTGTTGTTGTTTGTAATCGCCACGCTGTCAGCCGCTGTAATTATTAAATACAGTTATCACAGATCGTTTTTAAAGGATTGTTATCGTGTTTGTTATTACAATAAAGTAGAAAATGTTTGGGAATATCGACCCTGGGGATACGATGTTGAATACACAAAAGAAAATAGAGATTTTCCTAAAACAAATGATTGCTTAAATTATTGTCTTTCTCAAAAACAGATAGATTTTTTTAAGTAATCATAGAATATTCAATTAAAAAAGAGCTTCCTTTTGAAGACAGGATTGAAGGCTCTTTTTTTGATAGCATTTATAGTGTTTCTACCTTAATTTTAAGCGGCTCTTTGGGAAAATTTCTAATAATTCCCGCCTTAGCTCCTATTTTGGTTACTACCGAAGAAGCGTTAGCAGCCGCGTATTGAAGCGCTTTTTTAATATTTCTATACTTAATATAAGCGCTCACAAATCCTGACCCAAACGCATCGCCCGCTCCTAATCTGTCAATTAGGGGCCAATCATAGATACCGATTGAATAAAGCTCTCCCTCATAAATAACATCAGCGCCATTTTTTCCGTCAGTGATAATTTCAATGCCAGGCGTAAGCTTGCATGCCTGCCGTACAATTGTTTTTCCTGATTTATATGGCAAATTCATTAAATCTGAGGCCTCGCCTCTATTGAGTATTAAAATTGTGGTAACATTAAGAATGGGAAAAAGTTTTCTAATGCCCAGTTTCATCTCTTTGCTGCCAGGGTTAAATGCTAATTTTATATTTTTTTCCCGTACATAAGAAGCAATTTTTTTTAGTACTTTAAGGTTTCCATTTACTGACGATAAATATATCCATTTTGTTTTCAGATATTTAGTTTTTAATTGATAGCTTTTTATTGCGGCCCCCCGATGAACAAAAACAATTCTTTCTCCTTGTTGTTCTAATAAAATAATTGAAGCGCTGGTAAGATATTTCTTTTCTTCTGTAATAAAATTTATTTTAATTCTTTCTTTTTTTAAAAAACATTTAATTTCCCTGCCAGCTAAATCTTTTCCAATATTTAAACATGTCGCTGTTTTAAGCCCTGATCTTGCAAATGTTGTCGCGCTATTTGTCGCTCCTCCCCCAATGCTCGTTATGATTTCGTCTATTTCTACTTTTGATCCTGCTTCAAAGGCCATAGATTTGCCTGAGATAAAATGAATATCATCTCTAACTTTTATTTTCTTGCTTCGGAGAAAAGTGTCTTTTGTTGCTGTTCCGATTGTAATAATGTCAAACATAACTATAAATTAAAACAAATGCAAAACTCAAAATCTCCTACTCATTTTAACAAAATTATTTAAATAACTCAAAGTCTTGAATCTTGGCTTAAATAATGATAAATTGGGGATTAAATAGTTATCCTTCGATTGTTCGAGATGAAAGAATTTTTAAATTCGGTCACTCACTAAAAATTCTAACGGGCGCTTAGCTCAGCTGGCTAGAGCATGTGACTTACATTCACAAGGTCAGAGGTTCAAGTCCTCTAGCGCCCAGATTGACACTGCCCCATTTCTCCCATATACTGGGTATCTGGAGTAAGCTCACGACTATAAAATAATAATTACATTAATTTTGAGATTTAAGTTTTGACCTTTAAATTATTTTCTATGTTAGATATTAAACAATTTCTCATGGCAGTTGAACAATTGGCTGCTGAAAAAAATATTCCTAAAGACAAAGTTCTTGAGACCGTTGAATTTGCTATCGCTGCCGCCTATAAAAAAGAAAATAGTCTTCATGGTTGTAAAATTAAAGCCAAGCTAGATCAGGAAACGAGCAAAACGAAAATATGGCAAGAGCTAACCGTGGTGAGCGAAGAATCTCTTGAAGAGGAAGAAAAAAAATTAAATCCGAAGAAACAAATTTTAATTGAAGACGCGCAAAAGAAAAAGAAGAGCGCCAAGATTGGCGACATCATTAAGCTTCCCCTTAAAACGCTTGATGATTATGGACGAATCGCAACTCAAACGGCCAAACAGGTTATTATTCAAAAGATTAAAGAGATAGAACAAGACCTGACTATTGAAGAGTACAAAACAAAAGAAGGAGAAACAATTAGCGGCATAATTCAACGCGAAGAACGCGGTGTCGTTTATTTAGATATTGGACGCAGTAATGGCATTTTGCCTCCGCAAGAACAAATTCCTAATGAGCATTATTCTGTCGGTCAACGTTTAAAAGTCCTCCTTTTGAATATTAAAGAAGAAGCTAGGGGGCCAATTGTTTTTCTTTCGCGCAATCGCGCTGAATTTATCACCAAGCTTTTGGAACTTGAAGTTCCAGAAATTGCCAATGGCAGCGTAAAAATTAAATCCATTACCCGCGAAGCTGGCAAAAGATCTAAGATTGCCGTTGCCTCGGAAGAAGAAGGCATTGATCCTATAGGAGCATGTGTTGGTCAGCGCGGCACAAGAATATCAGCTGTTATTAATGAATTGGGGGGCGAGAATATTGACATTATTCTTTGGGATAAAGATTCTAAAAAGTTTATATCAAACGCGCTTTCTCCTGCAAAAGTGTTAGATGTTAAAATTAATAAAAAAGAAAACAAGGCCGAGGTATTGGTGGCAAAGGACCAACTTTCGTTGGCTATTGGCAAAGGAGGACAAAATGTCAGGCTAGCCGCTAAATTAACCGGATGGAAAATAGATATCGTAGGCCAAGAAATAAAAATAGCGCCAGCGCAAAAAGAAGAAGTCGTTAACGATACAAACAAAAAATCAAAAAAAGAAAATCGCTCCAAGACCAACCGGTCTCAAGCTGGAAAGCAAACAAAAACCGCCAAAAAAGAAAGGTAGTTTTTGCCGGTTTCTTCCTTAATAATAATAAAATTAAGGTGCGTTTTTTTATAAATTGTGTGTTTTCATAACATGAGTCATTATTTTCCGCTTATTGTCGGTTTTATTGGTCTGTTATTTGTTCTTAGTTTAATATTAAAACTGATAAAAAAACCTTCTGGAAACACCGAGATGAAAGAAATCGCTTCGTCTATTCATAGAGGATCTTTGGCGTTTTTAAAGCAAGAATATAAGATTATGTTTGTTTTTGTGGTCATTGTAGCTCTTGTTTTAACTTTTCTAAAAGGGATAGATTATCCTGTAACGCTTGCTTTTTTGGCAGGCGCTTTTTTGTCAACCATTGCCGGCAATCTTGGCATGCAAGTAGCAACTCGCGGTAATGTTAGAACAGCTTGGGCAGCAAAATATAGCACAACCAAAGCGCTTAAAATTGCTCTTTCTTCGGGAACGATTATGGGCTTGAGTGTTGTTAGTCTGGGCATATTAGGCATTACAGCTCTCTATCTTATTTTTGATAATCCCCAAATTATTTATGGTTTCGGTTTTGGGGCATCTTCTATTGCTTTGTTCGCCCGTGTCGGTGGCGGTATTTACACAAAAAGCGCAGACATAGGAGCAGATTTAGTCGGTAAAATTGAAAAAAATATCCCCGAAGATGATCCAAGAAACCCTGCTGTTATAGCAGATAATGTTGGCGATAATGTTGGCGATGTTGCAGGAATGGGCGCTGATTTGTTTGAAAGTTATGTTGACTCAATCATTGCCGCCATGGTGCTTGGAGTTGCTTTAATAAGTACCGTTCCCCAATCTGTCATTTTCCCTCTTTTAATAGCTAGTGTTGGCGTAATATCAAGTATTTTTGGGTACTTATTCATTAATATTTTAAAACGCGGCAAGCCGCAACATCTTCTTAATTCGGGTATTTTTGGAGCCGCAGGATTAACTATGGTCTTTAGTTTTATGTTGACCCGACATTTTGAAATAAGCCTTAATTATTTTTGGCCCATAGTCGTTGGTTTGGTTTCAGGACTTATTATCGGACTTTCTACCGAATATTTTACTTCCTCTCGCTTTAAGCCTACGAAATCAATTGTTACTTCATCAAAGGCAGGCGCAGCCACTAATATTATTGAAGGTCTATCAATAGGAATGTTAAGCACCTTTGTTCCCGTATTGATAATTTCAATAGCAATCGCTCTTTCTTATTCTTTGGCGGGTCTTTATGGTATTGCTATGGCTGCCGTTGGAATGCTTTCTACTTTGGGAATTACCTTAGCAACTGACAGCTATGGTCCCGTTGTTGACAATGCCGCAGGTATTGCAGAAATGGCGCATCTTGGAGATAAGGTTCGCCACCGCACCGAATCGCTTGATGCAGTAGGAAATACTACGGCCGCCATCGGAAAAGGATTTGCGGTGGGTTCAGCGGCTCTCACTGCCTTAGTTTTAACTATTAGCTACGCAAGAATAGTTAACTTAGAAACGCTTAATCTTCTGGATCCAAAAGTTATGATAGGATTATTCTTGGGCGGCCTTTTACCTTTTCTTTTTTGCTCGTTTACTTTAAAAGCAGTGGGGAAAAGCGCTCTGAGTATCGTTGAGGAAGTGAGGCGCCAATTTAGAGAAATCAAAGGATTGCTTGAAGGAAAGGCCAAACCAGATTACGAACGCTGTGTTTCTATATCTACCAATGCCGCTCTCAAACAAATGATTTTCCCCTCGCTGTTATCTATTGCCAGTCCAATCGTTGTAGGGATTTTTCTTGGTCCCGCCGCGCTGGGCGGACTTTTATCGGGAGCAATTGTAACCGGATTTCTTTTGGCGATTATGATGGCAAACTCCGGCGGAGCGTGGGACAATGCCAAAAAATATATAGAAGAAGGTCATTGTGGGGGTAAGGGCTCAGATTGTCATAAGGCCGCCATAATCGGCGATACCGTCGGGGATCCTTTTAAAGATACTTCCGGTCCTTCATTAAATATATTGATTAAATTAATGTCCATCATTGCCCTTATCATTGCTCCTCTTCTTTAGAGGAGCCCAAGGTTCTCGCCGACGAGGCGAGGTTCTTCTCATCGCTCCCCTCCTTTAATCTATCTAGTCTATCTAAAAATACGCTATGCAAATTAAAAAAAACAACCGGCAAGACGGCGCCATTAAATTAATTGTATCCTTAGATAAAGTAGAATGTCATAATTATTATCAAAAAACTCTTGATAAGATTAAACAAAATTTTTCTCAAAAAGGTTTTCGCAAAGGAACCGTTCCTCAAAAACTTATTGAAAAAAATGCTAGTTCTCAGCTTCTTTTAGAATATGAAGAAAATGCTTTGCGCGCAATAGTTTCTAAGAGCTTTCAGCAGGAAAAAATTATTCCTGTTTTGCGTCCAGAAATAAAAATTATTAAATCCGCGCCTGGAGAAATATTTGAATGTGAAATTGAAGTAGTTCCCTACCCTAAAGTTAAGGCGGGTCAATATAAAAATTTAAAACTAAAGAGAGAAGAGGTTCAGGTCAGCAAACAAGAAATTGATAAAGCATTAGAATTTCTCAAACAATCTCGAGCAAGTTTCAAAACTGTTTCTAGGCCAGCAAAACAAAATGATCAGCTTGAAATATCCTTTGATGCATTTTTAAATGATAAAAAAGTCACAGCAGGCTCAAGTTCTTATTATCCTTTGAGACTTGGGAAAAGCCGTCTTCATCCCGAGTTTGAAAAACAGCTTTATGGCATGAGGCCGGCAGAAGAAAAGAATTTTAGGATTAAGTTTTCTCAAAATTGGCCTCAGGAAGTTTTCCAGGGAAAGACAATCAATTTCAAAATTAAAATAAAATCAGTCGCTGAAACTATTTTGCCAGATCTTGATGATAAATTTGCCAAGTCTTTGGGACATTTTGATAATATGGTCAGTCTGAAAAAATCGCTTGAAGAAGGTCTTCTCAAGGAAAGACAAAATGAAAAAAACAAAAAGTTCCAAGAAAATTTACTTCAAAAAATTATCACAAACTCAGAGATTAAAATTCCCGATATTCTTATCAAAAAAGAAGCTGAAAGATTAATGAAAAATTTTTCTGAAGGTCTCGAAATCCAGAAAATTGATTTCAATGAGTATCTTAAAAGAACAAAAACAACGATTAAAGATTTAGAAGAAAGCCTTCGCAAACAGGCCGAGAAACGGCTTCAGGGCGCCTTTCTCTTAAATGAAATTGCTAAGGCCGAAAATCTTTTTCCACAAGAACAAGAAATAGAAGAAAATATTAATGAGCAGCTCAAAGAAATTAAAAATCATCAAAAAAACCCCGAAGATATTGACTTAGAGAAATTACGGAGTTATACTTTTGAATACTTAACAAACCAGAAGGTTGTTAATTGGCTTATAAAAAATAATATTTGTGTTTAATTTTTACTAAACTACAAGAATGAATCTTATCCCTACGGTTATTGAGAAAACTCATGGTGGTGAAAGAGCTTACGATATTTATTCGCGATTGCTTAAAGAAAGAATTGTTTTTATTGGAGGAACTATTCATGATGAGTTGGCTAATGTGGTCATTGCCCAGCTTTTGTTCCTTGAAAGCCAAGATGCCAAAAAAGATATTAAGCTCTATGTTAATAGTCCCGGAGGAGTAGTCACTTCGGCGCTTGCGATTTACGATACCATTCAATATGTGCAATGCGATATTGTAACTATTTGTACAGGATTAGCTGCCTCAGCGGCAGCTTTACTCTTAACTGCCGGAACAAAGGGCAAGCGATTTATGTTGCCTAATTCAGAAGCAATGCTCCATCAAATCATGGGAGGAGCTCAAGGACAAGCTTCAGAAATTGCCATTTCAGCCAAACATATTCTCAATCTCAAAAAAAGGCTTAATAAAATCCTTGCTCATCATACAGGACGCAATTTGCAACAAATTGAAAAAGATACAGATCGCGATTTTTATTTATCAGCTCAAGATGCTGTTAAGTATGGCCTTGTGGATAAGATCATTGAAACTAAAAAGAACAAAAATATTAGTTCTTAACATTGTAGCTTAGTTAAAAACATTCAAAAACGATATGGAAAACTACTATCTTATAGCTGTAGCGGTAGGGCTTGGATCTATTGCCGGTTATCTTTTTCGCCACTGGTTGGCCCAAAAAAAGGTTGGTTCTAGCGAAAAAAGGGCCAATGAAATTTTAAAGAAGGCCAAGGATGACTCTCGCGAAATTGTTATTAAAGCAAAAGACAGGGCATTAGACACGCTTGAGAAAACTAAAGCCGCCGAACAACAAAGACAAGATCAACTGCGCCGCCACGAAGAAAGACTTGAGGCGCGCGAAGAAAGAGTGATTAAAGATCTTGAAGAAATGGATCGTCAAAAAAACACTCTTCTTGAAAAAGTAGAAAAAATTAAAGAAATTCAAAAAAATGTTCAATCTCTTGAGGAAGAGGCAATGGACAAATTACAAAAAATCGCTAAATTGACAATTAAACAAGCTCAGAATAAGGTTATGGGAATGGCAGAAAAAGAAAACGAAGAAGCTTTGCTTGAGCTTACTAAAAAGTTAGAAAAAGAAAAACAAGAAAACATTGATATTAAATCGGCAGATTTGATTGCCCAAGCGATGCAAAGGATTGCCGCTTCTCAGGCAGAAGAATTTACCACCACAACTGTCGCTATCAAGGATGAGGAAATTAAGGGACGGGTTATCGGCAAAGAAGGCAGAAATATTAGAGCCTTTCAGAAAATAACAGGAGTTGAGCTTATAATTGACGAAACGCCAGATACTATAGTAATTTCTTCGTTCAACCCATTGAGGCGCCAAATAGCCAAGGTTGCTCTTGAGAGATTAATCCTTGATGGCAGAATTCAGCCTGCCCGAATAGAAGAAACGGTAGCAAAGGTCAAAGAAGAATTTTCAGACAAAATAAAACAATTGGGCGAAAATACTGTTTATGAACTAGGTATTACCGACTTTGATCCCCAGCTGGTTTATTTAATCGGCATGCTTCATTTCAGAACTAGTTTTGGACAGAATATTCTGCGTCATTCGGTTGAAGTCGCTCACATTGCCATGATTCTTGCCGAAGAACTAAAGGGCAATGTTGCCATAACTAAAAAGGCCGGACTTTTGCATGACATTGGAAAAGCTATGAGTCATGAAGTTGAAGGTTCTCATGTTGAAATTGGCAAAAAGATTATGGAAAAATTCAAAGTTGATAAAGAAGTTATTAACGCTGCCATTGCTCATCATGGAGATTATCCTTTTGTCAGTATAGAATCGCGTTTTATTCAAGCTGCTGACGCTATTTCAGCATCTCGTCCAGGCGCTAGACGTGAAAATTACGAAGCGTACATTAAACGATTAGAAGAACTGGAAAATCTTAGTAATTCCTTTGACGGTGTCAAAAAAACCTACGCTATTCAAGCGGGACGCGAGGTCAGGATTTTTGTAGACGCTGAAAAGATTAGCGATATGGAAGCATATAAGCTGGCCAAAAAAATTGCCAAAAAAATTGAAGAAGAAATGACTTATCCAGGAGAAATCAAGGTAAATGTTCTTCGAGAAACACGCGCAATTGAGTATGCAAAATAATTAAATTAATGTTAATTTTTAAAATCATGCCCGTAAGGGCAATAATCTGAAAGGGGGTGAAATCAATGACTAAACAAGCATTAATTGACTATGTTGCCGAGAAAACAGGCCTTGCTAAAGCTCAGACAAAAAAATGCATCGATATTACCTTAGATGGCATTACTGATGCTTTGAAAAAGGGCGACGGCATTACCTTTACCGGTTTTGGCACTTTTAAAACTTACGATCGAAAAGCTCGCACCGGACGCAATCCTCAAACTGGCGCAAGTATTAAAATTCCTGCCGCTACCGTTCCTAAATTTAAGGCTGGCAAGGCCCTTAAGGCTGCTGTCAAATAATTTTTTGACATAAAAATGTCAAATACAAGCTTCTAAATCGTCCTGGCGCTCAAGTCGGGATGAACCAAAAAAAGTCTCAATCTTTGAGACTTTTTTGGGTTATGCTTGATTTTGATATTTTTTTTAGTTCCGCATCTCCCCTTTTTTAATTACAATCTATCTTTTCCACCAATCTTTAACTTCTAATTTTCCTCTGCTTCTATCAATAACCGTTAATTTCTGCTTCTCTCCCCATCCATACTTTTTAATAAGCGGGTAACGGGAGTCGAACCCGTGTCTTCAGGTTGGAAACCTAACATAATAACCACTATACTATACCCGCGCTTTGCATTCGCTCAACGTAAACACTTATTAATAATATATTTACACATCG
>CAYNNF010000009.1:13144-31662 GCA_964398685.1 uncultured Candidatus Saccharibacteria bacterium | reverse complement strand
TTTTTTCATACATTTATGTTTAAGATATTATTGAAAAAACCAAGGTTCTTCTTTCTTTGGAATAACAAAGAGATTGCTTCGTCGCTTCCTTTGGTCGCTTCTCGCAACGACAAAAAAACGAAGAATTCACATATAAATGTATTTTAACAAAATTTTGAGGATTTTGTTAGTGGATAAAAAAATAAAAAAGAGCCGGCGCTTCTTGCGTCGGCTCACTTATTCAGGAAACGGTGTTAGTTATGAACCATAGACGGTATAGTAGCCGTCTGCGGTCGTAATCCATTTTCCATTGAGGTAGAAATCTGCCACAAGGCGGTAGTTACCACCTCTTAAGAACTTGATCTTGAGGCACTCCTTATTGGGCCCTTCAGTCCAACTGTCGTAGTACTCCGGATCGGCGCTGACATACGCTTCATCACAGCAACCAATCTGTTCGTACTTTTCCACTGTCCAGTTGATCCACCAGCCACAGGGTGTCGGATGAATACCTTGAGGATCTACACCTGTCGTTGCCACTTGTTCAATGTCGCAGGGGTGGCAAGGGCAATCTTCAAAGTTTACGCAAATCGTGTAGATTTCGCAGACCTGGAAGTTTTCCTCAATCCGGGGATTAAGTCGAATACAGATATCTTCCGGCAAGCAGGGCGGATGACACTGGTCGCAACAGTTATCAACCGTGAAACTTTTCGACTTGGTCGCTGTCTGCCCGAGTTCATCGGTTACCGTGAGGGTAAGCGTCTTGGCGCCGGCAGCTCCGAACGTGAAGGTCGTCGATACGTCAGCACTGTAATGGCCGTCGCTTGATGTCCAGTTATACGCAACGATTTTGTGCGTATGCTGGATGGTCGCCGAAACACGAATCGGAATGTTATTACAGACCGGCAGGGAATCAAGGTCAATACTATTGATCTTGAGCACCGGCTTGACTGAAACTGTAATCGTGATTTGGACCGGTTCGCTTGAGGTGGATCCGCAGAATAGATCCTGCTTAGTCACAACAAGCGTTGCGACATATATTCCTGGTTGGGGATATATGTGAACGGGATACTGGCCGGTTCCGCTCGTTCCATCGCCGAAGTTCCACTGGTAAGTAACGCATCCATCGGGATTGCCACTAAAATTGACAGCCAGCGGAGCAGGGCCATTCATCGGAGTTGCCGAGATGTAAGCCATTGGCTTTCCACCTAAACATCCTCCCAACAACAACACCAACGGAATGAGCAACAGAATCGCCAGAGACACCAACAATCTTTTTCTACTAAACATTTTGTACCTCCTTGTGGTACATTTTTTTTTGTTTTTTTTACTACCCGTTTCCTAATTGTGAAAAACTGCCTTCATTCTATCATAAAAGATAGTCAATGTCAATGATTTTAGGGTATTTTACTAAAAAAAGGGGCCATACATTTTCTATATGGCCCTTTCGGAAGTTATGGAAGGTAAATTCCGTATTCCCCCCAAACGCTGCAAATTCTGTGTCCGTTGCAGCCATAGCGGACAAACTCAACTTTCCATTTTCCTGTTTTGTGAAAATTGAGCTTGATTGTCATATTGCCGACTCCTGAAAATTGAACTTCGAAATCATCTGAACTGGCAGAACTGTTGCAGTGAAGAACTTGTCCCAGTAAAATATAGCCGATTCCACCGCAACTCAATGGGGATAAATCGCAAGTGCCGTAGCAAGAATTGCAATATCCAACACAGGAACTGCAGTCATTAAAACTGGCAGTAATCGTTTTCCAAGAGTAAGCCAAGAACTCACTGTAAGACGGACCGATGTTCAGACAGTCGCTACACGGCGATGGGTCACGGCCGGGACAGAGGTCGCAGCAGGAATCACAACAGCCGATATAGACGCGCTCAACATAGGTGTCCGACCAAAGTTTATTTTCGGCCCTAACCCTAAGTTTCACATCAACAAATCCCGAGAAGAGATAACGATGAGTGAAATTGAGTGTTCGCATAATCGTGCCGTCACCCAGATCCCATTCCCATTCATCAACAGCTTGATCAACGTTGGCCGAGAAAGTATAGTACATACAACACTCGCCAGAGGACCAATAGCTGATGCTAAGAACATGGGGCGGATCAAGGGGCTTCTTAATCTCAATACTTTGAGTATTGGATCCCGATCGGCCACAAGCATCTGTAGCAGTCAAAGAGACCATAAACGAGATGGGCGTGTCTGAATTCTCATTTAAGAATGTGTGCTTCACTTCTTGGCCGTTGGCTATGGGGCTTCCATCGCCAAAACTCCATTTGTAGAGAACGATGTCGTCAGATTTCTTTTTGACATCAGCTCTAAATGTAACCTCAAATGGAGAAGTTCCGGAAAAACCACCACCGACAACATCAATGATAACAATCGGATCTTCCTTGAAGAAATTGCCGCATCCAGTGATGAAAAGAATGCTGGACAACAGAATTAACGCCGACACCAACAATCTTTTTCTACTAAACATTTTGTACCTCCTTGTGGTACATTTTTTTTTGTTTTTTTTACTACCCGTTTCCTAATTGTGAAAAACTGCTTTCATTTTATCATAAACAAGACCTGATGTCAATGATTTTGAATGAAGAAGAGGCAAAGCTTAGTAAAAAAACTCGGGATTCACTTTGAATCCCGAGACAAGAGATCGCTTTTAGCAACCGCCGCCGCAAGTTGCTGCGGCCATTACCAAAATGCCAGCTAGAATGAGCATCAAGATAATCCAACCAGGAATGCAACACATATTTCACCTCCTTTTCATGGACAACAGGGGTTGCACCAGCAACAACATGGCTGGTAACATCGTTTTATCAAGAAGCTTGCCTGTCTGACGACAACGAAGTCGCAGAATGAATATCCCAAAAAGTTATTTTGTCCCAAAAGACCATATTGGGCAGGAACATCAAAAAGCTTCTTTGAAGAAAGTACAATTGTTATCGTTTGCCATCCTAAGCGCAAATGTCCTTCGTTATATCGAGACACTACAACCATTGAATAGCAACCGTTCTGATAGACCTTTAAAACATTGACCAACAAATTTCCATCGACAATAAAATATATCCAAGCATCTTGACAATATCCAAGACAACTTACGTCAACATAAAGCTGTCCTGTCTTGCAAGGAACTTGTGAGATTGAGATCTGTGGAAGAGGAGCGCAACAACCAACTCCTTTGTCTTGCAAAACTAAATCGCCGATGCGAACTTGATTTGCTAAGCTAAATACGCTTAGCCCCAATACCAGTGCCAACGCTACTACTACCGCTTTTTTCATTTCATTTCCTCCTTTGAAATGATTTTTTTTGTTCTATTTTTAAAGATCTTATTTTCTTCTATATCGTATCAAATTCATTTAGCATTGTCAAGAGTTTATACGCTAAATCTTGACAATTGACGATATTTTGTTATACTGTAAATAGTTCTAAACAATTAAGGAGGTGTGTAATGGCAGCATGGATTAAGCTATTAATGTTGGCGCTAACATGGTTTGGCGTAGTGTATGCTTTACAAAACGGAACTCTTTAAGGAGGTAATGATGAAAAAAGTATTGTTTGTAGTGCTAATATTGTCCTTCATGCTTAGTTTCGTTGTTGCCATTTCTTCCGTAGGGGAAGCGAATAATTGTCTTCCACAACTAAACGGAAGTGTTTGGAGTGGCGTTGAAGCTCAACAAGGCAACGAATTAAACGGTTGGATCGGTGGAGAAGTTTACTTTTCGGAATTTTTCTTGCAAAGTAAATTTGCTCCGGAAGCGCGCCTAGATCTAAATTGTTATGATACGATAGATCTTAGCGCGACCATCGGCCTGCGAGTTATTTATCCACACTATTCAATCGGAATAGGAGTGGGAACTAACCTGTATAATGGCGAGTACGATGAAAAATACGATAAATGGTATAACTGGATAAGCGGTTATTATCCACATTTTTTCTCAAAAGTGTATTTTGAGATTACGCGAAACTCTAACTATGGACAGTTTAGTTCAATGGTTGATCTAACAACTCAACCGCTCGGAGCGTCGGTGTCTTACTTCTACAGCCTAAATCCTGGAGGAGAGTACGAGGAATTAAGGGGAGATCTTTCCGTATCTCTTCTTTATCCTTATCAATTTTATGACGAGAAGGATAACCATTTCGATTTCCGTCTTTTTGTCGGCGGACGGACAGCTTCCTTTCTCAATCCAGCTGATTTTTATCAAGCCGATTGGAAAGGCGTTGTTGGTGGGTTGAGATTGATTATGCCCAAGGGTGATCTTCGTTTTGAAGTTCAGGTTGCCAACAAAAGCGATCAATATGTTTGTGGGATTGAAGGAAAGGTTATTCTTAGCGGAAGTTGGTCTTTTTAGAAGACAAAAAAATAAGGGCGCGACATTGAAATAATGTATGCGCTCTTTTTCTTTAAATTTGCTCTATCTGAATGATTTTGGTTCTTGATTTTTCTCCGCTTTTAATTGAGATTGCGGATTTTTTAATATCAAGCTGTTTAGCTAAAAATTTTATTAGTTCTTTGTTTGCTTTACCTTCCACAGGAGGAGCGCTAATTTTTATACGCATAAAACTATCAGAGTTCTCAACAATCTCATTTTTTTTAGCATTAGGGATAACTTTAATTTTTAAGTATTTCATCAAGATTTTTCTAATACAAAAACCTTTCTAAATGAAAAATGTTTTTGCAATAAACATATTATAGAAAGGTTGTCTTAAATGTAATATTGATCTAAGTGTTCTTTAATTTTCTGAATAGTTGTTTCTATCGTCGTAGTCCAGCGGAGAGTTCGAGCTAACTTTTTATCTCCTATAACTAATTTAACCCATTCCTTAAAATCATTTTTTGTGCTTGTTACATGCATTCTAAAATCCATTTCTTTCATATCCTTCAGTACGCTTAAAAGATCGCGAATATTATAAAGTTTTCTTCCGTCAACTGTCCAAAAAATCTTTGCTTCGGGGGCATTTTTTAAAACTTTTTTAATGCTTAATTTAGTTCTTTTTGGTTTTAACATGAAAATTAAGATTTAGAATTAGAAATGATTTACTTTAACATTTTAACAAAAAAATGGAGGTAGCGCCAGAACAGTTATCCACAGAAAGTCGTAAGGCCAGAAAGCATTACGAGAGCGTATTTTCAATACGCATTGCTTCTTGTTTGACAAGATCGCCCTCGTACTCGCCTGAATGAGCGGAACTTCCCTTATATGATGGTTTTTTCATATCAATATGAAGATTTAAAACAAAGTTTGCGGAGATCGTATCTCCGTCAGCTTTATTATTTATATAAACATGAAATTTTGGATAATCGTCGCTACCAATTCTTTTGGAAAAACTTAAACTTCCCGGTTTTTGCCATTTATCGGGATGATAGCCCAAACGGCGCATAAAAAGGGGAATATTTGAAGAAGGATTTTTAAGAAAGATTCTCATTTTATTTTAAATTAACCAGCCAAAAAGATAGTAAACGCCTAAAAGTGATAAAATAAGAGCTTCAACCAATGTAACCCAAAGAGTTGCTTTTGGCGTTGAAAGCCAGAGTTTCATTGTAAAAAAAGCGACCAAAAAGACGATAATCTCGTCCAACATATAGAAAATGAGATAAAGAAGCATATAAAAACTATATTCAAAGACGCCAATACTGGATTGAGAAAGAATGCCGGTGAAAACGAGAGGAACAGCGGCAGAACAAGGAAATTCAATGATTGTTAGCATGACGGTAAAGACAAAAATGCTTCCTAGAATAATCAAGATGTTTTGTTTTGCGTCCAGAGTGTCGCTCAAGCGTTTTGTCATCCTGCTAATCCATTTTTTTTGATCGGCCTGACAGTTAACGCCATATTTACGAAATCTAACAAATTGCTTCCAGAAGTAAAAACCGCCGACAGAAGCAATCAGTCCGACAAGAATATTCATTAGATTTAAATAGGAAGCAAGTGTTGAAAAAAGTTTATACCATAAAAGCATCAAGCCGCCATAGACGCCGGCCGTTGTAGCTATAAAAAGGCCGCCGTAACCAAGAGTTTTTCGGCGCGACCTGAAGGCCAAAACTAATCCCAAAATAAAAACTAAAGCGCCCAAAGAACAAACATTAAAACCATCCAAAAATCCCAGAACAATTGTTAGCGCAAAGAGCGAATATTTGCTTGTATCAATATCACCCAGAAAAGGAAGATGAATCTTATTGTTATCAGAGATATTGTCATTAAACGCGTCTTTCAGAGCTTTTTGAACGGCAATTTCAATTTCTTTGCCCCTCCCATTCTCATTATCAAAACCAAGAATAAATACTGGTTTTTCTTCTGAGGGAGCAGTTGACGGTTTAATAAATAACATTGGCACGCTACCGACATATCTTTCAGAATTGCATTGTTCGCAAAAGGATAATAATAATTCTTGATTTTCTTTAGCATAAGCATCGTAGCGCTTAATATCTATTTCTGGATATTTTTGCTCCAATTTATTTAAAAATTTGTCTTCAGCCGCGCAATGAAGACAAGTAGAACCGTAAAAAAAGTAAAGATTAACTTTGTTTTCTTTTGCAAGAGCTGAATTATTGAAGGAAATAAAACTTCCTAAAATTAAAAAAGCCAAAAAAGAAAAAAGGAAAATTTTTTTCATACTTTATATAATTATTATTAAGATTATTTTATAGTCCCATTTTAAACAGATATAAAAAAATATCAAGATTTTACGGACGTCGGACGTCCGTAGCTTCAAAAAACGAAAGTTCTCCACAACCTTAAAAAACAAAAGACCCCGATGACATCTCTTCGGGACCAAGGGATTTTTAGAAAAAGCGTTAACTTTCTTTTTTCTTAAAAATCTGTGTTTCGTCTGAATAAAGCACAATTTTTGATCCGCCTGCTTCCAGTTCAACCGTAATCGTCTTTTCAGCTAAGTCAATAATTTTTCCTCCAATAAAAGCATTTGCGGTTGCGATTCTATTCGTTCCTCCTCTTGGTTGAAAATTTCCATTAGTTGTCATGTTTTCTCTAAGTTTTTGCCGTTCTTCGGGCGAGAGATTCTGCATTTCTTCCATTGTCATACCGTTTGGCAGAGAAAAATTTCTTGCGCTCGTTGTCGTGGTTGGATTAACGCTTCCATCTACTTGTCTTGGTTGTTGAGGCATCTGACTTCTAAAGTCTTCTTGAGAAAAACCAATATAGATTCTTTCAGCAATGACAATCTTATTTTCGTCTTCCTTGCCCATGACTAAAACTTGTTCGCCAACTTTTAAATCTTCCGTACTTGCCTGAACAGAATTCTCCTCAAAGGGATTTTTTATTTGTTGATTATTTATGGTTTGTTTTAGTGTGGCTTTTTGTTGATCAATGTTTGTTCTTGATTTTTGGCCATTTTTGAATAAAGAAAAAGCAAAAATCGCTGCGCCTATAATTATTAAAATTCCCACAACGATTAAAATAGTTTTTGTTTTTTTATTTTTAGACATTTTTTTTGATATGTTGGAAACTGATCCTCCAACATATTTTTATTTTTTTGAATGATTTATCTTAAAATTTAAAGAATTATTCATATCTTAAAGCGTTAATTGGACTGAGTTTAGAAGCGCGCCGAGCCGGATAATATCCAAAGATAATGCCGATAGTAGCTGCTACGCCAAAGGCCAGAAAAATTGAAGAGGGTGTTATTGAAGTTGTCATACCGGCAAATTTATTAATTAAAATTGAAATAGTACAACCCAAAAGGATGCCAACAATGCCACCGATTAAAGTGAGCGCGATTGCTTCTGTCAAAAACTGACGGCTAATATCTTTTCTTCTTGCGCCAAGAGATTTTCGTAAACCTATTTCTCGAGTCCTTTCGGTTACGATAGTAAGCATCATATTCATAATGCCAATGCCGCCAACAATCAAAGATATGCCTGCGATTGATCCCAAAAGTAAAGTGAGGGTATCCGTTACCGAAGACATTGTATCCATAATATCAGCTTGATTCATTATGGTAAAATCCGCACTTAAGGGATCTTCAATGCCGTGCCTCGACAAAAGAAGCTGGGAAATCTCTTCCTGAACCTGATCCATTAGTTTTTCTTTTGAAACCTGAATGTTGATATTAGAAACGGTGTTGTTTCCCATAAGATATTGTTGGGCGGTTGAGATGGGTATATAGACAAGATCATCGGAACTGGTAAATCCGGATCCACCTTTTTCTTCAGTTACGCCGATAACCGTATATTGCTGGTTGTCAATCCTGATCTGTTGTCCCGACAATTGAACATCTTCGCCAAAAAGATCATTATAAGTGGTAGGTCCAAGCACGGCAACCCGGGAAAGTTTTTTAATATTTTGCTGGGCTATCGGCTCGCCCAAAGCAAGATTAATATTTTTAATGCCAAAATAGTTTTCATCAATTCCGTAAATGCTCGTATTGGTATTTTTGCCCTTACTGATAATCTGTTTTCTAGCGCTAACAGTTGGCGCAACCGCGTCAATATTTGAAATATTTTCTCTGATTGATTCAGCGTCTTCTAAATTTAAAGTTTCAGCAGATCCCCATCCGCCCCTAACAACGGACCCTGGTCCAGAAGCCGAACCTGGTGTAACGACCAAAAGATTTGATCCCAAAGCTTCAATATTGGATTGAATAGTTTGAGTAGCGCCTTGTCCAATAGAAACCAAGGCGATAACCGAAGCAATTCCAATAACAATACCCAGAATCGTTAAAGCCGACCTGGATTTATTTGAAAGAAGCGCGAGATAAGTTTCTTGAAACAAATCAGATGTCAACATTTTGTTTAAGTTTTTAAGATTTTTTTATCTGAAACAATTAAGCCGTCTTTAATTTCAATGATTCTGTTAGTAAATTCAGCGACATATCTTTCATGAGTAATCAATATAATGGTATGCCCTTTTGTTTTATTTAAATTTTTCAAGGTATCTAAAACAATATCACCTGTTTTGGTATCTAAATTGCCCGTCGGCTCGTCAGCCAGAATAATTTCTGGATCGTTAACAAGAGCGCGGGCTATTGCAACTCGCTGCATTTGTCCGCCTGAAATTTGATTTGATAAGTGATGCCAGCGCTCTTCGCTTAAATTAGCCGATCTTAGGGCTTCTTTTACTTTTTTCAAGCGCTCTTCTTTTGGGGTATTTTTGTCATAAATGAGCGGAAGCATAACATTTCTTAAAACGGTTGTTCTTGGAAGAAGATTAAAAGATTGAAAGACAAAGCCGATTTTCTCTGAACGGATTTCTGCCAATTCTTCCCCAGAAAAATTTAGAATGTTTTTTCCGTCAAGAAAATAATTGCCACTGGTAGCCGTATCAAGGCATCCTAAAATGTGCATCAAAGTTGATTTGCCCGAACCTGACGAACCCATAATGGCAACAAACTCTCCTTTATCAATAGAAAAAGACATGCCCTTCAGCGCTTCTGTCTCAACACCTCCTGTTTTATAGACTTTCTTAATATTTTCGCATTTGATCATCATGAATGTATTAGCGCATTATTCGCATCATGTCTCTCTGAACCCCTTCTTCTCCTCCCCCCATAGGCATAATGCTACCAGAAACAGATGATGGAGCAGACGAACTTGCGCCGTTAGTTTTGGACTGGGTAATTACCTCATCGCCCTCTTGAAGCCCGCTTGTAATTTCTGTCATGGTATCGTTTGATAATCCCGTTTCAACATTCACTTGCATGGGCTGGCCATTCTTCAATATTTCAATGTAGGCGCCTGTGTTACTTTCTTTTAGGGCAGAGTTTTTAATAATAATGCTGTTTTGAGCCATGTTGGTGATAATTGAAACAGACATACTCATGCCGGATTTGATTCTTTCATCTTGTGTGTCCAAAGCTATTTTGACGCCGTAACTGACAACATTTTGAGAAACAGTTCCTATAGAGTCAATTTCCATAACTTCACCGGAAACCGAAAGATCGTCAATAGCGTCAATGGTAATACTGGCTTTCTGGCCAATTTCAATGTTTGCTACATCAATTTCATTCAAACTAATTTTAGCAATCTTTTGATCACTTATTAGAGTTGCCACCGATGCATTATTTGAAACCGTGTCTTCCTTGCGGATATCCATATTGGCAATAGTTCCGCCAACGGGGCTATAAACATAATAATCGGCAAGCGCTTTCTTAGCATCGCTCAAAACATTTTCTTTTTGGGCAATGTTTAGTTTCTGGGACCTTAAATCGAGCTCATCGGGTTCGGCGTTAAGTTTAGCTAAGCTTTCTGTCTTTTCTTGAATGCTTCTTATGGCCTGAGGAATGGCTTTTTTTTGACTAGCAACTGATCTTTGAGTAGAAAGAAGACTTGATAAATAATTATTGGTAGTTGACATGTATGATTTCAAGCTTGACTGCCAGCTTGTTATCTGACTAAAGACAGTCTGGTTCCTCTTAGAACGATAATCAACCCAATAATTAAAAAGATTAACATCGCTTTTAACTGTCTCAGACATGGACTTGATAGTTGTGATTGTTTCGTTAAGTAAATTTTCAATTGTTTCTTTATCTGAATAACGGCTCGTAGCCTCATAATTGGCAAAATTGCTATTATAAAGAGTTCTGGTAGCGCTATAATTATCTTCGGCAGTTTTGGCCAGACTTTCAATTTCATCCTGAAAAGGCGATAAAACTGTGCTAATTAATGTTGCCTCATTTTGAGAATAGTTAGAAAGCATGATTGTGCTTTCAGATATGTCATAGCCATAAAGGGCATTATTTAGTCCGCTGATAACCGTTGGCAGGCCCAAAAAGACATCAACAATTGTATTGTAGGCATCTTCATAGGTATCTTCTAAGCTTTTTTCTGCATCTATTTTATTTTGTTCTGCGTCAATTAAGTTATTTTCCGCTTGCAAAATAGAAAATGCGTCTGCCGGTTGAAGAAATTTTTCCAAAGATAGCTGGGCGGTTTCAAGGTTAGTCTCAGCATCACTGATAGCTTTTAGCGCATCGCTTAAATCAATCTGAAGAATAAGCTGGCCAGCTTTCACTTTTTGGCCGTTTTTTGCTCCTACATAAACCACTTTTCCCGAAGCCTGGGTTTTTAAATCTAAATCGTTTAAGGACGAAATTTGTCCTGTTCCCGAAACAGATTGAATCAGGTTTCCTTTTTTAGCTGTTTCCGTAACATAAGTAATTTGATTGCTTCCTTGAGTCATGTTTTTGGAAAGAAAAAAACAACTGGTAACAATTAAAGCCAATATTAAGATTGTCCAAAACTTATATTTTAAAGCAAATTTTAGTATTTTTCTTATTCTTTTTTTAGACATAAATTTAGTCACTAACGATTATTTAAACAAAAAAACACCTTTAATATAATACAATCACAAAAGGCAGTTTCTTTCAAAATTCCTGGCTATTTCGGCGCTCTGGGAAAATGCGCGGGAAAACCCCTATAACCTTTTTCCAATGGAATAAGCGCCCTCACAATAAATTCATCTTTTTGCCACGAGCCAATTGCGGCTATATCCTGCCCTTCCTTAATAAAAAAATTGCGCGTTATAAGTTCAGCCGTAATTCTTAAGGTAAGTTTTTCTTGATCAGGAGTCAAGATCTCTATACTTTGGGATTTAATTTCCAAAACTTTTCCCGCAACAATTGGCGCTTGCACATCCTCGTCTCCATAAAAAGGTTTCATCGGTTTTAGACCAGAAATTCTTTTGTTGAAACCAAGATTATCTACTAAAATTCCAAAAAGAAGGACAAAAAGAATAGAAAAAGCGATAGTCAATGCGTACGGTTTTTTATAAGAAATGTCAAATTTCTTTATTAAGATTAAACCGCCAACAATGCCTACAATTGCCAACAAAAGAATTGACCAGGGAAAACTAAACAAAAACATATGATACCCTGGCCCGCCAAAACGCAAGAAATTAAAGTGGCCTTGCGTTCTAATTCTAAAAGAGATGATGCTGATTAAGAAAATTGAAAACATTAGACTAGCCACTATGCCAAAACTTAAAAGTAGCGATCCTGAAACAAAGTAAAATTTTGATCTCATTTTAAGTTTATCTTTTTTAATTTTTTTCAGAATTTTTTTGCTTAAATCTATATAAAAATTGTTATTTTTTTTCTTTTTCATAGATGTTTCTAATTAAATGTTTGGCTCGGTTGATCCTTGCGCCCACGCCACCAACAGAAATTCTCAAAATATCTCCTATTTCTTTATAAGACCTATTTTCTAAATAATGTAAAATTAGCGGCTCTTTGTATATTAACGGAAGTTTTTCTAAATAACTTTTAAGCTCTTTTTTTATCTCTTGATCAGATATGGATTTTTGAACATCAAGCTTGCTTGCGAGATTTTTTTCAAGCCAAGACCCCTTTGTCAAAAAAACCTCTTTCTTATATTTTTTAATATTATTAATTGCTTCATTATGGGCGATACGATATATCCAACTAGAAAACTTTTTCTTTGTATTAAAACTTCTTAAATTAATAAATGCTTTGATAAATGTTTCCTGGACAGCGTCTTCTGTTTTGTGTTGATCCCTAATTAGATATTTGACATAACGCAATAGTTTATTTTGATAGCGTTTGACAATTTCTTCATAGAGTTCTTGATTTTTTGTACACACCAAAACAACGAGATTTTCATCGCTCATTTTTTCTATAAGAATTTTGCCGTTTCCTTCCTTATAAAGTTTTTTCATATTTATCTCTCTATTTGTAATACAATTTCCGAAGATATTTTCTTTCAATTATACAAGAAATTATCCAGAAGGAAATTATCTTCTAATGTTTTAATTTAAATAAATATTAAGAAAGGTCTGCGCTAGTTTTACGGCGCAGACCTTGAGTTAACGGGAAGAGCATTCCCTCCTCTTCTCTTCATACATAGCCTTATCGGCCTTATCGATAATAATCTCTATATCTTCAGGTTCTTTCGGATCCCAAATACTTGTTCCGATTGATAAAGTGATAGAAAAATTAATGCCAGTATCGCTCAAATTCCATTTTTCCATAGCTTTGCGCAATCTTTCAACTACAAGCATTAAGCCGTTGCCTATTTGAGGAAGAACAATCAAAAATTCATCTCTGCCCCAGCGAATAACGATATCCATTTCACGCGCTTGTTCTTGAAGAACCCCTGCTACCTGTTTAAGGAGCTCGTCTCCAACTTGATGTCCTAAGCTATCGTTTACCTTTTTAAATCTATTGACATCAATCATCATAAAGCCAACAGAAAATTTGTTGCGTTCAGCGCGAGAAATTTCCCCTGGAATTATTTCCACAAAATATCTTCTATTAAAAAGACCCGTTGACGAATCTTTAACTGCCTTTTCTTTGAGTTCAACCGCTTCTTCTTCAAGCTCGGTCACTTTTTGTTGAAGTTCCCTTAACTTTTCAATTAACTGTTTTTTTGTTTTATTTCCGTTGCGCATCGTATCCTCCTAAACATTTTTTACGCATACTAAGATTTCTGTTTCTCTAAATCTTTGCGAGCACATCCCTTTTCAATTAATATTGTAGGAAATCCAACACAAGATATTCTCATCGTTTCTTTTAGAAAAGCGCTAGCGCTAATAATACCGGTTATCATCAAAATTGTGCCAACAGTATAAATAAAAATCAACACAATGGCCAAAGCTCTATTTACTCCTATTGCAATTGTTTTAATGAACATTATCCCTCCTTTTAAGTTTTATTAGTCTACACCTTTGATGACCATTTGTCAATATTTTTATGTTTAATTAAAAATATTTTTTTGAAAATTTATATTAAAATAATTAATTTTTCTAAATATCTTGTTTTTTTTATTTTTTTTGGTAAAATAATAATGTTATTTGTATATTAAATAACTATGGCTGAGGAAAAATTAATTGGCAAAATTACCCATTATTTTGGCAATATCGGTGTAGCTGTTATTAAGCTAACCAAGGGTGATCTTAAGGTTGGCGACAAGGTCCGCTTTAAGGGTGGCGACAATACCGACTTTGAGCAAGAAATAACCTCAATGCAAGCAGAGCATACGAATATTGAAAAGGCGAAAAAGGGCGAGGATTTTGGCGTTAAGGTTGACCAAAAAGTGAGGGAAGGATATAAAGTTTATCTGATTAGCTAAGCGGCCGGATAAACATTTTCCGCTTTATTGGCGGGAGAATGGTTTTGGTTGTTCAGTATTTTTTGTAATTGTTCATATTGTTTAATATGGTGGGCGTAGCTTAACTGGTTAAAGCTCTGGGTTGTGATCCCAGCGACTGCGGGTTCAAGTCCCGTCGCTCACCCCTAGAAATTCTTAATGCGCCTTAATGGGCGCATTTTAGAATAGCTTAGGTCCTGAGGAGCGGAAGCGACGAATGAGCATTTTTTTCTAAGCCCCTATTCATAGGGTTTTTATTATACCTCTTTTGTGGTGGGTCGAACCTGCTTGACAAATGATGGGTAATGATATGTCTACAAACATTGAAATTTATACAAAAAAGAAGGAATGTGGTTTTTTTATTGCCCCAAAATTGTCGAAGTATTGACAATATGTAATAAACATATTAGGATGTGGGTAGTTCTAAGGAAAAAAAGGAGGGTGTAGTGAGTAGAAAATGGTATTCAATTCTTATGCCTATTGGACTTCTATTGAGACTACCTGTTGTGATTCCAGCGGTGAAATCCATGTTTAATAGTTCCAGTTTCTCGATAGGACCATTAGCCTTTGGCGCGTGGATGCTCGGAATTGTAATAACGTGGATTGCCTTCGTTTGTAGTCTAATAGTAGGCAAAAAAAAAGAAGGTTAGTTAATATTGTCCTGTAACATAGCGTTGCGGGACTTTTTTTATCTATATAAAATTGAAAAATGACTCACCACCCCCTCACAATCCCAAAATCTGGGAAAATCGCTCCATTTTTAAAGAAACTTTATTATCTGTGACGTACGTGGAAAGCATTATTTTTTTATAATAAGGATTGTGTTATAATGTTCAATACAAGAAAACATTTAGGATTGACTTTCTGTCATCGTTATGTTATCCTGTACATAAATGTACAACATAAAACAACGATCTTTTAAGAAAACTAAACTAAACTTACTTTTAGAAAGTCCACAGAGTCTTTTTCATACCAAAGACTTAGTTTTACTTTGGGGAATTAAAAATAAGAATACGCTCTATACCAGTATCAAAAGATATATTAAACGAGGAGTGCTTATCAGCATTCACAAAGGTTTTTATTCTAAACTTCCCCTCAATCAATTAGATCCAATAAAATTGGGCATAAGTTTTTTGCACTCTTTTGCTTATTTGTCAACTGAAACTATTTTAACTCATCATGGCATAATTTCTCAATCTATCCCCCATATTAGTTTAATTTCAGATAGATCAAAAAGGTTTAAAATCAACAATAATCACTATATTTCAAGACAGATGCAAGATAAATTCTTATTTAATGACAGAGGCATTATAAAAAAAGATGGTATTGGACAAGCAACCATAGAAAGAGCCGTAGCTGATATGCTTTATTATAATCCCCATTATCATTTTGACGCGCCTAATTTGATAAACTGGAAAAAAGTTAAAGAAATTCAAAAAATTATAGGTTTCAAAGCTTAAAATGAACAACCAAAGCCAAAAAAGAGCCTATCATAAATCTCAACTTTATCGTCTTTTGATTGCGCTTTTAGATAACAAAAAAATAGCCCCTAATATTTATTTTAAGGGAGGTACTTGTTGTTTAATGTTAGGTTTTTTAGACAGATTTTCTGTTGATTTAGATTTTGATCTGAAGAAAGGAGCTAATAAAAAGATTTTAAGAAAAGAACTTCATGGTTTATTTAAAAAACTTAATCTGACAATTAAAGATGAGAGTAAAAAAGCATTGCAATTCTTTTTAAAATATCAAGCGCTGCCAAGACAAAGGAATACTATTAAACTTGAAATTATTGATAATCCTTTTAAATCAATTGACCACAAACCCCAATATCTGAAAGAGATTGATCGGACAGCTATTTGTCAGACAATCGAGAGTATGTTTGCTAATAAGCTTGTTGCCTTGACAGATAGATATAAAAAAAGAAAAACGATAGCTGGTAGAGATATTTATGATCTTCATTATTTTTTTACCCATGGCTACTTATATAAAAAAGAGATAATTAAAGAAAGAACTAACAAGGAAAGCATTAATTATTTAAAAGATCTGCGAGATTTTATCAAAACTAAAATTACCCAAAGAATTATAAACCAAGATCTCAACTTCCTTTTGCCTCACAAAGAATTTGAGGCAATAAGGAAAACTCTAAAAACAGAAATCTTAATGTTGATTCAAGATGAAATTGAAAGTTAAAACGCTTGTTATTTTTTCTATGTTTAAGTACTGGTTCAAATCTTTACTTGACAAAATATGGATATTGATATGTCTATAGACATTGAAATTCATGCGAAAAAGAAGTAATGTGGTTTTTTTATTGCCCCAAAATCGTCGAAGTATTGACAATATTTAATAAACATATTAGGATATGGGTAGTTCTAGGAAGTTGAGTATTCAACTTCAAACGATAATTTAAAGCAAGGGAGGAAAAATGGCTAGAAAATGGGTAGTAGAAGCATTTATGGGATTGCGCGGAGACAATAAAAGTACTAAAATACCTTTCATTGATTTCGGTCCTGGACAGCCGACATTTCAAGAAGTTAGAGGACATATAATATTCTTCCTTTCGCCTATCAGTGGAGGCAATGAAGTTGTTCGTGTACATGTTGGTGATGTTAGCGAACATTTCGACCTCAAAGATATCCTTGGAGAAAAATTAGTTACCATACTAAAAGGGGCTGACCAAAATTTAGGAATCTTCTTTGCTAATCTTGCACCTAACAAACGATATCGTTTTACCGTAGAGGAAGTAGAGTCTCTGAATATCTTATCTTAATAACAAGCTCAGCTAAAGATGCTGGGCTTTTTCTTTTATGTCTTGTGCGCGACAAAAACAACTCACCACCCCCTCACAATATTAAAACTTGGAAAATTCGTTGCGTTTTTAAAGAAATTCTGTATGATTAATTTAGCTAAAATTGACTTAATTTTCTGTTATAGTAAAATGTAATAGAAATAAAAAAGCTGCTGTTTTTTGACGGGAGAGTAAAAAAAACTGTATTTCATTAAAATGATCCATAGATTTACAACTGTTATAAACAAAGAAGGGAAATGGTATGTTGCTCATTGTCTTGAGTTAGGTGTTGTTAGTCAGGGTAAAACTATTGAAACTGCCCAAAAAAATCTTAAAGAGGCGATTAAGTTTTATTTGGAAGATTGTCCACGAGGCAAAATATATAGCGCTGACTCTGCTCCGTTAGTAACTACTCTTGAATTAAAGCATGGGTAGAATTATTTCTGCCAAAAAGGCTATTAAAATTTTAAGCCAAGATTTTGGCTTTTCTTTTATTTCGCAAAAGGGAAGTCATATTAAATTGAGAAAGAAGATTAAAAACAGAACTATTGTTACTATCATACCATTGCACAAGGAACTGGCGCCGGGAACCTTAAAAGGAGTTTTAAGACTGGCTCAAGTCAATGAAAAAGAATTTTGGGAAAAAGAAAAATGAATTCTAATTTTGTTACATAAATAATTACTAAATTTTTAAGAAGGAAAATGGCAAAAACAACTCACCAACCTCTCACAATCCCAAAATCTGAGAAAATCGCCTATATCAATGACCAAAAATCAATCTTATGCGCTAAAAAAGAAAAAGCCCCCGATAAGGACGGAACCTCATAGGGGTCTTTTTCGTAGTGATTGATTATATTATAGCAAGCAGAATCTGTATGTCAACTCCTTTATCACAGATTCAAATTAGTAGTTTGTCTTATCTCTCATTGATTGCTATGCCGTTAAGCCCCTATTCGTGGGGTTTTTATAATATCACAAAACAGCGGGTTGAAATGCTTGACAAAATATAGATAATGATACAGGATGTTGATAGTTCAAAATCAAAGGAGGAAAAAAATGAGTCCAGGCAAAAAAAACAATTTCCAAGAAACTTTAGTATATCTTTTAAGTAGAGCCTTAAGCCAAAAGAAACTCGTTGAAATGTTGCGCTTCATTACTGTGAAAACGTTTTTTGCAAAGGAAGATAGGAGAATTACGGCATTAATGATTGATCAAGCTTTTCCGGAGGAAAAGCAAACAGATAATGGTAATACGCTAACTGAACAACTACAAGAAGCAGGATTAATTCAAGAACAGACCATTCTTAGCCAGCCAAGCGGGCGAAATAATATCTTTTTCAGCGTTACTGCTCTTTATCGAGCCCTACCTAAGGAATTATTGTATCGCTTCATTGAAAACGATGAAGCGCGAATTCTGACAAATACGGAAATTCACGAAATATTGAAATAAAATCAGCAACAACATTAATCCTGCAGTAGAGCATTGCGGGATTTTTTATTAATAAACGGCTCCAAACAAGTACACGCTCTTGACAATGCAAAGAAAGTATAGTAGGATTTGAGCAGTTCGTTACGCCAAAGGAGGAAAAAAATGGTTCAAACCAAAATTATCGGTGAAGAAAGCAGTTCGGGAAATTTCTTACTTTATTTTCCGGATGGAAGAGTTGCTGAATGGAACGGTAATATTA
>CAYNNF010000009.1:10180-13044 GCA_964398685.1 uncultured Candidatus Saccharibacteria bacterium | reverse complement strand
AATTTCTTACTTTATTTTCCGGATGGAAGAGTTGCTGAATGGAACGGTAATATTAAGGGTAGATGGGGAATGACCAAGAAAGAAGGCAGTACTTGGGACATGTATCCTGTGCCAATCACAGAAGAGAATCAGATTGTGATTATTGATGCCTTTGGATTGCTCTCGGAAGAAAGCGCATTTCCTCTAGAAATTCTCGAAAAGAGCAGTCCTAAAGTGCTCATTGAGGCAAGACGAAAGCTAGAAAAACAGAGGGGACTCAGAAGAGTTGATGTTTACAGAGATGGGGATACTAATTGGAAAGAATTGCCTGCTGAGAAATTTGGCTAGTTCTTTAAAAATACTTATAAAGGGAGGTGATATTGGCAAACAATAGTAGAATAGGGCGAAAAAGTATGTGGTCACTGGGTGACCACATATTCTAAGAAAGAATTCTACGAACAAATGGGCGTTAGGAGGTCTTGGGTTGAAGAATCTTCAATTGAAACATAAAACCCAGAGGGCTAAAGTAGCCCTCTTTTATTATATATTCATCATACCTTAAGAAATATGACAATTTATCTAAACAAGCAAATCCAAGCAATTTAAGAGTATCCATAAAAATGTATAGTTTCAAACTGAGAATGCTGTAAAATAAGCACTTTTCTATACAAAAAATGTATAGTTTTGATACAAAAATCTTGCATAATGATATATCTTCTGTTATACTATTTTCAAATATATTAAAAATTATGTTCTATGAAGAGTAAATTAAACATAGATGAAGTTTCTAAATTTTTAGAGGTTAATCTCCATACATTACGAAGATGGGACGAGAAAGGTACCCTTAAGGCACAGCGTGATACTCCCACTGCTCATCGCTACTATTTTGAAGATGATTTAAGTGATTTTTTATTGAATAACTTTAAGTATCTTTTTAGAGTAGCTACCAAATGGGCGTTTTCGCGGAAAGTTATTGATATTCCTTCAAGATTATATTGTGCCGATGCCTTTGTTTTTAAATCACGCTTGGCTAGATTAGCAACAATACTACAGGAAAGAAGCGATCCAGAGGGTTTATTTACGCTAGCAACTTCTATCATGGGTGAAATTGGCAATAATTCTTTTGATCATAATCTTGGTAATTGGTCAAATATTCCAGGGATATTTTTCGGCTATAATCTGAAGGAAAACAAAGCAATTTTAATAGACAGAGGGCAAGGAGTTTTAACTACATTGAAAAGAGTTAGGCCCACATTAAAAAATGACAATGAGGCGCTAAAAGTTGCTTTTACAGAAATTTTGTCAGGCAGAGAACCTGAAAATAGAGGTAATGGATTAAAATATGTGCGAAAAATAGTAGAAAATAATCAAATGTACTTGAGCTTTCATTCTGGAGATGGACTTGTACTCATTGATGGCAAAGCCAAAGATTTAAAAATTATAAATGCAAACACAATAATGAAAGGATGCCTCGTAACTCTAAATTATAAAAACTAATACAACATGACAATAAAATTAAAAAAATTTGGAATAACACTAACCTCCAGAGACGAAGGAAGAGAAGCTTTTAATGTTACAAAAACACTTTTAAAAAATCTAAAAAAGGACGAAGAACTAATTTTAGATTTTAATGGTGTTTATACCTTTTCTCCTTCCTGGGGTGATGAATTTTTAACAAATCTACACAAAAAATATAAAGATAAATTAATACTATTAAATACTCAGAATCCATCGGTCGTTGCAACACTCGAAATGTTGACAGAGTTGAATAACACTAAATTTAATTTAAAATAAATTTAATTATATAAAGAGGACTGATTATTCAGTCCTTTTTTTTATACATAAATATATTTAGTCAAAAATCTCAATTTTGACTATTTTTTACTTTGAAGAAACTTAGAAATATCTTCGGCTGCGATTGCGCCCTCGCTACAAGCGGTAATAATTTGATGAAAATTATTAGAACCATTCGTGATATCGCCAGCTGCCCAAACTCCTTTTTGGCTGGTTGTTTGATTTATCTCTACCTTAATATATCCTGCATTGTTCGTTTCTAAAGATAATTCTTCTATTAGTACTTTTTGAGGGACAGTCCCTGTTTCAATAAACAGACCATCAATATCAATTTTATTTTTTCCTTTATATGGATTATTTAA
Organism: uncultured Candidatus Saccharibacteria bacterium; assembly: GCA_964398685.1. GTDB lineage: Bacteria > Patescibacteriota > Minisyncoccia > JBAYJV01 > JBAYJV01 > CAYNNF01. Next base: position 10,909 of record CAYNNF010000009.1, on the reverse strand, counting down.
TTTAATACTTTCTATCTTCCCATTTCCTTCTATTTCGCTAATTTCTGTATTATAGATAACCTCTATTTTTTTATTATTTTTAATTTGATTAATCAAGAAAGTTTCGCCTTGTAGCTTATCTTTACGGTAAATTTGATATACCTTTTTTGCTATCTCAGATAAATGTAGACTAGCCATTTGAGCATTATCGCTTCCGCCAATTACAGCTACTACTTTATCTTTGTAAAACATAGCATCACATGTGACGCAATAAGAAAGACCTTTGCCAATAAATTCTTTTTCATTTGGTAAATTTGATTGACGATATCTTGTTCCTAAAGCGAGAAGAATAGTTTCTGCGAATAATTCTTTATTGGATTGAGTCGTAAGTTTGAATTGATTATTTTCTCGGTTAATACCTACCACCTTGTCAATCATAATAGGGTTCCCCAAAGATTCTACATGTTTTTGTATTTTACTAACTAGTTCTGCACCTTTGATTTCAAATTCAGTAGGGAAATTGCAAATTTTATGGGCTTCAAAAGCAAGCCCGCCGATTGCTTCGCCAATAATTAAATGATTGATATTATAACGGGAAGCGTAAATTGAAGCTGTTAAAGCGGCTGGTCCAGCGCCAACAATGATTAAAGAATAAATATTTTTTTTGTCAATCATTAGGTTATTTTTTAAACTTAGATATTCTAATAAATTAAAGTTCTGCTTCTAATTCAGATTTAAAAGCTTCTTTCA
>CAYNNF010000009.1:4652-10080 GCA_964398685.1 uncultured Candidatus Saccharibacteria bacterium | reverse complement strand
TTTTTAACATATTTTACACATAACACAAATTATTTATTTTGAATAATTTCTTTTAACAAGAAATTTATTGTTTTCTTATCTTTTAAATCAGGCATAGATTTTAAACAAGAACTTAAGTTTTTTGTAAGATATAATTCTGTAGTTTTTTTAATTCCAGAATTAATTGCGTAAAATTGATTGATAACTTTGGTGCAATCTTCTTTTTTATCTATTATCTTAATTAAGCCATCAATTTGCCCCTTAATAATATTGAGCCGTTGTTCTAATGTAATTTTTCTCATATAATTGTGTATGATATGTTTGATATCCAGTATACCCCCATAGGGTGTATTGTCAAGATTGGAATAAACTCTTGACTTTATATAAATATTGATTAAAATGTGTGGCTACAGCGAAATTAATTTCAGAAAAAGGAGAAAAATGGAAGCAAATTTATTTGCCATGGGTGGGGGACTGGTAATCTTTCTAATAGGCAGGAAACTTTGCCTTTTAGCGGGGAGACCGGAATTTCCCTATCCATGGCGCTGGATGTCGTTCAAAGAAAAAACTCTTCATTCACTAAGAATTAGTTTTGGTTATGTCATTGGTTATACTGGAATTGCTGGGGGATTAGTGTTCGTTTTTAATTTAGGAGTTTGCTTTATTAAGCTTATTCCCTAACTTTGTTCCTTAAAGACATATTAGGGCCTGATTGGATAATCAGGCCCTTTTTTGATTTTTAAGAGAATTTTTTAAGAAAGATATTAAGATATTTTACAAAACGATCTTTATCCGTTAAAATGAATACATAATATAAATACTGTATTTACCAAACAATATGATCGGATATATTGCTTTAATCTTCTTTATTATAATTCTTCTAGCTTATTTTTTGTTTACTATTTCAATTGTTTACCATTTTAAGAACTATGGCATTTCCTCAAGGACGATGAAGAAAACAATGTCTTTGTTTTTATCAATATCAATTGTTTTTTTTATAACAAATCTTATTTTTTACAGTCGCATTCCATGGTCAGAAATTTCACAAAGCATTGATCGCGTCTTTAGATCAAACCTCCCATTTTAAATAGAAAAATATCAGTTTATAACTTTATTATTTTTCATTTCATCAAATATGCTCCGTATCAACACTAATGAAAATATTTTAGCAGTTTATCGTCGCCATTGGATCATCCTTTTTTGGGACATTTTTACTATTATTTCCATTGGCTTGTTTGTTTTATTAGCAGGGACTATTCTCAAGAAATTTATGCCAAGTATGTTTGTTTCTCCTTGGCGTCAAATTTTCTTTTGGATGGCAATTCTCCTTTATCATGGCTTGTGGATTGCCTTCTTTGCGAGATTTGCCGATTATTGGCTTGATTCATGGATCTTAACTAACGAACGAATTATTGATATTGAACAAAAAGGCCTTTTTAGCCGCGAAGTTTCAGAATTTAAATTAGATAAAATCCAAGATATTTCTGTAGATGTGAGCGGAGTTATTCCAACGCTTTTTCGTTACGGAGATGTCCAAATTGAAACTGCAGGATTTGAAAGAGAGTTTGTTTTTAAAACTGTTCCCGATCCTCAAAATGTCAAGAGTAAAATTCTTAAGATGCAGGACGAGTATTTAGAATTAAAAAAATCGCAGTAGCGATTTTAAAACAAAAAATTAAAAGATTAACATAATAAACTTTTAAACGTTTTGAGATCTGCCCTTGGGCAGTTTTTTTGTTTGAGGCAACTCAATAGATTTGAGATTGCTATTAAGCGTATCTAGTTTTTTTTGCGAGCTTTCGTAAGTTAAATTAGTATAAGATAAATGTTTTCCCAAAAGATTAAAATCATCGCCGAATTTTTCAAAATCAATCTTTAACCGTGATAAATTTGCTAAAATATCTTTTGCGCCTTCTTCAACCTGAAGCCCTTTTAGTCCTATCAAAATAGCTTGTAAGTAAGCGTAAAAACTATTGGGAGAAACTGGCACAATTTTTTTTGAAAGCGCAAAACTGTTAATATTCATTAAATTTTGTTCTTTCAAGGTAATTTCATAATAAATATTTTCAGCTGGTATATACATCATAGCAAAATCAGAAGTTCCTTCATCGGGTTTAATATATTTATCAGCAATTACTTCAATATGTTTTTTGAGATCGCGTAGAAATTGTTTTTTAGCGCGAATTTTTGTTTCCTTATCCTTAGCGCTCATTGTCTTTTTAAAGTTTTCCAGAGGAAATTTGGCGTCAATAGGAATAATCATATTGCGAAGTCGAATAATTGCGTCAACTTTTTCGCCGTTCTTAAAGCTGTATTGCAAAGAATAATTAGCGCGGGGTAAAATCTGCTCTAAAATATCAGCCAAAATATATTCTCCTAAGCCACCCCTTAATTTAGGAGCTTTCAATATATCATGAAGCGATGAAATATCTTTGCCTACTTCAAAAATGCGCTTTGAGGATTCTTCCAAGCCGGTTAATTTATTTGTTACGGACTGAACCACTTTGTGAGTGTTATCAAGGCGATCGTTTAAATCTCTTCCTTGGCGCTGCATCATTTCTAAGTTTTCCCGAAGGCGCGAATTGACTTGATTAGTTATTTCATTCAGCTGAGAAAGCATTTTTTCTGAAAGATTTGTCAATTCTGATTTTTGATTACCGACACGCTTTTTAATAAAATAGAAAATTGAAAAACCTAAAAGCACCAAAGCAAAGAAAATAATGATAAAAGTAAAAACCTGATTCATATTAATTTAATTTTAACATAAATAAAAAAAAGAGCCATCATTTTATAGCTCTTAATTTTATTTATCAGAATTCCCGGAGATCGTATCTCCGGTAATTTCTAAAAATTAAATTCACTGTCCGTTTTAATTGTTTTTTGAATATGCTTTATTTCTCCGTTGGGCGTTATGATTTCAATTTTAATGGGCAATTCTTCAATGCCCGGTTGTTTTTGAATGTATAATTTATAATTGTTAGCATCAATGTCTTCTGGCAAATCATATTCTAAAACAACCTGATGGGTTGAAGCAATAGGCACTTTCACTAGACCTGCAGCAAAAGTTTTACCGAATTCTTTTCCGTATTCTGCGTCAGTTGATAAACCGTCAATCTTTGTGAACCAAGAACCTTCCGGCACATAAACTCTAAGCCAGCTTTGATAATCGCGAGTAAGCCAAGATTTTTCCTCTGCAGTATGTTCATAATTGATAGTTAATTTTGCCCGAGGAATTTCCTTTGACAAATCTATTGTATATTCAATGTTTCGATTAACAAAATAGTCGGCCTTAAAGGCATTAACATTAGCGTCTATTACGGCTAAATAATCTGAATCGGTTTTTTTCATTTCTCCCGACCAACCGAGGCGAGAAATATCTTTTTGAAGCTGTGTGTTTTTAAAATAAAGAAGAATATCTTTTTGATTAAGGTGTTTTTGGGCTAAAGATATTAATTTAAGCGACTTTAGGGGATCTAATGATAAGGTTTTTTCAATCAATATTTTAGCTAAATCTTTTAAGATATCTTTGCGTTCGTATTTTTGAATACCTTGGGCAAGATAATCAATCTCTACTTGTTGTTCCAAAGTAAGCAAGAAATTATCGGTGCTGATAGTAAGATTATAATCTGGCATCTCAATGGGTCCATGAATTTCAAGCAATGATTTTAAAACTTCAGGCGTAATTGCAATAACACCGTCAAATTCTTCTTGACCTCCTTGAAGATGATAAAGTTCCATCATTTTTTCTGCTGTTGTAGGAAAATCGGGGGACCAATTACCATCTCTAAATTGCCAGTTTTTAACCCAGAGGTATTTTTTAATGGGATCGGGCGGTTGTAGTTGTGTAGGAGTTGAAAGATCTAAGTCAAAAACTGCTGTGCAATAAAATTGAAAATCTTTTGGGCGCGCATCCTTTATTTTTGCGGTGGCAAAGCTTGAAACAAAACCGCCTGTTGGGCGCAATTCCAGATTATTTTGAAAAAGCACGAGATAGTTCATTTCTTTTTCAAAACCGGCAATTTGTCGCAAAAGAGAGAAAATATTTGGATCTTCCTTTATTTCTTGTACATTAACAGTTTCGTTTAAATAGTGAACCTGCGCGTTTTCCTTTAGTTTTTTTTGATTAATAGTTGTTATCCAAAAGCCAACACCAACAAGGATGGCAATCAAAGATAGAGAAATAATAAATTGTTTCTTTGGTTTTGTCATAGAACATACTTTAAACTTAAAAATTGTTTTTGTCAATGGTGTATGATTAAAAGAATCCATTATGCGAATAAAGATTGACAAAAACTAAATTAATGATATGATGAAAATAGTTCATCAAAATAATCTCCGACATTATTAAGGTCGGGGTCTAAACTATAAATAGCGAGAGATCTCAATAGCTCCGACGCCTTTCAGGGTCGGAGTCTAACAATTTCTAATTCGAGATTACTCGAAAAGAAATTCTAAGAAAGGAGGAAAGAGATGGAAGAAATAAAATTTATTCTCACGACCCCGCATGGATCGCAAATAGAAATATCAAAGAAAGCGAATTCAGAAACCATAACCTTACAATATCGTGGAGTAAAACAACGAGTTGCGCAGACATTTAACAATGTAGATGAGCTTTCTGAATACCTTAAGAGATCTGTATTTGGCCCTATCTTTAGAAACCTGCTCTAAAAGGAGGATTAGTTATGTATAATGTTTTAGAAAGAGCAGTTGTGATAGTTTTAGGTATTTTTGCCTATATGATGATTGAAGTTACTATGATGGGAGGAGAGAATAGTCCCATAGGCATAGTTGGCGTATGGTTTTTGATAGTTCTTATTCTCGGGCCAGCCATAAAATTACACAGAAAAAACTAAAAAAGATTGGCGCTGATGAAAAAATCGGCGCCTTTTTCTTTTAAATGAATGTGTTATACTGTATAGGTACTTGATTGTAATCTGTTATTGAAACATATGATTAAAAATATCTTTTTTATCATTATCGGTTTTTTATTAGGAGTGTTCTTGACTTCCAGCTTGTCTTGGCGCGATATTGATTTTAAGAATTTAAAACAAAGTCCGTTGCAGGAATTAACGCGCTTAAGAGCAATTATCACTGAACATCCTAAAATTGAAAGCAGCACTTTAGCCGTTACAAAAATTATGGACGGAAACACGATTCTTGTAGAAGGAGGCCAACAAATTAAACTTTTAGGCATTATGGCTGATCAGGAAGGGGAACCGTGTTATAACGAAACCAAACAGAAGCTTCAGGATTTGGCGCTTGGTAAAACAGCAACTATGGTCAAAGATATTAACGATAAGGACCAATTCGGAAATTTGTTGCGCTATATAAAGATTGGCGATACCAATATCAATGTTGAATTGGTTAAAGAGGGATTAGTGTCGCTTAAGATTGATGACAATGTAACAATTTATAAAAATGACCTTATCTTTGCCGAGCAATATGCAAA
>CAYNNF010000009.1:3099-4552 GCA_964398685.1 uncultured Candidatus Saccharibacteria bacterium | reverse complement strand
TGTAAATGGCAAAATCAGCCATAAAGCCATAAAGCCATAAAGCCATAACCTATTGACAAAGATTTTTCCACGGTTATAATGGTTAATAATTAAACATTCTCCTAAGACCGTAGGCAAAAAGATAAGCCCTGCGCAGGAAAACTAAAGCTCACTTTATGAGCAGTTAGGCGGTCTTAGAGATCGCTATTTTTGATAGTATGGGGATAAATTTGTATTAATTTTTTATGAAACTTAGAAAAAACGATAAAATTAAATTAGCCAAGACATTCATCGATAAACTAAGGGAAGAAAAAACTTTTCTACTAACTAACTATGAAGGTCTTACATCTAAAGAGAGCAATGAACTTCGCGTTAATCTCTTTAAAGAAGGAATAGGGTATAGGGCTATTAAGAAAACAATCATAAACAAGATTCTTAAGAGAGCTAAACTTGAAAATTTTAATATCTTGACAGAGCCGGGACAGATGGCAATTGCTTGGGCCGAAGATGGCGCTAAAGTTGCTAAAATAATCAATGATTTTTCCCAAGCGCATAAGAAAGATATGATTGTTGCGGGTTTTGTTGATGGCGATTTCCTTGTTAAAGACAGAATGATTGCCTTGTCTAAATTACCGAGCATTGATATTTTAAGAGCTCAATTTATTGGAACGCTTAAAGGAACTATGCTTGGACTTGTTAATGTTTTAAATGGTAATCAAAGAAAACTTGTTTTGGTCTTAAATGAAATAAAAATGGCTAAAACATAAAATTCTTAAGGTCGATATTAAGTTTATAATTATTCATAATTTATTATTTAAAATCATGGCAGACGAAAAAAATACAAAAACCCCCTTAGTAAAAGTTGATGATACTTTAGCAACGTCAACGCAAATAAAGAAAGAAGAGGTTTCTAAGGAAGAAAATAAAAAAACAGAAGAACCAAAAGAGAAAGAAGTTAAGGACAAAAAAGAAACAGAAGTTCCAGCTAAATTTAAAAAATTGGTTGAGGAGATTGAAAAAATGTCAGTCCTTGAATTATCAGAACTTGTTAAGGTTCTTGAGGAAAAATTTGGTGTTTCAGGCGCTATGGCAATGACTGCTACTCCTGTCGCAGGCGCTGGTGGAAATGCTGCTGATGGCGAAGTAGAAAAATCAACAGTTGATGTTATTCTTAAGGCCGTCGGACAATCAAAAATTCAAGTAATTAAAGCTGTTAAAGAAATTACGGGAAAAGGACTTAAAGAAGCTAAAGATTTAGTTGATGGCGCTCCTGTAGTTGTTGTTGCAAAAATCAAACCAGAGGAAGCAGAAGAAATCAAGAAAAAACTCATAGAAGCGGGAGCAGAAGTGGAAATTAAGTAAGAACCTGGCTTCGCCAGAACCTTGACGGCGGAATAAGAACCTGGCTTCGCCAGAACCTTGACGGAAGAATAAAGATTACTTTGACGGAAGAATAAGAACCTGGAACATAGAA
>CAYNNF010000009.1:0-2999 GCA_964398685.1 uncultured Candidatus Saccharibacteria bacterium | reverse complement strand
TTGACGGAAGAATAAAGATTACTTTGACGGAAGAATAAGAACCTGGAACATAGAATATAAACAAAAAAACAGCGTGCGCCTTGCATGCTGTTTTTAATTGCGCGAAGAGGTCAGGCCTCTAGTTATTTATTTTATATACCCTTGAATTGTCAAGAAGATAAATACTTTTTTCGTCAGGCGTAATATAAAAGTTTGTCATATTTTGCCATTCCGGACTGGAAATATTTTTAATTAATTTTTGTGTCTCTTTGTTAAAAATGAAAATTTTAGATTGGGAACGAGACATTAAATAAAGATTTTTAAATTCAGGCCGCGTGTAAATTTTATCACCCAATTCTGACATGCCTTCAGTCGCGATAAGAAAATCATCAACTTTTTTGCCTTTTGAGTATTTATAAATTAAACCGCTTTTTTCTAAAATATAAACCGATCCATCAATTGATAAAGAGACAAAATTTTTGCCAAAATCTTCATGTATATTCAGCCAAAGAGAATTTTTTGAAAAATCAAGGTCATTGTACTTAAGAATTTTTCCTGATTCAGCCAGAAGATAAATATTATTTTCAAAGCTTGACATATCAAGCACTTTCTCTTGAGATATTCCTTCTATGTTTTTAAGGACTAAATCAGAGTGACTATAATCAAAAAGAGCAATTTTACCTTCTGGAGATAAGTAAGCAAAATTTTGATTAAGTTCGGTTTGAAATTTAAAACTTTGGGATAAGCCAATTTCAGGAAGAATAAAGCTGCCCTCATTGCTGATTAGATCAAAGAGATAAAGGGAACTTTCATCAAAAAGGATAATCTTGTCATTTTTCATCGCTAACCCTTCCGCGTTTAAAGAAAGAGTATGTTTTCTAATATCTAAAATAGGCAAAGCATCATTAATAATTATAAAAGTATCATCAGAGACAGGATTAGCCGGTTTTTCTTGAGAATAAATATTTAAAAGAGTGACAATCAAAACAACAGCAAACGCTATAATTATTCCTGATAAAATATATTTTTTCTTTGGGCGGCGTAAGTTTTTTAATAACAACAATGTCTTTTGGAATTTTTCTTTTAAAGAAAACTTTGACAAAATAGTTTTTGGTTTAATTTTAATTTTAGATAATTTTTTAGAATGTGAAAGTATTTTTTTGCTTTTCTCTAATAGCTTTGCCTTTTTAATCAATGAGTAAAGTTTTTTGGAAGACAAAGCAAGAAAAGAGATTGCGCCCAAAATAATAACTTTAACATATTTCTTCTTGGGTTTTTGAATAATTGGCGTGGCCACCATAGGTTCTTCAAGTTTTTGTGGCGCTGGAACGGCTCTTTTCAAAAGAGAGCCAATGTTTAAAATAATTAAAGCAAGATTTATATTATTTGGAAGGTTAAGATTATTTTTAAAATTTTCCAAAGGTTCGTATTGTATTTTATCAATAATCGTTTTGAGCCTTGGTTTTGCCACATAATTTGTAACATAGGGAACGCTAAATATAAATTTGTCGCGTATTTCTATGTTGCCATTAGCAATGGCTTGAAACGATAAACGATCAATTTCTTGCGGTTCATTATTATTAAAATTCTGAATAATATCCATTAAACGACCGCGTCGCCAGAGCAATCCTTGAATTTTTCCAATAATGGCAAAATAAATCTCTTGTTTTTGAGGAACAACCAAGATGATCACTAAATTTATTTCACGAGGCCAATTAACCTCAGATTTTTGGAAATAATTTTTAATATCTCTATTAATGTCTTTCAAAGTTTTCTCTATGGCCTCTTTAGCGGAAACATCAGTTTTCTTATAAAAGAGCTGAGAGGTCTTGGATGCAACAAAATTCAAAAAAGTAACAATTTGCGACCTATCTTGTTCTTGATCTATGGCCTGTCCTACAATATATAGATATCCCAACCTTTCTTCTTCAATATTGGCCGGCTCGTAAACGAAAGTTTCACAAACACTCTGTTCGTTATTGTTTGCATTAGAAACAATTTCAAAAACTTGTGGGAAAAAATCAGTATTCATATATTTACATTATATCATAGTTATAATATTTAGGCACAAAAAACAAAATATATTAAAGATTTTCCGAAAGATAGAACAGATTTTAAGTATTTTTTGCTTATTTATAATATATTCTTCTTTTAAATGTTTTGACAAAGAATTTTTATGAGTGTAGAATGGTTTTAGGTGAAAATTTAACCCGTAAACTATAAAACTATGAGCGATACAATTTTGGAGGGACTATTTGACTCAACTATTAAGGTAAAGCTCTTGAGGTTATTTTTTAGGAATTCAAATAACCGCTATACACTTGATGAAGTAATCAATAAAATTCACTCTGACCCCAGTTCAACTAGATATCAATTGAGAAAATTAAGGAAAATCGGGCTGTTAAAATCAAATATTATTAGGATTGAACCGTCAGCCGATGATAAAAAAAGCGCAAAAAGAATAGGCCGCGAAAGGCGGATGTACCAAGTTAATCCGTTATTTCAATTTTATCAAGAATTGAAATCTTTAATCTTAAAATCAACGCCTGAAGTTAAAACTAAATTGGTCAGCGAACTTCAAAAAATTGGGAGAATGAAATTAGTTCTCATAACAGGCGTTTTTATGAATGTTGACAATGCTAAGGTAGATCTTCTCGTTGTTTCTGACGATATTCAACGCCTGAAACTTGTACAGGTGATTAAATTGATTGAATCGGAGATGGGGCATGAAATCCGTTATGCGGCTATGAACCAAAAAGAATTTGAATATAGATTGGATATGTTTGATAATTTTGTAAAGGCGTTAACGCAGTTGCCTCACGAAAAATTGATTGACAAAATGAAGACATTTTAAAAAATGCTATGCGTTTTTACCTATCGTATGTCTGTAAATTTTTCATTTTTCCTGCCGGTAGGTAGGTAGGCGTTTTTAGTTTTAATTTCAAACATTGCCAGGTCGTCTAACGGTAGGACAGCGGACTCTGAATCCGTCAATCTTGGTTCGAATCCAAGCCCGGCAG
>CAYNNF010000008.1:35763-46059 GCA_964398685.1 uncultured Candidatus Saccharibacteria bacterium | reverse complement strand
ATTTAGCGACTTTCTGAATAATTTTTTTGTCTAAATTATCTAAATCAATTTTAATAGTTTTCATGAATTCATTTTAACATAATATCATAATATCATGTTAGCATTTTAACAATAAAACGGAGAAGTCAGACTTCTCCGTTTTGAAACCAGTTGTGAGTTTGCAGCTTTATGATTTAGACCCCGTAGTGTAACTAAGTTACACTATGGGCTCAAAACTTGACATTTTTATTAAAAAGTAATAAAATGTTAGCAGTTCAAAACAGTACTTCCAAAAATCAAAGGAGGAAAGGCGAATGCCAGAATTCAAAAGGCTTAGTGATGTGGCAAATCAAGTGCTTGAAGTTTTTACCCTAAGAATTCGTGATGCTTTCATTCAGGATGGAATTCTTACGATTCAACTGCCTGGAGATCCTGAAGTTATCACAAGCGCAAAGGAAAGAATACTTCACGGACAAAGTATTGATAGTGCATGGATTCAGAATCAGCTTAGCCAGCTTGGTTCTTCTTCAAAAGTCGTCGTAGCTGATGATCAACATCCTCTTGATATTGCCAGTTGCGATATCTGTATTGTCCTCATTATCGGAGAACAGAGATATGTTGTTGGCATCTTAAGAGATAAATGGCCAGAAGGCTATCTTGCCCCTGGAGGATGCCCAAAAAGTTTTAATGAACTACTAAATCCAGAATCAGTAGCAGAAAGAGAAGCCGGCGAAGAATTGATTATAACCAATTCTTCAGACTCGCCATCCTGTTATATCTTTAGAGAAACCAGCGAAAGAGAAAAAGACGAAATTCTGCTTGCGCTTGATTCTTTTAGAGTAAAAGATATTAGCAAGTTTGTTCAACTTAGCCATCGTAAAATCGCTTCTGTAATAGGACATGCCAAGTCGCTAGTCATTTGGCAAAATGGAAGAAGAATTTCCTGGACCAATGACGCGAACATAACCATTACTCCGCTAAGTGGATTGGTTTCTGTTACGTACTATTGGGAAATAAACCTGCCCATGCCTTTAAATAAGCTTCGTCTTTTTGACGGCGAGCGGCTTCCTAACGGTTCTTTCTTAGGACGCGCTGTGCAGCTTAAACAGAAAGATAAAGTGAAAGCAATCTTCGTCAAAGGCATAGACATTTTTAACAAAACATGGCAAGGCTCAATGATGGCTTCAAGAATAAGAGATCCAAAGAATCTCTAAGAACGCCCCCCGCTTCCAAAAGATGGAAGCGGGTTTTTCTTTTTTTCATTTTTTTGTTAAAATAGAAAAATGAAAAAGAAAATCAATTTTAAAAAATTTTTTAGCAAGCAAAAAAAGCAGAAAGAACTTCCTTCTTTTAGTATAGAAGAAATAATTAAGGCAATTGTCAAAAGGAAACAGATGTTAATCGTAAAAGTTGACGCCGAAATTGACGAAAAGAAAAAAACCTTAAATATTAAAATTCCCGAAAATACTATTGTCGCAACAACACTTAAAGAGCGTCGTTTTCTTGAAAAAGAAGCTTCTTTTTGGCGTTGGCCATCGGGAAGCTTAGCGATTATTTTAAAATTAGAAAATGTCAAGGTTTTTCTTGCTGTCCATCGCGACAAAAAAGCGCCCAGTTATCCCGAATATGATACATTAGGAAGTGGCATGGGAGCTAGCTTAGATGAAATTGTTTTTCCCGAGAATTGTGCCATTAGAGAGGGTCTTGAAGAATTTATTATTGTTACTCCTAAGGGTATTGTGGTTCCTGAAATAAATCTTAGAAGCTTAAGCATTGAAGCAATTAAGGAAGCTAATCTAAAGATTTTAAATCAGTATAAAAATCTCCCAAACATTTTTCATAATCAACAAAGTTATACTGTAAAAACAAAATTCATTGAAAATAATCTTCCTCAATACAAAATTAAAGTGAGCTACGACGGAGAGAATATTGGCCAAACATTTAAATCGGCTATTTGTTTTGATAAGAAAACTAACGGCATAGATATTTTAAAAATTATTGAAATTGATTTAAGAAAATTCAAACTCAACCAGATTGCCATAGTTGACGGCGAAGATACGGAAAATGATATGCCTCTTGACAGAATTATAAATTGTTATGAAATCAAAAGAGGAAAACTTACCGGAAAAATTATTGCTTCCTTTAAAAATGGCAGGATTATTAATTCTCCTGAAGGAATTTTTCCCTACGCCTTAGCACCAAATTTTAAAGAAACCATTAAAATATTTGATTAAAAAAAAGGCGAGCATCGCTCGCCTATCTGATTTAAGTTAGGTTTTCTACAGTTTTTTTTCTAATTCACATTTCTCTTAGTTTGTCAATGATTTCTCCGATTTTCTCCATCTCAATTTTAAACCATGGCGCGTAGATGTCGGGGTTATTTTTTATATCTTTTTTTAATTTTTCAATACCTATCCATTTCCACTCCTCAACTTCTTCCGGGTCAGGATTAATTTTGTCACCACCATGTCTTCCCACAAGCACAGCACAAAGTTCATTCTCCGAACCAATATCCTTATATTTTGCTTGGTAATAAAATTTAAAGATTAATCTAAGATCGGCATCAATTCCCATTTCTTCTTTTAGTCTTCTTTTCCCTGCGTTAATATAATTTTCGTTCTTTCTTGGATGAGAACAGCAGGTATTCGCCCAAAAACCAGGCCAAAGCATTTTTCCTTTGGCTCTTTTTTGAATTAGAATTTCGTTTTTATCGTTAAAAATAAATATAGAAAAGGCGCGATGTATTAAGCCGTGCCCCAAATGGCATTTAAGTTTTTTTTCATAACCTAAAACTTGATCAGTTTTATCAACTAAAATAAGTAGATTTTTTTTAATCTTCATAATTTATTTAATGATTTCTGAAATTATTTTTGCTAATTTATCCGAATCATGCCGAATTAAATTCCGTTTAAGCAAATCACTTGCTTTTTGCTCGTAAATTTCTTTGCTTATTAAGTTCTTGCCAATAAAAATCTTTTTACTTTTTCTGTCTTGCTTGCCTTGAGGAACTTTAACAATCTCGCCTTGAAAAGCATATTTTTTTAACACCGCAACAGAAGGTTTTTTGTTATTAAATAAAACATAGTCAATCACTTCGTTTCCTATGTATTCTTCTACCTTTTTAACAAAGTCAAAAACACTAAAGCCATCAGTATGACCAAGTTTAGTCATTAAATTAACATTATAGATAATTTTTGCTTTTGTGTCACGAAGAACCTTTGTAATCCCCTCAATCAGAAAGAGTGGAAGAAGACTGCAATAAAGATTGCCTGGACCAATCACAATCGCATTAGCTTCTTCAATGGCCTTAATGGCTTTTGGGTTGGCCATTGCTTTCGGTTGCGTAAAGAGTCTTTTAATAAGATGATTTTTATTCAAGGACTTGCTTGTGTTAATAAGATGCTCGCCAGAAAGAACTTGGCCATTTTCAAGTTTCGCCACTAATTTTACTTTATCAAATGTAATGGGAATGGCCTCTCCTCTAAGGGCTAAAATCTGATTAAGGTAGGGAAGTGCTTTATCAAGCCCTCCTTTCATTGTCTCAAGAGCCGAAATTAAAAGATTGCCAAGATTATGTCCTTTCATGCTTCCTTTGGAAAAGCGATAATTGAAAATATCTCTTAAAATTTCTGGCGACTCTGAAAGAGCAACCAAACATTGCCTTAAGTCTCCCGGAGGAAGAACGCCTAATTCATCGCGCAATATTCCGCTTGAACCCCCATCGTCTGTCATGGCAACAATAGCAAAAAGTTCAAAAGGATATTTTTTAAGCCCTTGAAGCACTGTAAAAGTGCCTGTTCCTCCGCCCATAACGACAATTTTTTTCGTTTCACTCATAAAAATTTAAACCTTAAATTATTCTCATTATATTATCCATACTTAAAATAGCAAAAAAAGTGGTGGAACACTATGATCCACCACTTACTACTTTTTCAGGAAACATGCACTCGCAAAATTCCTTAAGAGATCCTTGGCATCCTTCTTTAAGTCATACGTGCAAACTGTCTCCATTAGTAAGAACAATAATTTTCTCAGGTACCGAAAAAACATTTCGCGCTTTTTCAGGAACAGAAGTATTGTCCTTGTTCAGTTTACATATATCATCTTCTTTCTGGGCTTTTTGCATTACTGCAAGGGGATTTTGAAAATGGATAGCTTGTAGCCACAACATGTTTTCCTCCTTTAAAGAACTGTATGATTTACTCATACTTTATATGATAATATCATATATAATAAAAAGGCCTCTTTCAAGGCCAAGTTATCCACAGTATAAGTTTGTATTATTTCCACTCTTTAAGAGCTTGAGCGTAAATTTTAGGAGTTCCAATATCAAACCATTTTCCGCTAAATAAATAACCGTACAGTTTTTTCTCTTCTGCTATTTTCGGAAAAACTTCTTTTTCAAGGCTTAAGGTTTTGTTGTCTATGTAGCTAAACACTTCTGGTTGAAAAATAAAAATACCGGCATTAATTACATAAGATTCTATCTTTTTCCGAGATGGTTTTTCTAAAAATTCTGTTATTCTCGGCCCTTGAAGCTTAACCGCTCCTAACCCGATTGGGTCAGATACTGATGATAATGCTACTGTTCCCAGCGCTTTATGAGTCGTATGAAAATTAATTAAATCATCAATATTGATATCGGCAATTTCGTCAATATACCAAAACAAAAAAGGTTCATTTTTAATAAAATTCTTAACCGCTTTTAGCGCTGGCGCGGTGCCTTTTTCTTTTTTATCTTCTATGTAAGTTATATTAACTCCAAATCTTTCACCGTTGCCGAAGTAAGTTTTTATCTTTTCTCCTAAACTGCCCACCACTACAAAAATGTTTCGGATATTGTAATCTCTCAAATAGTTTATCGTATGTTCCAATATAGGTTTTCCTTTCATAGGAATTAACGCTTTGGGGATTTCATAAGTCAAGGGTCGCCATCTAACGCCCTTTCCGGCCGCCAAAATAACCGCCTGAGATATTCTCGGTCTAAGAGTTTTTTTAATTAAAGATTCAATCGCATGAGAACGATTGCGAATTTTTTCTTTATCAACCAAACCATCAATCTTGTTTAGAAGATCTTGGTCAAGCGTAATTGTAATGCGAGTTTTATTTTGCATACTGTTTCTCCTTTATCCTGCCATAAAGAATAAAAAAATGCAACAAAAAAGGCCCTAAACCACATAGAGTTGAGGGCTTAACGGTCTAGATTAGACAGATAATTTTCTATAGAAAAACTTGCTCGCGCACAATTTAATGTACAATTGTTTCTCTATCGTTCAAAAGAAGATTTACATCTTTCTTCAAATTCTTGAGCAATCTGTTGGAGTTCCTTGATTTGAGCATCGTTAAAATGTTGGGGAAGTTTTTGATAAATTCTCTTTTGGTGTTTTGGATCCAAGACAAGTCTCCTAAAATCAGGCGATTCTCCCGTCATCAACCGAGACAACTCCAGGAGATCCAGTGATTCACCCAAAACACACGAAAAACTATCCTGATCAAAGGGAAAACATTTTAGAAGCTGATGGGATTTTCGTAATTCACAAATTGCTTGATGGATCTTGCGACGACTACTAGCGAGATACTTACCCTTCACAAGAGCCAAAATTCCAGCAATAACATCGTACGGCACAAACCGAGCCTTAACTGACTTACGATTCATTTTAAAGAACACCTCCTTAATGTAATTTATATTTTGAGATTATGCTTTATTTACCTAAAAGTCAAATTATTGAATAAAATTTCAAGAAAAAAGCCTCTCCTTAATTAATTTCTTAATATTAAAAAAAGGGTATAAGCTGGGTTAACATAGCTTATACCCCTCGCATTCTCTTTTATGCTAGAGAAATACTTATATTACGATAAGTATCGACAAGGCACCATGAAAAATTCTTCTCTACTGCGCGATCTGTTGCGCAACGCAACAAAGGTTTAAGGGGAACTAGCCATTCTCTTTCTTCTCGAAATACTTCCTTTTGAATTAGCGATTCCAGAATTTCATTTGCCTGCTCAGCCGTCATGTTGTCATAGGCTTCAACAATTGTAGTAATCATGTTTTCTTTTTCGTAGAGAACAATACAACCTAAATCCTTCCAGTGTTTCAATATTTGATTACATACATTTCTCTCCCAGCTATTCCAGTCCGATCTTGAAACTAAAAGCTCTGATCCATTGCACGCTCTTATTGGAAGATTTTTGAGCTCAAAGAATACACTGTTTGGCTTCAGATTGTCTTTCTCGACCTCAATGACTTTAATCACGCCTGTTGTCATCACTCCCTCCTTTTTTTTCTTTGTACTGTTTTTACTCTATCACATAACATCCAAAAATGCAAGAAAAATGAATTATGAAACACATCATAGAACATGAAACAAAAAATCTGCTCTACCTGATAGCATGTAAACCTGAACAAGTCTTTTACCTCACAAAAAAATGCGGTAATTTATCACAGCATTCTTTTTCTTCGTCTTCATCAATATTCCTACTTGACTACAAAATTAATTAATTTAGTGGGCGCAAAGATTATTCTTTTTATTTCTTATCATTTCCTTAACAGTTTTTTTGGTGTCTTTTGGATAGGAATTAAGATAGGAATTAAGCTTTACCCGGTCTATCTTCTTTTTTATCTCTTTCAGGGCTTCTTTAGAAATTGATTCTCTGAAATAGATTAAATCAATTAAGGTCTTCTCTATATCAGAAACGGGAAGAAAGTAATTGCCATATTTTAAAAGCTCAAAGCCAAAAAAATATTTAGAGGGAATCCGATGAATAACTATGTTATTATCCAATACTTGCCTTACTCCTTCTCTTACTTTTCTATTCGTTATAATAACAGGATTTGTTTCCTGTTCCCAAAGGTTATGCAAGCTTAGGGCCTCCTGCAGACCAAGGTAGGCAGGCTTAAAACAAAAAACAGTAAAGACAGGATCAGAAATAGAGGAATAACACCCTTTTTTAAGGCGAAAAATTTCCTTTTTTTTAGAAAGGTTATGTAAAAACAAATAGGAATAAGCCTTATCTTTTACAATAAGCTCTATATCTCTGGTAAAAAACACGGGTGTTTTCTTTAGAAATTCTTTAATTTTGGGTATATGTTTTATCTTGCCCATTTTTTAATTCTTTGAAGCATGTCCTCCGTCTTTGGAATTGCTCCTGAAATAATTAATGTTTTAATGTCTTTCTCGTCCTTCGGCAAAGAATATTTCTTAAGAAAATCATTTAATGTATTTCTTGTTTGAGAATTTTTTTCTATAAATTCTAGCAAAAAGAAAATATCATAAAGATCCCTTATTTTTTTTCTTGAAAGATAAGAATTTATTTTTTCTTCGAGAAGGGTTTTTGTAGACAACGTGTTCACGATAATAAAATTACCGTCTATCATCTCAAAAGACATCGTTGTATAATCTTTAATTTCCTTAATGAGCGCCTCAAATCTAATTATGACCTCGCCATATTCAAATTTTGAAAAAATTGCATTTTTGGTCCGTTTAAATTTAAGCTTTGAGAAGCCAAGGCTTTCTAAGCTTTTTATAAATTGATCTATCTTACTCTTAGAAAAAGAGGAAAGGTAAAAATCTAAATCTTCTGAAAAGCGATTGCTTCCAAAACATCGCCAAATAGCTGTACCGCCGTGAAGAATAGCTTTTGGGAAAAATCTATAAACTTGATCTATTAAAATATCTTGCGCTAAAGCTATCTGGCGATGAAGTTTTTTCTTTAATTTTTTTTCAAGAGGAATTATAACCATAAAAATTTTGCTATTAACAATCCTTATATATAATTATAAGGATGGGAGAAAGATTGTCAATTTTACTTTACCACAAAATTAATTAATTTATCTTTAACAAAAATAACTTTTTTAATTTCTTTATCTTTTGTCCATCCAATAATCCTTGAAGAAGAGAGCGCTTTTTCTTTTGCTTCTGTTTCCGAAGTTCCAATCGGCATTTCAATTGTATCTCTTAATTTTCCATTGACTTGAACAATTAAATTAAAAGTGTCTTCTTTGATTAATTTTTTATCGTATTCTGGCCAAGATTCTTTGATAATAAAATCCCTGTGGCCTAATTTATGCCAAATCTCTTCAGTAATATGAGGAGCAAAAGGAGAAAGAATAATTAAAAACTTTTCATAAATATTTTGAGAAATATTTTTTTCTTTTTCAAAAATATTAAGACATATCATTAATTGCGAAATTGCGGTGTTAAACTTCATTTCTTCAATATCTTCGCTAACTTTTTTGATTGTTTTATGCAGTTCTTTTAAAACTCTTTTTTCGTCTTCAACTTCTTTCTTGATTTTTTCTTGTAACTCCCAAACTCTATTCAAAAATCTTTCAATTCCAACAACGCTTTTTCCCTCCCAAGGAATTGCCTGATCAAACGGTCCGATAAACATTTCGTACATCCTAACGGTATCGGCGCCATACTCTTTGACATAATCATCAGGATTGATTACATTACCTTTTGATTTTGACATCTTTATGCCACCTTCGCCTAAAATCATGCCATGAGCAGTTCTTTTTTTATAGGGTTCTGATCCACATTCTTTTGGAACCATCCCAATATCATAAAGGAATTTATAAATAAATCTTGAATAGAGCAAGTGAAGGGTCGTATGCTCCATGCCTCCGTTGTACCAATCAACTGGACACCAGTATTTAAGTTTTTCTTTATCCCAACTAAAATTTTTATCTCCAAACATGGCGTATGCGAGATAATACCAATTTGATCCCGCCCAATTAGGCATAACATCAGTTTCTCTTTTAGCTTCGCCGCCGCATTTAGGACATTTTGTTTTAACGAAGCTTTCAATTTTTGCCAGAGGAGAATCACCTTTGTCGGTCGGTATAAAATCTTTGATCTCTGGAAGTTTAACTGGCAAATCTTTTTCTGGAACTGGCTGCCAGCCACATCTTTCGCAAAAAATTAGTGGTATCGGTTCGCCCCAATATCTTTGTCTCGAAAATATCCAGTCACGCAAATGATAATTAACTTCTTTCCTTCCTAAATTATTTTCTTTGAACCATTTAACCGTTTGTTTAATGGCTTCTTTTGTTTCAAGTCCATTTAAAAAACCGGAATTTATACTGACGCCCTCTCCCTCGTAAAATTCAAATTCAACATCTTCCTCTATTTTGCCATAAATACCCGCCGAACTATTAATAGAATGAGGCAAAATTTCAGGCGGTTTGACAACTTTAATAATCGGTAAATTATATTTTTTAGCAAATTCAAAATCTCTTTGGTCGTGCCCGGGAACCGCCATAATCGCGCCCGTGCCATAATCCATTGAGATGTAGTCAGCTACAAAAATAGGAATTTCTTTTTTTGTTGCAGGATTAATCGCTTTAATTCCTTTAATTTGAATACCTGTTTTATCCTTATTTTGATTTGTTTTATTTAGAATAGATTCCTTTTCCGTTTCCTCAATATATTGTTTAACCTCTTTATAATTCTTGATTCTTGATTCATTATTCGGAATAAATTCATGTCCCGGACTAAAAACAAGAAAAGTCGCTCCATAAATTGTGTCAGGCCGAGTGGTAAAAACCTCTAAAAATTCTTGATTGTTTAGATTTTGAGTTTTAGATTTTATTTGTAATTTGTCATTTGAAATTTGGAATTTAATCCTCGCTCCTTCGCTCCTGCCAATCCAATTAATTTGTTGCTCCTTAATTCTGTCCAAATAATCAACCTGTTTTAGGTCATCAATAAGGCGATCAGCATATTTGGTAATTTTTAAAATCCATTGTTCTTTTTCTTTTTTTATAACTTCACCCCCGCATCTTTCGCAGACACCACCAACGACTTCTTCATTAGCAAGACCAATTTTGCATTTAGTACACCAGTTAATCTCTTTTTTTGCTTTATATGCCAAGTTATGTTCAAAAAGTTTAAGAAATATCCATTGCGTCCATTTATAATATTCCGGGTCAGAAGTTGAGAAAGATCTGTCCCAATCAAAAGAAAGCCCCATGCTTTTTAGCTGGCGCGTAAAATTGGCAATATTCTTTTTTGTAATAATTTTTGGGCTAACTTTCTTTTTAATAGCGTAATTTTCGGTAGGCAAACCAAAAGAATCAAAACCAATCGGATACAGAACATTATATCCTTGCATTCTTTTCTTGCGACAAATAATATCCAGCGCAGTATAAGAACGCAAATGTCCGACATGAAGTCCATCGCCCGAAGGATAAGGAAATTCAACTAATCCATAAAATTTCTCAGCCCTCGGCTGACCAGCCTTGGGCTGGTTTTTTTTGGCTTGAAAAACTCCTTTCTTCTTCCAAATCTTCTGCCATTTTTTTTCAATTTTATCTGG
>CAYNNF010000008.1:0-35663 GCA_964398685.1 uncultured Candidatus Saccharibacteria bacterium | reverse complement strand
GAAAAACTCCTTTCTTCTTCCAAATCTTCTGCCATTTTTTTTCAATTTTATCTGGCTGATATTTTTCCATACTATTTAATCTTAAGCTAAAATAATTTATTTTTCAATAAAAAAAAGAAAAAGCCGAGACTGTGCTCGGCTCAAATTTCTACTCACTTTCAATAGTTCCAAAAAGTGGGAGGTCTGTGAAAATGTTTCCAAACTCTTTTTACTATGTCTATAATTGACCAGAAAAGAATCTGCGCGTCCCGCCCTAAAGATCTTTGCGGAGCTGGCAAGCCCGGCTCCCATTTATCTACCCTCATCTTCCCTCCTTTTATTTACAGACACTGCGCTTATAATAGCACAGATTAATTTAAAAATCAATAGAAAAGTCCTTTTTTTGTTGAACACGGATTAAAAAGTTTTTATTTAAAATTGCTTTCCGACAATAGGGACAATATTTCCATCCTTTTTTAACGGCCTTTCCGCAATTTTCACAATGATCAAAAAGCTCACTCCCGCATTTGGGACAAAAAATAAAGCCCTCTTTAATTTCAGCTCCACAAGAAGGACAGCCAAAAAGTTCCTCTCCCAAGCCCAGAAGTTCTTTTCCGTAAGCTTTTTCTGCCTGAGTTTCGGCAGGTCTAATTAAAAGATAGGCAAGCAACCCCGCTATGTGAAAAAATAAAGGAAGTAAGATGACAAGATTTTGAAAAAGAGGTTTTTGATATCTTCTTTTGGCATCTTTGATAACAAAACTTATCCCTCCTAACCAAATCACGACAAAAACTATCCAAAACGAGGTTTTAAGAATTTTAAAAAATTGACTTTCTAATATTAAATTTAAAATCTCGCGAAACTCTTCCATAAATTAATCTAATTTAAAAATAGTATCAGGCAGTTCATTTTTAATTGCAATTTTCATTGCGTCAGCCCACAAGGGTACAGCTAGTTTAACTCCATAAACATCATTTCTCAATAAAGAATTATCGTCATTCCCCAACCAGACGCCAACTATTATATCAGAATTATAGCCAATTGCCCAAAGATCCCTTGGGCCATTGCTTGTGCCTGTTTTAACGCCAACATTTTTTAGTAAAGGATCGTACGCTAATGCCCTTGTTTCGGAGAAATTGTTAAGCGTTTTTTTTAAAATACTGTCAATTTCAGAAATAGATTGTTTCTGAAAAACCTGACTTGCTCCCATTTCTTGATTTGCCATAAGCACTTTTTCGCTGCCTTCTTTTAATCTAATAAAATAGTTAGGCGAGAAACACTTTCCTTGATTCACAAAAGCCGTGTAGGCCGATGTTAAATCAAGCAAATTGGTTGAAGCTCCTCCAACTGCCATAGAAAGGCCAGCTTCTTGATTAAGAATCAAATGGCAATCTTCAAGGGCCGAAAAAGCATTTTTAACGCCAACTTCATTAAGAGTATAAATGGCAGGAATGTTCAAGGAATCAACTAGAGCCGTTTCAAGAGTTACTTTTCCCCTAAAGTAGCCACTAAAATCTTGAGGTTTATATCCATTAAAATCCATTGGCTTATCATCAAGGATTGTTTTTTTTGACCAACCTAAATCGTCCATTGCCAGCGAATAAATTAATGGTTTTAATGTAGAACCAGGCTGTCTTTCGGCGATTGCGCCATTATATTGGCCATAATCTTTTTGCCAAAAATCATAAGAACCCGCCATAGCTAAAATATCGCCCTTTTTAGCGTCTAACACAACAATCGCCCCATCATTAATTTTATATTTATATTGATATTCGTCTATTGTTTTTTTGAGAAGCGCTTCTATTTTTTCTTCCAGCCCAACATCTAAGGTTGTTACTACTTCAATCCCCTTTTCGCGCGCCTCTTCTGAATAAATTTTCTTTAAATTATCTAAAACATAGAAGACAAAATGGGGAGCAATTATCTCGCGATCTCTTTCGTGAAAAACTATTTTTTCTTCCATGGCTTGCTCAAGTTCTTTTTTATTGATTATTTTTCTTTGATACATGCTCTCCAATAATTCAGTCTTTTTCTCCGCAAGCGCTTCGGGGTTTTTATAGGGAAAGAGTTGATTGGGCGCTCGCGGAATTGGCGCAAGAGTGGTTGCTTCGGCTAAACTAAGAAAACGAGCCGATTTGCCAAAAAATGCGCGCGATGCCGCTTCAATACCATAAATATTTGAACCAAAAGAAATTTTGTTCAGATAAAATTCTAAAATTTCCTCTTTAGAATATTTCTGCTCAATTTCTCTTGCTAAAATCATCTCTTTTATTTTGCGTGATAAGCTTATTTCTCTGTTTAAGAAAAAATTTCTCGCTAATTGCTGAGTGATGGTGCTTGCTCCCCCAACAATACTATTAGAGTGAAAGTTCTGCCATAAAACCCTTAAATTCGCAAAAAAATCAATCCCCTGATGATCAAAAAAGTGTTGGTCTTCAGCTGATAAAATGGCCTTAAGAAAATAAGGCGAAACATCGGCAACTTTGGCATAGATTCTTTCTTCATCGCCAATATCTTCAAAAAGAAGCTTGCCTGATCGATCGTAAATCCTTGTTATTTCAGGATAGTCCTCCGTTTCAATGATTGCCTTTGGTAGGTCTCGTGAATAATAAATATAAGCGCTTTGAAATAAGGCAACGCCAAAAATTGCCAAAATTGCCAAGCACCCAACGATAACACTTAGGAGTACAAGAAATTTAGGCGTAAAAAAAGCTACGCCTTGTTTCTTGTGTTTTATTCTTTTTTTTAGTAAAATTTTTCGTCTGCGCAACATAGATACTTGATATCAAAGCTTCATTCCTTTATTATATAATAATTCACCCATAATAATAGTAAATCTAATTTAATTTTATGCTCAAAGGAACAAAACTTCAAAAAAGAAAAAGAATTAGAAAATTTGGTTTTCGAAAACGGAACAGCACTAAATCGGGAAAAGATCTCCTTAAACGAAGACGCCTCAAGGGAAGAAAAAAATTGACTGTTTAATTAATTTTTACGGTCTTTGCTGTTTTTATATTTTTATAGTCATAATATGTTGTCAAAAAACAACCGCCTTTCAAAAAAAGATTTTGAAATTGCTTTCAAAAAAAGAGGCAAGTTTGTTAAATTAAGTTTTTTGACTTTTAAAATTACGGAAAATCATCAAAACATAATTCGTTTTGGAATATCCTGTGGCACAAAAATTTCCAAAAAAGCAGTTGCACGCAATAAAATCAAGCGTCGTTTGAACGAATCTCTAAGATTAAATCTGGGTAAAATAAAGAAAGGTTATGATATTTTGGTTATGCCTAGTCCCGAGATTGTCAAAAAAACTTATCAGGAAATCAATCAATCAATTTTAATCTTTTTTAAACAGTCAGATCTTCTTAATTAGTTAAAAATTGTAAATAAACTAAAAAGTATGTCCTTCCTTTACCACACCCTCATTGCCGATCCGATTATTAATGCTATGGTTCTGATCTATAACTATCTTCCTCTTAAAGATATTGGCATCGCTATTATTATCCTCACATTAATAATAAGGCTTTTGCTCTTACCCCTCTCTTATAAGGCCGCGCGGACACAAAGAGAAATTGCCAAAATTCAGCCAAAATTAAAAGAACTCCAGAAAAAATACAAGGATAATCGCGAAGAGCAGGCAAAAATGCTTATGGGATTATATAAAGAACATAAGATTAATCCGCTGGCCGGCATTGTTCCTATTTTGATTCAATTACCCATTCTTATTGCTCTTTATCGCGCTTTTATGACTATTATTAACAACATAGGTTCAGCGACTTTCTATAGCTTCGTATCTGTGCCTGAAACCATTAATCCAATGTTTTTCGGCTTGATTGATTTATCAAAGCCAAGTATTTATTTGGCGGTTATAGCAGGATTACTTCAGTTTGCTTATTCGCGCATAATGAGCGTCAAAACGAAAAAAGACAAAAAAGACAAACAAACAGGTATGGGAACAATGATGAGTTCCCAAATGACTTATTTTTTGCCTATTATCACTGTTTTTTTCGGAATGAAATTATCGGCAGGATTGCCTCTTTATTGGTCAACAACAACTCTTTTTAGCATTGCTGAGCAGTTTTGGGCAAAAAGAAGTTTATCTCAAAAAGATAAAGAGGATTTGCCTCAAAAATTATAAAAACACCATATAGATACAAAACTATGAGTATCTTCGGTAAGATTACGATTAATACTTTAATAGCAACTCTGGCGAGAATCATTGATAGTGTTCTCGCCTTAATTTTAGTGGCGCTCCTAACACGTCATTTGGGAACAGAAGGTTACGGTTTTTATACAACGATAACTGCCTACGTTTATGTTTTTATTTCTCTGGCCAATCTTGGATTATATAATATTTTATTAAGAGACATTGGAAAAGAAAGCATAGATGAAGAAAAAATTACCAGCGATATCTTTACCTTAAGATTGACTGGACTGATTTTAATTCTTCCTGTCTCAATCCTAATAGCATTTATTCTTCCTTATTCTTCAATGTTGCGCGCAGGCATTGCTATTGCCACCATAGCAACTTTATTCCTCTCTCTGTACCAAGTTTTAGTTCCAATCTTTCAAAAACATTTTAAAATTATTTATGTTTCGTTCGCTGAACTCGTCAATCGTATTATCTATGTTGGTCTCGCCGCCTTTTTTCTATTAAAAATTAAAACAGGATTAATTCCAATAATATGGGCAATGGCAATATCTTCTTTAGTAAATTTCTTGCTGGTTTTCTATTTTGCGAGGCGCTTTGATAAAATTCGCCTTACATTTAATTGGACAAGATGGAAAAAGATTTTAAGAGAAGCTTTGCCAATAGGTGTTTCCATTATTTTTACCCTTATTTATTTTCGCATTGATACCATTATGTTATCGCTGATGAAAAATCCACACGATGTCGGTATTTATGGATTGTCTTATAAAATATTGGAAAACTTAATCTTTTTCCCAGCAATGTTTGTTGGCTTTATAGTCCCCGTTCTTTCGCGTTACGCCTTTAAAGAAATTGATAAATTTAAAAAAGTATTCCAATTGTCCCTTAATGGTATTTTAGTGGCAGCAATTCCTCTTGTTGTCGCTCTCATGATTACTGCCCCTCTTATTGTTACCTTTTTGGCTGGAGAAACTTTTATTGCGTCGTCAAAAGTGCTTCAAATATTAGCTATTGCTGTTGGCTTTATCTTCCTCGGAAGTCTTTATGGCCAAACAGTAATTATTATTAAAAAACAATTATGGAGTATGTGGATTTATTTTGCCGGCGCTATTTTTAATGTTTTGGCAAATCTATACTTTATTCCTCGCTATTCCTATGTTGGCGCCGCCATTACTACTGCGATGACCGAACTTATAATTATTGTTGGCCTTATCGTTATTGTCAGCCAATCGCTTCATTACTGCGCTTCATTTAAAATTGTTTTTAAGGCTCTTGGCGCTATTCTGCCAATGGCGGTATTTCTTTACTATTTTCAAAATATGCATATTATCATCCTTGGCATTTTAAGTATTTTGATTTATGGTTTTTTTATTTATCTTTTTGGAGGAATTTCAAAAAAAGATTTAAAGTTTTTTTCTAAAAAAACTGTTTCATGAAAAAATTTCTTCTTTTTTTTATTTTCTTTTTACCTTTTCAGTTCGCTCTAAATCCAGTTGCAGGCATAGATTTAAGCATTGCAAGACTATTAATTGTTCTTGCTTTTTTAATTTGGATCTTTAGCTCTTTGGCAAGAAAAAAATTGATTATTGAGAACAACGCTATAACTTGGGGATTGGTTTCTTTTCTTGCGCTATCGTTTCTTTCTATAATCAAGGCCGAAGAAGTAAGTTGGGCGCTAAGAAAATTTCTTGTTTTTGCCTCAATCTTTCCTCTTTATTTTCTGATGACTTATTATTTTAAAAAGAGCGACCTTCCAAAAATAAGCAAGACTATTTTAATTTCAAGCTCAATTACCGCATGCCTTGGCATTTTACAGTTCCTAAGCCAATTTATCTGGGGACCAAAGGCAATTTTCCTTTTTTGGTCAAAATACTTGGCTAAATTTTTCTTAGGTAGCGCCTTTTCCCAATCAGTTATGGCTTATCCCAGCTGGTGGGTTAATATTGGCGGCCATACTTTTTTGCGCGCCACTTCTTTTTTTCCCGATCCCCATATGTTCTCTTTCTTTTTAGGAATGACACTGCCATTATTTATTCCACTAATTCTCAAAAAAAGAAAGCCCTTATGGCCTTACGGCTTTATGGCTCTTATCAATCTTTCGGCTTTGCTTCTCACTTTTTCCCGCGGAGGATATCTCGGCTTATTATTTTCAGGATTATGGCTTTTAGTTTTTGGCTTGCGGCATTTTAATAAAAAACAAAAAATGCTTTTAGCGCTTGCTTCTTCCGCCCTACTTATCGGGATATTACTTGTGCCAGCAGTGAGAAATCGTTTGGTTTCCACCTTTGATTTATCCGAAGGATCGGTGGCGGGAAGATTGGAAAATTGGAATCAAGCGCTATCGGTTTGGCATAAAAATTTTTGGCTGGGAGTGGGAATCGGCAATTATTCCTATTGGCAAAATCCGCTCATTAACTACCGAACTCCTATTTACGCTCACAATACTTATTTAGATATTGGAGTTGAAATGGGTATTTTTACTCTTCTTGTCTGGATCTCAATTTTTGTTTATACGATTTATAAATTATTAAAAGAGAGAAAATTAAAAATTCAAGCCATTGCTCTGTCTGCCTCTCTTGTTTATTTTCTAAGCCATGCCATGTTTGACACTCCCATTTACTCGCCTCGCGTCTTGCCACTTTTAATAATAATTCTTTCTCTTTCTTCAATTTTGATTAATAACGATAAAAGAAAAAAGCTAACCATTTCAGGTTAGCCTGTTTTTTTTAGAACATTAGCATAAAAGTCTTTAATTGTATTTTAACGCCCAATTGAACAAATAGCTTCGGGGGCCATCCTATGCCTATCCTTCCTTCTAGGCATATCAATGCGTGATTAATTTTTATTGGGGTTTCAAGCCCAAGCAAAAAACCGAAATTAAGAGAATTAACGCTTTCTTCATTGTCTTTTTGCGACATAAAAGCGCCGTATGCGCTAAGGGAGTAATTAATCTCAATTTGTGAGTTTTTAAACTTCGGAAGTTCACCGTTCAAAAAACCAATTTCAAGAGATATCCATGCCTCCTCTTGAGTCATTGCCGCGAACGAATATGTTATCTCAATATTCTCGCCGAGACCAAGAGAAATGTATGGAGCAAGTCCAATATTCGGCAGATCTGTTACCTGAATTGATGACCCGATCCATGCCCTCACAACCATTACTTCGCTTTGAGCTAAAACTGTCGTGCCTGTTGTTCCCACAAAAACAACCAATGCTAAAATCACTGCTAAACATTTTTTCACTTTTCCTCCTGTTATCTTTAAAAAGAACTTGCCTTGATTTTAACATAAAACAATTCAAAAATCAAGCCTTTTTATTAAAAACACCTCCAAGCGCAGGTGTTTTTATCAACTTATAGCATTTGTTATTGCCATATTTTTAATTATTATTTATCCCCACAGATTACCTATTGACGACTACCCAATGATAACCTATAATTGAAGTGTAGTCGAAAATAAATAGAAAGTCAATAGTAACAAACTTATGATCACAAAACGCCAAAAACAAGCTCTTGATTTTATAACCTCTTTCCAAAAAAAGAAGGGGTTTTCGCCCTCCCTTGAAGAAATAAAAAAACACCTTAGGTTATCCTCTGTTTCCACGGCTCATCACCATGTTAAAAAACTTCAAGAAAGCGGCTATTTGCAAAAAGAATATAATCAACCAAGAGCAATATCTGCAATAAATGATAAAGCGACAATTGAGGTTCCTTTGGTCGGAACAATTGCCGCAGGACAACCTATCGAAGCAATTGAAATTCCAGACAAAACAATAACTGTTTCAAGAGATGAAGTCGGGAAGTATGGCAAAAATTATGCATTGCGGATACAAGGTAATAGTATGATTGAAGAAGGAATTTTTGATGGTGATATTGTAATTATTAGGAAACAAGAATCTGCTGACAACGGACAAACCGTTGTCGCAATAATTGATGATAACGAGGCTACGCTTAAAAAAATTTACAGAGAAAAAAATCGGATTAGATTACAACCTGCTAACCCTACACTTTTCCCTATTTATAGAAAGGAAGTTAAAATTAGAGGAGTGGTTGTAAAAATAATTAGGAATTTAGAAACGCAAATCGAAAAAGAAAAAGTTAATGACGAAAAATATGTTAGAAGAATAAATTACTCATGGGATTACAGGGGAGAAAATACAAAAACATACACGCACGGGATACACACATATCCTGCTATGTTTATTCCACAAGTCGCAAGGCGGCTTTTAGAAAATTTCAGCCAAGCAGGTGAAACTATTTGCGATATTTTTTGCGGATCCGGGAGTGCATTAGTTGAGAGCAAACTTTTAGACAGAAATGCTTATGGTATTGACCTAAATCCATTCGCAATTTTTTTAGCAAAAGCCAAAACAACACCGATCAACCCCTCTAAACTTACAAATGAATATTTTAAACTTCTTTCAGAAATTGAAAAAATAAAAAAGAGGGAAACAAAAAAACCAATTTTCAATAATATTGATTTTTGGTTTAAAGAAAAAATCATTATTCAATTAGCAAAAATAAAAAAAGCAATTTTAAAAATAGAAGACGAGAACATACGAAATTATTTTATGGTTTCTTTTAGTGAAACTGTGCGGTTATCCTCAAATACAAAAAATGGTGAATTTAAGCTTGTTAGAATAAAAAAAGAGAAATTAGAAAATTATAATCCCGATGTTTTAGGGATATTCAAAAAGAAAACGGAAATAAACATAAAGGGAATGACGGATTTTTACAAAGACGCGAACAAAAAAGCTTGGACAAAAATTATCTATGGCGACTCTTCAAAAGACAATGGAATAAAAGCAAACTCAATTGATTGTATTATTACCTCGCCACCTTATGGCGACAGCAGAACAACAGTGGCTTATGGCCAATTTTCTCGCCTTTCGGCGCAATGGATAGATATTTTTGAAGATCCAAATAAGGCCTCTGGCGTGGACAATGAATTGCTTGGCGGAAAAGCAACGAAAACCCTTGAGTATACTCTGAACTCAAAATATTTAAAAGATTCCTTAAATAAAATTGCTAAAATAGACGAAAAGCGGGCTAAAGATGTTTTGAGTTTTTATATCGGCCTGAACGATTGTCTAAAACAGGCGTACAAAATGCTCAAGCCTAAAAAATATTTCTGTTTGGTTGTTGGCAATCGGCTCGTAAAACAAGTACGAATACCGACTGATTTTATCATCGCAGAGTTAAGCGAAAAAATTGGCTTTAGTTGTGAAGATGTTTTTGTTAGAAACATTCCCGGTAAAAGAATGCCTATAAAAAATTCGCCGACAAATATTGTCGGGGCATTAGAGGAGACAATGAACAAAGAGAGTGTTGTTGTTTTGAGAAAAGACTAAATAATTTGGGTAAAATTATCAAAAAGATGCAAAAAATCTCTTTTATTTATTCTAAAACCCGTGCCATGATCGTGATATTTTCCTTTATTCTTTCCACTTCTATAAATGCCTATCCTAATATCAATTTTCAATTTACCGCTTTCAACGGCCGACTTAAATTTATTGATATTGAGATTTGAGAGCAAATAAGCTTTTGTAAAATGGAACTTTTCATTTTTAGTTTTTCGCTCACCTTTTGTTTCCGCAAAAACCACTAAAATTTTATCTGATTTTGCTTTCAAAACATCATCAAAAATAGCAATAGGCCAATATGCCGCTATTTTAGATTTATTTTTTAAAACAAGCTTTTCGCCCTCAAAAACAATTTTGAATGATTGTGGATTTTTTCGTGAGCCGTAAACCGTGGAATGTAAATTATATTTTCCCTCTTTATCTAAGTATTTATATTTTTCAAACAAGATTTTATTTATTCCTTTTGGTTCTGGCGATTTTGTTGCAACGGTAAGCATACTGCCAGAATCTATTCTTTTAGCCTTTAATTCAACATCGCCAACATCAGGAAGGCGCAAATTATTTTCCTTGATTCCTAAAAGATCCTCAAGGGTTTTGCCAATGCCTGTATCGTGCGCTCTGTGAGTTTTAACAAAACCCATCGTTTTAATTTTTTTCAATTGTTCTCTTAATTTTTGTAAAGTAATAGTCATATTTATTTCCTTAATAATTATATGTTATATTCCTAGTGTAATATGCCAAACTGGAATACGCTATATGGTAAATTAAGCAAAGGGAATAAATCTGTTGTGTGCGCGCGAGTGGACACGGTAAATACAACTTCCTTCTTGGCGGTGCATTTCGCAAAGCGAAATGTAATAAATTGCGACGGCGAAAAAAAAGTGTCCCGATGTTGCGTCGAAGTCTTCTATTTCTATTGGACCCAAGGAGAGTTGAACTCCTGTTTCCGCAATGCGAATGCGGTGTTCTACCAGCTAAACTATGGGCCCTTGATTACGTCTAAAATTTCTTTGAAATCATTTTTGAGATATCTCTTGTGAGGGAAAAGAGTCAGTTTATCATTTTGATATCGTGGCACAATATGAAAGTGAATATGAAAAACGCTTTGACCAGCAACTTCTTCATTCGCCTGTAAAATATTAATGCCCTCAGCGCCAAGCTTATTTTTAAGAATTTTGGCTATTTTTTTGATGGTCATACTAACCGCAATTAAATCCTGCTTAGAAATATCAAAAAGATTCTTCGCATGTTTTTTAGAAATAACTAGCGCATGTCCTCTACTAACAGGATTGACATCCAAAAAAGCTAAAGTTTTTTCATCTTCATAAATCTTATGGCTGGGAATTTCACCTTTTATAATCTTACAAAAAAGACAATTTTTCATTAGAAATTAGAAGTTAGGAATTAAAAATTGGTGTTAAAAAATTATAATTTTTTAACACGCTCTACATATTCTCCCGTTTTTGTGTTTATTCTTATTATATCGCCTGAATTGATAAAAAGAGGAGCTTTTACCTGAGTGTCATTTTCAAGAATAACTAATTTTGTGCTTCTCTGAGCCGCATCTTTTCTTTCTCCTGGAGGCGCTTGTTTGACCTTAATGTCAATCTTGGCGGGAAGTTCAATACCGACAATTTCTTCCTGAAATTGAATTGCCTTAATTATGGAATTTGATTTTAGAAATTTTGCCTGTTCTCCAATTATTTTTTCTTCTAATAAAAATCTTTTAGAAGGATTGTCTTTTTCGGAAAACCAAAACTCACCGCGGTGATTATATAAATATTTAATCTCTTTTCGCGTAATTTCTGCTTCTTCAAAATTATCTGAAGCCTTAAGGCTTTCGCTCAATAAGTTGCCAGTAATTAAATTCTTAATTTTTGCTTGAAGAGTTGAAGACCCTCTTCCCATAAAAACATGTTTTGCTTCAATCACTTGGTAGGGCTGATTTCTAAAGAGAAAAATAGTGCCAACTCTGAGATCATTTATAGACAACATTGTATTTTTGAATTACGAATTGTTAATCATATATTTTATACCACATTTTTTAAAAAAGAAAAGGCTCAAGATTGTTCTTGAGCCATTATTTTTTTAAATTTTGATCTTTGAGTCTGGATTGCCCTAACGGTCCTCCCTATATATTTGGCAATCTCTCTGTCAGTGACATTTTTTTTAATTACCCTTCCGTTTTCATTTACTAAAACCTTGTCAAGGATCATCTGAATTTCACTATCATCATATATTTTTCCACCATTAATGTTAAATATGGCACCTTTGTCATAATTTGCTTTTCTTTCTAAATTCCTTTTGTCAAGATGTTTTTTCCGCCATCTTTTGATGGCCTTGTAACGAGCTTTTGGATGCTCTTTGTGCCATTTTTGATTATTCTTTTCTGTTCTTTTCCGATTTCCCGGCTGATTTATCCACCATGTATAGTAGCAAGCTCTACACATATCTCTCATAAATACTGGCTTAGCACATCCTTCCGTTTTGCAAACCTTATTGGGCAATTTCAATCACCTCTAAAAATATTTTGATTATCTTTTAGACAGATAATCTTTTTCTATCATCACAAGAAAACCTGTCAAGCAATCCAATACCTCGAGGCCAAAATCAGAGATCTGATAAAAAGAGTAATGAGGATCTTTTTGTATTATTGGGTTTGATAAATCGACGGTTCGATCAACCAGCCATGCTTTTTGCAAGGCCTGAAGATGGTAGCTTAATAACTCTTTTTTGATTGGAGAAAACTCTTCCTTAATTCGCGCAAAGGAAAATTTTGTATCCCTATCTTTAAGAAGAAAGGCCAATATCCTTCGTCTCCTTTCGTTATTTAAAGCAGTTATAATTAATGGCAAGATATGTACTATTCGTCTTCGCCCAGGCGCATAAAAATCTTTTTTTCCCGATTTCCTGGCTCCAAAGATGTCCCACAAAATTTGTACCAATTCTTCCATTTCGTCCTCCTTAAAGAACTTTTATTCCCGTAATCTTATCACTAATAAATACTTCTGTCAATGTTTCTGTCTTAACCGATAATCTTTTTAATCATTTTAAAATCTTTCATCAAAATATCTTTCATATTTATGTTATAAGCAACGACGGCCGGATGGTAGAGAGGAATAATTTTTCTCTTGGGAGCATTAAAAACTTTTCCCCTAATTTTGCTGATACCTTGAATTTCGTCTTCAAGGCCAAATTTTTTTAAAATATATCCTGTCGCAAAATTGCCGAGACAGCAAATAATTTTAGGATTAATCAGCTCAATCTGCCGATTTAAATAGTCAGTACAGCTATCAATCTCGTTAGGAAGAGGATTTCGGTTGCCCGGCGGACGGCATTTTAAAATATTACAAATATAGACATCTTCTCTTTTAAGCCCAATTGACTCTAAAAGCTCTGAAAGAATTTCTCCTGCTCTTCCGCAAAAGGGGCTTCCTTTTAAATCTTCGTTTCTGCCCGGCGCTTCACCAACAAACATAATATCGGCAGAATGGCTTCCTTGGCCAATAACGGGCAAATGGCGCGTTTTAAAAAGAGGGCATTTTTTACAGGCAATTACCTGTTTTTTGATTTCCAGCAATGCTTTATCGTTTTTTTTCATAGATTTGTAATTACTATGATAAATGATAAAATGAAAATAATCTAATCCGTAATTTCAAAATTATGTCAGAAACTTTAAAAAATCTAACTAAAGCTTTTCTTGGAGAATCACAGGCAAGAAATCGTTATACATTTTACGCCAAAATCGCTCAAAAAGAAGGGTACGAGCAAATTGCTGAAATTTTTTTACTTACTGCAGAAAACGAAAAAACACACGCCAAAAGAATTTTTGAACATATTCAAAAATTAAAGGGAAAAGATAAAAAACTGGATACAATCACTATTGAAGCAGAAGCGTCAACAATCTACGGAACTACTAAGGAAAATTTAAAATCTGCTATTGCAGGCGAAAAATATGAGTATTCAGAAATGTATCCTGAATTTGCCAAAATTGCCAGAAAAGAAGGTTATCCAAAAATTGCCGATCGCCTCAAGGCGATTGCCATGGCAGAACTACATCATGAAGAAAGATATAAAAAACTTCTAAAAGAAGTTGTATCTGGAACAGTTTTCAAGAAAGAAAGAGAAATTTGGTGGGTTTGCCGTGAATGCGGTTATATCCACTTCGGCAAAACTCCTCTAAAAGTTTGTCCTTCCTGCAACCACCCTCAATCCTATTATCAGGTAATGTGCGAAAAATATTAATTAGCAATTAGTAGTTCGTACATAGAAAGACTCATAAAAAAATTGATTTCTTATGACTGAAGCATTATAATCACAATAATAAAGCGCCAAGAAAAGGCGGGTATCGCTACTCAAAATGTTAAGGAGGCAATATGATTAAAAAACCTTGGTCGTTAATACTGATGGTTCTTTTTCTACCCACATTAGTTGTCGTTACTCTGATATTGTTGCTCGCAACATTATCAATAGCGACTAAAGGATAAAACATATCTCCTGAGAAGTCTCAGGGGATTTTTTTTAATATCAAACAATCTTATTCCTTAACAAAAAATCTTTGGGGAATTTTGTCTAAATGCCACCTCTCTTTCCAGCCCAAATCTTCGCAGCCACCATCAAAATATTTACTTCCTAGAGAAATAGCTTTTTCAAAGTTTTTCGCAATTAAATAGGTCCCTAAATTAGGATAATCTTCTTTATTAACACCGGCATTAACATATATATATGTTTCGCCATATTTTATTGCCAAAGAAACTGCCTCTTTTTTCCCAGAAATTATCAGTGTTATTATGCAATAATTGAAATCAAGTTTAACTAAATCTTTAAAGATTTCTTTTCGAAATGGCTTACAAAACGATGATGTACCGCCAAAAGTTTTAATATTCAATTCAAAGAGACGACTTAGATCATCAAGATTGTTTTCAACAATCTTCGGCTGGTATAACGTTTCAACTAATTTTAACTTTTTTTTGATATTAGATCGAGATTTTGAGCTAAATCTTGTTGAGAAATAATCGCTCAGCGCGCCAACATTTTCAAGATTGGCAACATATTTATTCTCCAAAATATCTAATCGCTGAGTAAATTCGTCCTCGCCCACGATATCGTCTAACTTAGCTTTTTTCTCAATAGCAGAATATAGCTTAGGAATACAATTTTCATAACCTTCTTTTATAAAGACGCTATTGTCTTCCATAAAAACGCCACCAAAAAATTCAAGCAATTCTTTCTCAGTATTCCATTGCAGGGGCAAAAGACCAATTAGTTCGCCATCAACTCTGGCTGTATAAAAAAACAGGGGATAATTAAAGTATTTATAAAAACAATGCCTAAAATCCCATCTATCATATATGTTTTTGTTTGGGCTTAGCTCTTTCCAGATTTTTTCTGCCTCATCTATTTGGTCAATTATCTCAACTACTAATTGTTTACTGTCTTCTTCGTCAGATTTCATATTTTAAATTATGCTCGGCTGAAGGTGAAAATACGGAGGATTATTCTTATATCTTCTAATCGCCATTTGAATAATTTCCTCAAGAAAATCTCCGTAATCCATGCCAACCAACTTAGCTACTTGGGGTATACAATCGCTTGGAGCAATTGATGGATTAGGGTTAAGTTCAATAACATACGGATTGCCACTTGCGTCAACCTTAACCTCAACTCTTCCATAATCATGACAATCAAGAATATTATAAGTGTCCAAAGATATCTCACTCAATAGTTTTTCTAATCTTTTACTAATATTCTTGGCGGGCCTTTGAACAACAATGCCAAAGTCGCGAGGATTTTTACCGCCAAATTTGAGTTCATGAGTATAAATGTGCCATTGGCCCTTTTCCATATTTTTAAAAATTGATCTTGAAAGCGGCAAAACCCTTAAGCTGCTATCATCGCTTCCAATAATAGACACATCATATTCATCGCCATCAATATATTCTTCTACGAGGGCGGGGCGGCCAATATCAACGATTACTTTCTTAAGTTGTTTTTTAAGTTCTTCTTGATTTGTTACAACTGATTCATTGGTAATGCCAATTGAATTATCAGTATTAGCAGGTTTGACAATTAATGGATATTCCAGGCTTTCATCAATTTCATCATCTAAATCATAGGCATAATCCCATTTGGGTGTGGGAATATTGTGAAAAGCAAGAAGTTTTTTGACTCTAATCTTGTCAATGCAAAGACTCAGAGTGAAGGGACTAGATCCAGTATAGGGAATTTGAAGAATATCAAGAAGCGCTGCTGCGTGTGGCTCAAGCAAGCTAGATCCGTTGACTCTTTCACATACATTAAAGACAAGATCAACATCGCTTGATTTTAAATAGTTAAAAGTATCTTCCAGTTTATTAAAGTCAAAAAAAGTAATACGATAACCTCTTTCAATAAGGATTTTTTCTATGCCCTTGCCGACTGATGTCAATTCCTGTTCAACAGATCCATCAATTTCTTCATATAGATTACAGGCAACGCCTATGTGAAGATTGTGTTGATCATTTTTGCCTGTCATTCTAATTTTTTCTATTTTAGCGGCATGGACTAATAAGTTAGTGTTTAACGCCGCATAAGAAAAGCTATTTTTTCGCAAAGTTCTGCCTATAAAAGATTCTGGAGCAAAACGCACTACTTCGTACTTAATATATTTTAAAGCATCTTTCAGGTTGTCTTGAGCGTCTGGCATACTATATCCAGAAACCGTAATCCAACCCAAATAATCATATCCCTCTGGAGGAATTAGGATCGGATCGCCAATTTTTTTGAAAAAATGAAGCTCTTCTAAATAATCTTTTTTTGCCAGTTTTTCGTCAATATCAAGCTTAGACAGAACGCCAGAATAATCTGATAAGAAATACACGCCACTAATGTATTTTTTAGGAACATTTAATTTTTTAATTTTAGAAATATGCATACCAAGAGCAATTTTTGCCGCATTTTCTATAAGATCAACCTTCCAAGCTCCTTTGACAAAGGAATAAACCTCATCTCCACCCATTCTAAGATTAATTTCAATAGGGATAGGGCCACTTTTAGTGGATTTTGCCTCAAAATGAATGACGCCATTCTGAACGCCTAATTTTTCTAACATTTCCTCTGCCATATCAATTAAATCATCTTGATCTTCTCCAGAGAGAGTTGATGGAATAGACTGTCCTGTTTCAACAAAGAACGGCTCTTTAGTTTGTTGATTGTCAGAAATTGAGTAAAACTTGATTTTTCCATTTTGCAGAACAATATCAACATCTACTTCATCTCCATCAATATATTCCTCAACAAACACATCCATTCCTTCATTAAGAGCGCTTTCTGTTTTGGTGGAAATGTTTTTACGAATATAATTATAGCTATTAACTAGTTCTTCCTCGGTTTCGGCTTTAATAACATAAGCGCTGCTTGCTCCAAAGGTTGGTTTTATAACTACGGGGAAATTAAAATTCTTGAAAATCTTCTTGATATCGCTCACTGATTTAATAGGTTCGTGTTTAGGAGTTGGCAGATTATGGAGCTGGCAAAAGTCGCGAAAGGCAAGTTTATTGCGAATTTTTTTAGCAACACTATACGAAATACCGATAAAATTAAATTTATCAATAATCTTTGAGGTTAAGAGCACGTCATCTTCCCAAAAGGTGATGGCGCCATTAATTTTTATGGTAGGATTATTAGCCATAAAATCTTTAATGGCCTGAATTGATTCTGCGTGGTTGGTATTGTCTGCCAAAATCCAATGGTCAACATAGGGCTGAGCCCAATTTTTTTCTTTATTGAGGACAACTACTTTTAGTCCCATTTTCTTCAATTTTTGAATAATAAAACGCTTTCTGATTGAGCCCGTATTAATCAATAAAATTGTTTTATCTAAAAAATCATTATTATTAGTTTTTAATTTTTTATTTTTGTTGTCCATAAAAGTTTTAATTATATTTTATTATTATATTATGCCAATAAAAAAAGCCCGCAAATTGTATTAATTTATTTGCGAACCCACAGCAAACAGGCCTATGTTGGGAGGCTCATTATCTTCGCTTTTATTTTCAGAATCAACCGGACAATGGTCTTGGGATACTTTCTTTGAAAAGATTTTCATTTAAGATATATCAACTATCAAAATGATATATCAATCTTTGCCATTGTCAATGTGTTAGAAAAAAATCGCCCGCATTAGCCTGTGGGCGGAGAAGACCGAAAAACAAAGCTTTCGGCGAAACAGTTCCCGAGGAATAGTTTAGTCTAATCCGAAGAAAAAACCAAGCTACCCATGTGCTAAGGAAAAGCCCCACCCCGGCAAGCCGGGGGTCCCGCGCCTACAGACTAATAAGGACGATACAAAAAAAACCTGAGCCCTCCAAAAGTTCTCAAAATATTTACCTCTATTCAATTCTTGTCTCTATTTTAGCAGAAAAAAGTAAAATGTCAACCTTTTGCGTCCTTTCAAAAAAACAAGCATAGTTTCATGACTTTTTCTTTGACTTTACCCCTTTAATTGATAAAATATGTTAATGAAGTTAATTTCCCAAGTTTTTCTGTCTTGCGTCAAGATTTTTAAGTATAGCGAAAAATTCTTCTTTTAACTTTTTAACTTGAAACATGTCCGGTCATTCCAAGTGGTCAACAATTAAACATAAAAAAGGAATTAAGGACCAAAAACGCGGAAAAGTTTTTTCTAAGCTTGTCCGTCAAATTCAGGTTGCGGCAAAAAACGATCCTAATCCTGAAAGTAATTCCTCTCTTCGTATGGTAGTTGAAAAAGCAAAGGCCGCTAATATGCCTAGCTCTAATGTTGAAAAGGCAATTAAAAAAGCAGGCGGCCACGGAGAAGGCGTTAATTTAGAAGAAATTACTCTTGAGGCCTATGGTCCTTTGGGCAGCGCTTTTTTTATTGAAGCAATTACAGACAATCATAACCGTACTGTTTCTGAAATTAAGCGCTTAGTTGAAAAAAACGGTGGCCATATGGCCGAGAAAGGTTCTGTTACTTGGCTCTTTGAAAAAAAAGTTATTATTACCATTGATCCTTCTGACTGGAATGAAAATTTAGAGCTAATGCTAATCGATGCCAGTCTTGAAGACAGTCAACAAACTGACGAAGGCGTGCTTTTGTTAACCAGTCTTCAATCTGAAAAACAAATCAAACAAACTCTTGAAGACAATGGTGTTAAGATAAGATCCGAAGAGCTCGATTGGCAGGCAAAAAATTCTATTTCTTTGTCAAGCAATAGTGTAAAAAAAATTGAAAAATTGAATGAACTCATCGATGAACATGATGACATTAAAGCTGTATATAATAACTTGGTATGAAAATTTTAGGCATTGATCCAGGCACAGCAAGAACTGGTTATGGCATAATCCGTTCTGTCGGAGACAAATTAACTTCATTAAATTACGGTTGTATTGAAACATCTCCGGATAAAAGCGACGCCGCAAGATTAATAATTACTTATAAAGAAATTAATAAAATTATTCGAAAAGAAAAACCTCATGTTGCGGTCATTGAGCGGCTTTTTTTCTTTATGAATATGAAAACCGTAATGACGGTTTCGCAATCTCGAGGTGTGGTTTTAATGGCCTGCGCGCAGAATAAGATTCCTATTTTTGAATATACTCCATTAGAGATTAAACAATCCCTAACTGGCTACGGCAGAGCCAAAAAAAAAGAAGTGCAAGAAAGCGTAAAAACGATTTTAAAGTTTCAGGAGATCCCTAAGCCCGATGATGCCGCTGACGCATTAGCGGCTGCAATTTGCTATCATTCACGACATAAGCGTCATAAGTAAAATCAAAAGCGGAAAGCAAAAAATTTTAATTTTTTATCCTTCCGTCAAAAACTAAAAGTTTTTACTCTTCCGTCAAAAAATTTTAATTTTTTATCCTTAAGTTTTAAATTCTTAACATGACTAATATTATTCCATACTTAATCAATCATGGCATTTCTGAACAGGTTTTGATTTATGTGCTCTTGTTGCCTTTTTTAGCAACTTTAATTTCGTTTTCAAGACAAGTAATAGGATTGCGTAATCTGGGCGTTTATCATCCTTTGCTCTTAACTTTCGCATTCATTTCATTAGGAATAAAACCAGGGCTAATTATATTTTTAACAGTTATGGTTTTGGCGAATTGTATCGGCTATCTAGTTAAAAAGTTATCTTTACTCTATCTTCCTAGGATAACTATTATTGTCACAACAATTACATTGGCCGTTCTTGTTTTAATGTTCTTGATTTTCTTAAGTGGCTACAAAATCCAAATTAAAGATTATCTTCCTATCATAATCATCTTATCTTTAACCGATAAATTGGTATCATTTCAAATAAAGAAAAATTTAAAGCCGACTCTTATTTTAAGCGCAGGAACGCTTATTATAGCAATAATTGGATTTTATCTAATCAGCATTAAAGAACTCCAAAGTATCGTTCTTTCTTATCCTTTGATTTATCTCTTTCTTGTTTTGATAATTAATCTTTTTTTAGGAAAATTTAAAGGATTGCGCTTAAATGAAGTTTGGCGTTTTCGTTCTCTCTTTAATTTGCCTGCCAAAAAATAATTATGATTAAGGCCTTTAAAAATTACAAAAAGATTATGGGCCTGAACGCTCGCAATCTTGATTATATTCTTAAGAAAAAAAGTTTGCCGTTGATTGGGGTGGCTAATAATAAATTAAAGGTAAAAAGAATTTTAAAAAAAGCAGGATTGCCCGTTCCGCTTAATTATTATGTTATTAAAAATAAACAAGAATTTAAAAATTTTTCTTGGCAACTGCCTAAATCATTCGTTTTAAAACCGAATCAGGGTTTGGGAGGAGAAGGTATTCTCATAGTTTATGGCAAAAAAAATAATGCGCCTATTTGGATTAAGGCAGGCCAAAAATTAGTTCATTTAGAAAAAATTAAATATCATGTTTTTAGTATTTTAGAGGGCAACTTTTCAACTGAAGAATATGGAGACATGGCCTTTTTTGAGGAGCGCATTAAGCTTCACCCAACTTTTAAGCCCTATACCTTTAAGGGTGGCATACCAGATATTCGTGTTTTAGTTTATGAAAAAATTCCTATCATGGCAGAACTGCGCCTCCCCACCAAAGGGTCTGAAGGAAGAAGCAATCTTCATTTAGGCGGTATTGGCGTAGGTATTGATATGAAGACGGGTATTACGACAAGCGCGATTCAGCACAATCGTTTAATTGAAGTTGTTCCAATGTCCCGCCTTGTTCTTTCCGGCATAAAGATTCCTTACTGGAAAGAAGTTCTTCGTATTGCTAGTCTCGCGCAGAAATATATCGGAATTGATTTGCTCGGCATTGATATCTCCCTTGATCGAGAAAAAGGACCAGTTATTTTCGAGGTTAATGCCCATCCCGGCATTGCAATTCAACTCGCAAATCAAGCGCCCCTAAGAGAACGGCTTGAGAGAGTTGAAGATTTAAATATTAAAACAGCTATAAGGGGAACGCGGATCGCCCAAGAACTCTTTGGCGGAGAAGTTGAAGAAGAATTGGAAGAAATTAGCGGACGAAAAATTATTGGCATTTTTGAACCAGTTAAAATCTTTTTGCCCGCCGAAAAAGAAATTAAGATAATGGCCAAGATTGATACTGGCGCCTATCGCACATCAATTGACAAAAAATTAATTGATAAGGTTAACTTTAAAGAAACCAAAAAAGTGATTAAATTTGTCTCGTCTTTGGGTGAAGAAAAAAGAAAATTAGTTAAAATTAAATTTGAATTGGCCGACCAAATAATTGAAACCGAAGTATCAATTGCTGACAGGTCAAATGTTAAATATGAAATGATCGTTGGCAGACGCGATCTTAAAAAATTTCTTCTTGATCCTCTTCATGAAACTAATTCTATCGTAGAAAAATAAACTAATTATGCCTGAGAGAAAATACTACCGTTTTATTCCGCCAGAAAAACCCATGAATAAAAAAATGGGCAAGAAAAAATTTAGTTTACGCTTGAAAAAATCTTTGGGTTTAGCTTTTAAGATTGGCTTTTTGGGTATTCTTCTGTTCCTAATTTTAATGGTTGGCATTTTCGCTTATTATGCAAAGGAGTTGCCCAACCCTCAGGATATTTTAAATAATCCTTTAACTCAATCTACTAAAATTTATGATCGCAGCGGAAAAATACTGCTTTATGAGGTTTATCAAGACGAGAAAAGAACGATCGTTGGCATCAATAAAATATCGCCTTTTATTAAAGATGCTATTATATCAATTGAAGATAAGGACTTTTATAAGCATCCAGGCATAGATTTTAGGGGCCTTATTAGATCGGCCTGGGTGGCAATAAAAACCAGAGGACAATATATTCAAGGCGCCTCAACAATTACTCAACAATTTGTTAAAAATTCTCTCTTAAGTCCCAAAAGAACAATAAGCCGTAAAATTAAAGAGATAATTTTATCGCTTGAACTTGAAAGAAAATACTCCAAAGATGAAATTTTGGCTTTTTATTTAAATCAGATTTCTTTTGGCTCAAATGCTTATGGCATACAATCGGCATCAAAAGCATTTTTTGCTAAAGATGCCAGCGATGTAACCCTGGCCGAGGCAGCTATTTTAGCCGCTCTTCCTAAGGCGCCAACGCGACTTTCTCCTTATGGAAATAATCCCGACCTATTAAAACAGCGCCAAGAACTCATTCTGGGAAGAATGGAAGCGCTTGGTTATATTACTAAAGACGAAAAAGAAGAAGCGCTCAAAGAAAAAGTAGAATTCCAACAAGAACAGATTGGCATTAAGGCGCCTCATTTTGTTATGTATATTAAAGAAATCCTCGAAGAAAAATATGGCAAGGATCTTGTTGAAAAAGGCGGACTTCGCGTCACAACTACCCTTGATTGGGAATTACAAAAAAAAGCCGAAGAAATAGTGGGGGAACAGGCAGAAAAAAATGAAAAAAATTATGGCGCTAAAAATGCCGCCTTGGTGGCAATTGATCCTAATACGGGTGAAATTTTTTCAATGGTCGGTTCCAGAGACTACTTTGATATTGAAAATGACGGCAATGTTAATGTTGTCTTAAGGCCGCGCCAGCCTGGTTCGGCTTTTAAGCCCTTCGCTTACGCAACGGCATTTGGCAAAGGATATACGCCCGATACTTTACTTTATGATGTTAAAACTGAATTTAATCCCTATTGTGTTTATAGCGCGGTGCAATCTAAGGACAAATTCGGCCTTGATTGTTATCATCCTCAAAATTATGACTCAAAAGAGCGCGGCCCCATTACTATGAGAAGCGCGCTGGCGCAATCTCTTAATATTCCTTCTGTCAAAACTCTTTATCTGGCCGGAGTAAATGCATCAATTGACTTGGCGGAAAAAATGGGAATTACCACCCTTCAAAACCGTGATCGCTTTGGCTTAGCTCTGGTCTTAGGCGGAGGCGAAGTAAAGCTCATTGATATTACTTCCGCTTTTGGCGTCTTTGCAATAGAGGGCAAAAAAAACGAACCTTACGGTATTATTAAAGTAGAAGACGATAAGGGCAATATCTTAGAAGAGCATAAAAAAGAAACGGCAAAACAGGTGCTTGATCAAAATGTTTGCCGAATTATTAATGATGTGCTTTCTGATAATGAAGCTCGTTCCCCAATGTTTGGCGCGTCCAGTTATTTATCTCTCGGAGACATACCAGCCACCGCTAAAACTGGAACGACTCAAGAATACCGCGACGGCTGGACAATTGGTTATACGCCTAATTTAGTTGTTGGTGTTTGGACTGGTAATAATGACAATTCTTCAATGTCTCGAATGGCGGGCGTAAGCACGGCAGGTCCCATTTGGCATGATTTTATGCTCTTTGCTCTTCAAGATAAAGAAAAATTAGACTTTGCTCCGCCAACGACAGTCCAACCAGATAAAGCCGTACTGTCTGGAAATATGGGTGGCGAAACTATTAAAATTGACACGATCTCAGGCAAACGAGCTACCGAATCTACTCCTCTCAGTCTAATTGAAGAAAAGTTTTATCGCCAAGCCCATACTATTCTATACTATGTTTCCAAAGATAATCCTCAGGGAAATATTCCAGAAAATTCAGAAACTGATCCTCAGTTTAAAAATTGGGAGGCCGCGGTGAAAAGCTGGGCCAATGATCCCGAAAGAGGAAATTGGACAGACGAAATGCCACCCGAAGAATATGATGATGTTCATACTGTTGCAAATAAACCAGTAATTGAAATTGTCTCTCCTAAAAATGGAACTATTATAGAATCGGCTAATATTGAAATTAAAACCAAAATTG
Source organism: uncultured Candidatus Saccharibacteria bacterium (assembly GCA_964398685.1). Taxonomy (GTDB): domain Bacteria; phylum Patescibacteriota; class Minisyncoccia; order JBAYJV01; family JBAYJV01; genus CAYNNF01. The sequence continues at coordinate 11,930 of CAYNNF010000008.1, read as the reverse complement.
AGGCTCAAAACAATATTAGGCAAATAGACTTCTTTTTTGATGAAGACTTTTTGGGATCTAAGATTAACGCGCCTTACGAATGGTCGTTCACTTTAGCGGATAAAAATAATTTTTCCGGTCGCCATAAGCTAACTGTTAAGGCCTATGATATTTATTTAAACTCAAGCGAAAAGAGCGTCAATATTTATACCAATATTAACGGCTCAGATAATAAAGACGAAACAGAACCAAAATTAACATTGCTTAATTTAAACGAAACTAATTTTCCTTATACAATAAATTTAATTCTCCAGGGATCATTTAATAAAATAATGTTATATTACAGCGCAGAAGAAAATCTAAACAATAGCTATTTCATTACCGAAGATTGGCAAAAAATATCCAAGGAAAATTATCAATATAAATGGGATGATACTCTCAAGTCAGGCAATTATTATCTTTATGTTTTGGGAGAAAAAGATGATGGAAATATTGTAATGAGCAATAAAGTTTTAATAAAAGTATTATAAAGAAAAACAATCTTGGGGAAGTCCGACTTCCCCAAGATTGTTTTTCTTTAAGCCATAAATTCATTTATTAAAAAGCGCCACACTCAATGTGACGCTTGTTTTGTTTTTTTAAACATCTTCTATGACAGCGATGAAAGGAAGCTGTCGTCCCTGCTCGTCTGCATCAAGCCCCCAGCCAATTACGAAATCATCCTCTTTTATCTCAAATCCGACAAAACTAAGATTAACTACATCATACTTTCTGCGAGCTCCTTTGTTAATTAGAGTGGCACCGCGGCGTGATTTCGCTCCCTTATATTCACAAAGCTGATTTAAATAAGAATAAGTATAGCCAGTATCTATAATATCTTCTACGACGAGCACATCAAAATCTTCAATAGGATTTTTAAAATCTTTTTCAATTTTCAGCCTGCCAGATTTTGTTCCTTTGCCATAACTCGAAATTGCTAAACTATCAATTCTAATTCTCTTCCAATAAGAAGGCAGAAGTTTGTGTATTTGTCTTACTAAGTCAACTGTAAAGAACATTGCGCCATGAAGAATGCAACATAAAACTAAAATGGCGTTTTTGTCTTTTTCAAAAATGGGCTCATAGACATTCGCTATTTCTTGAGCAAGTTCTTCTGTCCTTTGTTTAATCTCTATTTCTGTCCAAAGAATACCAGTAACTTTTTTTAATTCACCCTTAACAATTAGGGTTTCTCCCAAAATTCCTGCTTCTTCTGCGACATTCATTTTTCCCTCCGTTTCTTAGATTATTTTGATGAACTAAGTGAATCTAAAGAATCTTAGATCCCGACCTTAATAGCGTCGGGATTCCTTTCGAGCAAAGGAAACCTAAACATTCTTAGACTTCCGCCAAGCTCTTGCGTCCCGAGCCTGCCTACCGGTAGGCAGGTATAGCGAGGGACAACTTATTCTCAACCTCCTTTATTTAAAGAACAGGCTTTAATCCTACCTCAAGGTTTTACATATTTCAAGCTTTCTCTTTCTATTATCGTTTAAAAAATAATATTTGTTCGCTACTTTTTTTATTTTATTTGCATTTTTTAATCTTCCGTCAAGAAGATCAAAAAAACTTGATTTTCTTCCAAAAGCAAAACATAATAAGACTAAAGACATGATTTACGATTTGATAGTAATTGGCGGAGGTCCAGCTGGCATGATGGCGGCTGGCAGAGCGGCAGAAAATGGCGCTCGTGTTTTATTATTAGAAAAAAATGAAAAATTAGGACGAAAACTTTTAATTACTGGCGGTGGAAGATGCAATCTTACTAATAAAGAGCTGGATTTAAGAAAATTCACAGAAAAATTTGGCAAGTCAGGCAATTTTCTTTTTTCTCCTTTGAGCCAATTTGGCGTTAAGGATACTATTAAATTTTTTAATAAAAATGGTGTTGAAATAAAAACGGAAAGAGGAAATCGCGTTTTTCCAAAAAGCGATGATGCGCATAGCGTTTTAGTTTCTCTTATAAATTATTTAAACAACAACGGCGTTGACATAAAAACAAAAACTGAAGTTAAATCATTGATTGGAAGAACCTCCCCGGTAAGAACCGGGGAGAACCCTGCCTTGCCGGCAGGCAGGCTTGGCGGAAGAGTTGAAAAGATAATTCTAAAGAACAATAAGGAAATCAATGTTAAAAATATTGCTATTTGTACGGGCGGAAAATCACACCCTCTTACCGGTTCAACGGGTCAAGCTTATAATTGGCTCTCAAAACTGGGACATACCATTATTCCTTTAAGACAGGCCTTAGCGCCCGTTCTCCTTGAAGAAAATTGGCTAAAAAGGGTTGAAGGGTTGAGCTTAAAAAATATTTCTATTTCAGTTTTTCAGAACAATAAAAAAATAGCTTCTAGTTTTGGTGAAGCAATTTTTATGTCCAACGGTATGAGCGGTCCTATTATTCTTGAACTTTCAAAAACTATTGCTAAATTGTTAGAAGACAGCCCAGTCAGTTTAAAGATAGATCTAAAGCCTGCGCTTGATTTTGAGACACTTGACAAAAGACTTCAAAAAGACTTTAAAAAATTTAGCGGCAAAATGTTTAAAAACTGTTTGGGCGATCTCTTGCCCAAAGCTCTCATTCCCATTATTGGAGGTTTCTCTGGAATTAATCAAGAAAAAAAAGTTGATGATATTACTAAGGAAGAAAGAAGATCTTTGGCGCATCTTCTCAAGGAACTTAGAATTGAAGTTAAACAAGTGGCAGATTTTTCACGAGCAATTATGACTTCAGGCGGAGTTAGTCTTAAAGAAATTGATTCAAAAACAATGAAGTCAAAAATTATTGATAATTTATATTTAGCTGGAGAAATAATTGATCTTGATGGACCAACGGGAGGATATAATCTTCAATTATGTTGGTCAACCGGATTTATCATCGGAGAAAATTTTAAAAAATAATGATTTTACGCCCACATAAGTGAGCCAAATCAAGAAAAAGGCGGCTGCATCTAATGTAGTCGCCTTTGCTATATATAGTTCTCTACTCAATATAAGGAACAGATCCCTCATATCGCTCGGCTTTCAATTTAAAGAGCTGGATTTTTCTTTTAGCTGAAATAAAGAATAATCCGAGCCAAAACATCCGCGGGACCAAAAGACCCATATCATAATCATTGTCCATTATTTTTCTTCCGCTACAATCAATTGCGTCAGAATCCAACCAGTCCCAATTCTTAACGCTGCCATGCGTTAAAACCCAGAAAGTAGGAAAGCAACACTGGATAGTTTGTTTCAAGACAATATATCTTTCTGGTTTTCTAAAAACTAACAAAAGATGCGGCGATTTTCTGCCTTTTAAATGTACCCACTTATTGTCTATTGCTTTTAACCATTTAACCTTTGCTTCGCCATCTCCTGTTTGCGCCACTTTAACCTCCGTTAGAGATTTTTTGCGAGTACTTGAGTATAAAAACTCTTGCGTCTCGAGCGTAGAGAGGGACAATCATCACTAAGAACTATTCATAGATTAACATACAATTCTTATTTAGTCAATCTTTCGAGATAAAAAAGAGGCGCTTTTTCTCACGCCTCTGTATTGAGATTATTCTACTTCTTGTTGTTGATCTTGGCCTTGTTCTGGTTCTGGTTTGTAATTTATGGCAAGCTGGACATTTTCCTCGAAAAACCGTCTCATAACTTCTGAATGTTTCAAATCATGAATAATCCTCTTGGGAACTTCCACTTCTTGAGATCTGATACCGTCTTCCAGGTCCCTTCTAAGGCGTCTCACCGCTATGTTAATTATATTGCTTCTTGGGGTTCCAACTCTCTTTGCGGTTTCTGTAAGAAACTCCGCGACATCCTTTGTTAAAAGAATAGTCATCTGTGCCCATGGCAGTGATCCCTTTACAGAAAGATCTTTTGTGCTTTCTGCCCTTCTGAACCAGCCAAAGAATCTCATTTCTCGCCTCCTTTTATTTTTAAAATCTTAGAACTATCTAAATCCTATCATTCTTTGTGTTTTTGTCAAGTATTGATTGTTTAGCAGTAAATATTGATAAAAAATCTTTTCTCTTATTTTTCACTTTTAATTTAAGTAATGGTATAATGTGACTAATAATTATGAATCAATCTTTTAACGTTGTTTCTTATGTCTTTAAAGCTTTAGCGCGTAGCTTCTTAAGCTTCTTTTCTGATTGGTATGTTTTTATTCCTCACCTTTACTGGAAAAAAGTTTTTTGGTTTTTTAAAGACTTGGATAAATCTCTCGGCATAAAGGCGATGGCTAGCAACTGGTTCCGTCCTCTTTATCAGGATTATAATGTTGCTGGTCTTTTTATTGGAATTTTTATTAGAACTTTTTGGATTATCTTTGGATCAATGTTCTATGTTGTCTTTTTTATTATTGTCAGTTTAATCTTTTTAATCTGGCTTTCAATCTTGCCGGGATTATTATTACTCGCTTTGATTAATTTATTTTAATGGCAAATATTCCTTCAAAAAATAAATCCAGCAAAGAAAATGCTCCTGATGCTATTGGTTATCTTTATTTTGAAGAACCCCTGGTAACCCTTCCAAGATCCGTACGTTCTTTTATTGCATTGATTTCTTTCTCTATTTGGTTTTTTATTTCTTTTTTAACCTTTATTTTAATTATTTTTGGGCTATTTCATATTGTAAAATATGGCTTTGAAAGTCGCGATGTTTTTCTTTCTTTTCTCTCTTTAGGTGTTTTCCTTTCCTTTTATGTAATTCATCATTTTATAAAAATTAAACGTCCCTGGAAACAATTGTCATCATTAAGGAAAAAGGGGGATATTAAAGATTTAGATATTAATATTGCCGAATATTTTGAACCAAGAAGCAAAGAGATACTTACATTGGCTTTAAATCAAACAAACGGCGCGGGAGGATCTTTTGAACTCAATTTATTTAACGTTCTTCTTGAAATGTCTGAAGCAAAAGATTTTTTTCGCCATCTTGAGCTTAATCCTGAAGAAATTAAAAAAGAATTTAGGAACGAAGTTATTGCCTTTCAAAAAGATTATGAGCTTTCTCAAGAGCCAATCAAACAAAGTTTTGAGAAATTGGCTAAACAAAGTTTTTTGGAAGCTCTTTATATCAATTCCAAAAGTGTTAAGCTTTACCATATTTTAATGGCGCTTTTCCATGAACCTCATCCCGTTTTAGAAAATCTTTTCCTAAAACACAATGTTGAGCTTGAAGACGCAAGGCGCGTTGCCCTTTGGCTTAGGATTAAAAATAATCTTGTGTTCATATCAAAACGCCCGCGCAAAATCAAACACAAAACAATGAATCGTTCCTGGACCGCAAAGCCGACATATTTTTTAGATAGCTTTAGCGACGATTTAACTGACTTGGCGCGACACGGGATTATCTCTTCTTTAATCGGACACGAAAAAGAATATCAAGCAATGGTAAATATTTTAAATCAAGACGCAAGAAATAACACTCTTCTTGTTGGCGGAACAGGCAGCGGACGCCAGGCAATTATAAACGAACTTGCGATAAGAATTACTCATGATGACGCGCCAAAAAATTTATTTGATAGAAGGCTGGTAAGCATTAATGTCGGTGATATGTTGGCAGGGCTTAAAACTCCGGGAGAGCTTCAAGAAAGATTGCAAAAAACAATGGATGAAATTACAGCTTCAAAGAATATTATTTTAGCTATTCCCCAAATGCACGATCTAATCGGGGCAATTGAGAATCAGTCGCTCTCCTTTATGAGTTTTTTTGGTCCTGTTTTTGAGTCAGTTGATTTTCCTTTAATTGCGAGTACTGATGAAAAAAATTATCATCAATTTATTGAAGAAAGGAGCGATTTAGCAGGTTCTTTTAATATTGTTAAGGTTGAGGAATTGTCAAAAGAAGAGACTTTTCGTTTTTTGATGAGAGAGGCCTTAATATTAGAAAAAAAAGAAAATATTGCCATAGGACATTTTGCCGTTAAAGAAGCAATAGATTTATCTGACCGTTATTTAAGAAATCGACTTTTACCAGGAAAAGCTTATGATCTTTTAACTCAAGCAATTGAAGAAGCCAAAATCCAAAAGAAGAATTTTGTTTCGCGGGAAGATGTTAAAGCAAGCTTGTCAAAAGCAACTGGCATCCCAATCCAAAAAGCCACTCAACAAGAAGGAAAAGAATTGTTAAATTTAGAAAAAAAACTGCACGAACGTTTAATAGACCAAGAGCCGGCAGTCAAAGCAGTGAGCGAAGCATTGAGACAAGCGAGAGCCGGTCTTGAAAGAAGAGGCGGTCCTATTGGAACATTTCTTTTTGTTGGCCCAACCGGCGTGGGAAAAACAGAATTAGCCAAGTCCTTGGCAGATATTTATTTCGGCGACGAGGACAGAATGTTGAGATTTGATATGTCAGAATATCAATCGGCCGATAGCATTTATCGCCTGATTGGTAGCGAAAAAAGAGGGGGATTTTTAACAGAAAGAATTAAAAACCAGCCTTTCTCGCTATTGTTATTAGATGAATTTGAAAAAGCCCATTCTGATGTTTTAAATCTCTTCTTGCAGATATTTGACGACGGCAGGGTGACTGATGAAATTGGAAATGTTGTTGATTTCACAAACACAATCATTATCGCCACTTCAAACGCTCACGCAATCTTGATTCAAGAAAAAATAAAAGAAGGAGCGTCAATTGAAGTAATTCGAAAATTACTTAAAGAAAAATTAACCGATGTCTATCGCCCCGAACTCCTAAACCGTTTTGATGATGTTATCGTTTTTAAAACACTCCTTCCGGAGGAAATTGAACAAATTGCAATTATAAAATTAAAAGCGCTTTTTGCGCGTATTGAAGAAGAACAATCAATTAAATTTTCTATCACTAAACAAGCGCTGGGAAAACTTGCCAGCTTAGGTTATGAACCCAAAAATGGCGCCCGCCCAATTAGGCGCGCTATTTCAAAATACATCAAAAATCTGATAGCTAACGCGGTTTTATCCGGAGAACTCAAAAAAGGAGAAAAGTGCGTGATTGATTTTAAGGAAGATAAGTTTGTGATTATAAAAAAAACGTAAAACGATAACTTTATTTGTTCAAGATTCGTAATTATTCGCGACATGCTTTCAAATCAGGAGATATCTAAAATTTTGTACGAAATATCAGAATATTTAGAGATGGAAGATGATCCATTTCGTCCTCGAGCTTATCAAAAAGCGGCTCGAATTATTGAATTGCAAAATAGAAGTTTGGCAACTATTTACGCTAAAGAAGGAATTAAGGGGATTGAAAGAATTCCAGGCATCGGTGAAATAATCGCTAAAAAAATTGAAGAACTGATTTTAACGGGCCAGTTGCAATCTTTTGAAAAATTAAAAAGAGAATCTCCTGTTGATGTTTCAACCTTAACTAAAATTGAGGGCATGGGTCCGAAAAAAATTAAAGCGCTCTGGCAAAAACTTGGCGTCAAAAATCTTGACGACCTAAAAAAGATTATCGGCCAACATAAAATAAGAGAGCTTGATGGCTTTGGCGAAAAATCCGAAGAAAATATTTTAAGAGGAATTAAAGCACTTAAAACGCAAAAAGAGCGATTACTGCTCAAAAAAGTTTTACCCATAGCAGAAGAAATCAAACAAAGATTAAGCGAATTGCCCGAAGTTAAGAAAGTTGAAATTGCCGGCTCAATTAGAAGAAAAAAAGAGACTGTCGGCGATATTGATATGCTTGTCTTGTCTGATAAACCAGAAAAGGTTATGGATGTTTTTGTAAAACTTCCGCAGATTGTTGAAATTTATGCCAAAGGACAAACTAAGTCATCGGGAAGACTGTCAATTGGCATTGATATTGATTTAAGGGTTGTGCCCGAACAATCATTTGGCGCGGCGCTTCAATATTTTACCGGCAGCAAACTTCATAATATTAAATTAAGAACTATCGCTCTTAAGAAAGGTTATAAGCTGAACGAATACGGTCTTTTTAAGAACAATGAACAGGTTGCCGGCAAGAATGAAAAAGAAATTTATGATAAATTAGGCATAAGATATATTGGGCCAGATAAAAGGATTGGCGAAAATGAAGTTGTTATTACCGATACCAATATTAAGGAAAAGTCCGTCGGGGCAGTTGTGTTTCATGGAACATATGGCATGGAAAGGATAGAATATTTAATTGTTCATTATCCAAAGGGCGCTAGGAGTGGAAGTCATGGGCATTGGGATATGGTTAAGGGTCATGTTGATGAAGGCGAAAGGGAAATAGATACGCTTTTTAGAGAGACGAAAGAAGAAACAGGCCTTCAAAAAGATAATCTTGAATTAATTGATGGTTTTAAAGAAGAAATTCATTATAATTTTAGGACTGGAAGAGGTCTTCATTATAAAAAAGTGGTTTTTTATCTTCTTAAATCTAAAATAAAAAAAGTCGCCTTATCTCACGAACATGACGATTATAAATGGCTTCCTTTTAAAGATGCGCTTGAAACGTTAACATTTAAGGGGGGAAAAGAAATATTAATCAGGGCAAATAAACATTTAATAAATAGAGAAAAATTATGAAAAAGAAACTTCCTAAATCATATTATATAAAGCTTTTCTTTGGCGCGCTTGAGGAAACTTTCCAGACTAAACGGCTGATCTCTTATTGGTTGCCTATCTGGGCATGGATGTTTTTTATTTATTCTTTATCAAGCTTAAGCGAATTCTCTATTGGTTTTACTGGCGGTTTTGATGTTTTCCTAAAAAAGTCTTGGCATGTATTTGCCTTTTTTGTCTTAACGGCTTTAATTTATCGCGCCTTTAGAAGCTATGAAATCTCTAAAAGTGATTCATATATATTAGGAACTTTAGGTTCATTTATTTATGCAATCTCTGATGAAATTCACCAGCTTTTTGTCCCCGAAAGGCATGGTTGCATTACTGATCTGTTAATAGATATTATCGGCATTGCGCTTTTTATAATTTTGGCAAAAATATTGGCTAAGAAGAAAAAGTAAAAATAAATAATAATTTTTAAATATGCCGAAGAGGAAAGAAATGTGCACTTTTTGCACATTGCAAGTTCCGACAGACCTATCTTTGCTTACTACCGAAAGCAATCCCAAAGAAAAAGAACAAATGATTGCGCTTATAACTCAATTATTAAAATAATCTATTTTATTTATTATAAAAAAGAGGCGCAACAGGGCTAAAAGTTTAAAAATTATGAATATAGAAGAATTTGAAAATTTAATTCGAGATATAGTAAAAAAATCTAATAGATTAAAAAATGAGCATACTGACCAAAAAAACGCTAAGGTAAATTACGCTGCTATATTTTGTCAGAACGATGAGGAGTACAATAATTTTTTGAATTTAGCTAATCAGTCAGGAAGGGTATTCAAAGAAACTCCGACAGGTCCGCTTTTTTTAATAAATTTAGATACGAAATCAGGAAAATTGAAGTTATTAAAGATTAGGAAGCCTGATGAGACGCGCGAGGAAAGAGGAGATGCCGATTTTACAGTAGATGATTATGATAGTTTTAAGGAAAATTATTTATCCAAGCCGGGATTTTCTTTAATTAAAAAGACCGATTTTGAGATGATAGAGTTGATAGATCTGAATTTTAATGTTAGAACATATTTTTCAAATCCTCCGTTGGATCAACAATTTGGGTTGTGAAGGTTTGAAAATTGTCCTATCCATTTAAACATATGTTTTTAAAAAAAGAATCAATTTTTGTCCTGATTTTTCAATAGAATAAAATAACATGTTAAATAAAGAAAAACTTTTACAATTTTTACTAAAAGCAAGAACTAAAACCTACGCTAGTAGCGGAGGTAAGGTTAATCCTGTTTTAGACGGTTCTGTTCAATTAGAACACAAAGGAGCAGATTGGTTTTATAGAGATATATACTATATAGGCAATGACATATTTATGGGCTTAGAGGTGGTTCACTATAAAGAAAAACCAGTTTGGTCAATGTGTTATTATGGTAATTTTAAAAAGATGACAGAAGAAGAAATAGACAAGATATTAAGGGGAGCTTTAATGGATAATTGGCAAGAAGCAAGATTATGGAAAAAAATAGAATGGAAAAAAGATGAATTTAAATATATTTGCGAACCTGATTTTAAAGGTTCAATCGACGAAATGGCAGGAATGGAAAAGATTTTTAAAGCAGAAGAACAGGTTTATACATTTTTTTATGCAGGTGGAATTATTGGCTAATTTTATGAATAAAAAAGAAAAGATGATATTGGCTACGGTCAAAAAATTCGCTAACAAATTGCCAAAGTTCCCAGATGGAAGAATTGATTATTCAAATTCCGATATTGCTCCAGTGATAACTGTTTTTATAAAATATCAAGACAAAATTCTTTTGTTAAAACGAAGCAATAAGGTTCGCGCCTATCGGGGGAAATGGAATACTGTTGCTGGTTATCTGGACGATCTGAATCCTCTCAGGGAAAAAGCATTAGAGGAGGTTCAAGAGGAATTAGAAATTAGTGAAGATAATATTTTATTATTCTGCGCTGGAGAATCCTATAAATTTACAGATGCCGAAATAAATAAAACTTGGCTCGTTCATCCTGTTTTAGTAGAATTAAAAAACAAACCAAACATAAAATTAAACTGGGAACACACTCAATATAAATGGATTAAAGAAAAAGAATTAAAAAAATTTGATGTGGTTCCTAATCTTGATAAAAGTTTAGAAAATGTATTTAAAAGAATAAAAAGATCGGGTGATTAAAAGTTGTTTCTGTTTTTTAGTAATTCTAAGTTATTTCATTATAAAAAAATATTATAACAATGAACTTTCTTACAAAAAGAGTTAAGTGGTGGGTTGCAGTTTTAGTCTATTTATTAGTTGCTATTATAATAGTAGCCATAGAAATCCAAATAATAAAATGGTAAGAAAAAAGATTCTAACGTCGTCACCCAGATAAGAGTCAGGCATGTACTTAGGTTAAGCGACGGAGAGAAGTTGAAAAATCGCTATTTGAGCGATTTTTTGATATTATAAAATAATGAATTGGTTAAAATATTTTAAGAGTCCGAAAAAGCAAATGAGCATGCTTCTGCTTATCGCATATATTTTTTTTATGATTCTAATAGCAATGCTTTTATCTCGCTATCTTGATAAAGAAATTTTACAATTAATTATAAAAAGCAAAGGATCGTTGGGTATATTGGTTTTTTTATTATTAGAATTTATTTATGTTGTATTTATCCCTTTATATAATACGGCAATTCATATAGGGGCAGGGTATATCTTTGGAGGACATTTAGGGTTTATATTGAACTTCATAGCTACCAGCGCAGGATTATTTACAATTGTACTCTTGGTAAGAAAATATGGCAGACCCTTTTTGAAAGGATTAATTTCGTCAACTTTTTATAACCGATATGACAGATTGTCTCAAAAAATAGGACCAATTTTTCTATTCTTAATCTATGTTTTGCCTTTTACGCCCGACGACGAGATGACTTATATAGTAGCCGCAGGACCAGTAGGCATTAAAAGGTTCATTCTACCAATATTGCTTGGAAATGTTGCTAAGTCAGCAATGAGTTATGTTGGAGATAAAGGAATAAGCGGTTTATCTATTGCGGGAATTGTTCGTGTAGTTATGTTATTAGCTGGCTTAATTGTTATAACTATGCAGGAATATCTTTACAAAAAAAAGGGCAAGTCTTAAGAATTGCCCCATAAATTTTATGTTCAAAGTTGTGTCACATAAGCAAAAAAGAGCAATATGAAAGAAAGTATAAATCCCCAGATACTTTCTTTTTTATTATCTTTGTCCGCTGTGCCAGCAACAATACAGGATATAATAAACCCAATTAAAGAAGTGCCAAACAACACATGCGACACATTAACATACATTGAACACCTCCTTGCTTTTTTGTGTTTTACTTCTTCACTTCCTCAACTATATTCTTAAATACTTTTGGCTCATGTTCAGCTAAATGGGCTAAAATTTTTCTATCCAGTC
>CAYNNF010000007.1:18142-52500 GCA_964398685.1 uncultured Candidatus Saccharibacteria bacterium | reverse complement strand
GTGCTTGAAATAATTGGCGAATCAAAAGTTTCTACTAATAAGACAATGAAAGATAGAAAAGAGAAAGTAGCTCCCAAGGAAGAAACAAAGATTGTTAAAAAAGCCCTGACAAAAAAATGGCGAAAAAAGGCAGTCAAGAAAACTACTAAAAAGAAAGCAGTTAAAAAGCGGATTAAGAAAAAGTAATAATATATTGATTAAATGGCCTCGGTATTGCCGGGGTCATTTTTTATTAAATTAGATATTTTAAATAAATAATATGAGAAAAAACATTGACAATATTATTGTAATAAACTACAATGATTATTGTAAATAAATACAATAAATTTATGTTTAAATTTCGTTCAAAAATAACAATCAAACTCTTAGGATATTTCTTTTTAAACCCTCAAAAGAGCCACTATATCAACGAATTAGCCAGTATTCTAAATTTAGACATTGGCAATCTTTTTCGCAAATTAAGAGAATTAGAACAAGAAGGCATTTTGTATTCAGAAATGCGCGGTAATCAGAAATATTACGGATTAAACAAAGACTATTCTTTATTAAAAGAAGTCAAAAAAGCGTATAATTCTAAAAACGGTTTGCCTAATTTATTAGAAAGGAAATTAAATAAGCTAAAAAATTTAGAAGAAGCATATCTTTTCGGCTCCTATGCTCAGGATAATCTCCAGCAAGAGAGCGATATTGATATTCTTTTGATTGGGAATCATTCTTCGCTTGAGGCAAAGAGACTTATTCTACCTCTGCAAAAAGATATTGGCAGAGAGATAAATATTATAGATATGTCACTAAAAGAATTAGAAGCGCGAAAAAGAAAAAAAGATGAATTTATCCAAAATATTTTCTCTCATAAATTCATTAAAATATATTAAAAATGTTTGAGCGATTTAGATTTTCTGAAAAGCAAATAGACAAATATCATAAATCTGCTAAAAGAGACATTAAGATTGCTTGCAATTCGCATGTACCTGAAGTTGCTTTCCGATTCTGTTATGATGCCTTGGTTAAGCTATCTATTGCTGTTTGCGCTAAGCAAGATTTGAGAGTAAAAGCAAGAAGAGGACATCATATAGAATTAATAAAAAAGCTTTCAAAATATCTTGATGATACAGAAATCGAGCTCTTAGCAAACGAGATGAGGACAAAAAGAAATAAAGATTTATATGGCGGTGGTATGTTAATTTCAATGAAAGAAGCTAAGAGTTATGTTCAATGGGCAAGACAGATTTTTCGAACCGCCGAAAAATATTTTAATTATAAACAGTCAAAATTAAAATTATAATTGAAAACTATCAAAAAATTAATGTGGGTATGGAGTGCCACATATATAACATGAAAAAGATCAAAAAAAAGAAAAGTGAAAATGAATACTTTATTAGTCCTACAAAAGGAAAAATTTCTTTTGATAATATTATTTATGATTTGGTTGATTACATGGAGGCCTCGCCCAAAGATAAATATATGTTAGTAGTGGGCAGCGACTCAAAGCTTTATAGAGAAAAAGCTGTTTTTGTTAGTGTTATTTTTATTCATCGCGTTGGCAAAGGAGCGAGGTATTTTTATAAACGCAAGAAAGAAAAAATTGGACGAAACCTAAGGAGAAGAATTTATATGGAAACGGGGCTTTCCTTGGAGTTAGGACAAATATTAATTGAGAGGATGCATAGCGCTTTAAAGAATGCTAATCTTAATTACGATTTTGAAATTCATGTTGATATTGGCAAAAATGGACCCACAAAAGAAATGATTAGAGAAATTATTGGAATGATCCAAGGAAATGGTTTTGTGGCGCGATATAAACCAGAATCGTTTTGCGCCTCAACGGTTGCAGACAAACACACTTAAAACACATAACATGAAACATGAAACATAGATTGCCTGTGTGGCAGGAATGGATTGATTTTATAATGTTCCTTGCAATTGGCTGGATGGTGGGCACTATCACTTTTCATCATCTAATTTCCACTAATAGTTTGACTCTTAGCTATTTAATTGCTGTTGTTTGCGGTATTATTGGCGCAGGAATTCCCTATTTTATACATCGGATATGTAGTCCGGACGATATCATTGTGAATGTGCCACTAAACGATGAGGAATGGGAAAAAAGAGATGAAATTGGTAAAATAGTAATAAATGCAAATATGTGGGAATATTTAGCGGTAGGAATCTTGCCTTTGGTTATTCTCCTGATTAGGTGTTAATAGATTACATCTTAGGGGTTGCGCGCGACGCAACCCCTTTTTCTTGCTAAAAAATGATAGATATGGCAAAATATAATATATGTCTGATTTATTTGACAAACAATTTGAAAAAAATTTGAAAACGATGGCGCCGTTAGCTGATAAAATGAGGCCTAAAGACTTTAAGGGATTTTTTGGTCAAGATGAATTGGTTGGAACGGAAAGTCCTTTGAGGCAGGCGATTCAGTCTGATAATTTGGCTTCTTTAATTTTTTGGGGGCCTCCCGGTTCAGGCAAAACGACATTAGCGCGGATTATTGCTAAAAAAACCAAAGCTCATTTTTCTAAATTCTCAGCAGTAACTTCGGGAGTAAAAGATATTAGAAATGCCATTGCGGATGCGCGAGATCGCCTGAAATTTAGCCAAAGAAAAACAATTCTTTTTATTGATGAAATTCATCGTTTCAATAAAATTCAACAAGACGCGCTTTTGCCTTATGTTGAAGACGGTACCATTATTCTCATAGGCGCAACAACGGAGAATCCTTCTTTTGAGATCATCTCGCCATTGCTTTCAAGGTCAGCTGTTTATGTCCTGAAGTCGCTTGATGACAAAGCGATGGGAAAAATTGTTTCCAATGCTTTAAGAAATAAAGAAAATGGAGTGGGAAAATTGAAAATGAAGATTAGTAAAGAGGCGCTAAAAAAACTGATTGCTTATGCCGATGGGGACGCTCGCATTGGATTAAATGGATTAGAGTTTGCTTGTCACTACTTGGAGAAGGAAAATATTAAAATTATCAAAGGAAAAGATCTGGCGAAAATCTTAGAAAAACACGCGCTTCGTTATGATAAAGGGGGAGAAGAGCATTACAATATTATATCGGCCTTTATCAAAAGTATGCGCGATTCAGATCCTAATGGGGCCTTATATTGGCTTGCGAGAATGATTGAATCAGGAGAAAACCCAAGGTTTATTGCGCGCAGAATGATAATTTTTGCCTCAGAAGACATAGGCAACGCTGATTTTAGGGCTTTGCTCGTTGCCAATGCCGTTGCGCACGCCGTTGAGTATGTAGGATTGCCCGAAGCGCAAATCAATTTAGCGCAAGGCGTAACTTATTTGGCAACTGCTAAGAAATCAGACGCCTCTTACACGGTATTACTTGAAGCAATTAAAGATGCCAAAAAAGGCGCTTACGGAGTACCGCTTCATTTGAGAAATGCTGTTACAAATTTAATGAAAGATTTGGGTTATGGCAAGGACTATAAATATGCTCATAACTTTAAAGGCGCTAAAGTTAATCAAACCCATTTCCCCAAAGAAATAGGGGAAAAGAAATATTATAGATCAGACAACACATAACATGGAACACATAACATGGAACACAAAGGATATAAACGACAATAATTTAATAATCACTTAGTTTGTGATTTTATAAAAAAACGCGAAGAGTAAATCTTCGTTTTTTAAATAAAATTAAAAAAAAAGAGGGAACCGTACTATGTACTATGGTTCCCTCGATCCTAGCACGACTTTTATCGTGGTAGGAGGTAATAGGCATGGTGGCTCTCGAGACAACCATAACCTAATGCTAATCATTATACTCCTAAAAAATGTTTTGTCAAGAGTTTTTAGCTCTTTTTGACAATTTTTAAATTTTTTGGTAAGATGAGTTTAGATTTGTATTTCAAACAAGAAAATGTCTTCTAAAAAAAATATTTTTATTATCGCTATTTCAATTATTGTAGCAGGATTAGCTATTGGTGGCGCTATTCTTTATAGCAATCAAATCAAATCTAAAAAATTAGAGGCCGATTTAAATAAAACTCTTCCTTTACCGCCTGACGAAACAAAAATTTCTGAGAGAATCACAAATATTAATCTTGACTACGAAGGATATCCATTTATTGGAGAGAAAGATGCGCCTGTGACAATTATTGAAATTAACGATTATCAATGTCCTTTCTGCAAAACATTCGCATCGGAAGTTATGCCCGAATTAAAAGAAAAATATATTGACACAAATAAAGTAAAATTTGTTTTTCGCGATTTTCCTTTGCCATATCATCCTTATTCACAAAAATCAGCAGAAGCAGCTTTGTGCTATTATGACCAAGAGTTGAATTATTATGATTACTACACAAAGCTTTTTGAGAATACTAACGCTTTAGAAACTGAAAATTTAATAAAATATGCCGAAGAATTAGGGGCTGACAATGAGCAGTTTTCTTCTTGTTTAGAGAACGGAGACTTTGAGCAGACGGTAAAGACGGATTTTGAAGAAATTAACCGAATTATTCAATCAAGCAAATTAGAGAATTTTGGCACTCCTGCGTTTCTTATTAACGGCAAGCCCTTGATTGGCGCTCAGTCATTGTCGGCCTTTGATGATATTATTGAAGGGGAACTGCAAGAAGACAACAATTCTAAGTAAAAAAGCATATTAAAAAAAACGTCAGAGACTTACTCTCGGGCATTTTATTTTTTAAATAAATTTGCGGCGCCAATTGCGCCGGCTCGATATCCTAATTTTGATTTCAAGATCTTAACTTTTTTAGCGGCAACAGAAGAAAAAATATTTAATTGAGCATTTTTTTTTGTTTCTTTGATGAAATAATTCCAAGCGTTTGTTATGTTTCCCCCCATAATGATTGCTTCGGGATCTAAAATATTAACTATATTAGCTATGCCAATACCAAGCCAATAACCGAAGTATTTCCAAACCCTTAATGCTTTTTCATCGCCTCCTTTCGCTTTTTCATAAACAGTTTTTGGACTCATGCCTGTTTGGCGAAAAAAGAATTGGCTGGATGCATACTGTTCCCAGCAACCCCTATTTCCACAGTGACACTTGATGCCGTTTGCTTTAATAATATGATGGCCAAACTCTGACGCTGCGCCGTGAGCTCCATTGAATAATTCTCCATCAATGATAACTCCACTACCCAAACCGCTTCCCAAAGTAAGGCCAACAATATTGTCAAATGATTTGCCAGCGCCTAAAATATATTCTCCCCAAACAAAACAATTAGCATCATTTTCAATAAATACTTTAGCACTAAATTTTTCAGAAATGAGCTTTTGAAGTTCAATGTTTTCTATATTTCTCAAATTAGGAGAAGTAATAACTGTTGATTTGGTTTCGTTCAATACGCCAGGAACTCCCAACCCTATGCTTTCTATTTTCTCATTTCCTTTTAATTCTTGAATAAAATCAATAATAAAATTACCAAAATCTGATTTAGCAGTCTTTTTTTTAATATGACATGACAGCTTTTTATTTTCCATCAGAACACCTACTGTATTTGTGCCGCCGACATCAATGCCGATATACATAGTATGGATAATTACAGCGAAAATTTATTGTCTTTTACGAATAATATAATCTTTTTCTGTATCGCTGACTTCGTAACCCTTATCTTCAATTTCTTTTCTTATCTTGTCTGCTTCGTTGAATTTATTTTCCTCCCTCAATTCATATCGTTTCCTTGCAAGTTCTCTAATGTTTTGAGGTATAATTCTGCCATATAAATCCAAATTTAGCCCCAATACTTTATTAAAATCCATCATTAAATCATAGATTTTCTTTGTTTGAGACACATCTATTTCTTTATTGTCCATTGAGATATTAACTTTTTTTATGAAAGACAAAATTGCCGCTAATGCTTGGGGGGTATTCAAATCATCTTCAATGGCACTTAGAAATTTATTTTTAACGTTCAGTATCAAACCATTAATTTTATCAGAAGTTTTACCTTTATGGTTTAAAATACGACTTATAAATATTTGTTGAATTTCATTTAAGTTAGTTCTTGCCTGATCAAGCGCTTTAAAAGAAAAATCAAGAGGGGAGTGGTAATGAGTGGAAAAAACTAAAAGGCGAAAAACAAGAGGATCATATTTATTTTTTTCTAAATCTTTTAAAGTATAAAAATTTCCCTTTGATTTTGCCATTTTTTCGCCTTCAACCAAAAGATAGCGCGAATGAAACCAATAATTAACGAATTTCTTGCCAGTTAGGGCTTCCGATTGGGCAATTTCATTTTCGTGATGAGGAAAAATATTATCCTCTCCTCCGCTATGAATATCTAAAGTATCTGTTTTTAAATATTTTCTACTCATCACTGAACACTCAATATGCCATCCTGGATATCCTTTTCCCCAAGGGGACTGCCACTGCATTAGATGTTTTTTTTCCGCGGGACGCCATAAATAAAAATCAAAAGGATTTTTTTTGCGCGTTTCGCATTTAATGCGGCTTCCTTTTATTAATTTTTTTAATGTATTTCCCGAAAGTTTTCCATAATTAGCGAATTTTTTAATATCAAAAAAAACGGCTCCGTCTTTTTCATAAGCATAGCCTTTTTTGATAAGCTCTTTAACTGCCTCAATCATCTCGGCAATATTTTCGGTCGCTCTGGGATAAAATCTCGCCGGTTCAATATTAAGTTTTTGCTCATCCGCTTTAAAAGCTCTTTCGTATTTAAGGGTAATCTTTTCTTTAATTCCTTCAACGGTCTCAATCCTTTCCTTTTTAGCTTTCAGCTCTATTTTGTCTTCTCCTTCGCCAATGTTATCCTGTGTTAGGTGTCCAACATCAGTGATATTTTTAACCTGAATAACTTTATATCCCAAATACTCTAATGTCCGCCTAAGAAAATCAGCGCACAAATAACTGCGAAAATTTCCAATATGGGCATAATCATAAACAGTTGGACCGCAAGTGTACATACGAACGATATTATCTTTCAGCGGCTTAAATTTTTCTTTGGTTTTGGAAAGAGTGTTGTATAGTTTCATAACTTTATTTAATTCCAAATGCCAAAATCTAAACAACAAATGAATTTCAAATGACTAAATATCAATTTTTTCATTGAGTTATTTGGTATTAATTATTTATTTGTCATTCGAGTTTTGATATTTTGATTTATAACCTCACAACCATTTTTTCCTCTTAAAATATAAAAACATCAAAAATATTATGGCGCCAAAAATTCCAATTAAAATCCAAAAATCATATTGAGAACCAACAATTGGCAAGATTCGTGTATGCCAGCCAAAAATCGTTGCTAAAAGAGTGAGAGGAAAAGTGAACACCGCAATAATTGAAAGCAATTTTATTGCTTCATTTGTTTTGGCCGATAATAATGTTTGATTAGTATCATGAAGAATACGAACAGTTTCAGTATGCGCTTCCAAAATATCGTTAACTTGTTGAAATTGCCCCAATAGACTTTCTAAATAAGGCCTATATTTTAAACCGAAAAGCTTGACAATTTCTTTTTCTAATGACCTTAAGTTCTCGCCGTGAAATTTAATAATTCTTTTAAAATTAACAACATCTCGCGTAAGATAAGAAATTTCTTCTAACATTCTTCTTTCGTGACCCCTATAAATTTCTTTTTCAGATTTATCAATATTTAATTTAATGTGATCAAGCTGGCGCAGAGAAAATTCAAAATTTGCGCTTAAAATTTGATAAAGCAATTTAACCGGATTCTTAAAGGACTTTGATTTTAGTTTGTCATTATTTTTAAGATTTTGTTCAAACTCTTTTAATGCTTGAATTTTAGAATAGCGGATTGTGGCAAGAGCCAAAGTATTTTTTGTTAGCAAAAAATCTAATTCACCGGGCTGAACGGTCCGCTCTTTCTGGTTATAAATAGGGAAGTGGATAACCATAAAAATATAATCTTTATAACGTTCCACTTTTTCTCTAATTGATGGTTTTTTCAATTCTTCAACAGTAATTGAATGAAATCCGTATTCTTTTTTAAGTTTTTGAAGGTCGCTAGTTTTTGGCCTGAAAACTTGAATCCAGGTTGTATTATTAAATTTTAACTTCTTCATAAATTTTTGAGAGATCCTTCGCTTCACTCAGGACGACATTAAGTTATCGCATTATTCTGAAGCAAAGCAGAAAATCTTAATTTATTTAGTTAATGAAAATGCTCGCATGTCGATTTTAGCAAGAATATCAAACAAGAGCAAATATAAAATCAAAAGATTTTGTAATTTTTTGCATAGTACAATAAAAAAAAACGGAGAAAATTTCTTCTCCGTTCGAACTATCTTCTGGGACTCATTATACAAAGCGCTTTGTGTTTATTCTCAATAATTAATGTTGTGGGGTCTCCCTCGGATTCATAGAGAATTGGTTCGCCATCTACTTGAGCATTAATTATCGCTTCATTGGTATTAAGAATGGTAATCTTAATTATTTTTCCTTCAAATTGATGAAACGCTGGTAATCCTCTAAAATCTCCCCTCATTACTTTGATTAAATAATATAACCGTTGTTGAAAGTTCAAATTCTCAATAACGATACCATTAAATAATCCATCACTGATATCTCCCTTGCTATTGAAATAGAAATAGGCGCCCTCTCTCTTGCCATTATAGATATTTAAAAAGAAAATGTTACCCTCAAAGACAAATTGATCGTCTGCAATAATTCTTACTTGTAGGGTTGTTTGGTTTTGTAGTTCTTGGATTACTGGAAATCCATAGCGCATCTCTTTAAGGGGCATTTTACGAAAGACGGGATGTTTGTGAGCAAGATGAGTAACGTTGGCATCAATACCAATGCCAAAAACATTAAGAAAGAAAAAATCTTGCACCACTCCCACATCAACCATCATTGTTGTCCCATTGAGAAGAGAATGTAATGCTTTGATCGGATTCATTGGCATATTCAAGGAGGCGAGAGCAAAATCATTGGCACTTCCCAAAGGCAAAACTCCTAAAGAAGTTTCTGTATTACATAAAGGTTGAATCAGGCCATTAACGGTTCCATCACCTCCGCAAATAATAATAGATTCTTCTTTTTGTTCAACCAATCTTTTTGTGGTCGTAATTGCCTCTTCTTTGCTGGAAGTTACCTGAAAACCAAAATTTGGCATTTCTTTCTTAATAAGGGGAAGGATTTTTTTGATAAAAATTTTATATCCTTGTCCGCCTTGAGCATATCTATTAACGATAAAGAACATTTTTCCTCCCTTTATCAGAATTTTTTGAAGAAGAACTACTCTTAAATTAATATATTTAAATATTTTTGTCAAGCGCAGTTGGTAATTTTTGTGACATATTTTAACTATAATATAATATAAAAAAAACCACGAAACTTTGTTTCATGATTTTTTATTTCAAAAATCAATTATTTAACCTTTGCTTCCAAGCGCAAAACTCTTTTTTCAAGCACCTCAAAATCTTTGTAGTCAACTTTTTGTCTTAATTCGCTTTTAATAATTTCAAGATCGTTCTTAATAATTTCAAATTGCGCGCTATGCGAGCTTAGAACCCGACTATGATTATCAAGTTGCTCGCTATGTGTCATTTGAACCATTTTTATATTCTCTTGACCTTCTTTTAATTCCCTTATATCTCCTCTCATATCATGAATATTTTCCATAATGCTCCCATGTTGTTCAGCAATAAGATCCACTTTTTCATTAAAATGTTCTGTTAAAACACCCATATATCTTTTTATTTCTTTGGTATTATTTGTGTCTTTGGTCATAATCTTTAAATAAACATTTTTAATAGTTTAATTTTAGCACATCAAAAAATATTTACAATTTTTTTTATACTTTCTTTTTGTTTTCCGTCAAGCCTGCCTGCCGATAGGTAGACGTCAAGCAAAAACTCTGTTTTTTGCTTACTCTTCCACAAGCAAAAAGCCTTTAATCTCCCGTCAAGGTTCTCTAGTAATCTAGAGGTTCTTATACTTCCGTCAAGGTTCTGGCAAAGCCAGGTTCTTCTAATCACAAAGTTTTTTGCTTAATCTTTGTTCAAGCAAAAAATTTTTATACCTTCTTTTTGTAATCACAAAGTTTTTTGCTTAATCTTTGTTCAAGCAAAAAATTTTTATACCTTCTTTTTGTAATCACAAAGTTTTTTGCTTATATTAGAACAAAATATTTTTTCTTTTTTATCTTGAACCAAAAGCGCGCCACACTTGGGACACTTCTCTTTTATCGGCTTATTCCACAGAGCAAACTTGCAATCGGGATATCTATCACAGGCATAAAAAATCCTTCCTTTTCTTGTTCGTTTCTGGACTAATTCGCCGTCAGTACACTTGGGACAGCTAATATTAAGTTTTTGGGCGCTACTTTTAATATGTTTGCATTTAGGATAATTTTCACAGCCTAAAAACTCGCCATAGCGGCCTTTTTTATAAATCAAGCGACCGCCACATTGAGGACATTTTTCTTCGCTATATTTTGGCTCATTATTGGTTTTACCGTCAAGAGATTCGGAATATTTACATTTAGGATAGTTAGAACATGCAACAAATTTGCCATATCTAGAAAATTTTTCAACCAATTCGCCTCCGCATTTAGGACATTTCTTACCAGTTTTTTTAATATTTTTATCTTTATCTTTTACTTTTTTGTATGTTTCTTTTAAATTTTTTGAAAAAGGTTCATAAAAATTACGAACAACTGGCTGCCACTCTTTTTTTCCTTCGGCAATATCATCTAAATTTTGTTCCATTTCAGCTGTAAAATCATAATCAACGATATTTGTGAAATACTTAACAAGAAGGTTATTTACCATTAGTCCAATTTCGCTTGGTTCAAATCTCCTTTCTTCGTTTTTCTTGACATAGCCCCTTATTTGAATAGTTGAAATTGTTGGTGCATAGGTTGATGGACGGCCAATGCCATATTTTTCAAGTATTTTAATGAGCATTGCTTCTGTGTAACGCTTAGGCGGCTGAGTGAATTTTTGTTCCGACATTACCTTAACTAAAGCGATAATATCGTCTTTGTTTAAGTCGGGCAAGCTATATTTTTTAGATTTAACAGAATAGATTTTTAGAAAACCGTCAAACTTTTCTATTTCTCCTTTAGCTGTGAGCTGGTATTTTTTTTGATTAACGGCTCCAATTATAATTTTAGTATTTTCAACTTGGCTGGGTGTCATTTGAGAAGCTATTGTTCTTCGCCAAATTAATTCGTATAAGCGAAACATATCTTTTTCCAAATATTTTTTTATTGATGCTGGAGCGTGATAGGCGCTTGTTGGCCTGATTGCTTCATGAGCCTCTTGGGCTCCTTTTGATTTCGTTTTAAAACGGCGCGGACCAGCGGCATAATTAGAATTAAAATTTTCTTTGAGATATGTCTGACATTCATCCAAAAAAGACTCTGCCAAATTAAGCGAATCAGTCCTCATATATGTGATTAAACCAGTTGCTCCGCCTTTTTCCAGTTTAATGCCTTCGTACAGTTTTTGGGCGAGAAACATTGTTTTTTTAGAAGAAAAATGAAGACGGATAGCCGCGTCTTGTTGAAGCGTACTAGTGCGATAAGGAGGAAGAGGGTTTTTTCTCACTAGTTTTTTTTGAATATCTAAAATAGAGTAATTTGCTTTTTCAAGATCTTCCTTTATTTTGTCCGCATCTTTCTTGTTTTTAATATCAAGCTTTCTAATCACTTGATCGTTAATTTTATCAAGTTCCGCTAAAAATGATTTTTTATTTGGATCAATTTTTGATAAAAGTTCAGCTCCAATTTTCCAATATTCTTCTTTATTAAATACATTTATTTGTTCTTCTCTTTCGCAAATCAAGCGAACAGCAACCGATTGAACTCTTCCTGCCGAAAGTCCTCTAGCAATTTTTTTCCACAAAAACGGCGAAAGTTTATAGCCGACTAATCTATCAAGCACTCTTCTTGCCTGTTGAGCATCAACAAGTTTCATATTAATTTCTCGAGGGTTTTTAAGCGCTTCCAAAATAGCGTTTTTAGTGATTTCATGAAAAACAATCCTTTTTATTTCTTTTTTAGTTTTTAGTTTTTCATTTTTCATTTGAGAAAGCCCGAGGGCTTTCGTAATGTGCCAGGCAATTGCTTCTCCTTCCCTGTCTTCATCGCTTGCAAGAATAATCATATCGGCATCTTTTGCTTCTTTTTTAAGGATTGAAACAACTTTCCGCGCCTTAGCGGGAATAATGTATTTTGGCGAGAAGTCTTTTTCTTCATCAATACCAAGCTCGCTTTTAGGTAAATCGCGAATATGTCCAAAAGAGGACAAAACTTTGTAATCTTTGCCTAAAAATCGCTTAATTGTTTTTGCCTTTGTTGGCGATTCAACAATAACTAAATTTTTCATATTTATCGTTTTAACGAATATAATCCATTTCCAAGATTTTTAATTTTACCTTTCATTTCCATAATAGTCAAAAGAGAATTAACTTGCGAGACCGGCAAGTTAAGTTTCTTAATGATATGATTAATTTCTCGAGGAACTTCCTTTAAGAGATTTAAAACAATTTCTTCTTCTTTTGATTCGGGAACCACCTTCTTCGTTTCTTTGTACTCCTTTATGTTTTTAATTTCAAGTTCTGTTAAAATATCTTGCGGTTTGTTTACAAGTTTAGCACCCGATTTTATAAGCTGATGGCAACCAGCTGACTTTAAAGAAAAAATGTTTCCCGGAATGGCAAAAACTTCACGATTTTGTTCAAGAGCGCAATTGGCGGTTAAGAGAGAACCGCTTCTTTCGGCTGCCTCTATCACTAAAACTCCGAGAGATAAGCCGCTAATGATGCGATTTCTATGAGGAAAATGATGTCGCAAGGGACCTGAACCAAGGGGATATTCAGATAAAATAAGTCCGCCTGATCTTAAGATTTCTTTTGCCAATTTACGATTTGTCGGAGGGTAAATATAATTAAGTCCGCATCCTAATACTGCGATAGTCTTCCCGCCCGCATCAACTGCCGCTTTATGAGCTAAAGCATCTATGCCCAAAGCAAGTCCAGAAACAATAGTCAGCTGCATTTCGGCAAGTTCTCTTGAAAAATACTCGACAATTTCTTTTCCGTACGAAGTGTATTTGCGGCTGCCAACGATTGCTAAAGAAAATTTTGAAAAAGCGTTAATATCTCCTAAATAATAAAGGATTTGAGGAAAATCGTAGATCTCTTTTAGTAAGCAGGGATATTTTTTGTCAGTCGGTGTTAAAATCTTAACACCGTATTTTTCTAATTTTTTTAATTCTTCATCGGGATTAATTTTCGCGCGCTCTTTGCTTAATTCTTCAATAATTTTTCCTTTTAGGCCAGCTTTTGTAAAAGAAAAAGCCGGAGCTTCCCATGCTTTTTGATAAGTCCTAAAATATTTCTTTATCTTCTTAAGCGTTTGGGAACCGATTAATTCAAATTGATTAAAAGCGTTAAGATATTTTATGTCAGAAAGCATATAATTAGCACTTAACAGTTAATATTTAGCATTTAATAATCGGCGCTAATAATCATTTTAAAAGTAAAATGTTTTTTTAGCAAATTTTGTTATTCAAAGTTTTACCACAGTTGTTTATTATAAATTATTATAAAACAAAAAGGGCTGATAAAGTAACAATCAACCCTTTATTTAAAGAAGGAAAAGAATTTTTCTAATCCAAAAGTACCCACAAAGAAAAGAACCGCATAAAGTGGCCGGATTAACCAATGTAATTTTCTCCCCCAAAAAATTACATAAATAGGAATTAAGGCCGCTACAGTTCTGTTAAGAACTATAAAACCTAAATCAACATTATGGTTAAGAGTCAGAACACTTGCTAACCCTAACGCTGTTGCTAATACTTTAACAACAGAAGTAAGAAGCCATAATCTGAAAAAAATTTTAGGGCTAATATTATGCTTTAGAGCAAATATTTCTAATTTTTTTTTATAACGTTTCAGCTTTTGCCAAATTCTTTTTTTCATTTCTCGCCTCCTTAAAGAGCTTTGATGCGAAAATCATAACATAAATTTGATTTTTTACAATTATTGACATAGAATTTTCTATAAAGAGGAGATATCAGTTCTTAATGTTCTTTACAATACAACAAGAGGAGGAGTTTTATGGACACGGAAGAGGTAAGACTACTATTAATTAAAAAGCTTCGCAATAGAACAAAATCTGAAAACCATGAAAAAAATGTTTCTTCAATTATGTCCAGTTTACAGGACTTAGAAATTCTAAAACTTGCAATGAGAGGCGCTTCTCTCGATGAAGCTGAAAAAATATTGGGCTATAAAATAGATGGTGTATTTTTGGTTCATCCGCGCGGTGAAGCTGATTTGCGTAATAAGTATGATTTTTTTAAAACGCTTTCTCGAGAAAAAATTCGCGAAATTCAAGAAGCCCATTGGCCCACTGTCTTGGATATTGTTCATTATGAACAAATGAATATTCCTGTTTGGTCTTTGCCTTTGACGCCTGAATATTTTTTTCCTCAAACAGACAGAGAAACAAAACGACATTTTCAAGAAGTTAGCCAGAAGAAAAAAGAGGAAGCTCTTATTCTTTTAAAGTTTTTTGAGAGCGAAGGAAAAATCCCTATTATTCTTGGCGCCCTAACAGGCAGAATAGCAAGATTTTTAAAGAAACAAGGTATCCAAAGCCCTTTAATTACAGGTATTTATTTAACGCCCTGTTTTATATCGGGTATGATAAAAAAAATAGCGGTTATTGCAAAAGAAATAGCCCTGGAATACAGGATAGCTTTAGTTGGCGGAGCAGGCAATATGGGTCAAGCTATTTTGAATTGGTTGGTTGCAGAAGGATTTCAGAATATAACAGTCATTGAAGCTAGTAATGCTGAACTCAATAGCATTCAAAATAAATATGAGACTGAAATTGCGCAACAATGTTTGTATTTAACAACAAATATTGAGGCAGTCAGGGAAAAAGATATTGTAATAGTTGCTACAGCATCTCCGCGAATTTTAGTAAAAGCCGATATGCTTTCGGCAGGCACAATCATAATAGACGATACTCATCCCTCTAATGTTGCTAAGGATGTTATAGGGGACAAGATTGCGGTTTTAAGAGTAATGGCAAAAGCGCCAAAATTAAAATATAATTTTCCGATGGATCAAATGTCTGATAATGAAACAGTAACATGTTTAGCCGAAGGTGTTTTAATGGTTGCAATTGGCAATACACTAATGAATGCTTATAATGAAGTATGCGTGCTTAACACCAGAGAGTGTCAGTTAAAATTGATGAAAAAAGTGGCTCAAAAAGGAAGAGAACTTGATATTGGTTTTGCAGACTTTAGAGATTATGATAACTACATTTCTAACGAAAGGGTAAAGAAAGTTCGTTCTTTGAAAAATGAATGAATAATAGCAGGGGAGAAATCCCCTGTTTTTCTTTTGCGAAAAATTGTAAAAAAAGGTAAAATGTTAAAAATAACTTAAAAATTGCAATACAGCATTTGTATCAATGGATATTTTAAATATTATTCTAATCATTGCAGCAGCATTTAACGCAGGGCTGGGATTTTACATTTATTTTCAGAGAAAACAAAACCCTGTTAACATTTCTTTTGTCCTATTAACCCTAAGTAATTTCTTTTGGATAATTGGAATGATCGGTTTTCGCTGGTCTACAGAACATTTAACGGCTTTGTGGTGGTGTCGCGTTTTGTATTTCTTTCCAATTTTTATTGCTTTTAATTTTCTTCTCTTTACTATCTCGTTTCGAAGGCAGGGAAAAAGATTGAGATATCAACATAAAGTATTATTATTGTTGCCGGCGTTAATTGTTGGGGTGTTAGTTTTTATACCCAAGCTTGTTATTGTTGATGTGTCAATAAGGAAATTTGGAGAGAAAGCGATATTTTTTGGGAATAGCTACATAATATATTGTATTTATTATTTTACCTATTTCAGTTGGGCATTTTTAAACCTTTTTTTCTATTTAAAAAAAGCTCGATTTCTTATTAAAAAACAGACATATTGGATTATATTAGGAACTTTCTTGCCCGTATCTTTCGGATTGGTTACTAATCTTATTTTGCCCGTCGGTTATATCTTTAAATTTAATTGGTTTGCTCAAATTAGTTCTATAATATTCGTTGGCGGAATTGCTTATGCAATCGCAAAATATCAACTTTTAAGCATTAGGTTGGTTGCTGCTCAGACTCTTTCTGTTGTCTTAATCTCTGTTCTTTTTATTAATATTTTCTCTTTTGATAATTTTTGGCGCTTAGGATTAAATATTTTTGTTTTTGTCTTAAGTGTTATTTTTAGCGCAATTTTAATTAAATCAGTCCTTCGTGAAATTAATCAAAAAGAAAAAATCCAGGCTTTGGCTCACGACTTAAAAAAAGCCAATAAAAAACTCAAAAAACTTGACGAAGCTAAATCTGAATTTATCTCTATTGCTTCTCACCAGCTTAGAACGCCCCTTTCGGCCGTTAAGGGCTATGCTGCTATGCTTTTGGAGGAAGTGAAGGATCCAGAAAGAAAAGACGCGCTTAATAAAATTTTTCTTTCCAACGAACGGCTGATTAAACTTGTCAATGATCTGCTGAATTTATCTAGAATTGAAAGTGGCAAGCTTCAATTTAATTTTAAAGAAAAACAATTGACAGATATTTTAGATTCTATTGTAGCCGAATTACAAATGCTTGCAAAAAGAAGGGGGCTGAAAATTATTTATGATAAAGTAGATCTGCCGCTTTTAAAAATTGATGAAGATAAATTGCGCCAAGTCTTTATAAATATAATAGATAATGCGATTAAATATACACTTAAGGGAGAAATTATTATTAAAACTTATTCAGATGAAGATAATGTTACGATTACGATACATGATACGGGAGTCGGTATGAATCAAGAAGATATTAATTCAATTTATGAAAAATTCCAAAGAGGAAAAACAGGTATTGATATTTGTCCTAGCGGTACGGGCATCGGGCTTTATATTGCCCACAAAATTGTTGAAGCGCACAACGGACGCATTTGGGCTGAAAGCAAAGGAGTTAATCAAGGATCTACTTTTTATGTAAAGCTTCCTTTGTCAAATTAAAAAATTATTTAGTAAATCTAAGTCCTATGGGAATTGCTTATATCATCGCTATAATCATATTAATAGGAGTATTTGCTTTGGCGCTTTTGATTTTGGCCAATAAACGGTCTTCTTCTGTTAATCAAACTTTTTCAGCTTTAGTTTTTTTTATTGGTTTTTGGTTAAGCGCCTCTCTTTTTATTGACCTTTCTCTTAGTCTAACCGGCATAATTTTCTGGGCGCAAACATCAATTGTTTGGGCAGCCGCTATTCCCGCTTTATGGGTTTATTTCTCGTATATCTTTCCCAGCAGAAGATGGCTGAATCCATTAAAACAAGCCATTATAATCATACCTCCTTTAGTTTTTCTGGTTCTTTCGCCAACAAGTTTAAATGTGAAGACAGTTGAAATTACGGCCGAAGGCGCGAGGAAAATTGTTCATGGCCCTCTTTATACTATTCTCTTCTTCTATTTTTTAGTATTCAGCGCTTGGGGGTTTATAAAATTATTTCAAAGCTATAAGCACAATAGGGGCGTAATCAGAATTCAGATTAAATATATTTTTATCGGCGCTTTAATTTCAATGGCGTTAGCCATTTGCGGAACAGTTATTTTCCCTTATTTAGGCGTTGAGGCAGTGACTAACTTTGCATCTCTAACTATCCTTTTCTTTATTGTTTTCAGCGCTTATGCCGTTATGAAACATCATCTTCTGGAGGTTAAGGTTATGGCGGCTGAAGTTTTTACGGGTCTTTTGGTTGCAGTACTTTTAGTTAATGTTATTTCCTTTGAAACCAAGGAGCAGTTTATTTTAAATATTGGTCTTTTTTTCGCTGGTGTTGTTTTCGGTATTTTTTTAATTAAATCTATTCTTCAAGAAATTAATGTAAGAAAAAAAATAGAAGAAATAGCCCATCAATTGAAAAACGCCAATAAAAAACTTCGCAAATTAGACAAAGTAAAATCAGAATTTATTTCAATTGCCTCTCATCAACTTAGAACTCCTCTTTCGGCTATCAAAGGATATATTTCTATGATTTTAGACGGCACGTATGGAAGAATTGATGGCGAGAAGAAAGAAGTTTTAGATAGAGTCTACGCTTCAAACGAGCGTTTAATTGCCTTAGTCAACGATTTATTAAATCTGTCCAGAATAGAGCGAGGCAAGTTTCAGTTTGAATTTCGTAAAATTGATGATATTTCTGAAATTTTAGCTTCCGTTGTTAATGAATTTAGAATTAATGCCGAGAAAAAAGGTGTTAAAATTGATTATAAAGAAGAAAAAGTTCCTATCGTTGATGCGGATCCGCACAAACTTCGCCAAGTTTTTATTAACGTAATAGATAACGCGATTAAATATACCGAGAAAGGTAAGCTTAAAATTGGAACAGAAATTCATCCTAAAAAAATTATCTTTACATTTAAAGATACTGGTATAGGTATGACGCAAGAGGAGATAGGTTCAATTTGTGAAAAATTTAGAAGAGGCAGGGGTGGCGAAAAATATCATGCTGGCGGTATGGGTATTGGGTTATATATCTGTTATAAAATTCTTGAAGCGCACGGCGGCAAAATTTACGCTAAAAGTCGCGGCAGAGACAAAGGAACAACTTTTTATGTAGAAATACCATATAAAATTTAAAAGATAACTACATTATCTTTTGCGATTTGAGTACAAATTTAAAAGATAACTACATTATCTTTTGCGATTTGAGTACAAATTTAAAAAAAGACCCCGTTCTCTCTTCAAGAAACAGGGTCAGGTGTAGGGCACATGACAATACTGCATTATTGTCTTTATCCCCATCCTCGCCTCCTTTTTTTTCGTAGGTCCGAGGTTCGTCCTTCCTCGCAGAAGAAGGTCCAGTTTTTTATTTCAACAGATCTATTATATCATACCTCGCCTGAAAATGCAATAGTTAGGCACCATTTTGAGAATTCTTTTTCTGATCCTTAGGATCAACAAGGACAAAAATATATCCCTTCCCAACCCAACAACTATAAGCCGTAATCTTTAATCTCTTTTCTTCTTGTATGCTTTTTTCAAGGCTTGCACAAATAGATTCTCTGTCTTTTGGAGCAAAGTCAAGTTGAGATACGGCTACTGTTGCGCATTTAAAGTCATGGGCTGTTGCAAGCCAAAAACCTCCCCTTTCTTTTATTGGACAAAAAACAAAAGATTCATCTATATAGTCCTTTGGCTTTTGAACAGGAATGCCACCCTTGTCCCTATATATCACGACCAATACCATAGATATCGTGCCAAAGAAAACAAGAGCAGCAATCAGAGCAAAGACAGAATTTTCTGTAAAGGAAGCAACACTAAAACCAAGTGCCATAACAAGGAAAGCGATTCCAAATCCCATAGTATTTCCATTGATGCGCGATTGATACATTTTTTTCCTCCTTTGAAGAACTTGTTAGATAGCTACAATATATCATAAATATATTAGATGTCAATAATAATGCACAATTTTTGTTTTGGTAGGGAAAGCAAGAATAATTAAACTTCCTCATATTGTGGAAAAATGATTGATTTTAAAAGAATTTTATGATAAAAAGAAGTGTTTAAGATGTTTATATTATAAATTAAACTGGATTATAATGAATTTTGAAAAACTGACAACTAAATCACGCGAGGCGTTAATGCGAGCACAAGAAATTGCCCGTGATTTTGGACATCCCCAAATGGATATTCTACATTTATTTTTATCTTTACTGGAAGACAGAGAAGGTCTTGTTATAACAGTGCTTACAAGAATGGGAGTTGACGAAAAAAGGTTAAAGCAAATTATTCTAAACGCTCTTAGCGTCTTGCCTCGTATTGCCGCGGATATGCCTTTAAGCCAGCTTTATTTAAGTCAAAGTATGGCGCGTGTATTGGCAAAAGCTATGACTGAAGCCAAAAAGCTGGGAGATGAATATATTAGTGTAGAACATCTTCTTTTGGCGCTTTTTGAAGAAGAAGGTATGATTACCAATGCTCTACAGCGTTCTCAAATGATTGATATGAGTGAAAATAAAATGGCAATTAATTATGAAAACCTTTTAAGCATACTGAAAGATGTCAGGGGATCGGTTCGCATAACTGACGCTGAACCAGAAAGCCAGTATCAGGCCCTTAAAAATTACGGAAGAGATTTAACGGAATTGGCAAAAAGAGAGAAACTGGATCCCATTATCGGGAGAGAGGAAGAAATTAGGCGCGTTATGCAGATTCTTGCGCGCCGAAAGAAAAATAATCCTGTTTTAATTGGAGAAGCAGGCGTAGGAAAAACAGCAATCGTTGAAGGCCTTGCACAAAGAATTGTTTCTAATGATATTCCCGATATTTTGAAAGATAAAAAAATTATTGCCCTTGATTTGGGTGCCATGATTGCCGGAACTAAATTTAGGGGTGAATTTGAAAAACGATTAAAAGCATTACTTCACGAAATTAAAGATTCTGCCGGTAATGTTATTTTATTTATTGACGAAATGCATACTTTAGTGGGCGCAGGTCAAGCAGAGGGAGCAATGGATGCTTCAAATATGCTAAAGCCGGCGTTAGCGCGGGGAGAACTGCACGCTATCGGCGCCACAACCCTTAAGGAGCACCAAAAATACATTGAACGCGATCCTGCTCTTGCAAGAAGATTTCAACAAATTTATGTTAAGGAACCAAGCGTTGAAGACACAATTGCAATTTTGAGAGGCATTAAGGAAAAATATGAAGTTCATCACGGTGTTCACATTACCGATAAAGCATTGATAGCGGCTGCTCAATTTTCTAGCCGTTATATTTCTGATAGATTTTTACCTGATAAAGCGGTAGATTTGATTGATGAAGCCGCTTCGTCTTTAAGAATGGAGATTGATAGCGTTCCCGAAGAGATTGATGTTTTGAAACGCAACATTATGAAGTTAGAAATAGAAAAAAAAGCGCTTTCTCGCGAAAAAGACGAAGAATCACAAAAGAGACTTAGGAAGATCAAAAAAGAAATTAGCGAACTGCAAGAGAAAAATAATAGATTAATTAGCAAATGGAAGGGGGAGAAGGATGTAATTACTAAAATAAGTAAAATTAAAAAAGAAATTGACGAGCTTAAGGCTAAGGCCGAAATTGCCGAAAGAGAATCCAATTTGGAAAAAGTAGCAGAAATAAAATATAGCGAGATTCCTCTTAAAGAAAAAGAGTTAAAGAAAAGAGAAGATAACTTAAAAAGACTTCAAAAGACAAGTTCAATGCTCAAAAGAGAGATTAGCGAAGAAGAAATAGCTAAAACGGTTTCACGCTGGACGGGCATTCCCATTCAAAAGATGCTTCAGAATGAGAAAGAAAAGCTTTTGGAGATGGAAAAAATAATTGGAAAAAGATTAATTAACCAAAAAAGAGCTATTAAGGCGGTTGCTAACGCCATTCGCCGTTCGCGCGCGGACATAACGCCCTCTAATCGGCCCATTGGCACATTTATTTTTGTCGGACCAACTGGAGTAGGAAAAACAGAATTAGTAAAAGCGTTAGCTGATTTTATTTTTAATGACGAACACGCCATGGTTAGAGTTGATATGTCGGAATATATGGAGAAACATTCAACTGCCCGCCTGATTGGCTCTCCTCCCGGTTATATTGGTTATGAAGAAGGAGGACAGCTCACAGAAAAAATTCGCCGCCGGCCTTATTCTGTTGTTTTATTTGATGAAATAGAAAAAGCTCATCCTGAAATTTTTAACCTTTTTCTCCAAATTTTTGATGAAGGGCGATTAACGGATTCAAAGGGCCGTACTGTAAATTTCAAAAACACAATTATTATTATGACTTCAAATATTGGAAACGATGTAATCAGAGATTATGCTCCAATTGGGTTTACGGGCGAGAAACAAAAAGAAAAGAAAGTTGAAGATTATAATATTATGAAAGAAAAAGTAATGGAAGTTATTAGAAAAGAATTTAGGCCTGAATTCTTAAATAGAATTGACGAAATTGTTGTTTTTGAATATTTAAGAAAGAAAGAATTAGAAAAAATTGTTGAACTTGAAATTAAAAAAACTGCTAAACAATTAGCTAATAAAGGGATTAAAATTGAAATTAGCAAAAAAGCCAAGCAATTCTTGGCAGAAAAAGGATTTAATCCTGATTATGGCGCTAGACCGCTAAAACGCGCTATTCAAAGTTATATCTTAGATAAAATTGCTGAAAAGCTTATTTCTGAACAAATTAAAAAAGGAGATAAGATTAAAGTAGATGTTAAAAGGGGGAATATTGAGATAGAAAAATCCTAAATATATTTAACAAAACAATAATTAAATTATATTTATTATGTTAAAAATATTAGTTTTGGGCGCAAAAGGCATGTTGGGGAAAGCTGTTGTTCAAGAGCTTAACAACAGCAAGAGATATCAAGTTATCGCTTGGGATAAAGAAGATTTAGATATTACTGATAGCCGTAAAGTTGTAAAGGCAATAAAAGATATAAAGCCAAATATAATTATTAATACTGCGGCCTATACTGATGTTGATGGGGCAGAGAGCCACAAAGATTTAACAATAAAGATTAATGGTGAAGCTGTGGGAATATTGGCAAGCGCGTCTAATAAAATTAGCGCTTTTTTTATTCACATAAGCACTGATTATGTTTTTGGTCAAGAGAAGAAAAAGGGGTACAGCGAGAATAATGTTCCTCAGAATCCATTAAATGTTTATGGAAAATCAAAATTATTGGGAGAAAAATTGTTATTAAAAGAGGGTAAAAATGGGCTTAGGTATTATCTAATAAGAACTTCTTGGCTTTTTGGAAAAAATGGCAAAAATTTTATTGATACTATACTAAATCTTGCAGAGAAAAACGATATATTGCGGGTAGTCAACGATCAGCATGGTAAGCCAACTTATGCAAAAGATTTGGCTAAAACGATAAAATATATACTAAAATCTAAAATGGATTCAGGCGTTTATCATTTTACAAATGAACCATGTCAAACATGGTACGATTTTGCCAAACTGATTTTTAAAATTAAAAAAGAAATTAATCCAAAGTTTCCGCCCAAGGCGGATCAACCCAGAGCTGATAAAATACCCAAAATAGTTCCTGTGAAAACTGAGCAGTTTCCAAGACCAGCAAAAAGACCAGAGTACTCTGTTCTTTTAAATACCAAATTGCCTCAAGGTAGAAATCTAAAAGAAGCGCTAAGGGAATATTTGGGAAAGCCGTAAAGGCCATAATGGCCGTAAAAATCTTAATTACGGATATCCAATGTCTGTAATTTTTTTAATTGTTTTGAATTTGTGGTAAAATGTATTTGTAAAACTTAAAACTTAAAAAATGAAATATATTAATTTAAAAAACATTATAACTTTATTAGCGCTTTTAATGTTTATTTTATTGCCAGCGACGATTTTAGCCGAAATGCCGCCAGCTCCGCCCAATGATGATAATACAGACAATGGAGATAATAATGATAACAACAATAATTATGTTGAGGCAACATTATTGAGAGCAACTAATGGTTATAAAGTTTATGAAATTAAAAATAATCAGAAACACTGGATTCCGACAGCGGAAATCTTTAATGCTCATAATTTTAACTGGAATGATGTTCAAGTTATCTCTGAGGGTCAGCTTAATGTTTATCCTCGAGCAAAATTGATAAGAGCCACCGGTGATAAGAAAGTGTATTATTTGACTGAATCAGGTATGGTTCGGCACATTCCTTCACCAGAAGTTTTTAATTCTTATGGAAATAATTGGGAGGATATTTTTGAAGTTTCACCGGACGAACTTAGAACTTATGAACCAAATAGCTTGATTCGCGCCGAAGGAGATTTTAAGGTTTATTTATTGGAAAATGGAACAAAACGATGGATTCAAACCGCTGAAGAATTTAATACCAAAGGTTATGATTGGTCAAAAATCGCGCCGGTAAATCAGACAGAGATTAATTTTTATCCACAAGCGCAATTATAGAATTATGGACTTAATCTCGCCAAAGCATTATTTGAATTAATGTTGGGGAAGTCGGACTTCCCCAAGTTAAGTCCGGAATTCCAAAAATTATAAGTTCTTTGCTTTATTTAGAATGAAAAATTTTCTTTTTATTTTGTTAATCGTTCTTATTATTGGAGGAGGGTTTTTTTTGTATTCGCAAAAAGCAGGCTGGGATTATAAAAATATTATGGAGAAAGGCAAGATCTTAGAGATAAACGACACCAAAAAAAGCTTAACATTTATTTTTGTTGGCGATATTATGTTATCTCGCGCTGTTGGCGATAAAATGGAAAAAGAAAATGACTGGACCTGGCCCTTTCTTAAAATAGGGGACTGGCTTAAAAATGCAGATATTACTTTTGGAAATCTTGAAGGACCTATATCAGACAAAGGTATGAATGTCGGGTCTATCTATTCTTTCAGGGCTGATCCGCGAAGCATTGAGGGGCTTAAATATGCGGGATTTGATGTATTGTCTGTTGCAAACAATCATATGGGAGATTGGGCTGTTCCTGCTTTTGAAGATACATTGGAAAAATTAAAAAACGCGGAAATTGATTATATTGGCGGAGGACATAATCAAAAAGAGGCCTACGGTCCTCTTAAAAAAGAAATAAATGGTACGAGTTTTTGTTTTTTTGCTTATACCGATTTAGGGCCAAGATCGTTTGAAGCGGGAACCGATAGTCCTGGTATGGCATTTTTGGACATTGAATTGGCTCAGAAAGATATTGAAAAGTATAAAAAGAATTGCGATATTATTATTGTTTCTCTTCATTTTGGCGAAGAATACAAAGAGAAAGCAACATCAAGACAAAAAGTGGTTGCTAAGGCATTGGTAAACGCAGGAGCCGATTTAATCATAGGCCATCATTCTCATGTCATTGGCGAGGTTGAAACGATTGGTAATGCTTATGTATATTATGGGTTAGGTAATTTTATTTTTGATCAGATGTTTTCAGAAAAAACTTGCCGAGGTATTGCTTTAGTAGCAGAAGTTAAAGATAAAAAGTTTATTAATGTAGTGCCGCACGAAATATATATTAACGATTTCTTTCAGCCAGAACTTTCCTCTGACAAAAAGTTATCAACAAGATAATTTGAGATTAATATGTTAAAATTGCTGAAAAGGGTCGATTTTTTGTATTTCACACTCAAAGATATATTTTAATGGTTTTAATTTATGAAAAGCTTTAAAATTATAAAGAAACAATCCAAAACCGAGAAAAAAACAAGTTTTCTTTTTTGGTTCGTTCTTGTAGCAGCTACCGTAATAGTTGTTGTAATAATGTTTTATTATCACCAAAATACTATGCGAGTGATTGACGCGGAAGCAAGTTCTGGCATAATTGTTAATCTTGGTGTCCGGCGATAGATTTCCTTAAAAAGCTCGAAAGATAATCTTCCGGGCTTTTTTATTTACTCATTTTTATTTCTGTTAAGTGGCTTAAACTTGCGCCTAACGGAGGAAAAGCTTAGAGAGAAAAACAAAGGGCATTCTTGATTGAATGCCCTCTTTCTTATAATTTTATAGTCATTAAATGACTATTTTTTTGAAAAAAATATTTTTTTAAGGTAAGATGATAGTAAGATATTATGAAAAAAAATTTAATGCAAAATTTTAATTTTCTGAAAAAATTTAAAAAACGGCCCGAATGGCTTAAGAAACTTAGTCCTATTATTGGCATTGACTTAGGCACAGTTAATAGCTTAGTTTATGTTTCAGGAAAGGGAATTGTCATTAATGAGCCGTCAGTTGTGGCAATTAATAGGAAAACGGGAAGAATTTTAGCCGTTGGCAAAGAAGCCCAAAAAATGTTGGGAAAAACACCGCCCAATATTTTAGCTATTGAACCATTAGTTGATGGCGTTATCTCCGATTTTGAAGCAACAGAACAAATGATTAAATATTTTATTGATAAGATTAATAATCGTTTTTTCAAGTTTATAGGCCGTCCGCGAGTTGTTGTTGCTATCCCTATGAGTGCCACAAGCGTTGAACAAAAATCTGCTCAAGACGCTATTAAAAATGCCGGAGCAGGAGAAGTATATTTAGTTTATGAGCCAATTGCCGCAACCATAGGAATTAAGCTACCTATCAAAAAGGCGATAGGACAGCTTGTCGTTGATATTGGCGGAGGCACAACCGAAATTGCCGTAATTTCTCTCGGTGGAATTGTTGTCAAACGCTCTCTTCAGATTGCTGGAAATCGTTTTGATCAAGACATTATTAGATTCGCGAGGGAGAAACTTAATCTTTTAATAGGGAAAAGAACTGCCGAAAAAACAAAAATTGCAGTTGGTTCGGTTATCAAGTTAGAAGATAAAATTGAAACTTTTCTGAGAGGCAGGGATTTAATTGACGGATTGCCTAAAGAAATTTTAGTTAATGATTCCCACATAAGAAAAGCAATACACCAATCAATTATGTCTTTAGTTTTAGCTGTTAGAAGCGTTATTGAAGAAGTTCCGCCGGAACTTTTATCAGATATTATGAAAAGGGGAATTGTCTTAACTGGAGGCGGATCATTGTTAAGAGGAATTGATAAGGCGATAGAAGAAGCAACTCAAATAAAAGTCTTAATCGCTGAAGATCCTTTGACTGCAGTAGTTAGAGGAGCAGGATATATTTTGGAAAATATAGAAAATTGTCAAGAACTTTTAATTGAACCTTAATGGCAAAGCTTAAGAAAAACATTTTATTTATACATTTTCTCTTTAATGATAAAACAAATTTTTAAGAAAGCTTTTTTTATTTTTCTTATTTTTCTTATTGTTGATTTTATTGTTTTTAATTTAGATCAAGGAGGATTTCTTATTAATTTTAAGAAAATAATATTATCCGTGAGCGCGCCCGTTATGAAAACATCTCGCATTAGTTCATATTACTTAACGCGTCCTTTTAGGGTTTTGATTGAACTTGAGGAAAATAATCAAAAATTAAAATATTTTGAGGAACAAGCAATGAAAGACCAAGGATTAGAGAGCCAATTAGAAGAGATGAAAAAAGAGAATAAGTTCCTAAGAGATGCTTTAGAATTAAGCGTAGAGAAAGAAAAAAAATTTTTACCAGCACAGATAATTGGAAGAACAGATGAAATTGATAGTATTATCATAATTGATGTGGGCATTAAGGATGGTCTTGAGGGTGGAGAAGCCGTGATCTTGCCGGGATATTTTTTAATAGGCAGGGTAAGCGAGGTCTGGCCAAACGCTTCTCAAATTACTCTCATTAATAGCAATAATTTTTCTTCTGCAGTCAGAGGACAAAACTCAAGAACGGAAGCTTTATTATCGGGCGCCAAAGATCATCTTAAGATTGAAATCTTTAATTATGAAGACAAACCAGAAATTGGAGAAATTTATATTACTTCTGGATTGGATGATATTTTTCCGCCTGGATTAATTGTGGGCAAACTAACCGAATTAGAGCAACAAGCAGTGGCTATTTCGCGAATCGGGCGGCTTGAAACATTAGTTGATTTAAACCATCTTGAAAAAGCGCTTATTCTAAAAAATGATTAACTTTATTAAACAATTAATCGGTGTTTTTCTACTTGTTCTTATTCAGTTTACGCTTTTGGATTACCTATTTTTATCTCGCTATGTTGATTTGCTCTTAATAGCTTTGTTTTTCTGGTCTTTAAGCAAGAATCCTAAACAAGTTTATTTTTTGGCTTTTTTCGGCGGTATATTTTATGATCTTTTTTCTAATTATCCGTTAGGCAGCAAGACCTTTTTGTATCTTTCTTTTTCTTTTGTTTTAATTTTGATTTGCCAAAACTTTTTGCGTAATTTAAAATTAAAGTCATCTTTTTTACTTGTTTTATTGTCATTTTCTTTTTTTGAATTAGTAAAAGTTATTTTTTTTATAGCGATTGACATTCCTCTCGCCTTTAATGTTTTAATCTTGGAGCGTTGTTTAATTAATAGTTTGTTGGCAATGTTTATTATTTTAGCGACATATAAAAAATAAATATAATTTTATGTTTTTAAAGCATAATCTTGGCAAACAGTTAAAAAGAACAATTAGTTTTGAAGATGTTTTTATAGAGCACGATTTAGAAAAAGATTACAAGAAAACAAACGATGATTGGAAAAAAACAGTTTTGCCAATAGAAAAAAGTGTTTTCGTAATTCCTTTTGCAATAATCTTATTCTTTTTTACGATTTTAATTACTCGGGTAATTTTTTTACAATTTAAGGGCGCCCAATATTATCAATCGTTAGCAGAGAAAAATCGTTCTCAGATTGATTGGATTATTCCTCATCGAGGAATTTTTTATGATCGCAATCAAAATCAAATTGTTTATAATATTCCTATATATAGTCTTTGGTTGGATAAAGATTTATATCACAAAATGCAAGAAAAATCTGAAAAGATGGTTAGCGATTTATCAGAATTACTCAACATATCAAGAAAAGAAATTGAAGATAAAATAAACGCTGATGAAAAGCAAAAAAAAATCATTTTGAAAGAAAATCTTGATACTAAGGAGGTTTTTAGCATAAAGAGCCAAAAAGATAATTGGCCGTGCCTTGAGCTTGAATTAAGAGAAAGCCGAGATTATATTGATGATAAAATTTTTTCTCATGTTTTTGGATATGTTGGTAGGATCACTGAAGAAGAATTTTTAAAAGGCGGAAGCAATTATCTTAGAGAAGATTATATTGGAAAAAGCGGATTAGAATTAGTTTATGAAAATTTACTCAGGGGGGAAATAGGAATTAAAAGTACGGAAGTTTCTCCAATAGGTGTTCAAACGCGTCCTTTATCAAAAAAAGAACCGCGAGACGGGTTGAATATTTTAACAACTATTGATTATGAATTACAAAAAAAGGTTTACGAAACCCTTGAAGAAACATTAAAAAAGAAAGAAATAAAAACAGGCGCTGCGATTGCCCTCAATCCTCAAAATGGAGATGTGCTTGCCATGGTGAGTTTTCCTAGTTTTAACAGTAATGAATTAAGTCAGGGAATAAGTCAGGAAGATTTTCAAAAATTGCTT
This sequence comes from uncultured Candidatus Saccharibacteria bacterium, assembly GCA_964398685.1. Lineage (GTDB taxonomy): Bacteria > Patescibacteriota > Minisyncoccia > JBAYJV01 > JBAYJV01 > CAYNNF01. The sequence goes on along the minus strand of CAYNNF010000007.1, from coordinate 23,543 downwards.
TACGCAGAAGATAATCCTTTTTTCAATCGTGTTATTTCTGGCACATATCCCCCAGGATCCACATTCAAACCTCTTATTGCGCTAGCGGCGCTGGAGGAAAACATCATAGATCCCAATAAAAGCATTGATTGTCCTGGATTTTTACAAATACCCAATATATATAATCCCAGTATAAGTTACATTTTTAGGGACTGGAAGGCTCATGGAATTACGGACATGAAGAAGGCAATCGCACAATCATGCAATGTTTATTTTTACACTATTGGAGGCGGTTATAAAGAATTTAAAGGATTAGGAATTGAGAAAATAAAACTTTATTCAGAAAAATTGGGATTAGGAAAAAAGACAGGCATTGACTTAAAGGGGGAGGCCGCAGGATTAATTCCCGATAAAGCATGGAAAAAACAAACTAAACAAGAGGATTGGTATATTGGAGATACCTATCACGCTTCAATTGGCCAAGGAGACATTTCTTTAACGCCACTTCAGGTGGCTCAATTATATAGTTTTATTTCTAATGGAGGAACTCTCTATAAGCCCAGACTACTTTTGGGGCTTGAGGAAGTTGCTGGAAGCGAAACATTCAATAAATTAAATCCAGAGATTATTCCGAATAGCCATTTTAAAAATGAAAACATTAATATTGTTAAAGAAGGACTGAGGGAAGCAGTGCGTACGGGTTCAGCGCAGATTCTTCAAAATCTTCCCGTTGCTTCTGGAGCTAAAACAGGTACAGCTCAATTTGGCGATGCGTCTAAATCACATGCTTGGTTCGCTGCTTTCGCGCCCTACGAAAAACCGGAAATAGTTTTAGTTGTTTTAGTTGAAGAAGGCGGGGGCGGTTCAGCGACCGCGGCGCCGGTTGCAGACGAGATATTAAAATGGTATTTTGAGCAGAGCGAAAAATAAAATCATATTTCTTTTATGAACAAACTTTGGAAAATTAATAAAAATGCGCCAAAGGAGTTTTTGAAAAAGTTTAAAGACTATCATCCTTTGCTTTTGCAATTGCTCTATAGTCGCGGGTTTAAAACAAAAAAGGAGATTGAAAATTTCCTTTCCATTGACTATCAAAAAGATATTCATGACCCGTATCTTCTCTCGGGAATGAAATCAGCGGTTCATCGCATTAAGAAAGCAATTTCTAACAAAGAAAAGGTTGTAATTTTTGGCGATTATGACGCGGATGGCATTTGCGCCAGTACAATTCTTAACGAAGTGTTTGAAAAAATTAATCTGCATCCTATGGTTTATATACCCAGCAGAAAAGAAGGGTATAGTTTAAATGAAAAAGCAATCAATCATTTGGCGAAAAAAAAGGTAAACCTTATTGTAACCGTAGATTGTGGCTCAAGCAGCAAGAAAGAGGTTGATCTGGCAAATAAATTGGGAATGGATATGATAATTACCGACCATCATATAGTGCCATCAAAAATTCCAAAAGCTTATGTTATTTTAAACCCAAAGAAGAAAAATGATAAATATCCAAATAAAAATTTATCAGGAACAGGCGTTGCGTTTAAGTTTGCAACTGCGATTATAAGAGAATTTCCTTTAAAGTTTAAACACGAGGAAGAAAAATGGTTGCTTGATTTGGTTGCTATTGCGACGATAGCAGATATGATGAAACTTATTGGCGAGAATAGAACATTAGTTAAATATGGTCTTTTGGTCTTGGCTAAAACACGGCGAAGAGGACTTAAAGTTCTCTTAAAAGACGCGGGCATTAAAGATATAAAGATTCAATGGCTTGATAAAAAGAAAAATCGTTTTTTAGTAAAAAACATTGATTCATATACAATTAGCTTTATCATTGGTCCGCGTTTAAACGCCGCAGGCAGGATGGATGACGCCAATACGGCCTTTTATTTATTAAACACTTCTTCCTTTGAACAAGCGCGGCAATTTTCTAAAGAATTGAATAAAAAAAATCAAGCGCGCCAAAAACTTCAATCTATCCTTACAAAGAAAATTCAGGAAAGCTTAACCCAGAAAGAACTAAGGAAAAAATTTATTCTTAGGGGAAGCAAAACTTATCCATCGGGTATCGTGGGGCTTATTTCGGGAAAATTGACAAATAAATTTTATTTGCCAAGCTTTATCTATAAAAAGGGGAATATTTTTTCAAAAGGATCGTGCCGCAGCATTCCAGAGATTAATATTGTAGATATTTTAACCAGTTGCGCCACATATTTAGAAGCATACGGCGGCCATAAGGGAGCAGCTGGATTTACTATAAAAAACGCAATGCTTGGAAAATTTAGAAAATGTTTAGAAAAAAATATAAATGAAATATTAAAAGGAAAAAAACTTGCGCCAAAATTAAAAATAGACTGCGAAATAGATTTTCAAAGCATAGATTATAAATTAAGAAAAGTTTTAGAAGAATTAGCTCCTTTTGGAGAAGGCAATTCCGAACCGGTTTTTATAATAAAAAAGGCAATAGTGACAGAAAAAAGAAAGGTCGGTAAAAGAAGCCAACACTTAATCCTGCAATTAAAAAAAATAGAAGCAGACAAAGAATATTATCTAAAAGCGCTTCTTTTCCAGAATACCGTGGGGCTGGAAGGCATTGAAAAAGATAAATGTTATGATTTTGTCTTTATGCTTTTGTTTGATGAATGGAAGGGAAAAAAACAAGTAACATTGAAAATCATTGACTGGAAAGAATCAAGAGAAGAACTTTCTAAAAAATAATAATTTGTATCATTACAATATATGAAACTGTTGAATGTATATACAGACGGCGGGTCAAGGGGTAATCCGGGACCTTCGGCAATTGGCATTGTTTTTAAAAACGAAGAAGGAGAAACAATTTGGGAGCAAAATAAAGACATTGGCAGGGCAACAAATAATGAAGCCGAATATAGCGCTTTAATTTATGCTATGAAACATATTAATCGTTATCATCCCGAAAAGGTTTGTTTTTATTCAGATTCTGAACTAATGATTCGCCAGATGAAGGGCGAATATAAAATAAAAAATTCCGGCATTCAGAAATTATTCTTAGAAGCCTGGAATAGAAAAATTGATATGAAATCTAAAATTGAATTTATCCAAATTCCCAGAGAACAAAATAAAGAAGCAGACGCGTTATTGAATAAAATTCTTGATCAAGAAAAATTAGGAATATAAGAATAAATTGGAAATTTAAATATGTTGGAGGCTGAGCCTCCAATATATGTTTTTTTATATTCATTTATTCATTAAAAAAGGCCCAGCTCCGCGAGCTGGGCCACAAAGAGGGAAGCTGATACATCAGAACAATTCCTCCAGAGCATGCTTTTCAAGAGGACTTAGAGTTAGATCGTTTGCCGAGCAATTATCCAACGATGAGAATTGCTCCGATCTTTTCTCCCGGCTGGAAAGACCTATCAATGAAGCCGGCTCCGATTGTATCCAGACTTGGGCAAATACCTGTCCTTTACTTCTCCCTCAGAGTAGAAACACATCGTGTCTCTACCCATCTTCTGAATATCTATTAAGAACTTTATTATGTCCTCATCTTACTCTCTTTAAAATTTTTGTCAAGCTTTTTGCCTATTTTTTATCTTTTTATGCTATCGCTTAAAATATTTAAATGTTTTTCAGTTTTCTTTACAAGATCGTGCATACTGAAAAAAAGAATCCATGATTCACAGCAGATCCTCCAAAAAAGATTGCCAAAAATTAAGACAAGAACGCCGGCGATAATATTAACAATATTGCCATTAATCATTAAGCTAATTCCCCAGCCAATAACAGCAACAATGCCTGCAATATAAATAAATTTAATAAGCATTAAGCTGATCATTTCGTTAAAAGCGAAAAAATCTTTGATTAAAGTTTTTCTTTTTTTCATAATCTTGATAAAATAAAAATTAAGTGTTATTTATGTGATTATTATAGCTTAAAATAGTTTGCCACGCAAAAACTTTCTCTTTATTGCTCTTTTACATATTGTTCTAATTCTTTAGCATTATTAGCTTTCATCAGTTTAAGCCGAAACTTGCTTGCTCCGGCAAATCCTGAAATGTAAGCTCTATAAAATTTTTTTATTTCTGAAAAATTTCTATTAGGATAAAGTTTTTCAAATAAGCGAGCATGTTCAATTAAAATTTCTATTTTTTTAAATACAATTGAATTTTCTCTATTAAATAAAAAGGGGTTAGATAATAAAGCGCGTCCAACCATAATTCCATCTAAGTTATATTTCTTCGCTAAGAAATTGGCCTCCTTTAATGTTTTAACATCACCATTGCCGATGATTAAAGTTTTTGACGATATTTTCCACGCTATTTTTTTTGCCTTTTCAATTTCATTCCAATAAACTTTTCCTACATATCCTTGTTTTTTCGTTCTGCCATGAATTGTAATAGCCGCTAAATCTTGCTTGAGTAAAAAACTAATCCATTCTTTTGTTTCAATTTTATTATAACCTAATCTAGTCTTCACGGACACAGCAAGATTGCCTGTGCCCTTTTTTGTTAATTGAATAATTTTACCAGCCAGCGCAAGATTTTGAATTAAATTAGCGCCTGCCTCTTGTTTAACTACATTCTTATCAGGACAGCCCATATTAATATCAATCCCATCAAAACCAAGTTTTGCGCAGAGTTTGGCTGAATCATAAAAATTTTCTGGCTTTGAGCCAAAAAGTTGAGCAACTATTGGCTTCTCAGATTTATCATATTTTAGTTGCAATAAAAGTTTCTCTTTGCCATCACTACAAAGACCGTCGCAAGAAACAAATTCTGTAAACATTATATCAGGTTTAGCATATTTTGCTAAAATTCGCCTGAAAGCGGCATCAGTTATTCCCGACATTGGAGCAGAACAGATTATTGGTTTTTTTAATTTTTGCCAAAAATTTTTCATTAGTTTTATTAACCAATTCTCAATCAATAATATTCTAAATTATTTGACTTGTAAATTAAAAAGTTATAAGATGTGAGTAGTTATTTAAAAAGGGGGAGGAAATGAAACAAGGAGTGCCTCGGTTGGTTGCGTTTTTTATTGGAATAGCAATGCTTGCATTTGGAGTATGTGTTAGTTCTTTTGATTTTTCTCATTTGGGCTTAAGTTATTTTGTGGTTGCATTCGGATCATTGACACTTATTTTTATCTATTGGACAAATAGAAAAGTTCTATCTTGGAATAGCATGTTTACTCCCTTAATGCTTGCAGTGGTAGCAATTGTATCAATTATGCCTGACTCATGGCGTGTAACTCGTATCGCGATTGCAATTGCAGTAGTGCTTGTAAGTATAATAAAGATGCTAATTCCATCAAAAAAAGATGGAACAAAGGCGACTTAGTAAGTCGCCTTTTTCTTTAAAAAAGAATTATTCATTGTTTCATTTTCTAAAAAAACGATCTTGGGTTTATCCCAGAATAAATTAAGAATTTCGTTAATATTGAA
>CAYNNF010000007.1:10852-18042 GCA_964398685.1 uncultured Candidatus Saccharibacteria bacterium | reverse complement strand
AAAAAACGATCTTGGGTTTATCCCAGAATAAATTAAGAATTTCGTTAATATTGAAGAAAAATACCACAAACCATTGACAAATGAGTTTTAAAGGATTATAATATGAACAGATAATATAAAAGTTTCTTTTTCTAATCTTGCCTATGAGTGCCGAAATAGAGCAATCCCTCCTTAGCTCTACTAGGCGGTAAGGATCAGGGATAAGCGCAACTGTGTTTATCCTTAACGCTCGTAGGCGGGATTAGCAAAAGAAATGAAACATTCACGAAATAGTTAATTATTAATTGCGCTCTCTATTATAGAGACTGCAATTTTGTTTATATCGTTTAATTTTGTCTGCTCTTCTTTGTTAAAACGCTTCATAACATAACTTTGAGTTATGTTTTTGTTTTTTTCAGAAAAAGGCCGTCCCCAGATGCCAATTCTTATGCGATTAAAATTGTTATTTCCCAAATGTTTAATAATTGATTCAACACCGTGGTGACCTGCCGCGCCCTGATTTTGGCTGATCTTAATCTTGCCAAAAGCAATATCAATATCGTCATGAATAACCCAAATATTTTTTTCTGGTATTTTATAATAATCTTTTATAGCTCTTAATGGTTCCCCCGAAACATTCATAAAATCCTCCGATCTAGCTAAAATAATATCTTTGTTATTAATTGTAGTTTCAGCTAAAAATGCCTTGAATTTTTTGTAATATTTGTATTGGCAATTATTAGATTTTGCTAAAAAATTAACGACTATTCTTCCGATATTGTGGTGAGATAAATTATATTTCTTGCCAGGATTACCCAGCCCGAAAATAAGAATTTTATCTGTTTGTTTGCGCTTAAAGAAACTTTTAATGTGATTCATAAATTTGATTGACATAATTTTGAATTTTTGTATAATTGTCAAGACCATCTTTGGGAAATAAAACAAACATTCTGCCCTGATTAGTTGAAACATAAGATTCTTTTAAAAGATTAGGGTCTTGCGAAGTAAGAGAAAAAGCGCCTGAAGAAGCGATGTCTAACTTTTGCGTCTTTTGCCAAAGTCCTTTTATTTCGGCAATGCTTAATTCGGCGCTGATATGATCTTGAAATTTATTATAAAGAGACAAAATAAAGTTAAAATTTTGAAAACTATTTAAATTGCTGATTTTTGCCTTAATGCTGGCTAATGCTTGTTGCTGTCTCTTCATGCGACCGAAATCTCCCTCAAAACCATAACGCGTTCTTACATATTTTAGAAGGGTCTCTCCGTCTAAATGGCGCCAACCCTTTTCAATTCTAAAAGGATCATAGCTATTATTTAATCCGGGGAAAAGAGGGTCATAAATGTCTTCCTTAACTAAAAGATTTACTCCATTTAAATAATCTGTAATCTGCTTTAACAGCTCAAGGTCTACGAGTATAGAATAATGAATCGATATACCCGTAATTGATGCCACTACTTCTCTAAAAACTGATTGGTCATAACCTAAAGAAATTAAAGAATTAATCTTTCTATAATTTCCGCCTTGAGGAATTTTTACATAAAGATCTCTGGGAATTGATATAAAAAGCGCCTTGTTGTCCTTGAAAGAAGCAAGAATAATACTGTCGGTTAAATTAGGCGCAGGGTTGTTTTTACCCGGCCGGCCTAATACCAAAACATTAGTCCAACCATCTTGATCTGTTAATAACTCTTGTTCAGAATTAAAGCTAAGGCGCAAAATTTTTCCAAGATTTAATAAAGATTTAGGATTAAGCTTATTAACCTCAAAGTCACGATTTTGGGGAATATAAAATATCAACAACAAAAGCGTTAAGAAAATCGCAACAAGGCCTAAATTTTTTAAAATTTCTAATGCTTTTTTTCGCATTTGATTGAAGTTTAAAAATTTGTTAAAATGACATTTAATACGTAATATCAATTGATGAAAAAGCTCTTTTTATTTTTTTGGGAATTTATCCAAATTATTTTTATATCTCTGATTATCATTATACCGATAAGATACTACATTATTCAACCCTTTTTTGTTAAAGGATCAAGTATGGAGCCTTCTTTTCAAGATGGCAATTATCTCATCATTGATGAATTAACATATCATCTCAGGGCACCTAAGAGGGGAGAGGTGATGGTTTTTCACTTTCCCCAGAACACTAAACAATTTTATATTAAAAGAATTATCGGTTTGCCAGGCGAAACCATCAAAATATCCGATGGACAGGTATTAATTATTAACAAAGAATATCCTGACGGTTTTGTTTTAAGTGAATCTAATTATATTGACAGCGAGAATACTCCCGGCAATATTGAAAAAAAATTAGATAATAATAGTTATTTTATGATGGGCGATAATCGTTTGCATAGTTCTGATTCGCGCAGCTGGGGAGAGCTTGAAAAAAAATATATTGTGGGCAAAGTTCTTTTCCGTATATGGCCCTTTGAAGAAGCAAAAACATTTTCTACCCCAAGTTATAATCTTGGTTTAAATACGATGTGAAAAACATAAAAATTAAAGAATTTTTGACGGAAGAGTAAAAATTAAAGAATTAAAATTATTAAGTTTTATATTTAATATTTCTAATATGGCTAAATTAAAATACCAAAGACCAAAAGGGACAACTGATATTTTGCCGGAAGATCAAATTTATTGGGATAAAATTCGCGAGACTTTAAGTAAAGTTGCCCATTATTATTCTTTTAAGAGAATTGATACCCCCATTATTGAATCTACTGACCTTTTTACCAAAAGCGTTGGCATTTCTTCGGATATTGTTGACCAAAAAGAAATGTTTAGTTTGAAAACCGGGGGTGGCGACAAATTAACCCTGAGACCTGAAGGAACTGCGCCGATAGTCAGGGCATACATTGAAAATGGAATGAAGAATAGGCCTCATCCTTTGCGTTTTTATTATATCGGACCGATGTTTCGCCACGAGAAGCCCCAACATAATCGCTTGCGCCAATTTCATCAATTTGGATTTGAAGTTATCGGCAGTCATGAACCGATAACGGATGCTCAAATTATTCAGATCGCTTTTGTCATTTTTAAAGAGCTTTCAATTAAAGATTTAACGGTTCATATTAATAGCATAGGTTGTAGGGAATGTCGCGTAGATTATATCAAAAATTTAAAAAGTTATTTATCGGGCCAGTTAAAGAAGGTGCCTGGCGATTACCGCAGAAAAATTCAGATTAATCCTTTGAGGATTTTTGATATTAAAGACGAAAAGTGTCAAAAAATAGCTAATGACGCGCCTCAAATTATTGATTCTTTATGCGAAAAATGCCGCTATGACTTTGAAAAACTTTTGGAATTTCTTGATTTTTTAGACATACCGTATATCTTCAATCCATTTTTAGTAAGAGGACTTGATTATTATAGCGGCGCTGTTTACGAGATTTTGCCGCAAAGCAAGAAATATGAGACTAAAGAAGCCTTGGGCGGTGGAGGAAGATATGATTATTTAATTCAAACTCTTGGCGGCAAAGAAATGGCTGCAACCGGAGTTGCTTTTGGCATTGAACGTTTGATTGCTTATATAAAAGAAAAAGAGATTCATTTTGACAAAAAAGAGCATGAGAAAATATTTTTAGCTCATCTTGGCAGTTTCGGACAAAAAAGAGCACTCAAATTAATGGAGGAATTGCGTAAAGAAAACTTTCTTATTTATGAAGCTTTCTCTAAGGAAAGCATAAGCGCTCAAAAAAAAGTAGCCGAAAAATTAAAAGTAAGATTTATGGTAATTGTGAGCCAAAAGGAAGCTTTAGAAAATTGTGTTATTTTACGAGATAGAATTGCGGGTACTCAAGAAATAATTTCTGTTAAAGAACTTCCTAAAAAAATAAGAACAATTATGCGAAAAACTCCTATGCTTCGCATTCAAAAGAAAAAATAACTAAAATAAAACTTATTAAAAATAAAGTTAAAAATGATTAAATCAAATGATCGTATTACAAAACAAAGGAGGTGTTTTATATGGTAAAAGTGACCAAATTTGAAAAAGAAAATTCTAGTTCTCTCATTAGACGCTTTTCTCAAACAGTTAAGGAGAGCGGCATCTTAAGAGAAGTGCGCAAAAAACGATATTATAGAGAGCCAAAATCTGAACGACAAAAAAAGGCCTCTGCTCTTTGGCGTAAAAAAATTGGCGGATTAAGGTATAGACTTTTAAAATTAGGAGAAATTGAAAAAGGAAAAAAAATTGACCGTGAAAGAATAAGAAAAGAATTCCAAAAAAGAAATTAAACAATGATTAAGAAGAACCTTTCGTTACACTCAAGAACCCTGCCTACCGCCTGCCTGTCGGCAGACAGGGCAGGCAGGCTTGACGGAAGACGGCATAAAGAATCTATGAACAATAATTTAAAAGAAAAAATTAAATTTGATTTAAACGCTTCGCTGAAAGGAAGAAGAAAAGAAGAATCATTGGTATTGCGTGGTTTGTTGTCTGCTTTGTATAACGAACAAATTAAAATTGGCAAAGATAAGGAACTAACAGAACAAAATATTCTCGCTGTTTTGACGCAAGAAGCGAAAAAAAGAAAAGAGGCAATAACTCTTTACGAAAAAGGCAATCGCCCCGAGAAAGCAGAGAATGAAAAACAAGAACTTAAAATTATCAAGAAGTATTTGCCGGCGCAATTAAGCGAAACAGAGCTTTTGGACATTATTAAGGAAACAATTATCAAAACTGACGCTCAATCTATGGCTGAAATAGGAAAGATTATGGGAGCAATAATGAATCAGGTTAAAGACAGGGCTGACGGCAGTAAGATAAAAACATTAGTAGAAAATGAGCTTAAGTTGATGAATCATGAATAGTGAATTATGAATAGGAATGCTGGGGATTCTCTTCAATCTATTGACTTTTAAATTATAGTATGTTATGTTTGGAATAGGAGGCAATAATGAAAACTCAGGAAAATAGTACTTTGATCCATCCAGGCCAATTGCTTGAGGTAAAGATATGCCGTCGCTGTATTTATACTATTGTTAAAGGAGAAGAGATTAATTTATTCATTCCCGAAGACAAGGACAATATTTGCCCTTGTTGTGGGAAGAGACGAGATGACACTCCATACCAAATCAAAATTCAAGTAATGTCTGTTGATAAGGAAACAGGAAAAGTAAAAGCGAAGGTGATAGAAATGCCGAATGATTGGAATGGACGGGGAAAAGAGGTGTTTTCCCGACAAAAATAGTTCCTAATAGAGGCGACGAGTGTCGCCTCTATTTTTTTATATCAATATATAAAATTCCGTTTAGGTGGTCAATTTCGTGTTGAAAGGTTTGAGCAATAATTCCTTTTGCTTTAACTTTGTGTTTTTTACCGTTTTCATCGTAATATTTCATTACCACCTTATTGGCTCGATCAACTTTCCCAGCTACTCCCGGAACGCTTAAACATCCTTCTTCTTCTGGCGATTCTTTTGTAGAAAAATGGGTAATTTCAGGATTAATAAAAATTAAAATCTCGTTTTTTATATTTAACGCAAAAATTCTTAGATTAATCCCAATCTGTGGAGCTGCTAATCCTAACCCTTCCTTGCAAGCAATAAGAGTATCTTTTAGGTCTTGAATAAGCTTCTTGATCTCGTAATTGCTAAAATCAGTTACTTTTTGCGATTTTTTTCTTAAAATTTGGTTCGGCTCTGTTATTATTTCTTTAATCATAAATTATAGATAAAAGACATGATTTAGATTTTAATTGGATCAACATCAATGTCCCACTTAGAAGGAACGAGCATTAAAATAAGATTTCTTGTCTTAAGCTGTCCTTTTTTGATTTTTATAATAATAATTCTCTGATAATAATTTTTAATTTTATACTGAGAAGAAGGAAGCGGACCTAAGATTTGAGTGTTTTTGTCGCCTTTTAAAGATTTTTTCAAAATATTATAAAGACGAACGGACTCTTTTTTTACATTCATTTCATTTCTATTTTTGTATTGCAACCTTATCATCTGCCAAAAAGGCGGATATTTCATTTTCTCTCTTAAAAATAACTCCTTTTCGTATATTTTATCATATTTACCAGTCTTTATCATTCTTATTAAAATATTATTGGGCTCGTATGTCTGAATGATTATTTTTCGCGAGATATTGTTTATTTTTTTAACAAATTGTATCGCATATTCATTCGCGCTAAAATCAGGAATATTAAAAATCAAATCAAAATTTAAGAAAACAGACAGCTCAATTTTGGCAAGAGGCATACTTAAAATTGAACTTGTAGTTATTAAAAGAGCGCTTTGTTTCTCTTTTTTAAATTTTTTATACATTTCAACCTTGTCTTTATATAAAGGAGTTGTGTCGTTGTCCAGTAAATAAATAGGGATTTCAGGAAATAAAGCATTAATTTCTTTTTTGATTCTTTGAGTTCCATGCCCTGAATATTTTAAGTTATGACTTTGGCATTTACGGCAAATTTGCGGAGGGTTTTCTTCATATCCGCACCAATGACAAACAAGTTTATTTTTTTCATAATGATAGACTAATGAAAATTCACATTTCGGGCATTGATAAAAATAACCACAGTCTTTACAAAAAATATAAGTCGCTCCACCCCGACGGTTCTGAAGAAATAGAATTTTCTTTTTTTCAGAAAGCGCTTTTTTAATAGCATCAACAGTTAAAAGTGAGAAATAAGAAAAATTCTTTTCATTTTTTTCTATAATTGATTTCATGTCTGCGATCTCAATTTTTTGTTTTTCCTCCAGCAAAAAATCTTTATGTTCAGTATTTATGTACCGTTCTTTTTTGATGTTCCAATAGGCCTCAAGGGAGGGAGCCGTGTCTGTGAAGACAATATTACTATTATGAATTTCTGCTAATTTTAAGGCAATGTGCTTAGCGTTAATTTTAGGGTGTTGATCCCATGATTTATACGATAAAGAACTTTCCCCATTAACCAAAATAATGCTTAAGCGCTTAAAGGGCAAGAATACTCCTTGGCGCGTTGATAAGATAAGACAGGAATTGCCTTGATAAATTTTTTTCCAATTTTCCCAAAGTTTTTTGTTTTTTATATTACTATGATAAACGACTGTTTGTTCTTGAATGTCTTTGGGAAGTTTTTGATAAAAATCTTCTAATTTTGCAATCTCAGGATAGAGAAATAATATCTGATTTTTTTGTCTTAAATATTTTTTGATGTTCAAAAAAAGCGTTTTTTCAGAAATTTTTGTTAAAAATTCTTTTTTAATTCCCCCGT
>CAYNNF010000007.1:0-10752 GCA_964398685.1 uncultured Candidatus Saccharibacteria bacterium | reverse complement strand
AAAAAAAGCGTTTTTTCAGAAATTTTTGTTAAAAATTCTTTTTTAATTCCCCCGTCAAGCCTGCCTGCCGGTAGGCAGGGTTCTTGAGCGAAGCAAGAGGTTCTTACTCCCCCGTTAAGCCTGCCTGCCGGTAGGCAGGGTTCTTGAGCGAAGCGAGAGGTTCTTATTTTTGATTTTGTGTGATATTTAAAATTTTTTTGATCTTGAAAACTTATTTCTTTCCATTTCTTTAGAGAAACAGCAGGTAAAACGCTTTTTACGATAATGCCTAGTGGTTCCCAATAATAGCCCGATGTCCAATTAATAAGTTTCATTAATTTTTCATCAATTATTTCTTCTGAATTAATAATTTGATTAACTTTTTTTAAAGTAAAATTTGCATTTCTAACTGACATTTTAGCCTGCTTTAACTCTTGAGATTCCGTGACTAATCCCAGTGTTTTTTTGTTTCTTAGTGTTATTAAAATTAAAGAGCCAATCTTTACTGGAAGTGTTGAAAAATATGTTAAAATTTGCATTTGAGGCAAAAAAATTTTTGTTATAGGAATGACCTTAAGAATTTGCATATTATCTTAATCATAAACTTATCTTGAAATCGGCGCAACTTATCAACAACCTTCCTTGACTTCTATCTGTGGATATCTTACAATGAGCATACTTATATTAAGGAGGTGACATTGATAGTACTTAAATAAGGAGGTGGTTCTTTAGAAACAAAGACGAGACAATCTCTCTTAGAGTGTTAAGGGAATTCCGCAATTCCACTAGATCTTAACTACTCAGAAAGAGGGGGAATGCTGATGTGCAAAAAAAGCGAAGAAATAGCTTTAGTAAAAGCTCTGACGGACTTCAGTGGTCGAGACAAGTGTAGCATTAGATGTCTCCTTGCAGGATGTGTGCGTTTGATAAAAGACACATGTCGAGCAAGAAAGCTTCCAATACCTCAACATCTTGTTGAGGAAGCATGCATAACATTTACTGTATACTTTAAGTCCGTTGAAACTCCATATGAGCTTGCTGTTAAAACAATGGATTTTCTTTCCAAAGGAAGTATCGCGCCTTTCAATATCAGTTAATAGCTCGTCAAATTAGGGGTAATTGCAGATAGCTTGCGATTACCCCTGTTTTTTTGTAAGCTTATGACTGTATGACATCCATAATTATTTAATTAATTTTTATAATAAAAATTACTAAAGAATTGACATTTCTTTTTTTTATATTAAAATTATAGCAAGATAGGTTGGTTCAAGGCTTCCCTGCCAGATTGGCGAACTGTGTCTTAGAGTTTCTTTGAGTTCCCCCTCTTTCACATATAAGCTGCTGGCAGGGTTTTACAACAATTTTAGAAATATGTTCTTTTGTAAATCAAACTGTTAGGAGGGCAACTCTTTGGAAAAGTTTAGCGCAAACACCCTTCTAACGGTTTTTTTATGGATTACTAACAATGTCATTTTCTAAAAGGAGGTGTTTCAATGCGCAAGAAGAGAGCTTTCAAAACAAGTATTACAGGATTTCTTGTCTTCTGGATTACCAAAGGATTATTCCACATTGTAACGTTTATCTTTCTTTGCGGAACTTGGTTAATCCCCGGCAAGAAGAAATATCTTAATTATGGTTGCCAAATCGTGATCGCCCGCCATAGAAGCCGTTGGGACATTCCCCTGATTGCATTGACGGTAATTACAAGTAGATCGTTGTTTGTCGCCAGAAAAGGACTTAAAGCGCTCCAGTGGATTGAAAAAAATCCTTGCTTATTAAAACTTCTTAACGGCAAATATATTGTCTTTGTTGACAGAGGCAATCCAACGCCTAAAGATGTAAGGCTTATTACCGGCGCATTAAAATATGGTAAGATTAAATTTATAATTATTTTTCCCGAAGGCGCGACCCGTCCCGAAGAAAGATACATTAATCCTGGTTTTATCATTCTTGCCAAAAGATATAACTTATTTATTAGGCCGGTCAATATTATTCCTTGGGGTTGTTATGGAAAAGAAAATAACGAAACTCCAAAAAAAGTTCTTACTTTCAAAGCTCGCCATACCAGCATAAAGGTCGGAAAACCATTTAGCTATAATGAGTTATTGGAGAAGCTCAAAGAAAAATTGGGAAGAAAAACAGTAGAAGAATTTGATCGCAGATGTTTAGATAAAAAATTAGCAGAACTATCAATGGAAATAGTTGATAAGGTGTAGCAAACGGGAGGAAGTAAGATGAGTGAAAAAGAGATATAAAAATGGCTCCTTCTTTAACAGATTAACAAGACCGACAACCAGTCGGTCTTTTTTTAATGTTTGGTATTTACTATTCTAATGTTCGTCCGTCCGTACGTTCGTTAATAAAAAAGTGTAGATGTGTAGATGTCGGACATCTACACCTCGTTTTATACTCAAATCAATTGTGATAAAACTCAACAATATCTCCTTCCTTCATTTCATAATCCTTGCCTTCAAAACGAACCTTGCCCGTCTCTTTTAATGCTTTCCAACCATTGTGTTTAACAAAATCGTCAAAACTGACTACAGCCGCTCTAATAAATCCTTTTTGAAAATCTGTATGGATTGTTCCGGCCGCTTCGGGCGCCATAGCTCCTTTTTTGATTGTCCATGCTCTTGTTTCTTGTTTTCCCGTAGTTAAAAAGTCTATTAATCCTAAGGTTTCGTGAGCTTTTTTGATGAGTTTCTCAAGTCCCGAAGATTTAATTCCTAAGCTCTCTAAATATTCACTTTTTTCTTCGTTTTTAAGTCCAATAAGGTCGCATTCAACTTTAGCTGAAATGACAATAGGTTTTTTGTTTTCCCCATCTCCGAAGGAGATAGATTGTTCGGTATTTGAAATATTGGACAATTGTGTTTCTGAGACATTTAAAACAATTATTTCTTTTTTTTGGGTGATTAAATTCAATTCTTTGATTGCTTCTTTTTCTTCTTTATCCAAGTCAATATTTCTTATCGGTATTCCTTTGGCTAATTTTTCTTTTAATTTAAGAATAACACGCCATTTAAGCTTAGCGTCTTTATCAGACATTCCTTTTGGCTCTCTTTGTTTCTCAATTGTTTGAAAATCTGCTAAACAAAGTTCAGTATTAATCAGGTCATAGTCGCTTTCTGGCCGATCGCTTCCCGCGCGAGCAATATTTGTATCTTCAAAGGATCTAATAACATGAATAATCAAATTAACTTCCCTGATGTGAGAAAGAAATTTATTGCCAAGGCCTTCTCCTTTGGAAGCGCCCTTAACTAGACCGGCAATGTCAACAAACTTAATTGCTGCTGGCACAATTTTCTCTGACTCTGAAATCTTAGACAAAATTTCTAATCTTTTGTCTGGCACCTTAACTACGCCCGTGTTTGGTTCAATGGTGCAAAAAGGGTAATTAGCCATATCGGCAACCTGGCGCGAAAGAAGCGCGTTAAAAAGAGTTGATTTTCCAACATTGGGAAGTCCAATAATACCGCAAGAAAGGTTCATGAATTATGAATAACGAATTAGAAGAACCTTTCGGTTCTTGACGGAAGACGGAATAATGAATTTTTAATGAGAAATCCTTCGCTTTCTATTTATTGATTTCTATCCATCGCCACCTGCCATATTGGTCTTTATAAAAACTGTATCTTTCGTATTTAAATTTTTTAAGCAAAGTTTCGATATTTTTTTTCTGTTGATATCCAAATTCTATACATATTTTTCCATCTTGATTTAAATAACCATTGGCATTTCTTAAAAATTTTTCAATAATTTCTAATCCATTATTTTTAGAATAAAGAGCATTTTTAGGTTCATATTTTTTTACGGAGAGCTGAATACTTTTATCATTATGGGCAATATAGGGAGGATTAGCAAAAATATAGTCGTATTTATCATTTATTCTATCAAATAGATTAGATTTAATAAATTTATGTTTGCCCTCAATGTTATTTAATTTTAAATTGTGTTTTATTTGTTTTAAGTTTTTTCCTTTTATGTCGGCAAAATCCATTTTGATGCCTTTTATATTTTTTAATATCGCAATTCCAACACAGCCACTACCTGCAAAAATATCAAGACATCTAATGTCTTGCTTTCTATTATTTTTAATATCATCAATAACTTTCTCTGTCCAATATTCTGTCTCAGGGCGAGGAATAAGGGGCTTGTATTTTAAATCAATTTTACAATTTAAAAAAGGTTGATTGCCAATTAAATAGGCAAGAGGATATCCTTTTTCAAGTTTTTTTATGTCTTTTTTGGCTTTTTCGTTCAGCTTATTGTTGTGTTTTTCTTTTAAAAGCCAGTTAATTTCTTTTTTTAATAGTTTATTCTCCATAATTCCACGCTTTGTCTTTTACGCAAGTACGGCTACAATTTATTAAAATCCTTGCAGACAACATAAAATTCTCGACTTTGTTTTCTCGTGGCTTGAGGACTATATCTTTTAACGGTATTAAAATACTTTTTCAACATATTAACAAATTGAATTGTATCCTCGCTTTCAAAGATTTTTACAACAAAATGCCCTCTTATTTTTAATGTTTTTTGCGCAATTTTAAACGCTTCTTCGGCAAGCTCTAATGAATTAACTACATCAGTGAGTTTAATGCCAGTTGTTTTAGGCGCCATGTCGGAAACAACCACATCAAACTTTTTAATTTTTAGCATTCCGTTTTTGATGGCTTTTTTAGAATCTTCCCTAATAAATTCCATGTTTTCCTTTATTTTTATTTTCATATCTTGAATATCAACACCGAATACTTTGCCTCTATGTCCTATTTTTTCAGATATGTACATCATCCATGATCCCGGCGCGCACCCTAAGTCCAAAACAAAATTACCTTTTTTAATAAGTTTAAATTTCTGGTCAATCTCTTTGAGTTTATAAACAGAACGCGCAGGATATCCTTGTTTTTTCGCTTCTCTAAAAAAATGATCTTGTCGTTCATTTAAATTTTTCATAATTTTTTACTTTAGTAAAATCCGGAGGTTCTTCTATTTTTATCACTTATATTGATTAATAGCAATCAATGTTATGTGTCAGTGAACAAAAAAAACCCGCACCATAATAATGCGAGAGTTTTTTGTTACAGAAATTCACAGTTCGTCATCATTTTCTGAAAACCCAAATAAATTATCTTGATAAAAGTCTAAATAGCCAGCCAAATAGACTAAAGCCTCTTTTCTCACTTGCTACTTCTCCCCTAAGTTCCGCTGTAACTTCCTCCATAACTTGAATCTGTTTATCAAGTAAGACAGCGTCTGGTGAATCTTGAATTTGTTCTTTTAGCGTTTTTAATTCGTTCACATTTTGAACATGATTCTCTAAACGGTCTTCTACGGTTTTTATCTCTCCGTAATTTGGTCCGATGAGAAATTTAGCAAAACCACCTCTTTTTTGTGTAGTTTTTAAAGCTTTTTCGGCCTCTTCTTGAATTTTATTTTGATTTTGAGCAATAATTCTGACCTGGTCGCCAATTCCTTGGTTATTGGTAGCAACTCTTTCCATCGCTTGAACAGCATTAGCCACTTGGCTTCTTCTTGAAAGCGCTCTTTCGTTTTGAGCTTGCGATTTTTGATTTATATTTTTATCGATTTGCTCTGACTCGGAATTTTCCAATTCAATTTCTTGTTTTTGTTGTAAATTTGTTGCTTCTCCTTGATTTTGAGTTTGAGTTTGCGTGCTCTGATTTTTTCCTTGTGTTTCAATACTTTCCGTCCCTGTGCCTGCTTCATGAATGCCTTGCTGATTCTGCGCAGCGCCAACAATAGCTGGCACTACTAATATTAATACAACAAACAAAATTATAAATGTTTTTTTCATAAATGTTTTTTTTAAAACCCAAATTTTTTTAAGATTCAAAGGTTCTTTAACAATTAAAACTCATAAATACGGATAACATCCGCACTAATTTTATTATAACACAAATTTATTGAATAAAACATATTAAGTTTCATCTTTCTGCCACATATCCAATCGACCATCAATTTCAATATTCATAAATTCCTTTATTCTGTCATCAGTGAATACATAACTTTCTTTTATTCGCGAAGTTAGGACTATTCCTTCTAATGTCCTGCATCGACTTAAGGCAACATACGCCTGTCCGGGAGCAAAAGTTCCATGACCAAAATCAATGTGAACTTTATCAAAAGTTTTTCCTTGCCCTTTATGAATTGTCACCGCCCAAGCTAATTTAACCGGTAATTGAGTAAAACTGCCAGTTATTTTCGGCTCTATTTTTTGAGTTTTTTCATCAAAAATAAATTCAATTGAATCCCACTCAACACTAGTAATATCATCAAAAGTACCATCATCAAATAATACTCTTACGGACTGCTGATTTGTCTTGATAATTTTTACAATATCGCCATTAATCCATCTTTGGCGAGAATCATTATTCAATAGCATAATTTGAGCGCCTTCTTTAAGAGAAAGTTTTTGAGCAGTAGGAAGATTCCTCTCTTTAAATTCGCCAGTAATCATCCCCGCATAAGTCTGCAATTTTGTTGACAACTTAGACAATTCTTCCATGTTAATAAAATCCGCCATATTGTTGGTTGGGACCAGTGAAATAATAAGTTCATTTTCTGGCTTTTTATAATCAGGATCAAACCTTGAATTGATTAAGTCAATATCATTAAAATCAAAAGAACAAACTCTCAAATTATCTAAAGTTTTTATAAATCTGTTTTGCTCTTCTTTATCTTGTCGATACATTTCGGTCAGCTCTTTTTTTACAAAGCTAAATTGTTGATAAACTTTTGAGTCAAAAAAATAGGGACTTTTGTAAACCTGTGTAAAAAATATTTCTTCGCCTTTTGTTACTATGGGAGGTAGCTGAAATAAATCTCCAATGGCCAAGATTTGAACGCCGCCAAATGGCTCATTCGCGCAAGGTCCATTCAGGCGCATAAATTTGTCAATACAGTCCAATAAATCTGCTCTAACCATAGAGATTTCATCAATGATGATGATATCAATTTTTTTATAAATTTTAACGCCCTTGCCCCGTCTTTTTTTTATTCTATCAATCGTTGTTTGAGGATGAAATTTAAAAAAAGAATGGATAGTTTGTCCTTGAACATTAACAGCGGCAACGCCAGTAAACGCTAAAACAACAACATTCTTTTTTGTTGTCGCCCTGAAGTATTTAAGAAAATCGGATTTGCCTGTGCCTGCCCTGCCAGTTAAAAAAATATTGTTATTTGAATTTTCAAGCATATCTATAACTTCTTTTTTCTCTTCAGTCAAGTCAAACTCGTTGGGTTCTTCGATGGCAATAAACTCCCTGCTAGAACGCCTCATGCTGATTTTTTTATTATACCGATATGTTGTCATAAATATAATTTTTAAATAATGCCGTCAATCAAATCATTTTCAAAATCAATAATGCCATCAAGCGTTTGTTTGTATTTGCTAATATCTGGAAAATCTAATTTTTTTATTTTTGCATTTACAGCTATAATCAATTTTTTTAATCTTTCTATATCTTCACCGGTAATTTTATAAGGAAGAAGCAGTATTTCATTTTTAGGAGTAGGGGATAGAAACTCAAGATATCCCGCATTTACCTCATAAGATGAATAATCGCGAGATCCTTCAACAAGAAGCTTATAAAATATAAGCTGCCTCTTGTATTCGTATAGCTGAATTTTTTGCATTTGATCTTTTCCTTTCCAACCTTTGTGATATTTCCCAGTTTTAAAATCATAAAC
Source organism: uncultured Candidatus Saccharibacteria bacterium (assembly GCA_964398685.1). GTDB lineage: Bacteria > Patescibacteriota > Minisyncoccia > JBAYJV01 > JBAYJV01 > CAYNNF01. Next base: position 3,063 of record CAYNNF010000007.1, on the reverse strand, counting down.
TTCAAGAGTTTTATTTTTTTCGTCTGGAACTATTTTATCTATTTTTCCCGCAATATGAGCATTCTCAATCATTACTTGTTGTGTTCTAAAATTAGTTTCTATCCAGTGAGACGTGTCAATACGATCTTTTGCTGTTTTGAAGTAGATTTTCCATACATCGTTTCCTTTTGCAAAATACTTTTTAAAATCTTCTTTGTTCATTCTTTCTCTTTCCAAGTTCTTTTGAAATATAGTTTTTATTTCTTTTAACGCAGGAAGTTTTTTATTGATTTGTAAATAAATATAAATGGCTTCTATGGTCGCGTGCATTGCTGTGCCATACGACATACTTGTTGTCTTCGCTTGAGGAAATCGCAAGAAATTTTGTTCAAAAAAGAAATGAGGTCCGCCCTTGAGGGTGTTAAGAAAATTGTTAAGATGCGTTACGCTCATAATATATTTATCTGCCAAAGGTTTTAGGATAGCTTTTTCATCTATAGCGAGAGGAAAAATTGTTTTAAAAACAGTTTTTTCTAAAATTTTTATGGCGCTTTGAACAGATATGTTCTGGCGAACAGATTGAATGTTGGGCGATAATTTTTTAGAAAGAGCCGCCTCAAGAAATATTACTCTTAACGAATCTTTGCCATTTTCTTTTTTAAGATAACTAGTGGTGTAAAGGTGTCTTTTTGCGCGCGTCAGCGCAACATAAAAAAGACGCAAATAATCATCAAAAACATCTCCTGCCGGATCAATAGAAAGATTTTTGGGAAATAAAATCATTTCAGATTTCTGCGCTTTTGCCCAAATATCTTCTTGACAATTAATTACAAAAACTGTATCAAATTCAAGGCCTTTTGCTTTATGCGCCGATAAAAGCGTTACCGCATTTGTTCCGCTCAGATACGAACTTGTGTCTATAATAGGACGTTTGTGCTTTTCGTACATATCAACGCAATGCATCATATCGGCTAAGCGCGGCATGCTTGTTTTTGCGCTATATAATTTTATCGCGTGGACAAAAGCGCTTAGTCCCGATAAAAATTGCAAATAAGCGCGCGGATTTTTTTTATATTGATCTTTGTGAAAATAATATCGGCGAAATGGAGAAGTAAAAGATTGTTTTTCTTCTGAAGGACCAATTAAATCATCTATCAATATTTCTAAAGAATGTGTTTTGACTTTACTTGATACTTCCAAAAACCAATTGGCAATATTTTTAAGCTGAACATTACCGCTTTTAAGCATTGCGTCAATCCATCTTCCTTGTTCTTTTGTCTTTATGGTTTCGTTTGCATTAATAGATAGTTGCCATATTGTCTGGCGTTCAATGTCCCAAAATGGAAAAGATAAAACCGTTGGAAACAAATCATTTTGATAATAAACATTATTTTCCGAAAGAGATTCTATTAATCGCGCCAAAAGAATTAATTGCTGAATATGGGGATTGTTTAATATATTCTGTTGCCGTTCATATTGAATGGGAATATTTTCTGATTGGAGATATTCGGCAATAACTTCCAGCTGACGATGATTCCTAGCGATAATCGCAATATCGTTTGGATTTACTCCATTGGCTATTTTAGATTTTATTTCGTTAGCAATATATGTGTATTCGTGCAAAGCCGTATCAAACACATGCGCAATAATTGTACTATCTTTAATATCAGGATTAGCGCTTTCAAGTTTTTTCTCTATCTCTTCTAGTCGGTCTGTTAACCTATCTTCTCCTTGAGAAATTATGCTTTGAGCAAATTTTACGATAGGACTAGTAGATCTGTAATTTTTGACAAGAGTAATTAATTTTGTTTTTGGATATTTTTTCTTGAATTCTAAAACATTATTAATTTCAGCTCCTTGAAATTTATAAATCGCTTGGTCATCGTCTCCCACTACCATAATATTGGGTTTTTCTTCGTTAACGGGATTATCGGAAAGAAGATAGATAATTCTCATTTGCGCTTCATTGGTATCTTGGAATTCATCAACAAGAATGTATTGATATTGTTCCTGAAGTTGGGCAAGCATGCCTTTTTTGTTTTGAAGCGTTTGAATGGCGTCAAGAATCATGTCGTCAAAATCTATATAACCTAAATCAAACATTGTTTTTTGATATTCTTCGTATATTTTAGCCAAAGATAAATTTCTTTCTAATTGATACAGGTCTTTTAAACATAATTTTTTAGTGTCCGCATCTCTTCTAAGCCATTTATTTTTCCACTCAGTGAGCGGTTTTGTGCTGTTTTCTTCCATTGATCGCTCATAAGCAGACAAAAGCATTCTCAAAAATACCTCTTTGTAGCTTAGTAAGCTTGTGTGAGTGATTGGAAGAGGAAATGTTTCTGATTTATCAAGTTCGTCCATTGCTTTTGGTATTTGATCGCGAACAGTCTTTGATATGCGAGCTTCAAAAATAGGAACAAAAATTTTCTCAATGATTTTATAGTCCACGCCATTTGCCTGAAGAATTTTTTTATATTCATCTGGCGTAATACCAGATTTTTTCAACTGGCCAATCCTCCTTTTAGCGCTTTCTAAATAAATAAAAGCGCCATCTGGATTTTTGGCGCTAATCTTATCTGACAAAGAAATCTTGTTAAAAATATTTCCTAATATTTCTATTTGAATAATTTCATCTGCCGCTTTCATTTGCCTAGATTGATAAAATTCCTCCCTAAATTTATAAACAGTATCAAGGGCAAAACTATGAAAAGTATGAATTGCAACTTTATGAGCATTAACTCCGATAAGTCCGGCAAGACGATCTCTCATGTTCTTTGAAGCTGCATCGGTAAAGGTAAGGCATAAAATATTATTGGGAGAAACGTCTGTTTTTTTTAATATATTAGCAACACGCAAACTGAGTAGTTCCGTTTTTCCGCTTCCAGGACCAGCGATAACCATAACAGGTCCGTCTATGGTATCTACGGCTAATTTTTGCCTTTCATTTAAATTGTTGTATCTTGATTCAAATGGCATGAGGATAATTTCTAATTCTTAATTTCTAATTGAAAATTATTTTCTTCTATTTATCTTTAAAAAACATAGATAGTAAAAACAGCACAGCGCCTGAAATAATAATTA
>CAYNNF010000006.1:55315-60420 GCA_964398685.1 uncultured Candidatus Saccharibacteria bacterium | reverse complement strand
ATTTGAAAAATTTTAATTCAAAAAAATTACATAGTGAATAAAAAACAAAAATGCTTTATCGTTTGATATAAGGCCTATCTCTTAAGATAAGCCTTATTTTTCCGTCAAGGATTATCTTTTAAGATAAGCCTTATTCTTTATTCTTAGGTCTATGTACTCTAAGGACTCTTGGGCATTTATTTTTTTCTCGGCAAAAAGAGTTTTTAAAACATGCAATTGCCTCTCAATGCTGACTTGCGGATCAAAATATATATTCCAGTCATTATTAGTCTGAAGAATAAAATCATAATTTTGATTGATGATTTTAATTTCTTTAATACTGATGACTGTAATATCAGAAAATTCTTCTTTGAGATAAATAAGAGCATTGACTAGATTTTCGTTTTCTATTTTGTCTCCAGCCCTAAAATTATCTTTAGTGTTATCTTTTACGCTAAGAATAAAAGGGCCTCTGCTCTCAGGAGATTGCTTAAACAGCAACCCCGTTTTATCAAAGAAAAAACAGTTAGCATCATGGGCAGACGGACAAATAATTCCATCTTTTGTTCTTTCTTTAATGATAATTTTAACTCTATTAAAAAAATTTTTATCAAAAAAGAGAGAGATAGATGTATCTTCTATTTCTCTAAATTGTGTTTCCAATAATTTAGTTATGCTGTTTTGCTTTATTAGAAAGATAAGAAAGTTATTTTGGGGTAAAAAAAGAATTTTCTTATCAGTCAATTTTTCTAAAAAAACCGCTACATTCCTCTTTTGCGCTGATTCAATCCCTTCAATTTCCCAGTCCTTAATTTGCAAATAAGGATTAAAGAAAAGAAGAAAAATAGATCCCCCAACGATAACTGTTAATAAAACAAATTTAATTGAGAGAAGAGACTTTATTTTCATTAATCAAGATTACTTGGTATTTTTTCTAATTTAACCTTAATGTTCTTAGTTTTGCCCTGTGATAAAATTTTAAGGGAAATTTCTTGCCCCACCTGAGAACTTAAAATTACTTTAGCTAATGTATTTTTTTCATCAATTCGTTTTCCGTCAACTTCTAAAATAATATCATTTTCCCGAAGATCAATTTTGTCAGCTGGACTTCCCGGCATTACCGCAAGTTCAGTTGAAGAACTGCCCCTAATAATCAGGGCGCCATAATCAAGTGACAAATTATTTTGTTCTTGAATCATTTTGTTTAACATAACGAGACAATTCAAAACCAGCGTTTCCAGAAATAAAACCAATGACCGTAGATACCACAAAACTTATAACAATAATAATGATAATACTTTGTTTAGATAATATTGACTTGGTTAATTTGGACATGTTGCAAAGAAAAACGAAATTTTTAATGGAAGAGTAGGAAAAACTTAAAACTTAAAATGAAAAATTATTGTAGGATTATCAGAAATTTATATTTTTCCTTGTTTTAGCGAGCTATTTCGTACACTAAACCGACATTTATCTGAATTTCATTAGTGCCTGGTTCAATATTAGGCGTGGGCATAGCGATTTCTTCGGAAATATCGCCTCCGCCTATCATTGATTGTGTTTTATAAACAGGCGTGTAATCGCTTGATTCATAAAAATTTATAATACTGCCAAGTTTAATTCCAAGTTGTTTTGCAAGTATTTTAGCTTTTGACTTAGCGTCAGCAATAGCTTTAGCTCTTGCGTCAGATTTTGCCTTAGTTTGATCGTCAATTGTAAAATTAAGCCCTCCCATTTGGTTGGCGCCTAAATCTGTTGATTCTTGAATGGTTTTTCCTATCTCATTAAAATCTCTGATTTTTACTTCAAGATTTTGTCTTACTTCATATCCTGCCAATGTCTGTTTGCCTGTTTCACGATTATATTCATAACGAGGATAAATAGAATAATTAGTGGTTTTTAAGTCGCTCTTTTTAACTCCCAAATTTATTAAATTTTCAATAATATCATTCATAGTTTGAGTATTCTCTTCTTGAGCTTTAGCGATGTCGCGTGATTCCCTGATAACACTAAAAGTAATTAAAGCAATGTCCGGTTTCACATCAATTTTACCTTCACCTTTTACTTCAATTGTATCACGCAATGTTCCTTCGGTAATTCGCGTTTCGCTTCTTATTTGAGCAATTTTTAAAGCAATGGAAGCTCCCATGCTGATCAAAATAAATAAAATTAACAAAGACAAAAGATTAACAAAAACTTTTCTTCTTTTAAAAAGATTGTAAGCTGTTTCTATTTTTTTAAAATTAAACATATTTTTTTAGATCAAACACAAATTATTCTTTATTAATATTAAGAACATATTTTACCTCTCCTTTATTATATCAAGAATAAATTTTAAGTAAATTGTGGAAAAACTAAAAAGACCGCCATGTTAAAAATTTGGCTTTTATCCTACCTTATCCCCAAAAAAGCTTGACATCAATTTTACGCCATGTTAACCTTGTTAGTACTTAAATAATGAAAGATTAGACGATTTAGCTAGATTTTTTTGTTTTACGGTATATTCATTATCAATAAGTAACACAATAACATTAGTAAAACCCGACAATTCAATAATCAAACTACAAAACTGTTGACAAGGAGAATAAATTCTCAAATGGCAGCGGTTATTTTATTTGGCGCTAGTTTTCTTTTATTGCTTATTATTCTTCCTAGTTTTACGAGCGCCTCAGAAAAGTCAGTCATATCAGAATTCTTTAATCCAATTAAGCAAAACGAAGCTTCTGCTACAGATACGCAAGAAAATGTTCAAGAGAAAAGCTTTGTCATCATAGGGCAAACAAGTCTTCTTTCTTATAAAATTCCTTCAGCTGAGCCCGATTTGGCATTAATTAAAAAAGAAAGCAAAACTTATACGGTTAAGCCAGGCGATACGCTTTCTAGCATCGCAGACGCATCTGATGTTTCTTTAGACACTCTTCTTTGGACTAATGATTTAACAAGCACATCATGTATTCATCCTGGCGATGAAATAGAAATACTGCCTATTTCTGGATTAAAACATACGGTGAAAAATGGAGAAACGATTTCTTTGATAGCAAAAAAATACGATGTTACTATTGATAGGATTATTGAGTTTAATGACTTGCCAGCAGACGCTTTTATTAGCATTGACGATGAGTTAATTATTCCCGGAGGAGAAATGCCAGCTCCTGTTCCGCTCCAATATGTTAACAATAATTATTACGCTTCCGCGCAGAGTGTTCAAGGCGCAGGAACAGGAAAGAGCCATGCCTTTTTTTACGGCCAGTGTACTTGGTATGTTGCTCAGAAAAGAATTGTCTCCTGGGGCGGCCACGCTAAATCATGGCTCACAAATGCTCAAGCAATGGGTTATTCTGTTTGTTGGGGATCAAAGTGTTCTCCCCGCGCCGGCGCAATTGTCAGTTTGATGAGCAATAGTTGGCTTAGTAAATTATATGGCCATGTTGCTTATGTAGAGAAAGTTAGCGGTAATGAATTCTTAATTTCTGAGATGAACTATATTGATTGGAATAAAGTGAGCACAAGATGGCTGTCTATTGGCGATTACAGAATTCAAGGATTTATTTATTAGTTAAAATAAATTAAGAGACATAATAAAATTTAAAATCAAGCTTATTGTTTCGCGCTATATAAAGGCGCGATTTTTTGTGGCCAAGTATTTTGAATAAATAAAGTTTTAATGGTAAAATAAAAGAAAAGTTAATTAATTTATTGTTTTATATATTATGAAAAAATTTTCGTTAATAAAATTAACCAGCATGGGTCTTACGGTGGTCATTTTAACTATTGCGGGAGTTATCTGGCTTCAAATTGCTCTTGCCGCATGGCAAGGTCCCAGCGCCGCTCCTCCGGGAGACAATGTAGCTGGGCCATTGAACATTGGATCTGATTTACAAACTAAGTCAGGAGGACTAGATATTGCTGAACTTTATTTTGACGGATTAAGGGCAGAAATTGATTTTGACTTAGCTGGACCTGCCTTGATTTTTGACGCAACTAATAATGGAGATTGGGATATGCTTCTTTATGAAAGTGGTCTCTATATTGGTAGCGGAGAAAATCTATATATGGGGGGAGGATCAATTTACGACACTATTGATAACACTGTGAATATTGGCGAAAATTTAGATGCTAATGGTTATGTTAAGGGAAATAGTTTATGTATTGGCGCTGATTGTCGGACAAGCTGGCCTGCAAGCAGTAGTGGTGATATTACGGCCGTTAATGCCGGAAATGGTTTAACGGGAGGTGGTAGCACTGGCAGCGTTACTTTGAATGTTGGGGCTGGAACAGGTATTACTGTAGGAAGCAATGATGTTGGGGTTCGTTATCCTTCTTATTCTTGTTCTGCCGGTTATTCTTTAAGTTCTATTAATTTAAGCAACGGCTCAAAGACCTGCGAGAAGGACGATACGGGTGGTTCTTTGTCGTGTATCACGGAACAGATCACGGTACCTGCGGGGCAGGCTCTTTCTAAAAATTGTGTTGCTCCGTACCAAAGAACAGGTTGTTCTAGAGGTGTATCGAGTGGGAGTGCATCTTTTGTTGTCTGGGCAAATACTCAAAACGGATGCTCGTTTCAAAACGGAACATGGAGTAGTAAGAATGGTGTTACTATTTGTTGTAAGATTCAATAAATACACTTTGCGAAGATTGGCCTCGCTAAAGTTAGAATTCATAAGGTCTAACTCAAAATCAATAATTATAAAACCGGGATAAACTCTCACATAAATAAACAATAATAGTTGACAAATATTAATTTTGTGCTATTTTTAATAAAAAGGAGGAGAAATGAGCAAGAAAGAAGACGAAGAAGATGAAGGACTAAAGCAGGTTTTTAAGGAAGCAAGAAAAATGAAAAAAGACGGTCCGAAACAAAAAAACCAGATCATTGAACTGGCAAGAGAAGCTGTTTTTAATGTTTTGACTTATCATGGTTGTGATCCTGAAGCACAAAGAATGAATTTAAGTAACGAATCACATCGTAAAATTATAGCAAGATCGGTAGCACAAGTTTTTGAAAGCAAGCTTATTTCAAAGAAACTAATATAGGAGGAAAGATGAAAAGAGAAGAATTGATTGATGAAGTCGCGAAAATGCTTAAAGAAAAACATGGAGATCCTAAGAGGGGAGCAGCAGCA
>CAYNNF010000006.1:49607-55215 GCA_964398685.1 uncultured Candidatus Saccharibacteria bacterium | reverse complement strand
CAGCAGCAGTGCTGGGCTTTTTTAATTTTAGCTTTTTATTAAGAACCGAAGGTTCTTCAGATGACTATTAGGAAGTATTGTTTTAAGTTTTAAGTTTTAAGTTTTAAGTTTTAAGTTTCTATCTTCCGTCAAGGTTCTCGAGCTCTGCCTGTCGGCAGACAGGAAAGTGAGAGGTTCTTCAGTTTCAAGTTTTTAATCATATATGTTCCCTCCAATTTATATCCTAATTTTCTGTAATACTCTCTTACGCCAATGCCTGAAATAACGGCAATTTTTTTAATGCCAAATCTCTTTTTAGCGATTTTTTCAGCTTCTTTCATAAGTTTCTTGCCTAATCCCTTATGCTGAGAAGCAGATTGATTAAGCTCATTCAAGGGGACTATATTGCCATAAGTATGAAGTTCGCGAATTAATGCGCAATTATTTAATTCTTTAATAAAATGGTCTTTTTTAGAAAAATGTTGGGAAGGAATTCGCAGACGAAGCAAGGCATATAAATGTTTTTCTTCGTTATCTTCAAAACTTAAAAATATTTCTTTACCGTCTGAAGCGCTATAATCGCGTCTAATTAATTTTATATTTTTATCAAAATTTTCCTCCCTGATTTCCCGACAACGAATACATTTGCAAGTTAAATTGCGACGCGCCATTTCTTTATGAATATCTTGCCTTAAATTTGAAACTTTGCTCCCCGCAACAATATTTTGCAAAGGAATATCGCGAATTAAGCGAGTTATGCGAACATAAGGCGGAATTTTTTGTTTTATGCGAATTAAAAGTTGAGTTAGTTCTTTGTTTGTATATGGTTGATATTTTTTATCTTTCCATAGTTGATATAGGGGCGCTGTTTTAATGACCGAGGTTGGATAGATTTTAAGCCAATCGGGCTGAAAGCGCTCATCAGAAAAAAGAATTTCAAACATTTTCTCGTCTTTTTCGGCATTTGATCCTATCAAATCAAGCATTATATGATAATTAATTTTTAATCCGGCGTCTTTTAGCAATGCTGTCGCTTCAACGATTTCCTTAATCCCATGGCCACGATTATTATAATTAAGAACATCTTCATAGATGCTTTGGACGCCTAATTCAACGCGCGTTACACCAAGCTTGCGCAATCTTCTAATTTCTGCCTCATCAATATAGTCCGGCCTTGTCTCAATAGTTAAACCAATGATTCTATGTTTGGCGGTTTCGTTTTTCTTTTGAGCTTCTTTTAGGGTTTTTGTTCCATGTTCCATGTTATGTGTTCCATAATTATCATTTGCTCCTTCAAAACATTTTTTAATAAACCAGGTTTGGTATTGCTTAGGATAGAATGACCAGGTACCTCCTAAAATAATTAATTCTATTTTATCAGCTTTATGCCCTTGCGTTTCTAAACTTTCAATACGTTTTTTAACTTGCAAATACGGATTAAATTTTAAAGTATACGCTCTTGCCGCCGCGGGTTCCTCAGGTAAATAACTTTTAGGCATACCAGGCTCATTCGGACAATAAAGACATTTGCCGGGACATTGATAAGGCTTAGTAAGAACTGTTACGGCAGCAATACCAGATAAACTCCTAATCGGCGCTACTTTCAAAAGGTGTTCAAAATATAAATCCAAGTTTTTTGTTCTTTTTCTGTAATTGTTGCGATAATATTTTAAGATTTCCGAATTTTTGGGAAAATTGGCTATTTTAAATTTCAAAATTGCGTTACGCTTTAATCCAAAAAGTTCGTTGCGAGATTTCAGTTTTCTTTTAATGATTTGTTTGGTAAGATAATTTAACATATAATTAAGTACGAAGTTTGAAGCAAGAGGCGTGAAGTATTCTCTGTTATTTCCGCATCACTCAAATATACCTTATTCCTCATAGATATGGGGAAGTCCGACTTCCCCATACTTCCCCATATCCTTGCCTATTATGAACAAAGAAACCTCTCTCAAAATTTTAAAAGACAATAAGATAACTTGGGATAAAATTGCTAAAGAGTTTGATTTGACTAGAAAAATCAATTGGCCCGAACTTAAAAATTTGAGGGGTTATGCAAAATCACATGATAAAGTGCTTGATCTCGGCTGTGGTAATGGCCGTCTTATTGAACTATTGAAAGATAGAAAAATTGACTATACAGGCATTGATAATTCAAAAGAATTAATCGGACTGGCTAAAGAAAAACATCTAAATCAAAAATTTCTGGTTGGTGACGCGCTTAATCTTCCTTTTAAAGACAATTCTTTTGACCTAATATATTCAATTGCGGTTTTACACCACATTCCTTCTAAAAAATTACGCATTAAGTTTTTGAAAGAAGCCCAGCGTGTGCTTAAAAAAGATGGCAGGATTGTTTTGACTGTTTGGAACCTTTGGCAAAGAAAATATATAAGATTAATTGTCAAATATAGTTTATTAAAATTAATCGATAAAAGCAAGCTTGATTTTGGCGATTTGTACATTCCTTGGCAAAATAAATACCAAAGATACCATCATGCTTTTAGGAAAAAAGAACTTGCTAATCTTTTTAAAAAAGCGGGGTTTAAAATAGAAAAAGTCAAATACCTAAAGCGAGGCAGTAAAAAAACAAATATATTGATAATCGCTAAGAAATAAATAAAATTGTCATAGACCAGTTCTATAACAATTTGACAAAAAGAAAAATATATGTAAGATTTAAAACACAGTTCTTTAAGGAGGGTTAATGATGAAAATGAGATTCGTAAGATTTCCAGATGATTTTGAGTTTATGCCCGGCGCCTTTACAAAAGTTCCTCCAAAATTGATTGCAAGCCCTTTTCACCACTACGCTAGTTTATTGGCACAAACATGGCCAAAAGAATGGCAATATCTTGAAATAAAGCTTGGCGAAGAAGTACTTTATCTTGCGTTGAGCGGATGGGAAGTCTATGAGGAACCGATTCATTCACCATCGTCTAAATCCAATGCTCTTTATCATGCTAAAGTGGAAATTGAAGGGTTTGGATTTCTGCTTGGATCTTTAATGCCTTACTCTCACACTTCTTCTCATTGGCACGAAAAACGCCGTGAATTTTACTATCTCATTGCTGGTCAAGCTGAAATTGGCCTTGAACCAGAACGACCTAATCTTGATATTCCCGGAAAAAGCCAAACAATAGTGAAAGTTGCAAAAGGACCCGAGGGATTTCATCCGGTTATTACCCAAGAACAACCTTCTTTGCTTATAGTTCAAATGGAAGGGGGATTAGACAGAAGCGATCATCACTATCTTTAGGCGTTCACATTGAACGCCTTTTTTCTTGATTTTCGGGTCTTATTCTTGACATAACAACTTTTATATATTAATATATAAAAACTTAATAAAATAGGAGGAAGATTGAATTGAGAAAGGAAAAAGCATTAGCCGTTCTATCATCAGTTCCTAAAAAAGAAGATTTGCCACTCAAACCAAACTGTGATTATTGTAAAAAAGAGAATTGCGCCAATGGCATATGGTATCAACTTCTTAATGGCCACTTAGCTTTTATGTGTAGCCAATGTTCACAGATAAAAGAGGATGAAAAAGGAGAATGGATAAGAATTGATCCTGTCGGCTATCCCATCTATTACCTTAGAAAGGGTATTCTTGAAAAAATAGAAAGAACTATTACACAAAAGCTAAGAATTAGTTCATATTCTATGTACGGGAAAAGAATTAGCTTTTGGTTTAAAACAGGAAGGAGAAAAATAAGAGTTAAGGGGAGATTCTTCGGTATTTTTCACAACCCTGAAGAAGGATTTGTTATTGATGTGGAAAGGGTTATTATCAATGGGCAATATTGTACAGGAAGATTTGAGTTTCCTGTACGACAAATTATCTGGAAAAGAAAACTTCAGATAGAAATACTCGCTCTTCCTAAAAGTAATAAGAGCGCTTCTTAAAAGATCAAGAAGCGCTTCTTTATTTTAAAAAAAGAGAGAGGAGTGATAAACTATCCCGGGCTCGTTATCTCCTCTCTTATATATTCCTATCTTTTATGTCGGGACATCTGATAAACTAGATGGCAAAGGGTATCTTGACCACAAAAGATTTGGGAATATATTTATTATTGTACTTGTTTTAGAAAGTTAGTCAAGGGTTATCTTGCTTTTTGCTCTCAAGGATTTAAACTATAAATAGAATACGTACTTACGCGCGTACTTACGTCAATATAATTCACAATTAATGCAATTTAAAAAACCGAAAAATGACGAAAAAATAGTTTGGACAATTCATATAATTGAAAAAATGATGTATTATGGTCTGTCAGAGAATAAAGTCAGAAATGTTATGTGGCGGCCTGAACGAGTTGAAGAAGGAATTGCGCCTGATACAATTGCCATAATGCAATCTTATGGTTCAAGCAAAAAACCTAAAGAAATCTGGGTAATGTTTCAAGAGTTTAAACAAATGGGTAAAAAAAAGAGGCGGATGATTAGCGCTTGGCGCTATCCAGCGGTCAGCCCCAAAGGAAAAGAAATCTATATTCCGGATGATGTTATGGAAATGTTAAATAAAATAAGAACCATATCTCGCTCTGCTCGATAGAACCTTGATTTCTCGCCTTGCTCGAAATTAAAAGTAAAAAACAAGAACTGTCCCTAACTAAGGTTAGCCCTAAATTGTCAGAGAGTTGACAAAAAAGTTTTCTATGGTTGAATGAGATAATATGGTAATTTTAGATATAATTTTTTCTACTTTGGGAGGCCTTGCTCTATTTTTATTTGGCCTTCAGATATTGAGCGGCGGTTTTAAGAAAATTACTGGGCAAAAGCTTCAAAGAATTTTAGAAAAATTAACTTCAAACCCTTGGAAAGGTGTTGCATTTGGAGCAAGTATTACAGCGATTATTCAAAGCTCAAGCATCACAATGGTAACTCTTATTGGCCTTGTTAACGCAGGGCTTTTAAATTTAAAGCAAGCGATTGGAGTGATGCTTGGGGCCGAAATTGGAACAACCGTAACTGCTCAAATTGTCGCCTTTAAAATAGGCGCCTATTATCTTCCAGTGATTGCCGTGGGTTTTGGCTTTTATTTCTTTGCAAGATCGCAACGGCTTAAGCATATAGGCCAAATTGTTCTTGGCTTTGGCATTCTTTTTCTCGGAATGTATCTCATGAAAAACGGAGTCAAGCCCCTAAGGGACAACGAGGCGTTTATTAATCTCCTTAAAAGTTTTGGCCAAAATCCGCTGGGCGGAGTAGTCGCGGGCGCTATTTTCACCGGCATTATTCAATCAAGCTCGGCCTCAATTGGAGTAGTAATTGCTTTAGCGTCAGAAAATCTTATCGGCCTACCTTCTGCTATCGCCTTAATGCTTGGAGCTAACATAGGCACTTGTGTAACTGGACTGATAGCTTCGGTAAAAGCAAGCATACCAGCCCGAAGAACGAGCATTGCTCAATTAATAACTAATATTCTCGGGGTAAGTATTCTCTTGGTGTTTATCCGCCCTTTTACTTTATTGATTATGCAAACGAGCGCAAATTTGCCTCGACAGATTGCCAATGCTCACTCTGTTTTCAATATTGCTGTCACTCTTATGATGATGCCGTTAATTGGTTTTTTGGTTTGGTTAACCACAAAAATTGTTCCAGGGAAAATGCCTACAATAGACAGAAACGC
>CAYNNF010000006.1:7389-49507 GCA_964398685.1 uncultured Candidatus Saccharibacteria bacterium | reverse complement strand
ACAGACATAGAAAGAATTGGAGATCATGCAAATAATTTAGCAGAAATTGCTCAAGATAAGAAAAAAAGAAGGTTAAATTTTTCAAAACAAGCCCAACAAGACCTTGAATTAATGGCCCAGAAAGTTTCAGAAGCTCTTAGTATGGCAATCGAAGCTCTTGAAGAAAACAAAAAATCAGCCGCTAAGATAGCTTTAAAAATAGAAAAAGAGGTTAATTTCTTAGATGACAGACTTCAAAGAGAGCACATGGCTCGACTTGAACAAGGAAATTGTCGGCCCGAATCTGGTCCTCTTTATCTAAATATTGTATCTAATCTTGAACGTATTTCTGATCATGCAGAAAATATTGCCGGTTCTGTGATTATGGGATTCTAATGTTAGTAACAAAATAACTAACACAAAGCACTCGTGCTGAGCTTAGTTTATCCTGAGCGAAGTCGAAGGATCGAAGTATTGACTTTATAATCTGAATATGATTGAATATAGATAGTTCTTTGAAAACAGAAGCCCGCCGTCGCTGAAGCTTTGGCGGGTCTAAGATTATTTATCTAAAAATCTAAGCGAAGGTCGTCCCAGCATGAACAAGAGTAGTCCCTCACTACATCTGCCTACCGGCAGGTAGCTCGGGGCGCAACTTTTTCTAATCTTTTAAGTTTACTTAAAAAAAAGAAAAACTAACGGAGGTGAGAAAAATGATTAAAATAACGCCAAGCGGTATTAGCGACTTTCTCTTTTGTCCCTATAAATATTGGCTCTCAAAACAGAAACCAAGGATTATCACTCCTAAATCTCCAGAAGCCGTTTTAGGCATCGCCCTTCATGATGCAATTCACCGTTTTCTTTACCAAATCCTTAACGATAATCAAAGAATGAAAAATGCGCGCAAAAAGAGAGCCGAACAAGAAAAACCAACTGAATATTATTATCAAACTGTAGGAAAGTTTCTTAGTTTTTGCGCCGGATTTATTGTAGAATCCTTTCAAGGAGAAAATTCCTCAACAAGGATTAGGGATAAAAATCCTGTTCATTGGCCCGAGGGAGCGACAGAAAAACAAATTGCCAAGCTTAAAGAACATTTTCTTCTCTTAGGACTTTGGATGGCCAAGAAATACTATTTAGCCAATCAGAAAAAACCAGGTCCTTTTTTGAGGGAAAAATTGCTTAGATATTCTTTATCTAACGAAATCAGTTCTGGCGTTGAATTAGTGGGCAAACTTGATCAAGCGCGCAGAACAAGCGATGGAAAGGTTTTTATTGCAGATATTAAAACTGGATTTGACCCATTTGAAAGAAATCTTAATAATGCCAATACTGTCGTTGAGATCCCCTTAGTTAAGTTTTACATAGACTACCAGCTGAGCGCTTATTGGCTTCTTTATGAAAAATGTTATGGCGAATTACCTCATAAAATCGGTTTCTATTATCTAAAAACAAATATATGTTATTTTACTGATAGGACCCCTGATCAAATAGAAGAGCTTTTTAACATGATACGGTGGATTCTCCAGGCTGGCGAGGCAGGAAATTTTCCTCCTATCGGTATGTATTATAATCGTTGCCGTTACTGCGATTATAGAAATTGGTGCAAACATTATAAAAAAGTTAAAGTTGTTCAACCCATAACAGCAAAAGACATAGAGATAGCTTTGCCTAGCGCTAAAATTCTCACGCAAAGCTTAAGTAAAGAACTAAAGCAAATTAATTACAAACAATATAGATTGAAACTAATAAAGCATCAATGAATATCAGGGCTCAGTTAAAAATACTGAGCCTTTTTTAATTCTATTTTTAGCGATTATTCAATGTTTTCTACGATATTATTGAATAAATAGCGATTAAATGCTATTTTAATTTATATGAATAATTTTAGGTTCACAATTTTAAAAAAATCCAGAAAAGGACTAGCGCGGAGAGGGATTATTGAAACTCCTCACGGTAATATTGAAACACCGGCTTTTATTCCCGTTGGCACTCAAGCGGCGCTCAAAGGCATTACGCCTGATGAAGCAAAATCGTTAGGTATTCAGATTATTTTTGCCAATACCTATCATTTGTTTTTAAGACCGGGCGAGAAGATTATAAGGAAACTTGGCGGACTTCATGGTTTTATGAATTGGGATAAGCCGATTATTACCGATTCGGGCGGATTTCAAGTTTTTTCTTTGGGCGAAGGACTGGTTCAGGGAGTGGGGAAGATAGCGTCAATTTTTCCTGAGGAAAACGGACAAGATACAAGATACAAAATACAAAATACAAATAAGAGCCGTATTAAAATCATTGATACCGGCGTTGAATTCAAATCCCATGTTGATGGAAAAAAGATTTTACTTACTCCAGAGAAGTCAATTCAAATTCAGAAAGATTTAGGCGCTGATTTTATTTTAGCTTTTGATGAATGCACCTCGCCTTTGGCAGGTTATGAATATACAAAAAAAGCGCTTGAAAGAACGCATCGCTGGGAAACAAAAAGTTTGAAAGCTTTTCAACAAAAAATCAATAACAAAAAACAAATTCAAAATCAAGCCATCTATGGCATTATTCAGGGAGGAGCTTATAAGGATTTAAGGGAGAAATCGGCAAAATTTATTGGCGGAATGGATTTTTTTGGCATGGCGATTGGCGGATCGTTGGGAAAATCAAAAAAGGATATGCATAAAATTTTAGATTGGACTATTCCTTTATTGCCCGAAAACAGGCCGAGACATCTCTTGGGTATTGGTGGCATTGAAGATATTAAAGAAGGGGTAAAAAGAGGTATTGATACTTTTGACTGCGCGGCGCCGACACGGATGGCAAGGAATGGAACACTTCTAACAAAAGAAAGACAGATAAATATAATGAACGCAAAATACAGAACAGATAAAAATCCAATTGAAAAGGGGTGTCAGTGCTATACTTGTCAAAATTATTCTTGCGCCTATTTAAGGCATCTGTTTTGGGCAAAAGAAATGTTAGCGGGACGGCTTGCGACAATTCATAATTTATATTTTATGATGGAATTGATGAAAAAGATTAGAAAAAATATATAGATACATTAATATATTGGAGGCTCAGCCTCCAATATATGTCTTTAATATTTACATACATACAAAAAGAGAGGAATTTAAAAAAAAGCGAGGAACTGTTTCCTCGCTTTAGTATTCTTATCTATTTCTTTCCCAAATATCAGGGCTAACAATTTCTCCTATGTGTCCTCCCGTAAATTTTTTGATTAACGCTTCTTCTTCTTTGACTCGGGAATATGTCATAGCCGAAATAAGGTTCTTGAGGGCTTCAATGTCTTTCAATCCTTGGTCAGCATGATTTTGAGCTATTCGTGATATACCTTCGAGGCGTTCTAGCCGTTCGCGAAGCTCGTCGTTCTCTCTCTCAAGTTGAGAAACTTGACTTAAAAGAGCTTCATTTCGCTCTTTCTCGTCCATATATTCATTGTGAGGAACAGATGTTACCATTAAATAGTCAGCTAAATTAGCGAGGGCAATAATACGAACATCTAAATCTTTATTGGCTTTGTTTTTCTTCGCAGAACGCACAAAACTAATAAGTTCGACAGCAATATAATTAAGAAAAAGTTTTCCTTCTGATTCTGTGATCCAATTATGGCTCTCTAAAATCGGACGCAAATCATTTATTTCTTTCAAAAGAGTCCGTTGGCTAATACCTAAATCTTCCGTGGCTCTTTTCAAATCACCTAAATGAAAATCAGCTGCCTTTAATGGTCTATCTTGATCCAAAATCCCTTCTAGTTTGTCGGTCTGACCAGCATTGCTTGCTTCTCCCATTTCCTTCCACCTCCGTTAGAGATTTTTTGCGAATAGTTGAGCATAAAAGCTCTTGCGTCCCGAGCCTGCCTGCCAGCAGGCAGGCATAGTGAGGGACAACTATTCTTTTTTGGTACTGCCCTGAACTTATCATACCAACTATATTTTGTCAAGAGTTTGCAATAAAAGGTTATTAGCATTGACGAATAGAAAAAGTTAGATAAGATAATAATAGCAAAGTTTTTTTAAATTATCTTAGTTCTTTAATATAAAAATCTAAAATTATTTGGATTCATTAGCTTTATCAAAATAATCTAAAAAAGGAGGAGAGATGTCACATCCAAAAATAGTTTTAGACAATCCACGCTTAGAGGTAATTACTGGCTGTATGTTCGCCGGTAAAAGCGAAGAGCTTGATCTAAGGTTAAATCGTTATCCTTACGCGCGTAAAGAAGTAATTCTTTTGCGACCAGAGAGAGATACAAGAGAAAAGCGAACTCATTCAGTCTCAATTTTTAACGGCAAAGAAATTGTTGTGCCAATTGATGTTAATCTAGAAAAATTAAGAGAAATTTTAGATTTAGATAAGGAAGCTCCAGCTTTAGAAAGCTTGGATGTTATCGGAATTGATGAGGGTAATTTCTTCGATAACACGCTTATTAAGCTCTGCGACGATCTTGTTTTAATGGGTAAAATCGTTATCGTTGCGGGACTTGACTTAACTTTTGCAAAAGAAGGATACGGTCCAATGCCTCAACTTATGCTTGACGCTGAAGTTGTTGATAGGCTAACAGCTGTTTGCTCTGTCTGTGGCAGTCCTTATGCTAATCGAACCCAACGTCTCGTTAATGGAGAACCTGCCTCAAAGAAAAGCCCCCGCGATATTGTCGGCGATGAAATAGCAAGAGAAACAGAAGAAGGTGCTGTTACTTATAAAGCGCGCTGCCGCAAACATTATGTGCAACCCAAGTAAAATAAAGCACGAAGGGAACAAAAACGTTCCCTTCTTTTTTGTCTGTTGAAAACTTAATTATAAATAAAGAGCAAAATCTGATATAATAATATTAGAGGAGGTTAATCTGTATAGTTTCTATATTCTGATGATTATTAAAAATTTTAAAAAATTAACAAGAACGCCTAGAAGAAAAATTGCGCTTGAAATTGCCAATGCAGGAATTAAGGCAATTAATCCAGAAAAAACAATTAAAGAAAACATTTCATTTAAAAATAATATTTTTCAAGTTAAAAACAAAAAATTTGACCTTTCAAAAATTAAACACCTTTATGTTTTGGGCGTGGGAAAAGCCGCTTATAAAACAGGAAAGGCCTTAGAAAAAATTTTAGGTGATAAAATTAAAGAAGGCATTTTGCTTGATATTGAAAATGGCCCATTAAAACATCTTAAAGCATATAAAGGGACACACCCTCTGCCGTCTCAAAAGAATTTTGATGTTTCAAAGAAAATAGTTGATATAGCAAAAAAAGCGACAAAAGATGATTTGATAATTATGCTTATATCAGGCGGCGCCTCGGCGCTTTTCTGCCTGCCTCGTAAAATCAAAATTGGTGATTTTAAGGTACTCACCGAAGAGCTTCTCAAATCGGGAGCCGATATTTATGAAGTCAATACGATAAGAAAACATCTTTCTCTGGTAAAGGGTGGGGGACTGGCTAAGATAGCTTATCCGGCAAAAATTATTAGCATTATTTTCTCTGATGTGCCAGGCGATGATTTGTCTTTTATTGCTTCGGGTCCAACCGTTAAAGACAAAACTACCAAAGAAGAAGCTGCTCGCATTTTGAAAAAATATGAAATAGAAATAGAAAATGAATTTGAATTTTATGAAACGCCGAAAGAAGAAAAATATTTTAAAAATGTAGATAATCTTTTATTTCTTTCTAGTAAAAATGCAATTGAAGCAATGCAGGAAAAATGTAAAGAGCTTAAAATTCCTTGTTTTGTTTATTCTTACGCTTTGCGCGGCGAGGCTAAAATTGTTGGACGAAAGCTTATTCAACGTTTGCCGAAAAAGGGCATAATGATTGCTGCTGGAGAAACAACAGTCAAGGTTGAGGGCGATGGCAAGGGAGGCCGTAATCAAGAATTAGTTTTGGGGGCTTTACCGTACCTTGAAAAAACAGTTTTTGTCTCTTTAGCTTCCGACGGTCATGACAACACCGAGGCAGCTGGAGCCATTGGTGATGAAAATTCATTGCCCCGGTCCATAAAAAAGAAGATTGCCTGGACGGAATATATGAATAACAATGACTCGTTTAATTTCTTTAAACAATTGGACGATCTGATCATGACTGGTCCAACCGGCACAAATGTTTCAGATTTGATTGTGATTTATAGACAATAAATCTTGAAGAATTTGAGGAAATAAATTCATAATTCATGCTTCATAATTCATGCTTCATAATTCTATCTTCCGTCAAGGTTCTCCCCGATACCATGTCGGGAAGGTTCTTCTAATTCATAATTCGTGTTTTGTAATTCGTTATTCATAATTTACAAATATGGAGGAAAAAAAAGATAAATTTATCCTTTGGTTTAAGGATATTTCAATTGAGGACACGCCGCTTGTTGGTGGAAAGAACGCAGCATTAGGCGAGATGTATGGTAGCTTGACAAAATTAGGAATAAATGTTCCTAACGGTTTTGCCTTAACTTCCAAAGCGTATTGGCATTTTCTTGAAGATACCGGTATTCGTGAAAAAATTGAAGAAATTTTAAGTGATTTAGATGTCCATGATATTAAAAATCTTCAAAAACGAGGAAAGAAAGTAAGGGAAATAATTTTGGAAGCTGAATTGCCTGAAAATTTAAAAGACATAATCCGAGAAGCATATCAAGAATTGATAGGAGATAATTCCAAAAGCAAGGATGTCGCTGTTAGATCTTCGGCTACGGCAGAAGATTTGCCTACGGCTTCTTTCGCAGGCCAGCAGGAGACCTTTCTAAATGTCAGGGGAGCCGAAGATGTTATCCGCGCTACCAAAAAATGTATTGCTTCTTTGTTTACTAATCGCGCCATTTCTTATAGAGCTGACCAAGGATTTCCCCAAACAAAAATTGCTTTAAGTGTTGGCATTCAAAAAATGGTTCGTTCTGATAAAGGCGCGTCTGGCGTTAATTTTACGATTGATCCTGAAACCGGACTAAAAAATATAATCTACATTACAAGCACATGGGGATTGGGAGAGATGATCGTTCAGGGAAAAATTGAAGGAGACGAATTCTATGTTTTCAAAGAAGGCCTTAAGCTGGGTTACCGCGCAATTGTTTCCAAAAAAATGGGTTCTAAGGAGAAAAAACTGATTTATGACGAAAGTGGCAACAAGGACACCAAAGAAGTAGTCGTTGAAAAAACTGAACGGGAAAAGTTCACCTTAACAGACGATGAAATATTAAAACTTGCCAAGTGGTCTTTGGCCATAGAAGAACATTTTTCTAAAAAAGCGAATGAAGAGAGGCCTATGGATATTGAATGGGCTAAAGATGGTATTACAGAAGAATTATTTATTGTTCAGGCTCGTCCAGAAACAGTTCAGTCGCAAAAAGACGCTAATTCTTTCTCTACTTACCAGCTTAAAAATAATCCTCTTGAAGAAACATTAATTATCTCGGGCGACGCAGTCGGCAATAAAATTGCAACAGGCAGAGCAAGAATAATTAAAACAGTTGAAGAAATTGATAAATTCCAAAAAGGAGAGGCCTTAATTACAGAAATGACAGATCCCGACTGGGAACCAATCATGAAAGAGGCAAGCGCCATTATTACCAATAAAGGAGGACGCACTTCTCACGCGGCAATTGTGTCTCGCGAATTAGGCATACCTGCTATTGTGGGAACGGGAAATGCCACAGAATTAATAAAAGATGGCGAAGAAATTACTATTGATTGTTCTAATCCTAATACAGGTAAAATTTATCGTGGCGCGCTTGAATTTGAAGAAAAAGTTTATAAGCTTAAAAAAATTCCTAAAACAAAAACAAAATTAATGCTTAATATTGGTTCTCCCGACCAAGCAATGCTTTATCACAGTTTGCCAGTAGCAGGCGTTGGTTTGGCCAGAGAAGAATTTATTATTGCCTCAGAAATTAGAATACATCCGAATGCGCTTCTTAATTATGAGAAGATTAAAAATAAATGTGCCTCATCGGCACACTCGTTGAAGGGACGAGATTTTAAACTAAAAAAGATAATTTGTCAAATTGACGAATTGACCAAAGAATATAAAAATAAAAAAGAATATTATATTGACAAATTAGCCGCGGGAATTGCCAAAATTGGTGTCGCTTTTTACCCAAGACCAGTAATTATTAGATTTTCGGATTTTAAAACTAATGAATATAGAAGCTTAATCGGAGGAGCTTTATATGAACCTAAGGAAGGAAACCCGATGATTGGTTGGCGCGGAGTGTCGCGCTATTATTCTCCAGAATTTGAAGAAGCATTTGGCTTAGAAGTTAAAGCCATTAAAAAAGTCAGAGAGGAAATTGGACTTAAAAATATTGAAGTCATGGTACCTTTCTGTCGCACACCCCAAGAAGGAGAAAAAGTTGTTAAACTTATAGAAAAATATGGACTTGAACGAAAGAATGTAAAAATATATGTAATGTGCGAAATTCCTGCAAATGTTATTCAGGCATACGAATTCTTGGAAATTTTTGACGGTTTTTCTATTGGCTCAAACGATCTCACTCAGCTTACGCTTGGCATAGACAGAGATAATGAAACTATTTCAGACATTACTAATGAAAATAACGAGTCAGTTAAAGAGCTTGTTAGGATCGCAATAAAAGTTTGCCGCGAGCAGAAAAAATATATTGGCATTTGCGGCCAGGCGCCAAGTGATTTTCCTGAATTTGCTGAGTTCCTGGTTAAGAATAAAATTGAATCCATTTCTTTAAATCCCGATACAGTAATTCCCTTGATTGAAAAAGTAGCAAAATGGGAAGAAAAATATTATTAAAATTCATGAAAAAAATTCTTTTAATAATTGCCTCTAAAGATTTTAAAGATGAAGAATATTTTGTGACCAAAGAAGTTTTAGAAGACGGCGGATTTTATGTTGAAACCACAAGCAATATTTCAGAAACAGCTTTTGGTTCTGACGGCAGCGAGGCAAGAATAGATTTAACATTAGATGAGGTAAATATTGACAATTATGAGGGTGTATTTTTTATCGGCGGATCGGGAGCGCTTAAACATCTTGACAATGAAACTTCTTACAAAATAGCAAAAGAGGTTATTAATTCTAAAAAAGTTTTAGGAGCAATTTGTATTGCGCCAATTATCCTTGCCAAAGCCGGGGTTTTAGATGGTAAAAACGCTACTGTTTGGACATCGCCTTTAGATAAGTCACCTGCTAAAATTTTAGAAAAACACGGCGCAAAATTTATTAATGAACCAGTAGTAAAAGATGGTAATATTATAACAGGCAATGGACCTTCGGCCGCTAAGAAATTTGGCGAAAAAATCGTTGAAACACTTATAAATTGGTAGCTTGGCGGGGCTAACCTTTATTAATAATAATATGCCAAAAATTAAAGACATAAAAACAAAAATAATCAAAGATTCAAGAGACAATGATACGATTGAAACGGAAATTATTTTAGAGTCAGATATTATGGCTAAAGCGTCTGTCCCTCACGGAAAAAGCAAAGGAAGTAAAGAAGTTGTTTCTTTGCCAGCTAAAGAAAGTGTTGAAAAAATAGAGAATATTATAAAACCGGCTATAATAAAAAAAGATTTCTTTTCTCAAGAAGATTTTGATAATTTTCTAATTAGCCTTGATGGAACAAAAGATAAATCGCGACTTGGTGGAAATTCTATATTGTCGTGTTCTTTGGCTTTCGCGCAAGCAGAAAGTAAAATCCAAAATAAGCCTCTATATAAATATATTGCCGATATGACAAATTTGGAAGTCGGACTTCCAAATTTTTATATGAATTTAATTAATGGAGGAGAACATGCTCACAATAATTTAGATTGGCAGGAGTACATGATCGTAGTTAAAGCCAAAACTGCCGAAGAACAGCTCAAAATTGGAAAAGAAATTTTCAACAGATTAGCCACCAAATTTAAAGAAGCAGGCAAAAATATTTCTTATGGCGATGAGGGCGGATATGATATGGATTTTAAAAGCTATGAAGAACCGCTTAAAATTTTAGATAATGTTATCACAGAACTTGATCATCAAGATAAAGTTAAATTGGCATTAGATGTCGCAGCAAATAGTTTTTCACAGCAAGACGGTGTTTATTATACAATTAGGGGAAGTCGAACTTCCCCCAGTCAATTGATAGATATCTATAAAGATGTTGTTAATAAGTATCCGCTTATTTCGATTGAAGATCCATTTGAGGAAAATCAAATTAAAGATTATGCGACATTAAATCAATTTTTGGAGACAAAAAATAGTTTTGTCGTCGGCGATGACTTAACTGCTACCAATCCAAATTTAATTAAAATCGCGTCAAATTCAATCGGCGGAGTGATTATAAAGCCCAACCAGATTGGCACTTTGACTGAAACACTTAAAGCGATTAAAATAGCTAAAGAGGCAAAATTAAAAATTATTGTATCTCATCGTTCCGGTGAAACAATGGATGATTTCATTGCAGACCTCGCTTACGGAGTAGGAGCCTTTGGACTAAAAGCAGGAGCTCCCGGACCAATAGAGAGAATGGTGAAGTACCAAAGAATTATTCAGTTTGAAAAGAAAACTTAAAGGAGGTGATATATTATGTTTCTTCATAAAAGAAAAAAAAGTCTTTTTGGTCCAAAAACTTTTGGATATCTTGATATTGGCTTAATTAAACTTTCTGTTTTTGCTTTCGCTTTATTTCTGGCAGGTTATTTTCCTCAAATTGCCAGCATTGAATTGCGTTGGTTTTGGTTGATTGTTTTTGTCTTGGCCGCTATTCGCCCTCTCGGGACATGCTGGAAAAGGTAAAGATATTAATCTTTGACGGGAGATTAAGAACCTTTCGCTTCGCTCAAGAACCCTGCCTACCGGCAGGCAGGCTTGACGGAAGATTAAAGACATTAGTCTTTGACGGGAGATTAGGAACTTTATTTCATTTGTGTCTAATACTAATATGCCATTTATTTATTTTGTTATTATCTTTTTTGTTGTTGTAATTTTGTCTTCAATTAAGCAAATTAATCAATACGAACGCGGCGTAAAATTTACCTTGGGGAAATATAGCGGCATCATGCCCCCCGGATGGCGAATTATTCTTCCAATTTTTCAATCATTTAGAAAAGTAGATATGCGTCTGAAAGCCGTTGATGTGCCTGATCAAGAAACAATTACCAAGGACAATATTTCAACTAAGGTTAACGCGGTTATTTATTACAAAGTTATTTCGGCAGAAAAAGTTATCCTTGAAGTGGAAAACTTTCGTTATGCTGTCTCACAACTTGCTCAGACAACAATGAGAAATGCTGTCGGCGAGGTTGAATTGGACGAACTTTTGTCTCAAAGGGACAAGGTTGCGGAAAATATTCGCAAGGTTGTTGATATTGCCACTGACCCGTGGGGAATTAAAGTTGAATCTGTTGAACTTAAAGATGTCGTTCTCCCCGAAGAAATGAAACGTGTTATTGGGAAACAGGCGGAAGCGGAAAGAGAAAAAAGAGCAGTCATTATTAAAGCCGAAGGCGAAGTTGCTGCCTCTCAAAATCTTGCAACTGCAGCAAAAACTCTTGCCACTTCTCCGGGCGCGCTTCATTTAAGAACCCTTGCCAGTATCAATGATCTTAGCTCGGATCAATCAAATACTGTCATTTTTGCCTTGCCGCTAGAGATTCTCAAGGCTTTTTCTGGATTTAATCAAGAAAGATAATTCTTTCTAAAAATTAATGAAAGCCATCATTTTAGCAGCTGGTCGCGGGGTGAGGTTAAGGCCTTATACCCATATCACGCCTAAGCCACTTTTAAAGATTAACGGGAAAAGAATTATTGACTACACCTTAGACATTTTGCCTCAAGAAATTGATGAGGTTATTATTGTTATTGGCCACCTCAAGTGGCGTATGAAATGGCATTTAGGAGAAAAACACGAACATCAAAAAATCACTTACATCGTTCAAAAAGATAAGAAAGGAACGGCTCACGCTCTTTATTTATGCAAACCGTTCTTAAAAAAGAAAGAAAGATTTTTGGTTCTTTTCGGCGACAATATCTATGCAAAAAATGATCTAAAAAAATGCCTTAAGTATAAATTGTCAATTCTTGCCAAGGAGATTGAAAATCCAAAAAACTTTGGGGTTTTGACATTTGATAAAAATCACCACCTTAAAGAAATTATTGAAAAACCGAATAATCCGCTGACTAATCTTGTCAATTGTGGCGTTTTTGTTTTAAACAGAAAAATTTTTAATTATCACATGGAAGCAATTAGTAAAAAAGAATTCGGCTTGCCCCAAACTATAGTTAAAATGGCACAAGATTATCCTATTAGAATCGTTAAGGCCTCGTTCTGGATTCCCATAGGATATCCCAGCGACCTTAAAAATGCCAAAGCGCAACTTAGAGACATTGACATACTTTAATAAAAATGATATTCTAAAAATATTCTTAGTTCTCAGCTCTTTACAAGGAGGATAAAATGAGTTTGGAAAAAGAGGATTCTCGCGCGGAAATTCGAAATATCCGACCAAAGCGAAATAGGCAGAAATGCAACCTAATTTATCAGGTCTTTTTTTTATATCCTTGACTTGCTGAACTAAACTATTGTAAAATAGTCAGAAAGAATGATCATTCATAACTATGCAAACAAAACCGTCAATTTATCTTCGCTGGCAAGGTTATTATGATTATACAAAAGAAAATGTTGAAAAATACGTTTTGAAAGAACCTCGCCTAATTGGAGTATATAAAATTGCCGAGTTGCAAGCTTTTGGCAATTTAGTTCCTTTTTATGTTGACGAAGGCGAAGATTTGTATCAAGCTTTAATGGCACACCTCAGTAAAGCAGAAATAAACGAATGTCTTAAAAAAGAAATTGATGATAAGATTTGTTGTTTTAAATTTGCTTCCCTTCTTGATAAGCAAGAGAGAGAAAATGTTGTTTATACTTTATGTGAACACTATCGGCCGCTTTGTAATGTCAAACAAAAAATACCAAAGACTTCGTTAGTTAATGTTAATCTTCAATAATGAAATCACTAACGCCAAAAGAATATGCTGTTTTTAGCTTTATAAGACAATTTCTTGCGGATTATAATAAAAGTCCGACAAGAAAAGAAATAGGCGGTGCCTTTTCAATCACAATCCAAGGAGCAGATTATTTTGTCCATCAGCTTTTAAAAAAGGAAATTGTTGCCTTAAAACTAAAAGGGATTCGCAATATTCGTGTTCTTAAAAAATATTTAGGCAGACAAACACACTTGTGGTAATAAAAGCCGTAAGGCCGTAAGGGTCATAAAGCGATAAGGCGATTTTGATGGTTATGCCATCATTTTTTTATTTAATTACAATAGAAAATTATGATTTTGTCCAAAAATCATTGACTTTTAATATGCAGTATGCTATAATGACATCAAGATGGTTTTGGGCCGTTAATCGGCAAAATCGGCAAAACGTACTACAAAAAAAGGAGGTACCGCAAATGACGGTAGTGAAAGAAAAGATGGAGAGAAGCTTTGTGCCCACATTAACGTGTGATGTGGATATCAACACTCTCTTTGGAGCTAGTTGGACTGAAGAAGGAGATCTACGGATTGTCTTCGGAAATCCGAATGTTACCAAAAATCAATTGGTAACATTGGTTGAGAAACGCAAAGAAGTTGTATCAGATCCTGAAGTAATTGAATGGATCAAATGGCTTGACGATGATGACTCAAGGAAATCACAGGATGCAAAATTTGCTCTCTGCGACAAATTGAGCGCGCATAATGCCAGAGTCAACTTCAACCAAGGTGAACAGACATTGACTCTATTCTCCACTAATGGGCACTCTCCAAAAGGAAGCCTGTTCGCGGGCATCGTCCATTCGCCCTTCACAATTAAGAACAAGGAAGGATGCCTAATGAATAGAGGGCTTCCTATCGGAAGAGGAAAAAGTGTGCTTGTTCTCTTAGTTAAGGAGCCCGTGCCAGTTGAGCATAAGAATGGAAAATTCAGGGTTGAACCCCCGAAACCCCCGAAGTAGAGTTACGACCCCAGGCTTAGGCTTGGGGTCTTTTTTTTGAAAAAAAGATAAAAATCGTTTAATATGTATATATGCCAAAATTCATTAGAATTTTTTTAGAATATTATAAGGCGCGCAAAAAACATATTTTACTTATTTTGTTTTCTTTTGTTGTTGGCGCGATTTTATTTGCTTCTGTTTTTTCATATGTTGATTATGAAAAGCTTTCTAAAATAATTTCTCAATTCAAATGGTGGAAATTTCTCATCTTCATAGCAATATCCACTCTTTCCTTTTTCTTAACAACCTTAAGGTGGTCTCTCGTGATAAAGACTCAAGGATTTAAGGTTAAATTTTTTCATCTTCTTCAATATCGTTTAGCCGGTTTTGGCTTTTCTTACTTGACTCCCGTTGCCGAAATCGGAGGAGCTCCATTCAGAGCATATCTTTTAAAAAGAGAGGGAATCCCTTTTGATAAGGGATTTTTAAATGTGATTATTGATAATTTCTTAGAAGTATTCACTCAAGCCATTTTAGTTTCTTTGGGTTTGTTGGTGTTTATTTATCATTTCGGATTTTCTAAAAAAATAGAGTGGACTTTTATTTTTGTAATAATATTGTTTCTGGTTTTTATGGTCTGGATTTTACAACATCTCAGAAGGGGACATCTTGTTTTCTCGCCCCTTTTTAAAACCTTAAAGATGAAAAATGTTTATCATAAACTTTCTAAAATTGAACGTCCTTTTATAGATTTTTTCGGTCACAATAGAAAGGTTTTCGCTAAAACTATTTTTCTGACAATTATCAATTTCATGCTTAGTATCTTGGAAGCAGGAACATTGATATATTTAATGGGTTTTCGTCTTGGTTTGCTTAATATATTCTTTGCTAAAATTATTCTTAATATTAGTACACTTTTTCCCGTTCCTGCCGGATTGGGAATTTCCGAATGGATGCAAGCCGCTTTTTTCTCGCAAACAATTGCGGGAAACTCTGCCGGATTAATATTCAGCATCCTGACTAAGGCAAAATGCCTTTTCTTTGCTTTTCTTGGTATTGCCATTTTTTTCTATTGGTGGCATAAGAAAGTCAGGTGGGATAAGTATTTCATAAATTATATTCGTCAAAAAATTCATGTTTAAAACTTTAAAAAAAATTTCCCGAAGTGTTAGAACCGCTTTTCGGGGAATTGCGCGTGTTTATAAAACTGAAATGAGTTTCAGGATTCAATTTTGGTTTGGAATAATTATTTTAACACAAACTTTTTATTGGCCAATTGCTGAAATAAAGAAATTAATTTTAATTTTATTGGTGTTCCTAATGTTAATTACGGAAATAGTTAATACCGCTTTTGAAAAACTTTTTGATGAAATTGAAAAACGTTATCATTCAAAAATTGGTTACTTAAAAGATATTTTGGCTGGAGCGGCTCTTCTTATGGCAATTGGTTCAGCAACAATCGGTTTAATTATATTTTGGCCAAATATTTTTAAAGTTGTTTTACTTGCTTTAGCCGAATCAGGATTAATTATTGTTTTGATTTACTCCTTTAAAGGAATAAGGAAATTAGTTAAAAAATGAATGAGCAAAAAAAACAGAAGCTTACGGACATCGAACGTCCGTAAGCTTTTTCTTTCTGATAAGTATTAGTGATTATTAATAACTGGGTTACCAACAAAAAAATTTTATTTATTAAAGACCGAGTTGATCTTTGATTGTTTTCATCGCTGTTAAGCTCAAATCAATTAGCTTTTCTAAGCTTAATCCAATTAATTCAGGCGCTTGGGCAATGATGGCTCGATTAACGCCTTTGGCAAAAGAAGGTTGTTTAAATTTTTTCTGAACTGACTTTATTTGAACGCCAGATAATTTTTCAGGATTAACCAAGGCGCAAGCGGTAATTAAGCCGGTTAATTCTTCTGCGCAAAAAAGAGATTTCTCCATTAAGGTCTCGAGCGATAATCCCAGCATATCATTGTGCGCTTTAATTGCTCTTATAATTTCTGGATCATAGCCTTCTTTTTCTAAAATTTCAGCTGCTTTTTTAGCATGTTCTTCAGGGTTATCTTTAGTCATTTCCCAATCCATATCATGAAGCAATCCTGCGCTCATCCATTTTTCAATTTCATCTTCTTTTTTAAAATGCTCGCATAATTTTTTCATTACTGCTTCAACAGCTAAGCTATGGCGGACAAGATTTACGTTTTTAATATATTTGTTTAAAAGTTTTAAGTTTTTTTCTCTAGTCATAAATAATACGAAATACACAAACACTAGATATAATAACAATTTTTACTTCTAATTTCAAACGAAAACATTAAAATTTTATACTTTATGAAATTTGCTTTTTATACACCAAAAGGATTAAAATGAAGTTGCTATGGAAAAAATATACTTAGACAATGCGGCGACAACAAGAGTTGACAACAGGGTTTTTGCGGCAATGAAACCGTATTTTTCTAATATCTACGGCAATGCTTCAAGTTTGCATTCTTTTGGACTGGAAGCTAAACACGCGCTTGAAAATGCAAGAGAGGTTATTGCTAAAAAAATTGGCGCCAAACATAATGAGATTATTTTTACATCCGGAGCGACGGAGGCTGATAATATGGCAATTAGAGGAATAGCTTACGCCAACAGAGAAAAAGGAAATCATATTATAACAACTTCAATTGAACATCCAGCTATCCTAGAAACTTGTCATTTTTTAGAAACCCAAGGTTTTCAGGTGTCATTTCTGCCCGTTGATAAAAAGGGGCTTATTAATATTAAAAAACTTAAAGATGAGCTGAATAAAAAAACTATTTTGGTTTCAATTATTTTTGCCAATAATGAAATCGGCTCTGTCCAACTCATTGAATCAATTGGAAGGATTATAAAAACATGGAATAAAGAGCATGGGACGCAAATATATTTTCATACAGACGCAGTTCAGGCATTTACGAAAATTGATATAGATGTAAATAAGTTTAACTTAAATTTGCTTTCGCTGTCTGCTCATAAAATATATGGACCAAAAGGCGTTGGAGCGCTTTACATTAAGGAGGGAACGAAAATTGAAAAAATTATTCACGGCGGGCATCATGAATATAACATAAGACCAGGAACAGAAAATGTTACCGGTATAATAGGATTTGCTGAGGCAGCTAAGTTATTTAAACCAAAAAATTACGAAGCTGTTAAAAAATTAAGATTACATTTAATAAAAAAAGTTTTAAAGGAAATTTCAGGTTCATATTTAAATGGTCCTAAGGAAGAAAATGTCCTGCCAAATATTGCCAATTTCACATTTAAAAATGTTGAAGGAGAAGCATTAATGCTTCTTTTGGATAAAGAAGGCATTGCTGTTTCAACCGGCTCTGCCTGCGCTTCCTCAAGTTTGGAACCAAGCTATGTCCTTCGCGCCATTGGAGTGCCGGCCGAAGAGGCGCATGGATCCCTGAGGATATCCTTAGGAAAAGATAATACTAAGGAAGAAATCAATTATCTGGTAAAAATATTAAAAAAAGCAGTTAAAAGGTTAAGAAAAATGAACCCGATTAAGTAAATGTCAAATAACAAAGCTCAAATGTCAAATAAGAACCTGGCTTGCAAGAACCTTGACGAAAGAATTACAATTTTCAATAATCGGTTAATTTAACAATTTCCAAAAATTAAATCATTGGAAATTCATTAAAAATTCAAAATTAGTAATTAGAAATTAAGAATTATGTATTCACAAAAAGTCTTAGATCATTTTTATCATCCCCACAATATGGGATCTATGAAAAATCCTGACGGGGTGGGAGAAGTTGGCAATCCTGTTTGCGGAGACATTTTGCGTCTCTACATTAAGGTTAAGGATGATAAAATCAAAGATATTAAATTTGAAACTTTAGGGTGCGCCGCCGCAATCGCAGTTTCTTCAATGATTACTGAAATGGTTAAGAATATGAATCTTAAAGAAGCCCTAAAAATTACTAAAAAAGATATTGCAAATGAGCTTGGCGGTTTGCCGGCAATCAAAATGCATTGTTCTAATTTGGCTGAAGAAGCATTACAATTAGCAATTAAAGATTACCTTGACAAAAAATCCAAATTACAAAAAAAATGAAACTTTATTGCAATCTTGCTAAACAAGCTGTTGAAAAATACATAAGAAAGGGAGAAATTTTAAACATTCCAAAAAAATTGCCTGCCGAATTTAAAAAGAAAGCAGGTGTTTTTGTAACAATTTATAAAACGGGAAAATTAAGGGGATGCATTGGAACATATTTACCAACTAAAAAAAACTTGGCTCAAGAAATTATTGACAACGCTATTATGGCGGCAACCAAAGATTGGCGTTTTCCTCCGATATCGGAAGTTGAACTTCCGAATATTGAGTGTGAAGTTTCCGTTTTAAGTGAGCCGAAATTAGTTAAAGATATTAAAGAGCTTAATCCTAAAAAATTTGGCATACTTATTAAAGGACAAACTTCTGGCCGCTCAGCTTTGCTTTTGCCCGATTTAGATGGCCTTGATACAGTTGAAAAACAGTTATTCGCATGTTGTCAAAAAGCTGGAATTGATCTTGAAATGGAATCCATTTCTATTTTTAGTTTTCAAACAAAAAGATATTAAATTTTTTTTGCATTTTCAATGAAAGAAACAATTTTATATGAAAAATTAAAGGACGGCCGTGTTAAATGTAATACCTGCAACCATCGTTGTATTGTTAAAGATGGTGAGCATGGTATTTGCGGTGTTCGCAAAGATGAAAATGGGAAATTAATTTCTTTGGTTTACGGAAAGGTTGCTGCCATCAATGTTGATCCAATTGAAAAAAAACCTTTTTTTCATTTTCTGCCAGGTTCTTATGCTTTTTCTTTTGGCACTTTTGGCTGTAATTTTGCCTGCGCTTTTTGTCAGAATTGGACTCTTTCTCAACCGCCCAAAGAAAATTTTTTTTGGCACGATGTTAATATCGGCGCTGATTGGTTGCCTGTGAAAATTGTTTCTGAAGCGCTAAAACGCGATTGTCAAAGCATTGCCTATACCTACAATGAGCCAACTGTTTTTTTAGAATACGCGCTTGATACTATGAAAATAGCTCGCGAAGCAGGACTTAAAAATGTTTGGGTCTCCAACGGCTATATGACGGCTGAAGCGCTTGATTTAATTTCGCCCTATTTAGATGCTTGTAATATTGATTTAAAATCATTTTCAGAAAATTTTTATAACCGCCTTTGCGGAGGAAAGCTTGAGCCAGTTTTAGAAAATATTAAAAGAATTAAAAAAGCCGGTATCTGGCTTGAATTAACTACACTTTTAATCCCCGACGAAAATGATAAAGTAGCAGAATTAAAAAAAATAGCCGAATTTATATTCAACAAAATTGGCGCAGAAACTCCTTGGCATATCTCAAGATTTTACCCTGCTTACAAAATGAAAGAATCTCCAGCTACTGATATTAGATCAATTGAAAAAGCAATTAAAATAGGCAAACAAGCCGGACTTAAATATGTCTATGCCGGCAATGTTCCCGGATCGTCTTATGAAAATACTTATTGTCCCCGCTGTAATGGTATTATTGTTGAAAGGGCAAATTATATCATCCGCCGTTTTGACAAAGATGGCGCTTGTCCCCGTTGTAAAACAAAAATTGATTTGATTTTGGAATAAAAGCATAATAGAACAAATTATGATCAAATTTGCTTGTATAACTCCACATCCCCCAATAATTATCCCTTCTATCGGTAAATCTCAAGCTTCAAAAGCTCAGGCAACAATTGAAGCAATGAGAAAATTAAGGATAAGTTTAAACCGTATTAGGGGAACTGATAAGATTTTTTTGATTTCACCCCATTTGCCATCTACCTGGGACGCTTTTACTCTTTTTTATAAAGATCCTTATGATAAAACATTAAAAGGTAATTTTGCTGATTTTGGCGATGCGGAAACGGCCTTTGAATTTTTGGATGATAAAAAAACGGTTGAATGTTTGAAAATTTTAAGCGGACCAACGTTTCCTTTAATGGGCGTAACTATTCGCCGCTTAGACCACGGAACGCTGGTACCGCTTTATTATTTATGGGGCAAAGGCAAGCATAAAACTCCGCTTCTTCCAATGTCATTTTGTTCTCTTTCGTTAAAAGAACATTATATATTTGGGCAATTCTTGGGAAAATTTTTGGAAGAAGACGAAAATAATTGGACAGTGATTGCCTCGGGCGATCTTTCTCATCGTCTGACATCTTTCGCGCCGGCTGGATTTAGTCCGAAGGCGCAAAAATTTGACAAACTTCTTGTTCAATTCTTAAAACAAAAAGAGGTTGGAAAAATTCTTAATATTAATCCAGAATTAACTCGCGAAGCAGGAGAATGCGGGCTAAGGTCAATTGTTTTGCTTTTGGGAATTATTTCAAGATTTGATTGGCAACCAAAAATTTTATCTTACGAAGCGCCTTTTGGGGTAGGGTATTTGGTTTCCGAGTTAAAACTTAAAAATTAATCAAGAAGATAAAACGATAATAATCTCAAAAAATACGCAACAGAACCCGGGGAAAACCGAGTTCTTTTTCTTTGAGAAGTTTTAGCAACATATAGATATGTATGCTTTTAAATTGTTAAAAAAGCGCCGTAAGTGTCTGCATATTACCAAAAACTCTTGACAAAATGAAAAAATAGGCATAGAATACGGCTGATAGAAAAACTTGACTTTTTTAAAAGATTATATTTATAATATAATAACATAATACATGAAAAAATTAATTACAATATTAAGCGGAATGGCAATTGTTGCAGGAATAATTTTAACAATTCAAGCCATTTCAGCGCCTCAAGCTCCATTAGAGAGTAATGTGGATTTATCTCAAACTTATCAAGTTTCGAGAGAAGATATTGCAGAAAAAGTCTTGGCTAGCGGCAAAGTAATATCTTCTGAAGATATTACAGATTTAAGTTTTGATAAAACAGGAATTGTAAAAAATATTTTTGTCAAAGAAGGAAATCGCGTTGAACGCGACGATATTTTAATGGCAATTGAAAATGTTGAATTGGGTAACCGAAAAATTCAGGCCTTAGCTCAAATAAAAAATGCTCAAATTGATTTAGACAATGTTCTTTCCTCTGGCTCTGAAGTAAGAAAACCGAATCAAGTGGTAATTCTGAACGCTCAAAATAATTTGAAGACAATCAGAAGTTTAGCTAATTCCAATATTCGTTTGGCGGAAAATCAAGTCAATGTAGCTCAGGCCGAAGTTGATGTGGCAAATAAAAACTTTGATAATATTCAAGATGAAATTAATTCAACTTCAGGATTAGTTGATACCAATTACGAGAATATTATAAGCGAAACATATTTTACCCTTGATAATAGTATCTGGTTTCTTAATAAAATGCAGGAAAAATATTTTTACCGAAACGATCAAATAAGTTTTAAGATTAAAGAAAAAGAGTCAGAAACATTAAAAAGCTATTATAGCGCTAAATGGTATTATGAAAGTTATCTTGATGGCGAAGATCCTGTTGATTGGTTAATTCGTGAAATGCCCGAAAAAATTTCTGAAGCGCTAAAAGGAACAGAAGAAACATACAGATTGCTCTTGACATCTTTTGACAAAGATCCTCTTTACCAAAATATTTTAACTGATGACGACAGTGACGACATCAATAAAAAAAGAGAAGAGATAAATAAGGCCCTAAGTAAAATCAATCAACTTTCAAATAATCAAAATAGTTCTGATAGCGATCTTCAGACATTATTTAACTTAGCTCAAGAGAGAAAAGAAAGCGCGCAACTTTTCTTATCAAACGCCGAACAAAATCTTGCCAATATAAGACAAGAAAGCCAAAATCTTATTAATCAGGCGGAAGATTTACTAAGACGCGCCTATGATCAAGTTATTATTAGTTTTAAGCCAGCTAACGCTTCGGCAATTGAAACAGCTAGACAAAAATTGATCCAAGCGCAAAATAATTATAATCAGCTTCTTGGGGAATCTGCTATCCAAGAAATTACATCGCCCATTAAAGGCATAATAAAAGAAATTAATATTAATGTTGGCGATTTGCTTCAAAAAAATGTATCTGTTTTTAAAATAGATGTCTCTGATAATCTTGGAATCAGAGCTGAAATAAAAGATGATAGTATAAAAAATATTAATCTTTTTGACGGAAGATTAAAAAATATTAATCTTTTTGACGGAAGATTAAAAAATATTAATCTTTTTGACGAAGTAATTATTAAAAGCGCTGATTTTCCCCAAAAGACCAGCCAAGGAATCATTTCAAAAATTGAAAGTAAAGATGTTTCTGTAAGTCCTGAGGTTTGCGCTAAAAATAAAGTGGAATGCCTTGAGCTTGAAGAAAATATGACAGTTAATTTAGAAATTTTGATTAGAGAAAAGAAAAACGCTTTAGTTGTTCCTAAAGAATTCTTAACGGAACAGGAAGGAAAAAACTTCGTTAAACTAAAAAAGGGCGGAGCGGAAATTCTACAAGAGGTTAGAATAGGAATTATTAATGGAAAATTTGTTGAAATTTTAGAAGGCATAGAAGAAAATGATGTAATTTATCTTCCTTAAAATATTATTAATCATTTATGGTTGAGTAAAAATCCCGTCTCCTGTAGGTGGGATTTTTGTTATTAGATAATGTTAAGGTTTTATTTCTGCTATATTGCTTGATTTTTTCAATATAAGAAAGGTATAATAAAAATAATGTCGACGAAAATCACAATTAAAGATGTTCCTAAAGAAAGAGTTGTCTGCATAAGAAGCACAGAGTATTCTGAGAAAAAAGCAATAAATCTTGTTTCAAAGATTTTGGTATGGCTTTTTAAAAAAGAGATGAGTATTTCTGATCTCCCTTTGGCTATTGTTGATGAAGACAAAGATTTTGAGACCTGTATTCCTATTAGGGAAGCCGCCCTCAAAGAAGAAGACGAATTTAAAATTAAAACTCTTCCGGCCCATCGCGTGGGCTTATTTTTTCATAAAGAAGAAAATAAACCTCTCTCAATTTCTGAACAGTTCTTGGAAAGACAATTAAAATATCAAGGATTTAAGCTTTTGTTCCCGCGAAGATATATTTTTCATCAAAATCCAAAAAATCTGGAAACACCGATCGTGGAGATACAAATACCTGTGCATAGATAATATAAAAATTAAAAGAAAAACATTAATTTTTGACGGAAGATGGAAAAATTAAAATGAAAAATTTTAGTAGCTGTTAAAAACAGCTTTTTTTTATTCTTCCGTCAAAAACTGAAAGTTTTTATTATTCCGTCAAAAAAAGTAGTTTTTTTTATTATTTTGATTGACTTTTGGCCCTAATTGCGATAAAATAACAAAGCTTAGAAATGTATGGTCGCCCTGCTAGAAAGTGCGGGGAGGAAAGTCCGAACACCATTATAATAAAACAGTGGCTAACGGCCACCGCTTCCCCGGTTTTACCGGAGAGTAGGGAAAGTGCCACAGAAACTATGTCTCGTACGCGAGAGTGAAATGTTGGGCCCAATAAGCTCTTTGCCGCATAAGTGATTGTGCGGTATGGTAAACCCTGTTTGGTGCAACCCCGGTATAACCGGGGGCACGAATTAAAGGAAACTTTGATTCGGAGGCCTGCCGTAAGGTTTGGCTCTAGATAAATGACCATTTTAACAGAATTCGGCTTACTACTTCTGAGCAAAAAGTAAAAAATATTGATCAAAAAGTATGAAAAAAACATCTTTTATTTTTAGCGCGCTCAAACTGCCTTTAGATTTTTTAATGATTCTTTTGGCAGGAGTATGCGCCTATTCCTTGCGTTTTACGCCTATTTTTACCAAAATTAAACCCATACTTTTTACTTTAACCCTTGAAACCTATTTTGCCTTTTTAGCACTCGGCGCGCTGTTCTCACTGATTGTTTTTGCGCTAACTGGCCTCTATCAAATAAAACAATTAAGACCGATTGAAGAATTTTTTAGAATTTTAGTTGCGACCGCAGCCTCGCTTTTAGTGATTAATTTTTCCGCTTATTTAAGCCAAGCATTTTTTGAATCACGATTTATTTTGATTGCTACTTGGATTTTAAGCGCGCTATTTGTTCCAATTGGAAGAGGTTTTCTAAGCCATTTAAGGCGTTATCTCGCACAGAATTATGCTATTGGTTTAAACAGAGTAGTAATTATTGGCGATAACGAAATTACTAAAAAAATTAAAGAATACATTAAACAAAATCCCATTTTAGGATATCGTATTGTTAAACTTTATAAGAAATTAGATTTGGCAAAACTTGAAAAAGAAATAGATAATAATTCTGTTGATGATGTTATCTTGGGAAATTCTCACTCAACTAAAACTCAAATAGCAGAACTTTTTAATCTTTGCTCTCAAAAATCAATTAATTTTAGATTTGTGCCAACTAATTTCCAAGCATTAACGGCAGGATTAGAAATGGAAACCTTAGGGGGATTTCCTTTGCTTGAAGCTAAAAGAACTCCCTTGGAAGGTTGGCGAAAAATTGTTAAAAGAATTTTTGATTTGATTTTTGGCATAATTTTTTTCATCTTTTTAACGCCCATTTTTCTTGTCGTTCCAATTTTTATAAAATGGAATTCTAAAGGACCAATTTTCGCTAAGATGCCTCACAGAATAGGCCAAGGAGAAGAAATATTCTTTATGTATAAATTCCGTTCAATGATTAAGGACGCCGATAAAATGAAGAAGGATTTAATGAAATTGAATGAAAGAGAGAAGGGAAAAGGTCCTCTTTTTAAATTAAAAAAAGATCCGCGCGTTACTAAAGTTGGCCGCATTTTAAGAAAATATCGTATTGATGAATTCCCCCAAATTATAAATGTTCTAAAGGGAGAAATAAGTCTTGTTGGTCCGCGGGCTCATGAAATTGAAGAAGTGGCAAGATATAGAAAACAGCATAAAGTTGTTTTTGCGATTAAGCCAGGAATAACAGGACTTGCGCAAATTAGCGGTTCCTCTGATTTGCCTTTTGATGAAGAAAATAAATTAGATCTTTATTATATTGAGCATTGGACGCTATGGCTTGATGTCAAAATCTTGTTAAAAACTTTTATTTTTATATTTCTTGATAAATCGGCCTGTTGAAGATGTAAATGAAGATAGAATCAAGAATTAAGATTGTCCTATCATTGCTTTTATAAAAGTGACTGACAGGATTCTTTTTTTATTAACTTAAACTGGACAAAGCTGTAGAAAACAGATAGGATAGTTAGGAAAATTAAATCTCAAAAATAAAAAATCAAAATGAAGGTAGCTTTGTTTCATGATTATCTTGTTCAGTATGGAGGGGCTGAGCGCGTGTTTGAAAAATTGTTAGAAATTTATCCTAAGGCGCCTATTTATACGCTTTTGTATAATCCCAAGGCATTAGCTCCCAGCCTTAGAAAAGTTTTGAAAAAGAGAAATGTAATTGTTTCCTCTCTTCAGAAATTTCCTTTTGCTAAAAACCACCATCGCCTTTATCCGCTCTTTATGCCTTATATGGTTGAGCAGTTCAATTTTGCCGATTTTGATATAGTTATTTCTGACACTACGGGATTTGGCAAGGGCCTAATTTTGCGCCCTCAAACACTTCATATTTGTTATTGTCACACACCCTTAAGGTATGCTTGGGATAATTCGCAAAGATATATTAAAGAATATAGACATTTTTTCTTACTTAGGCCTTTTGTTCGCTGGGGAGTGCATTATTTAAGAATTTGGGATAGACAGGCGTCTGAAAGAGTTGATTACTTTTTAACGAATTCAAATTTTGTTAAAAAAAGAATAAAAAAATATTATCATAGAGAAGCCGTTGTTATTTATCCTCCCGTTGAAATAAAAAAAATAAAAACCGCTGAATATCCCAAAAAATATTATCTTATTGTTAATCGCCTTCTTGCCTATAAAAAAACTATTATTGCAATTCAGGCATTTAATAAACTAAAACTCCCGTTAATTATCGTGGGGAGAGGACCAGAAGAAAAAAGGTTAAAGAAAATAGCAAAAAATAATATAATGTTTTTAGGCAACATATATAACAAAGATTTAAGAAAACTTTATCGTTATTGCAAGGCCTATATTTTCCCTCAAGAAGAAGATTTTGGCATCGCGGCAGTTGAAGTAATGGCATCGGGCAGACCTGTTATCGCTTATCGGGGCGGAGGAGCTAAGGAAACCGTTAAAGATAAAATCAATGGCTTATTTTTTGAAAAACAGACAGCGAGGGAATTGACAAAAGCTATAAAGAAGTTTGAAAAAATGCAATTTTCTTGCCAAAAAACGAGAAATTCAGTATTAAAATTTGATGAATCTGTATTCAAGAAAGAATTTAAAAAATTTGTCAATAGAAAATGGCGTGATTTTAAAAAAATTATTTAATTAATATGAATCTTAGAGAAATTCTCCAAATTTTAAAAAGGGAATGGAAGCTAATTTCTATATTAGTTGTTTTAGCGCTCATATTAACTTCTATTTTTACTTTAATAAATAAAGCGAAATATGAAATTAATTTCTCTTTATTAATTTCGCAAATTCAAACTCAAAAAACAGACAAGTTTAAATATGATACTTATTATGCCCTTGAGGCAAAAGACAAAATAGGAGATTATCTGATAGGATTGCTCAAAAGTCCAGAGTATGTTAACGCGACGTTAAAATACTCTGATTTGACAACCGCTAATTTCACGACTTATAATTTAAGAACTTTCTTTCGTCCTTACAAAATATCGGCTCAAAGTATTGGAGTAACATTTTATTTGAGAAATTCTAATCAAACCAAAGATATTGTAAAGAGCGCATTGTTAATGGCTAATGAAAGTTTGGGAAAGATATATATTCCCAGCGCGGATGATGCCAAATTTGAAATCAAATCAACTAATCCGCTTGTGAGTCTTAAAAAACCGAGAATTGCGTTAAATCTTGTTGTTGTTTTTATAGTAAGCTTTATTTTGTCATCGTTAGTTGCTTTGATTAAAGAATATTTTATTAATTAGTGGCTATTTTTTGACTTAAGGACTAATGGAAATATAATAGATAGGTATATTAATTATTGAATTATTAATTAGTAGTTATTATAAAACATGAAAAAAGAAATTATTTCTATCTTGGTTTTAGTCGCAGTTTTAATTTTAGCGGGGTGGGGGATTGGTTCTTTCTTAAATAAGAATAAATCACCTGAAGAAAATATTGTTCCTGAAGAAAATATTATTCCCGAGAAAGATACTTCTTCTAAGGAAAACATTATTAGTAAAGAAAATAATATTATGGAACCAAAAAAAATGAGCTGGGATACAGCTCCAGAGATGCAAATTAACACTGAAAAATCTTATAAAGCAGTAATAAAAACGACCGAAGGCGATATGGAGGTTGAATTATTTGCTCAAGATAATCCGATTACGGTTAATAATTTTGTCTTTTTAGCAAGAAAGAAGTTTTATGAAAATGTTAAGTTTCATCGAATTATCAAGAATTTTATGATTCAGGGCGGGGATCCAACTGGAACAGGTGCGGGTGGACCAGGATATAAGTTTGACGATGAACTAATTACAAAAGATTATGAAAAGGGAATTTTAGCAATGGCCAATGCCGGATCAAATACTAATGGAAGCCAATTCTTTATTATGACACAAGATTATCCTTTGCAGCCCAATTATGTTATCTTTGGAAAAGTGATAGAAGGGTTTGATGCACTTGATAAAATTGCTGATACCCCTGTTGAAGATAATGGCATAGGAGAAATATCAAAACCGACAAAAGATGTTTTGATTAAATCTATTGAGATTATTGAAGATTAATTTCGATTACAAAATTAGTGAAAAATAGTTTTGTGTGTGGGCACCCAGTGCCCACATTTTATTCCACTTTTATAAAGGAAGAAAATCTTATATAATATATTTGGGTCAGTAGAGCTGGCAGTTTTTGTTGTTGAAAATACATATGCAACGTTTTGTTTTAAAAAAACTTTTTGATATTAGGCCTTTAACCAAAAAAGGAGAGTTAAATTTGGGTTGGATTTTGAAAGCGGGACGAATAATTAAAACTAAGAAGAATTTTGGATATAAAGAGAAGAATAAAGAGATTCTTCGGTCGCTATCGCTCCCTCAGGATGACATTAGGAGTAATCTCTCGCTACGCTCGAAAACTCCTAATGTCAATTACCCGGCGTGGGAGGATTGGAGAGGAGAAACAATTAAAAAAAATTCTGATGAATATAAATACAAAGAAATCCGCCAAGCAATTATGGATGAACTTGAAGAAATGTCGCTTAAAGAAGATCGTCTTAAACAAGAGTTTGGTCCCCCCATTAATCTGCCGATGGAAAAAGAGGCAAGACAGGAAAGATTTTACAAAACATGGCTCAAGCGCATTTCCCCTCAAATAATTAATCTTAGGATTAAAATTCCCGATATCTCTTTAACTCCCAAATTAAAATATATTTTGACAAGCGTTGCCCTGATAGTTTTAGTTGTCCCTTTTACGTATGTTCTTCTTAACCTTAGTTCAACAAAAAATTTGGTATTAACATCGGGAAGCCAAGGATATGAAAATTTGCTCGCAGCCCAAAGCGCGCTTTTTTCTTTTCAGCCAGATAAATCAGCGGAAAATTTTAGACAAGCCTATGAAAATTTTAACAATGCTTCAAAGGCAATGAATAAATTAGGCGGATCTCTTTTAAATGCCGTGGATATCTTACCGCTCCGCTACAAGATTGGTTCTGGTAAAAAGCTTCTCTCCGCAGGAGAAGCAATCGCCCAAGCCGGCACTTATCTAACAAAAGGGTTATCAATCATTGACGGATTAAGCATTGAAGACATTTTGAAAAAAAATGACAATACTGAAGGCGATTCAGGACAATTAATGCTCTGTCTTAATGGTTTTAAGCAAGAATTTTCATTGGCTGAAGAAAAACTAAACGAGGGCATTAATTATCTTAAAGGAATAAAAAGCGAAGACTTGCCGGAACAATATCGCAATGAGTTCAGTTCTTTGGCAACAATTATTCCTTCTCTTGAAAATAATTTGTCTAAATTTGACGATTTTCTTAATATCTTTTTGGGTATTTTGGGGAGCGAAAGTCCGCGCCATTATTTAGTGCTTTTTCAAAATAATTCTGAACTCAGAGCAACCGGCGGTTTTATTGGCTCCTATGCTCTATTAAGCGTTAGCGGGGGACAAGTAGAAAATATTGAAGTTAAGAATATTTTTGATGCTGATGGCCAATTAATTGTTAATGTTGTTCCACCTAAGCCAATTCAAAAAATCTCTTCCGGCTGGAGCACCCATGACGCTAATTGGTTTTTTGACTTTCCAACTTCGGCTCAAAAAGTCGCTTGGTTTTTTGAAAAAACCGGTGGTCCCACGGTTGATGGCATAATTGCGTTAACGCCGCAAGTTATAGAAAAAATGTTAAGCGTTCTTGGCTCAGTTGATCTTCCTCAATATAATTTAAGCATTAATGAAACAAATTTTATAAATGAAATTCAATATAAAGTTGAAAAAGATTATGACCCTTATTTAAATGAACCAAAGAAAATTTTAGCTGATTTTACAACCTCTTTATTTAATAAATTTGCCGCTGTACCCAAAGAAAAATGGCCATCCATTTTGAGAGTTTTTAATGAATCGCTTAAAAATAAAGATCTTCTTCTTTGGCTTAAAAATGAAGAAGAAGAAAGTTTTGTTATTGACCAAGGATGGTCGGGCAAAATAACAGAGACAAATAATGATTATTTGGCAATTGTTCACTCCAATATTAATGGTTACAAAACAGATAGGTTCATGAAAGAAGATGTCAGGTTAACCGTTAACATTGAAAACGAAAAAGAAATTATTCATCAGCTGACAATTGTTCGCCAGCATACAGGTGGAAATGAAGCGTATGAATGGTATAACAAGGTCAATAGTGATTATTTAAGGGTTTATTTGCCCAAAGGCAGCGAAATTATTTCAGCGAGCGGAGGCGCTCCTGAAGACACTATTGTTCCGTCCCTTGATTATGAATTAGCGCAATTTCGCCGAGACGATTTGGTTACTTCAATTGAGGCGACTCTTGAAAAAAAACCAGAATTAAATATTGATACCTTTGAGGAATCTGGCAAAACTGTCGTGGGAGCATGGCTCTATACCAGCCCAGGAGAACAAACTGTTTTTGAGTTAACCTATAAAACGCCCGAAATACTTTCTTTTCAATCTGAACCCCAGCTTCCGCTTGAAAATTCATCGCACGAAAGCGTTAATTATAATTTAATTTTTCAAAAACAGCCCGGTTCTTATGACGCGCCCATCAGGATGACTATTGATTATCCTGATAATTGGCGGATTAAACAGGTTTATCCCAGAGATAAATTAACCTCTCAAACTCCAATCAGATTTAGAGAAGTTTTTGATATAGATAAAGTATTTAATATAAACTTTAAGATAGAAAATCTTTGAAAATTATGATCAAACATCTCTTTAGATTTTCGTCTCGGACAATTACTTCTGCCGCGCTTCTCTTGGGAGGAGCCAGTTTTTTAAGTAGAATTTTAGGGTTAGTGCGAGCGCGTATTTTTGCTTATCAATTCGGGGCAGGCATTGAACTTGATATGTATTACGCAGCTTTTAGAGTGCCTGATTTAATTTTTTCAATTATTATTATGGGCGCGGTCAGTTCTGCGTTT
Organism: uncultured Candidatus Saccharibacteria bacterium; assembly: GCA_964398685.1. Lineage (GTDB taxonomy): Bacteria > Patescibacteriota > Minisyncoccia > JBAYJV01 > JBAYJV01 > CAYNNF01. Next base: position 18,972 of record CAYNNF010000006.1, on the reverse strand, counting down.
ATTCCTATTTTTACAGCAGAACGATTAAAGAATAAAAAAAATAGCCACTGGCTTTTGGCTAATAATTTTTTACATGTATTTTCTTTTTTGGTATTAATTTTAGCACTTGTTCTTATTATTGTTGCCCCGTATTTAGTGAAGGCAATTGCTCCTGGATTCAGCGCGGAAGCGCAAAAAATAACAGTGATGTTAACCCGCATTATGTTGATTCAACCTGTTATTTTAGCTATTTCAGGAATTGTTGCTGGCATCCTTCAGAGTTTTAATCTTTTCTTTGCTTACGCTTTATCTCCTATTATGTATAATATAGGAATTATTTCGGGCGCTTTGTTTTTCGCGCCGAAATGGGGAATTAAAGGATTGGCTATGGGCGTAGTATTGGGATCATTGCTTCACTTGTTTATTCAAATTCCCAGTCTTGCTTCAACTGGTTATAAATACCATTTTCATATCAACCTAAAAGATAAAATGATGAGAAAGATTGTTAAGCTGACTATTCCAAGAAGTCTGGGACTTGCCACTATCCAGCTAAACACCATTGTTATCACCGCTATTGCTTCAACTTTAGCGATTGGTAGCATTGCTATTTTTAACTATGCTAATGACATCCAATATGTTCCCTTGGGGCTGATTGGCATTGCTTATGCTGCCGCTGCTTTTCCTTCTCTTTCGGCTGCTTTTGCAAGAAAAGACCTAAAATCTTTCCGGCTTTCGGTCACAAAAACCCTTTTAGAAATTGTCTATTTAGTGATACCGGCAACTATTCTTTTCTTTCTTTTAAGAAATGAGATTACAAATACGCTTTTGCATACCGGCGAATTTGGCAAGAGCGAGGTTAATTTAACGGCTGCTTTGATTGGCATATTTTGTATTGGCATTCCTTTTCAAAGTTTAATTCCTTTGCTCTCGCGCGCTTTTTTCGCGCTCCATAATACCATAACGCCCGTTATTATTAATTTAATCTCTGTTGGCGTTAATATTACTTTAGCGCTTTTCTTGGTTAAAAATTTTCAAATTCTTAATCACTTTAATATTCCAGGCGACAAAAGAATTTTAGCTCTTCCCATTGCATTTTCTTTGGCAGGAATTTTAAATGTTATACTGCTTTTCTTTTTTCTTTTGAAAAAAATGGGGTCCTTGAATATTAAAAAGACCTTTAATTCTCTTGCTAAGTTTGCCATTCTTAATTTAGGTCTTTTTGTCTTGGTCTATTTTATTAGAAATTTATCTTATCAGTATTTTGATCAAGGAAATATTGGAGTGATGTTTTTTGTTGGATTAATTGCAGGCGGAGTTGGACTTTTGGCATATTTTTCCTTAAGCTATATTTTGGAGATAAAAGAATTTAAAAGCATCCTGAAGGTTTTTAAAAAATAATATATTGCTGTAGATGTCTGACATCTACGCTAGTAATTTCGCGCCAAAATTAAATGTCAAGTAAGAAAACAAGTTTCTTGGCTGCAATCCTTAATATTAGAAATTTTTGTATCATCGCTCATATTGATCACGGTAAGTCCACTTTGGCTGACCGATTTTTAGAATTAACAAACACTATTCCAAAAAACAAAATGAAAGAGCAAATGCTGGATAGCATGGATCTTGAGAGAGAGCGGGGGATTACAATAAAAATGCAACCAGTGAGAATGGTTTACTTTTCTTCAATTCAAAATTCGCAGTATATCCTGAATTTGATAGATACTCCCGGCCATATGGATTTTGCTTATGAAGTTGAGAGATCTTTGGCGGCCGTTGAAGGAGCAATTCTCTTGGTGGACGCGACTAAAGGTATTCAGGCGCAAACTTTGGCAAACTTACGCTTGGCGCAAGAACAGCGATTAGTGATTATCCCTGTACTGAATAAAATGGATATGCCAGTTGCTCAAATTCGCAAAGAAAAAATAAAAAAAGAGCTTAGCCAATTATTGAATATTGATCAAAAGGAAATTTTGTCTATATCGGCCAAGAAAGGAACAGGCGTTGAAGAAGTGCTTAAAAGAATAATCACAGATATTCCCTCGCCACCTATTGAAACTCATGAATTATTTAAAGCGTTAGTTTTTGACTCAAGCTATGATTCTTACAAGGGAATTATTGCTTATATAAGAGTTGTTGAAGGCACCATTAAAAAGGGCCAGCGCATTAAACTGTTAAATGCTAAAAAAGAATCTGATATAGTAGAAATTGGCTATTTTTTACCTAATCTTAGCGCTCGGGATGAAATCAGCGCTGGCGAGATCGGCTATGTGGCAACGGGATTAAAAGATAGTTCCTTGGTTAAGGTGGGAGAAACAATAGTTGGTATTGTGGGCCATGGGTCGCAAGTCGCAAATCCCAAGCCATTACCCGGTTATCGTGAACCAGAACCGCTAGTTTTTGCCAATATATTTCCAAGCGAGATGAAAAGTTTTCCCCAGCTGAAAGATAATTTAGAGAAACTTCATCTCAATGATTTTTCTTTCCATTACGAAACAATTAATCATACTGTTTTAGGAAGAGGATTTAAGGTTGGATTTTTAGGAATGCTCCACTTGGAGATTATTTTTGAAAGATTAAAGCGCGAATACGGAACGAAAATTATCTTAACATCGCCAACGGTTGTTTATCGCATTAAAACAAAAAAGGGAAAAGAATTTAAAATATTTTCCGCTCAAGAATTGCCAACGCCTGACGAAATAGAATCTATTGGAGAACCATGGGTTGAAATTGAAATTATTGTGCCTGCTCAATATTCAAGCAAAGTTTATGCTTTTTTAAAGATTTGCCGTGGCGCTTTTAAGGAAACAAAAGACTTATCGGCTAATGAATATTTAATTATTTATGAGGCGCCTCTTTCAGAGATTATTGAAAATTTTTTGGATAATCTAAAAAGCGTCTCGCAAGGATACGCGTCTTTTAGCTATAAAATTATCAATTATCGTCCCGTTGATTTAGTGAAACTGGAATTTGCGATTGTTGGAGAAATAAAACCATCGCTTTCAAGGTTGGTTCCTGAAAATAAAGCGTACAGAGTAGCGCGCGAATTCCTGTTGCGTCTTAAAGATTCTTTACCCGCCCAACAATTTTCTCAAGCGCTTCAAGCAAGAATTGGCGGAAAGATTATTGCCAGAGAGGATATTCGCGCGGCAAGAAAAGATGTAACTGGCGCGCTTTACGGTGGTGACTATACAAGAAAAGCAAAATTGCTTGAAAAACAAAAAAAAGGAAAGAAAAAACTTCTTGCCCATGCTTCCGTTAAAATTCCCGAAGAAGTATACCTTAGTGTATTGAAAAGACGCTAAAGTTATATAAATTTACTTATGGAAAAAATGCTCAGAGTTTTAGCGTTTATATTTGACAATATGATACCTATGTGATAGATTGTCAGTAGTTCCCAAACAAACAAAAGGAGGAAGATAAATGGGAGAATTAGCAAGGTTTTTTAGTAAGCTTAGTCCGAATTCACTCGGAGAAGCGCTTCGTGATATTACTTTTGGGAGAAATTTTTGTGTAATAATTAACAACATAAGACTAGATGCCATTCCATGGTCACAAAAACAGATAAAGGTTTTTTATAAAGAATACTTTAGTTCGGCAAATAATGAAGATATGGTTCATGCCATTAATAGGAACACGGTATTTGGTTATACATTTATAGAGGGAAGCATGACTATTGATGTTTTTTGGTACTACATTAGTGATGGAACGCTCTGTTTCCGAGTAAAGGAAGGGGAAGAAATCATTGCGTTAATTGTTACTGCTGATTGCGAAGAAACTGATCAGTGGGAAAATTTGGAAAGACTTGAGGCATAGTTCATTTTGGGGCTCGCGATGTAAATCGTTGAGCCTCTTTTTTATTATTTAATTGATTTTTGCGCTTTTGATAAGACCGAACCTCGTTAATCCTTAAGGATTTCCTTAAGGATTAATTTCCAGCGCTTTAAATTTAATTTTTTTATTCTTCTTGCAAAAAAAAGAGGGTGGCTATTATTAGCGTCTAGACGCCTAAGCCACCCTTCCAAGTCTCTATGCTCCTATTGGTTTTTCATCCCCCTCCTTCTTTCCTGTAGTAGACCAACAGGTTATGGCACTTAATCACGCCGACTTGGCTAACATGATCAGTCATCCACCTTTAAACTACTATCAAGAAAGAGAACTCCAGAGGTTATTTTCATCATAGCTCTAAAAAATGTTTTGTCAAGAGTTTGAAATAACATGTGGTCACCCAGTGCCCAAATGTTGTATTCTATAATAAGTCACATATTATATTCTATAATAAGCCAGCGGTCGGAATTAATACTTTTATAAGATTTATTATAGTAAAACGACCAAAAACATTGACTCTGATGCTATAATATGCTATAATGCATAACAAATGTAGGTTCTTTAAAATAACATATAATATAAACAAAACGACGCCTTTTTGAAGGCAAGTCCAGGACAGCCTTTGTCCTTATGCCCATTACGGGAAGCGCACGCAGTGCGCGCGAATGGGTAAGGCAATCAAGACTTATGCTCATTCGTGAAAAGGATAGATATGATCACACCGTTGAAGGTAAGATTGGAGAAGGGGCTTCCTATCTATGAAAGGGAAGCGGAAATCAAGCAAACAATTGAGAACAACCAGGTTACTATTATTATTGGTGAAACTGGTTCGGGAAAAACAACACAGATTCCCATTTTTCTCCGAGAAATGGGTTTGGGTAAACAAGGTTGTATTGGGATTACCGAACCTCGTCGAATTGCGGCAATTTCTGTTTCTCAGTTTGTTGCCAAGCAAATCGACGTTGAATTAGGCGAAGAAGTGGGCTACCAAATTCGCTTTGACGATTATAGTCAAGGGAACACAACGGTAAAGTTCATGACTGACGGAATCCTCTTAAGGGAAATCCAAGAAGATCCAGATCTTGAGAAATATTCTGTGATTATGATTGATGAGGCCCATGAGCGAAGCCTAAATATTGATTTTCTTCTGGGTTTGCTCAAGGATGTCTTGAAGCGACGATCCGATCTAAAGCTAATTGTTGTTTCAGCAACAATTGATGAACAGAAATTTTCGAGATATTTTTGGAATGCCCCGATCGTCAATGTGTCTGGACGAATGTATCCTGTTAATATCGTTTGGAACAAAGAGGATCTCCCTTCATATCTCATGACCGATGCCATTGTCAATAAGATTGTGGATATTCACACCACGAAACCCGCAGGCGATATTCTTGTCTTTATGACAGGACAGAACGATATTTCAATGGTTGCAGATGCTCTTAGAAAAAAAGGGTTTTCTGATATGGTAGTACTTCCGATTTATGCGGCACTTTCTTCGGAAGAACAGCATAAGATTTTTGAAGACTATCCGGAAAAACGTAAAGTAGTTATAGCCACGAATATTGCAGAAACTTCCATTACAATTGATGGCATTGTTTATGTCGTTGATAGTGGTCTTGTTAAGCAAATGAGCTATAACGCCAAAAGCGGAATTCAAAGCTTAGAAGTGGTAAAACACTCAAAAGCAGGCTGTGAACAACGCCAAGGTCGCGCAGGACGAGTATGTGAAGGTACTTGCTTTCGTATGTACACTCAGGAAAGTTGTCTGAGTCGTCCTGATTTCACGGAACCAGAAATAAAGAGAAATAGTCTGGCAAGCGTTGTTCTTACTATGGAGATAATTGGAATTAAAGATATTGAAAACTTTGATTTCATTGATCCTCCTGACAAGAAGTCTTTTGAAAAGGCATATGATGTTTTGGTTGCCCTGGGAGCAATTGAAAAAAACAAAGAAGGCTTGACTAAAATCGGGAAATTTATGGCTAAACTTCCTCTTGAACCTCATATGAGTCGTATGATTTTGGAAGCCTGGGTTATCAAGGCAAGAGATGTCAAGGAAATAATAACCGAAGAACAAGAAAAGGATTTGGCTAATCAAGGGTGTGTAGAAGGAGTAGCAACGGTTTGCGCCTTTCTCTCTGTAAATCACATCTTTATTAGACCAAAAGGCAAAGAGAGCGAGTCTGATCGCGCTCATAATCAATTCAAAAATCCTTTTTCCGATGTTCTGACCTTTCTTAATGTTTGGAAGCAATACAATGCGCAGGAAAATCCTGATATCTGGTGTCAAGATAATTTCCTACGAGTCAAAACACTCAAGGAAATTGTCAAGATAAGACAACAGTTGCTTTCCATTATAAGCCAGAGTGGCATCCCTCTCTCGGCCAATAATGATCCTGAAAACATTATGCGCGCAGTTGCAATAGGGTTAGCGCATAATCTTTTTGAACACGCAGATCGCAATCAATATCACGGCGTCCATTCCAAGGAAAGTTATGCTTATATCTTTCCTGGATCAACACTTTTCTATCACACGCCTCGCTGGCTTGTAGCAGTTAATGTTGTTGAAACTACCAAGCCCTTTGCGCGAACATGCACGACAGTAAAGCCCGAATGGCTGCCTCTTCTTGTTCCCGAACAAGCGCATTTTGGCCAAGAGTTCGTTAAGGAGTATAATTCAAATTCCTTAATGGCAACTATAGGCAAACCTGTTCTTTACAGAAATACCGATATCTATGGCAGTTCTGAAAAAACAGAGGAAACGATTGCTATTATTAATGAGATTGTTTCCTTTGGAAAAGCCCGCGTCATTCAGGCCAATGCCATTGCGCAAGTAAAGAAAGATGGTTGGATTAGGCTCGTTTTCGAGAAAGAAGATTCCGCTTCTTCTTCCTTTTCGTCAAGAAACTATTTAATGGCAAAAAAGGAAGGAAAAGAATATAGTCTTGCTTACTTTCTTGATATAGAGGTGATTGAAGGAGTTCCTTACTATTGCGAAGTTTATTCGGATGTTTTGGGAAGAGAGCGCGTAAAACCAAAATTCCGCGTATTCTCAGAACTTTTCACGGATTCTGAAGATATGAGCGAATCTCTGAAAGGAGAGGATCTTGATCAAGCTGTCGCAAGATTAAAGCAATCTTTCAACAGATAAAAAAATACAGCCCAGATAGCGCAAGCGCGTTGTCTGGGTCTTTTTTTTATTTAATTAAGGGGAAATGTAAGGTTTCACTTGACATATAATAACATGTGGTCACCCAGTGCCCACATTCTGTATTCTATAATAAATAAGCCAGCGGTCGGAATTGAACCGACGACCTTAGCTTTACGAAAGCTCTGCCCCGCCTGCCAAAGTAGCCCACGAACGGATTTGAACCGTTGACCTATCCTTTACGAAAGGATTGCTCTACCACTGAGCTACATGGGCGAATGCTACGGCGGGCAGGTCTACCAACTGAGCTACGCTGGCTTGTTGATGCGAGTTTTTATTGCTATAATTAAGTAAAAGCAGGAATGATTAAAAAACCTACCATTGAAAGGGCAACCAAGATAATAGCAATTTTCCAGATAAGATGGCGAATTGATTTTTTCTTCATAGATATTAATTATATTTCATTACATTCCATATAATGTTGATTATATTCCATATATCGTTAAATTTAAAGTTTTATGTTTTCTAAAATTATTAGCTCAAAATTTTTTCTTCTCGTTATGATATTGGCTTTGGGTTATTTGGGGTACACTTTGACAAATGTTGTCTTAGAGAAAAAAGAAATTGACAATAGATTAGCGTCTTTACGCTCAGATATGAAAGAAATGGAACTTAATAGGGAGGAGATTGAAAAAAATAAAGAATATTATTCTAGTCAGGATTTTTTAGAAAAAGAAGCGCGGCGTCTTTTAAATTACCAGAAACCCGGTGAAGAAGTAATTGCGGTAATTCCTAATAAAAATAATCAAACATCTGAGGAAGAAAAAACAATAGAAAAAAAGAAAATCCAAGAGGAAAATATAAAGGAGCTTTCTAATCCAGAAAAGTGGCAACGATATTTTTTTGGCGCGCGGGATTAGTTGAGAGGTTCAACGTAACCTTCCCAAGGTTAAGACACCGGTTCGAGTCCGGTATCCCGCTATATAATATTATATACGGTAAAGATAAAAGATTGGCAATTGAGAAAAAATATTGTAAAATGACCTAATATGATATCAATAAGAGAGCTAAAAGAAAGTCTTATTAAGCTTAAAGACAATATCCATCAAACGATGGATTATCTTAAATTGAAAGAGGCGGAAAAGGAAATTAAAGAGCTTGACCGCAAGATTCAAGATAAGGATGTTTGGCAAGAAAATTTTTCTAAGGCAGAAGAAATTCAATCTCGCCTTAATTTTTTAAAAAATCAAAAGCAAGAATGGGCTCATTTAGAAAAAGAAGTTGATGAGTTTTTTTTATTGATCAAAGATCTAAGGGCTGGGGATAACAAAGAAACCCAAGAATTGCTGATAGAAATTGAGAGAGAGTATGAAAACGCGCTGAAAGTTTACAAAAAACTGGAACTTGAAGTTTATTTGGGAAAAAAGTATGATAGAAGGGATGCTCTTTTATTAATTTACTCGGGCGCAGGTGGAATTGATGCTCAAAATTGGGCGAAAATGCTTCTGAGAATGTATGAAAGATACGCCGAGAAAGAAGGACTAAAAACACAATTGTTTGATATTACTGAAACTGAAGAAAATGGCATTAAAAATGCAGTTTTAAAAATTAAAGGAAATTATGCCTACGGAATGCTGAAAAATGAAGCGGGCGTTCATCGCTTAATTCGCATTTCACCTTATTCTTCCCAGTCATTAAGACACACATCTTTTGTGTTAGTTGAGGTCTTACCAGAAATTGCCAAAATTGATCTTGAAAATTATAAAATTGATCCTAAAGATTTGAGAGTTGATCTTTTTAAATCTAGCGGTCCAGGCGGCCAAAATGTTAATCGCCGTGAAACTGCCGTAAGAATCACTCATATCCCTACTGAATTGCACGCCGCTTCTCAAAAAGAGAGGTCTCAGTCGCGCAATAGGGAAGAAGCAATGAAACTCCTTTTGGCAAAAGTTATTAACGCTCTTGAGCAAAAAAATCTTAATAAAGTTGAAGCGCTCAAGGAAAAAATACCGCCTGAATGGGGTCATCAAATAAGAACTTATGTTCTCCATCCTTATAAACAAGTCCGCGACCATCGCACTAAGCTGGAATTATCTAATGTAGATAAAGTGCTTGACGGAGACCTTGGCCAATTAATTGAGGCTAATTTGAGAAAAGTGCTTTAAGCTAATTTTTTTAAGCTAACGCTATCTTCAAAAAACTAAAATTAATTTTATGATAATCTTTGATAATGTTTCTAAAGTTTTTGGCGATTCTTTCGTTCTTCAGAAAATCAATCTTAAGATACAATCGCATGAATTTATTTCTCTCGTTGGACGATCTGGGGCAGGAAAAACAACGATTGTTAAGCTTTTGATAGGAGAACATAATCCGACATCAGGTAAGATTTTCGTTAATAATGTTGATATTACAAATATCAAGCCAAAGCTTTTACCATTTTATCGCAGAAAAATCGGCATCGTTTTTCAAGATTTCAAATTATTGAGTTTCAGAAGTGCCTACGAAAACATCTCTTTTGCTATGGAAGTGGCCAACCTACCTCATGAAAAAATCAAAGAAGACACCTTGAAAATTCTTAGAATAATTGGTCTTGAAGATAGAAAAAATAATTTTCCGGCTCAATTGTCGGGCGGAGAAAAGCAAAGAGTTGCTATTGGACGCGCTTTAGCGCTCAAGCCAGAAATTTTAGTTGCTGACGAGCCGACGGGCAATTTAGATCCAATTCATACTTGGGATATTATCAATCTTTTGGTAAAAATTAATGAACTGGGAACAACAGTTATTTTAGCCTCTCATGACAAAGATATTATTAATTCTTTGGGTAAAAGAGTAGTGAGCTTGGAAAATGGCAAGGTCATTAGAGACGAAAAAGAAGGTAGGTTTATTGTGTAATTATTTATTATTATGTTAATTTCATTTTTTCGTATTATAAAAACTGGTTTTGCTGATTTTTGGCGGAATAGATGGGTTTCTCAGGCAACTTTAGGCGTTATGATAATTACGCTTTTTGTTGTTGTCTCTTTTTTTATGTTTGGAAAAACAGCAAATAACCTTATCTATAATTTAAAAACCCGTATGGATATCAGTGTTTATTTTAAAATTGACACTGATGAAACAGATATTGTTGGAATAGAAGAAAATCTTAAAAAGATGGAACAAATAACCAATATAGAATATATTTCTCGCAGCGAAGCTTTGGCGCGTTTTAAAGAACGCCACCAAAATGATCCCTTAATCCTCCAAAGCCTTGAAGAAATCGGATCAAATCCGTTAACTGCTTCTTTAAATATTCAAGCGCAAGAACCGGCAACCGATTTTCCTTTTATTGACCAATATTTAAGCAAAAATTATGAAGCATTGATTGATAAGGTTAACTACCAAGAAAATAAAGATATCGTCACGCGGATTAGCCGTTTTTCGTCAGGTGTTCAAAGAGCGGGTATTGTTTTAAGCATTATTTTGATAGCAATCGTAATTTTAGTAACATTTAACACAATCCGCCTAACTATTTATTCGGTGAGAGATGAGATTGGCATTATGCGACTTGTTGGAGCAAGCAATGCTTACATTAGGGGCCCTTTCATTGTTGAAGGCATTATCTATGGAATTTTGGCAACTACCGTAAGTACTCTTATTTGTTGGGGAACATTTAAAGTTCTCAGTCCAAGATTATCGGGCATGCTCTTGGATTTTAACCTTTATCAACATTTTACAAGTAATTTATTAACAATTATCGCAATACAGCTTGCCATAGGCATAACTTTGGGCGCCTTAGGAAGTTATATTGCCATTAAAAGATATTTGAAGGTCTAATCAATGCTTCTTTCTCGAAACGCAATTTAAAAGATAAATGGAAAAAGTCTGTTGTTACATAGTTGATTATAGTTATCAATTATATTAAGTTATGCTTTTATCGCGCAACGCCATTTTAAGACACATTAAGGAGGACAATGTTATCATTGATCCTTTTTGTGATAAAAACTTAAGTTCCGCATCTTATGATGTTACTTTAGGAAAATATTATTGGCGCGAATCGCACCACGATGGAGGATATATTACTTATAATCCTTATTCAAAAAAAGATGTTGAAAGAGTTTGGGGGCCGGAGTATTATGTTGCAAAACCGTTAAGAGAATGGATTGAAAAATCTCCTTTTAAAAAAATGATGGGAATTAATATGGATGATCTTATTATTTGGATCGCTCCCGGAGAAACAATTTTATCTCATACCCAAGAATTTATTGGCGGAAAACATTGCATTAACACTATGCTTAAGGCGCGCTCCTCTATGGGAAGAAATTTTATTGAAATCTGTAAAGACGCTGGCTGGGGCGATATTGGCTATGTTAATCGCTGGACGGTTGAAATAACCAACAATAGCCGTTTCTATCACATTCCTTTGGTAGTGGGTAGAAGAATCGGCCAAATGACTTTTTTTGAAACTGAACCGATTGATGAAAAAGATGCCTATTATAAAGCAGGCAAGTATCAAGGCACAAAAGATATTAAGAAAATTAAGGAAGAATGGAAGCCAGAAATGATGATTCCAAGAATGTATAAAGATTGGGAATTAAAATTAAATAAAAAATAAGAAGAATGTTGGTGTCTCCCTTCAAAAATCAAAAATTCAGAAG
>CAYNNF010000006.1:0-7289 GCA_964398685.1 uncultured Candidatus Saccharibacteria bacterium | reverse complement strand
AATAAAAAATAAGAAGAATGTTGGTGTCTCCCTTCAAAAATCAAAAATTCAGAAGTATTTTTTTTATGTTAAATTGAAAAAAATCTTTACATATGGACTATATTTATGTTACAATACTTTAACTTTTCAAATTAAAAAATGTTCACAAAAATATGATTAAGAAAAAATTTACAACAAAAAGAATCATTTGGATTATTATTGTTTTGGTTATTTTAGTAACTATCGGAAAGGTTTATTTGAATTCTTCTCAAAAAGATTCGAACAAAACAGTGATTGAAGTTACAAAAGGAAATATTGAACAAAACATTTCGGAGACAGGTACGGTTAAAATATCTGATGAAATCGGCTTAAGCTTTAAGGGCGGTGGAATAATAGATGCTATTTATGTTGAAGTAGGGGATAGCGTTGAACGCAGTGAGCTGCTTGCCACAATTGATTATAGTGAATTGAACGCTCAACTTCAAAAAGCTAATGCTTCATTAAAATCAGCCCAAGCGCAGTTAGCGAATATCTTAATCGGCGCTACCAATGAAGAGATAGGTCTGGCAGAAACACAGGTCAAAAATATAGAAATTAAATTGCAAAATAAAAAACAGTCTTTAGAAAATATCATATCGTCCGCTGACAATAGCGCTAAAACAGCTTATGAAGATGCTCTGGGCGATCTTAACGATGCCTACCTTGATCTCCAGAACGCCTATCTTGCGGTTGACGATATTTATCAAACCTATTTTAATAGCAACGATCAAGAAGGCCTAACAGTTAAAAAATCTAGGGAAGATATTGAAGAAGCAAGAGATAAGACAAAAACTTATATTGATACTGCCATTGCTAATTCCATAGATGAAAATATAGACATTGCGCTTTACCAAACCAAATTAGCTCTTGATGTAACTTATATTGCTTTGTCAAACGCAAGAAATGCTTGTGACGCAATCCTGTACCGAGCAACAGTTACAGACACAGATAAAACTTCTTTAAATACTCAAAAATCAAATATCAATGTTGAAAGGGCAAGTATAATTGATGCGCAACAGACAATTTCTTCAACTAAAATTGACAATACCGCTACGATTGATACTGCAAAAGCGCAAATCCTTGAGACAGAAGGACAATTAGAAGAGTCCGAGAAAACGCTTCAAAAATTAATAGCTGGACCGACCAAGGAAGACATTAATCTTTATGAAGCGCAAGTAGAACAAGCCCATGCAGATAGATTGGTTTTAATTAGCAAAATCAGCCAATCGCGCCTAAATAGCCCCGTTAATGGCCAAGTTGTAAGAATAAAAAAGAGAGAAGGAGAAACGGCTGGCGTTAGCGAGGTTGTAATTGCGCTTTTACCAAAAAAACCATTTCAAATAAAAACGAATATTTATGAAGAAGATGTTGTTAAAATTAATATTGGAAATCCAGTTAAAATTCAACTTATTGCTTTCCCAAGTTTAGTTGTAACTGGCAGAGTAGCGTCAATTGAGCCGATTGATAATATTATTGACGGCGTTGTTTATTACGAAGTTTCTATTGATTTTGATAAAGAAATTGAGGAGCTTAAACCAGGTATGAGCGCCGATATATCTATCAAAACCTTATCAAAAGAAGACATATTAATCATCCCATGGTCTGCTTTAATCAAAGAAAACGATAAGCTGTATGTTGAAGTTTTAAAAAATGATCAGATTATTAAACAAGAGGTTCAAACCGGTATAGAAGGCGATGATGGCAATGTAGAGGTTGTTGCAGGCATTGAAAAAGACGAGAAAATACTTATTCCTTAAGATAAAATTTATGGCTAAAGAGCCTGTTATTAAATTAAAAAATGTTTGGAAAACTTACAATCCAGACAAGGTTCCGCTTCACGCATTAAGAGGAGCTAATCTTGAGATTCTCCCAAATAAGTTTGTCTGCATTATTGGACCAAGCGGTTCGGGCAAATCTACTCTCTTGCATATTATTGGTTGTCTTGATTTGCCTTCAAGGGGAAATGTTTATTTGGCTGGCCAAGATATCTCGCAAATGTCTGAAAATGAACTTGCCCAAATTAGAGGAAAAAAGATTGGTTTTATTTTTCAGCAGTTTAATATTATGCAGAACCTGACCGCCTTGGAAAATGTAATGCTGCCTATGGCTTTCTTGGCTACTCCTTATTCCAAAAGACAGTGGCGAGCCGAAAAACTTCTTGTCATGATGGGGCTTAAGGATAGAATAACTCATAGGCCAGCGGAAATGTCGGGAGGAGAACAGCAAAGAGTAGCAATTGCAAGAGCTCTTGCCAACAATCCTGATGTTATCCTTGCTGACGAACCAACGGGAAATCTTGATTCAGTTACAGGTGAAAAAGTTATGAAGATTTTCAAAACTCTTCACGAAAAAGAAAAAAAGACAATTATTATCATAACGCATGATCACGATATCGCCCAATATGGAGAAAGAATCGTTAAAATAAAAGATGGCCAGGTAATTTAAAGTATGAAAAAAGAATATCTTAAAATTGCAATTAGAAATTTGAGAAGTCGTTCACTCAGAAGCTGGCTCACTATTTTGGGTTTTGTCATCGGAGTATTTATGATTATCTCGCTTCTTTCCTTGTCTGAGGGTATGAAACAGGTCGTTATGAATCAAATGAAAATGATGGGCTCTGATACAGTTATGATAACGCCAGGTGACTCAGATAATTTAATGAACACAATGATCGGCAATATGAAAGTTTCCGAAGAAAATATTAAAACGATAGAAAAGACCGAGGGTGTTGAAAAAGTTGTTCCTTATAATTGGAAAGGAGAAACAATGAGATTTAATGGAGAAAAGAAAACTATTATCTTTTATGGCTTTCCTATGGACATTGAAAGTTTATTCTATCTTGAAACTAAATTTGGGATTAAAGTAGCTCAAGGACGCTTCCCTGAAAAAAATAAGCGAGAACTTTTGATTGGACCTGTGGTTGTGAAAGAAGTTTTTCCAGGTATCAAAATTGGCGACGAGGCATATATTGCAGGTAATAAATTTACAGTTGTTGGAATCGCGCGGGCAGTTGGGAATAAACAGGACGATAGTATGGTCGCTCTTGACCTCGATTTATTTAGACAAATCACAGGAGAGAGAAAAGATGCACCAATGGTCGTTGCTATTATTAAAGAAGGTTACGACCAAATAATTGTATCTAATAAGATTAAGGCTAATTTAGAAGAAACGGGGAAACGCCAAAGAGGAAGCGATTCACCTTCATTTAGTGTCATTAGCAGCGAGAAAGCAATGGAAACAGCAGGAAATGTTCTTGGAACAATTCAAGGCGCAATTTTTGCTATTGCTGGTTTTTCCATTTTAATTGGCGCGATTGGTATTATGAATACGATGTACACTTCGGTCAGAGAGCGCACTAAAGAAATTGGCATTATGAAAGCCGTTGGCGCCAAAACAACGGCAATTACCCAAATTTTCTTAATTGAAGCTGGCATTATGGGACTAATTGGCGGCATCGGCGGAATGATTTTAGGAATTACCTTAGCTAAACTTGCTGTCATTGCTCTAAATGCTTATGCGTCTTTAGCAATTCAGGCCTACGTGTCTCCAGGTATGATTATTTATACTATGATTTTTGCCATTGTTGTTGGATGTATTTCTGGATACTTGCCAGCAAGAAAAGCGGCAAAGCTAAATCCAGTTGATGCATTGAGGTATGAATAAATTAAAAATAAAAGATAAAAAATAAAAAATACATATTAAAATTTAAAAACTAAAGCGTAACCATGTAAAATTCCTTCTACAAGAATATGTTCTTTAGTTTCAGATAGTTTAAAATAAAGGCGTGTTTAACACACCTCTTTTTTTACTCATTTTTTTGTGATAGGATTAGAATAGATGATATAAATAGATAGCAGATAGTGTATTTTATAATATCAGACAATTTGAGAAACTTTAAACTTCCTCAGTATTAAGTCAGATAAGCGCTTGCCGAGGCTAATCCTCTAAAAGATTTATGAAATATAGGATTATTTATGGCTAAATACAAAGCTACAATTGGGATGGAAATTCACGCAGAACTCAAGACAAACACCAAGATGTTTTGCGATTGTAAGAATGATCCCGACGAAAAGAAACCGAATAAAAATGTCTGTCCGGTTTGTTTAGCGCATCCAGGAACACTGCCAACAATCAATGAAGAAGCAGTTAAAAAAGTTTTGAAAACAGGACTTGCCTTAAATTGCGAAATTTCCGAATATTCCCAATTTGATAGAAAAAACTATTTTTATCCCGATTTGCCTAAAGGATACCAAATTTCTCAATATAAACACCCGTTGTGTGGTCCTGGCTATTTAAATATTGAAAGAGAAAAGATTGATATTACAAGAATTCATTTAGAGGAAGACACGGGCAGATTAATTCATTCAAAAGGCAAGAATTATAGTTTAGTTGATTTTAATAGGGCCGGAATACCCCTGATGGAGCTCGTAACTGAACCAGACCTTACTTCAGGTCCACAGGCAAGAAAATTCTGCGAAGAATTTCAGATAATTTTAAAATATTTGAAGGTATCAGACGCTGATATGGAAAAGGGACAAATGAGATGTGAGGTAAATATTTCACTTTGCAAAATCACGGATCAACACAAATTGGGAACTAAAGTAGAAATAAAGAATTTAAATTCTTTTAAGGCCGTAGAAAAATCAATTGATTACGAGATTAAAAGACAAACACAATTGTTAGATAAGAAAAAAAAGATTGCGCAAGAAACAAGAGGATGGGATGAAAATAAACAGGTTACTTTTTCTCAAAGAACAAAAGAAGAAGCCCATGATTACCGATATTTTCCCGAGCCGGATTTGCCTCCTATAAAAGTTGATAAAGAAGTACCCAGCGATATGGATAGATTGAGAGATAATAAAATTTATCTGTTAGATATTAAAAAAACTATGCCGGAATTACCGCAAGACAAAAGAAAAAGATTGGAAGAAGAATATGCTCTTCCGAAGGACCAGATAGGAATTTTAGTAAATAATAAGGATTTGGGCGAATATTTTGAAAAAATCGCTTCTGAACTTCAGGAATGGGTTAAGGTAGAAGAAGGCAAAGAAAGGGTTGAGTCGCCTGAAAAGAAAAAATTATATAAATTAGCCGCTAATTATTTAATTACCGAACTTCAAAAACTCACCAAGAAATCTGGAAATGAAGACATTGTTGAAAAAATAACTGCAGAGAATTTTGCTGAACTTATCAAAATGATCTATATGAAAAAAGTTAATTCATCGGCTGCCCAAAAAATCCTAAAAATTATGTATAAAACAGGCGGCGATCCATCTGATATCGCTGGATTAGAGAAACTTTTACAGTTAAGCGATTCTTCTGAATTAGAAAATATTATTGGAACTGTTATTACCCAAAATGCCAAAGTAGTGGAAGATTATAAAAAGGGCAATGAAAACGCGCTTCAATTCTTAATTGGACAAGTAATGAAAGAGACTCAGGGCCAGGCAAACCCGCAAATAGCCCAAGAAATATTATATAAAAAATTAAAGGTTTGATTGATCATTATGCAATATCGCACTTGGCTTGAAATAGACAAAAAAGCAATTATTCATAACCTAAAAGAGATTCGTAAGCTCATTGGCAATAAAGTAAAACTAATGGCTGTAGTTAAATCAAATGCTTATGGCCATGGCTTGGTTGAAGTTGCAAAAATTGCCGAAAAAGCAGGAGCTGAATGGCTTGGCGTTGACTCTTTAAAAGAAGCGCTTTTATTGAGGAAATCAAGTATCACTGTGCCTATTTTAGTAATGGGCTATATTCTCAAAGAAAACTTAGCTGAGGCAATTGATAATAATATTAGCTTAGCCATTTATAATAAGGCCACGATTGAGAAGATTGCTTCATTAAAAAAATCGGCTAAAGTTCATATCAAGATTGAAACAGGTACGGCAAGACAGGGAATATATCCTGATGAGTTGGCGGATTTTATAAAACTCGTTAAAAAATCACCTAAAATTCAGATTGAAGGAATCTATACTCATTTTGCCAACATAGAGGATACTACCGATCACAGTTTTGCCAAAGAACAGCTCAAAAAATTTAACGAAGCCCTTAAAATTGCAAAAATTGAAAACATTAAAATAATAGCCCATACAGCTTGTAGCGCTGCTATTATTCTTTATCCTGAAACCCATTTTGATATGGTCCGCTTTGGCATTAGTATGTACGGCTATTGGTCTTCTCCTCAAACATTTGTTTCTGCTCAAAATTTGAAGCGAAATATTAACCTAAAACCAGCGCTTGTGTGGAAGACGAGAATTGCTCAAGTTAAAAAAGTGAAAGCAGGCGCTTTCGTCGGTTACGGCTTAACAGAAAAAATTGCTCAAGATACTAAAATTGCAATTATTCCAGTTGGCTATTGGGATGGCTATGATAGAAAGCTTTCAAGTGTTGGCAATGTTTTAATTAACGGCAAAAGGTGTAAAATTATTGGAAGAATATGCATGAATATGTTTATGGTGAATGTTAACCATCTTCCTGAAGTAAAGATAGAAAAAGAAGTGGTTTTGATCGGTAAGCAAAAGCGAGAAGAAATTAAAGTTGAAGAAATTGCCCAAAAAATTAATACAATTAATTATGAAGTCGTTACTCGGATTAATCCCTTAATTCCGAGAGTTTATATTTAATATTTAGTAACCAGGAAACGAGGAAATTAAGTTAACGAGTGTTGAGTGGTAAATTTTTTCTAATTACTCATTTACTCGTCAACTCATTAACTCGTTATCCAATAATACCATGTGGCAAATAATTCTCGTTATTATTATAGTACCTATTTTATTAATAGTGTTTCTCTATAATAAATTAATCCGTCTTCGCACAAGAGCAGAAGAGGCCTGGTCAGATATCAAAGTTCAGCTGAAAAGGCGCTATGATCTGATCCCTAATTTAGTTCAAACAGTAAAAGGATACGCCGCGCATGAGAGGCAATTGCTTGAAAATGTAACCAAGGCTCGAACTGCCGCAATGTCGGCTAAAGGCGCCGAAGATTCCCTTAAAAAAGAGAATGCTTTGGCAGGAACTTTAAAAACTTTATTTGCGGTTGCGGAAAATTATCCCGACCTAAAGGCAAATGCTAATTTTCTTGAGTTACAGAGAGAACTTTCTGATACCGAAAATAAAATTCAAGCGTCTAGAAGATTCTATAATGGCAATGTAAGAGACTTAAATATTGCAATTCAAAGTTTTCCTGGAAATATAATCGCCAATTCATTTAAGTTTAAGAAAAAAGAATTATTTGAATTAGCTTCCGAAGAAGAAAAAGAGGCGCC
>CAYNNF010000005.1:0-62526 GCA_964398685.1 uncultured Candidatus Saccharibacteria bacterium | reverse complement strand
GCCCAGCCAAATTGTTTTTTAAACAAGGTATTGTCTGAATTTCTGCCCCTAACTCCCTGAGGTTTATTGAGAAGATGTTTCTTTTTAAATTTTTTGCCAGAAACCTTAGAGACAATATCTACGAGCTGATTAATGGTTACCAATCTATCTGAACCAATATTAATTGGCTGATCATGACTAGATTTCATCAGACTATAAATTGCTTCCAAACAATCATTAATATAGCAAAATGACCTTGTTTGTTTCCCATCTCCCCATATTTCAAGCGTTCCACTATCTTTAGCTAAAGCAACCTTACGACAAATTGCAGCTGGCGCTTTTTCTCTTCCTCCTTCATAAGTTCCTTCTTCACCAAAGATGTTATGAAAGCGAGCAATTCTCACTTTATAAAACTCTTTATATGAGGTATAAAGCCGTTCTGAAAATAGCTTTTCCCAACCATATTCATTGTCAGGATCTCCGGGATAAGCATCTGATTCTTTCAAAGCAATTACTTTAGGATTTTTTTGTTTAGCGATTGGATAAATACAAGCGGAAGATGAGTAAAAGATTTTCTTAACTTTATTTTGTTTGCACGCTTCTGCCATATTGGTATTAATTAAAACATTATCGTGCAAAACATCAGAAGTATGAAATGTAATAAAACCTATTCCTCCCATATTAGCGGCTAAGTTATAGACCTCGTCAATTCCTTTTGTTGCCTTTAAGCAATTTTTTGGATCACGAAGGTCAACTTTCAAAAACTCATCTGCTTCATTTTTTGGACTAAATTCAGGGTATTTGATATCGGCTCCTCTAACCCAATATCCTTTCTTTTTTAAAAAACGAACCAGGTGATGGCCGATAAAACCGCCAGCACCTGTAACTAAAATTTTTTTTTGTTTGGACATAAATTAAAATAAAATACACAAATACAACACGACTATAAAATCAAAGCGTTTGCAATCAAGTGAAGAATAATACTTTGCCACTCTTCGGCGTGGGGCGTAATGCGTTCTGGCGTAATCGGAGGGATTAAAACACAAGCATCGGATAGTTTTCTTGTTTGGCCACCATCTCGACTGACAATGCCCAAAATCTTAGCGTCTACTTTTTTAGCATAGCGCATTGCCAAAACTAAATTCCTAGAAGTAGTATTACTTCCTCCGCCCACAGACAATATTAGTAGGGCATCGTTTTTATTAAGACGAGAACCATGAAGCCATTTAATAAAAATATATTCAAAACCGTTATCATTGGTCCAAGCAGTCAATTCAGCAACATTATCTGTCGGGGCGTAAGTTTCAATATTGCAAATCTTGCGAAAATCATTAACAGCATGAGAAGCATTGGCCGCAGAACCACCAATCCCCAAAACAAAGAGACGACCATTTTTTGCTTTTAGCTTGATTAGTATTTTTAAAACCGCAAGGATTTCTTCACGATCAATAATCTCAAGGAGAATTTTTACCTCCTTTAAATACTTATTAATATAATTTTTTTGAATTTTATAATTCATTTTTTGTTTATAATTTTTCTATCAAGGTTCTTGAGCGTAGCGAAAGGTTCGTAATAATCTCCCGTTAAGTTCAAAGCTTGTAACCAGCAGCCTTAGCATCTTCACAAAACATTTTTACCGTATCCAAAGAAAAAGCTTCAAGATTTTTTCCAATAGTATTAATTTTTTTAAGGATATCTGGTTGAACTGTAATAATATCACAACCCACTGACTCAGCTTGAAAAATATTTAATAACTCTCGTGGGCTTGCCCAAAGAAGTTCAATCTCTGGATATTTAGAGAGCATCTTTGATGCCTGTTTCATAATAGGCATAGGGTCTTTTCCTGTGTCAGCAATACGACCAGCAAAAACTGAAATAACAGCAGGCGTTCCGAAAGACAATGCTTTAAGGATATGCCTTATTTGTTCTAAGGTGAAGATGGCAGTAACATTTACCTTAATACCATCTTGAGACAATTTTTTTACAAGAAAAAAAGCCGAATCTCCTTTTGTATTAGTGATAGGAATTTTAATATATACATTTTTACCCCAAGAATTAATGAGTTGAGCCTGGCGTTCCATCTCTTCAAAATTATCAGAAAAGACTTCAAAAGAAATTGGTTTTTTCTTTACGATGCTCAATATTTCTTTCGCAAACTTTTTATAATTTTTTACTCCAGCTTTTCTCATTAAAGTTGGATTAGTGGTGAAGCCACTAATCCACCGTTTTTTTGAAAGTTCCATTATACTAGATTTATCCGCGCCATCAGCAAAGATTTTAATTTTAAAATCGGTATTTTTTTTTGTCATAGTATTTTTTTATGTTCAATCATTGGTTTTAATAATTTTCAAAATTTCTCTAAAAGAAGTTACATAAAAATCTGCAATAGTATCTTGGTTATAATCTGTTTGCCAAAGGATAGTCTTGCATCCAGCATTTTTTCCAGCCCCGATATCTTTCCAAGAATCTCCTACGATGAATGATTTTTTTAAATCAATTTGCCATTTCTCTGCAGCTTCTATCAACATTCCCGCCTTTGGCTTGCGGCAGGAACAATTATCTTTATCATCATGAGGGCAAACGAAGATTTTATCAACAAGACAATCTTTCAATAAGAGATGATGCATTTTGTCCAGATCTTCTGTCTTCATGAATCCGCGGGCAATATCTGGCTGATTAGTTACGACAATTATTAAAAACTTTTTTTTTATTTCTTGGGTAAATTCTTTAATCCCCTCTTTGAGTCGAAATTCTTTAAATGTTCTTGGAGAAACACATTTTCCATCACGACGAACTGTGTGATTAAGTATGCCATCCCTATCTATAAAAAGAGCTCTTTGTTTTTTCATAGTCGGATATTTTTTTTAGTTTTACTTGACTTATAGATTGCTTCTACAATTTGATTAGCTATTAATCCATCAGTACCATCTCCATTCATTTCTTCTTTATTGAGAATAGCGTTGCGAAAATTTTTCCATTCTTCTTGCCAACTAATATCTTGTTCAAAAAGATATTCTTTGATAATTGGAACACCGAACTCTTTTTTTCTTTTACCAAAAATTAATTTCTCTTTTCCATAGCTTCCGCCTAATCCTTCAATTTGCAAAAATCCATCGGTGCCATAAATTTCAAGAGAGAAAATATTTTTCCAATTTGTCCAACTGGTTTGAAATTGAACTGTAATCCGAGCATTCTTCATTATTACAAAAGCATTATCTTCAACGTTTATTTTCCAGAACTTAGTTCCAACAGTACCAAAAACTTCCTTAAATTCTCCACCGAAATATCGACAAAGATCAATTATGTGTACGCCCTGATCTAATAATTCGCCTCCTCCAGAAATATCTTTGTTCGTCCGCCATTCTTTTTCCATTCCCAATCTTCCTCCGTGGCCATAACGACCTCTGATAAAAATAATTTTACCAATACCATCTGCTTCTAATATTTTTTTTGCTTTCAATATGGCTGGATGAAATCTATGATTAAAACCAACCTTTACAAGTCGTTGAAATCTTTTAGCTGTTTCTAAAATCTTCCGAGATTCTTTTGAATTTCGACCGAATGGTTTTTCGCAAAGAATATGTTTTCTTTGTTTTAGAGCTGCAATTGCCATAGGCGCGACAAACTTATTAGGAACAGCAATAACAATGGCGTCAATATTGTTTATTCTAACCATTTTCTGCCATTTGTCCAGTCCTTGGCAGTTATATTTTTTTGAAAACTCTAACACCTTGCTTTTATCAGTATCAGCAATAGCAACAATTATATCTTTGTCAATTTCTTTGATAGATTGAGCGCGTTTGTTGCCAATTAGGCCGGCTCCAATTATTCCTATATTCATGTTTTAAATTTCTTTAAAATACTTATTATCTATCCTTTTCAATGTGTATTTTGCGGTTTTATTAATTTGATTTATATCTTTTTTATTCCATTTTTTCCAATTATCCCAAGGAGCGCTTATAAGTTTGCCCGTGAGATTGTGTGATTTTTCTGAGGCCAAAAATAATACCAATTCAGCAACTAACTCAACTGGCGTACCACCGGTTTTTTGTCTCTCTTGGGCTTTTTCAAATTCTTCTTTACCCGCGCCCTTTCTATCTTGTAAAACTTCTTTTAACATATTTGTATTGATTGCTCCCGGGGCGATAGAGTTAACATAAATGTTATATTTTTTTACTTCATCGGCTAAGGTTTCAGTAAATTTTACAACAGCGGTTTTAGAAACTGCATAAGCGGAAAAATGCGGCCTGGAAAATGTTGCGCCACCGCCTGAAAAATTGACAATTCTACCGCCTCTATTCTTAATCATTAGGGGCAAGACAGCTTTGCAAAAATTAACGGTTCCTAACAAATTGATTTTAATATTATTAAACCAATTATCCAAATCGCTGTCAACTAAAAGACCGATTGGTCCATAGACGCCTGCAGCGTTTATTAAAATGTCAATTTTTTTGAATTTTTTGGTAATTCCATTTACGGCTTTTTTTATTTGAGCAAGATTACGAACATCTGCTTTTATACCGATAGATTTTCTTCCTATTTCCTTGACTAAAGCATTAATTTTCTTTTGATTAATATCAAGAATTATTACTTTTGCGCTTTCCTCGGCGAAAAGGGATGCGATAACACTTCCGATTCCTCCTGTGCCCCCCGTAATAACGGCTATTTTATTCTTTAAATTCGTAGAATTATTTTTGAGTAAAGTCATAAATTTATTTTATTAAAGATAAGTATCAAGGTTCACCGGGGGGTTCTTATTTTATATTAATATTTTTTATACCGACACCGTAATAATCAAAAGATAATTTTTTAAGCACCTCGGCGTTTAGAAAATTTCTCATATCAATAATAATTGGTTTTTTCATTATTTTTTTAATTTTGGCAAAATCCAGATTTTTAAACTCTGGCCAATCTGTCATTAACACTAATAAGTCTGCATCCATGGCAATCTCGTATGGATCTTTTGCAATAGTTAATTTTTTAATCACATCAATTTTTTCATTAATCATTGGATCAAAGGCGCTAACATGAGCGTTCTTGCTAATCATTTTTTTTGCTACTTCCAGAGACACAGACCGTCTCAAAGTATCGGTTCCTGCCTTATAAGTAAGTCCAAGTAAGCCAATGTTTAGTCCATTAAGAGAAGGAAAGATATCGTCAATCTTTTTAAACAACATTTTTTTTCTATTCCTGTTAATTTTTAATACAGCATTTATAAACTCAGTTTTAATTCCGAATTTTTTTCCAAAACTTCTCAAAACTTGAATATCTCGACCTAATGTTCCTCCGGCGAAGCCTAGCCCTGGATTTAGAAAAGCATGCCTTCCAATTCGGCTATCGCTTTTCATCCCTTCCACTACCTTTCCTATGTCGGCATTTAAAACTTCAGACAAACTTGCCAGCTCGTTGACAAAACTGATAGAACTAGCCAAATAAGCATTGATGGCGTGTTTTGTCATTTCGGCGCTTTCTAAGTCCATATATATTTTAGGAGCTTCTGTAAAAGAAAATAATTTTTCTGCTTTTTGTTTTGTGCTGTGTTTTTCTAAGCCAACAATAATTCTTTCTGAATTATTAAATATTTTTAATGCCTCACCCAGTCTGAGATTTTCAGGACTATAAATAATGTCAAAAGATAAATTCTTATTTTTGTTTAAAATAATTTTTTTCAGTTCTCTTGAGGTGCCGACAGGGATTTGGCTCATAATCACTAATGTGAATTTCTTAGGCGCGTATTTAGCGATTGAATCACATGCTCTATAAATGAGCGATAAGTTCAATCTGTCATTATTGTCTACCGGAGTGTCAAAGGTTATTAATATAAAATCGGCATTACTTAGCGCTTGCTGGAAAGAGCTTGTAAAAACAAGAGTGCCCTTTCTGATATTTTTATCAAGTAAGTCCTGTAGTCCTGGTTCTTGAATGGGCGCTTTTCCGTCCTTTAGGCCTTTTAATATTTTTTGATCAAAATCTACGCCGATAACATTATGTCCAATATCAGCAAGAGAAGAAGCGGCAACACAGCCAAGATGCCAAAGACCAATTATTCCAATTTTTTTTTGATGAGTTGCCATATATTTATTTTGCAATATCTCCAAAATTAGCCAATACTCTTGTGCCTTCAAAATCAAAACTGTATTTCATTTCTCGTAATCCCAATTTTTCCATCGTGTCTATGAATTTTTTGTGTTTTTTCTCTATATAAAACACAAAGAAACCGCCTCCGCCAGCGCCAGAAATTTTTCCTCCCAAAGCGCCATTTTCTTTAGCAATATCATAAATTTTATTAAACCTAGGATTAGACATTTTTGTTGAGATTTTTTTCTTATGTTGCCAATGTTTATCAAATAAAAGTCCGATATCGGTAATGTTTCCACTTTCTGTAGCGTCCAAAATTTGATAGCCAATTTCTTTAATATAGTGCATATTCTCTATAACATTTTTTTTCTGTTGTTTTGCTCCATTGCTTTGTTCAGAAAGAATTATATTAGCGTCTCTTGAAGTGTTTGTATAGAACATTAACATATTGCGATTCAAGCTATTTATTGTTTCTCCAGAAATATCCGCGTGTCTTACCTTAACCCTGCCATCCTTATTGATATCTAAAACTGTCAGACCACTGAAAGTTGCCATATATTGATCTTGCTTGCCGATGGGTTTTTTTAGAATGTCAATCTCAAGATTACAGGCTTTTTCAGCGAGCTGCCCGGGGGTAATTTTGCTTTTTTTAAAGGCGTGCAGCGCGTTTAAAAGTCCCACAGCGTAACAGCTTGATGAGCCGAGTCCTGTTCCCGCGGGTATATCTGCTAGCGAGGATATCTCTATTCCATTCTCAATGTTCATCATCTTTAGCGCTTCGCGAGCAATTTCATGCTTTAACTCGCTACAATAATTTACTGTTTCTGATTGGCTGTATTTTAATCTTACTAAATCATCAACGGCAGAACGATTAAGGACAATAAACATATATTTATCAATCCCTGCGGCAAAAATAAAACCGCCGTATTTTGAATAATATGCTGGCAAATCTGTGCCTCCTCCTCCCAGAGTAATTCTAAACGGTGTTCGAGTGATAATCATAATTTTATCTATTAGCTTTTTTAAGTAATTTTGGCGTATCAATAGGGATTAATCCTTCGCCAAAAACATAGCCATAAATTGGTAATTTTTCTCTTAACAATTTTGGAAAAATATCTTGAGCAAAATCAGAAAATCCATCGGGAATATATTTAACTATCTTAGGGTGGACAATGTATATTCCTGTATTAACCAAATTGCTATTAATCTTTTTTGGATCGGGCTTTTCAACAAATTTTTTAATTCGTCCATTATCTGCAATGAGAGCCACGCCACTTTTCCAAATCTCGCTTTTCCTTTTGTATAATCCCATTGATACTAACGCGTTTTTCTCTTTTTGAAAATCAATCAATTTATCTATGTTATAACTAAAGGGGTAAAAACTGTCGCCATAGACCACTAAAAAATCTTCTTTCCAATTATCTTTTTCATAAATATTAATAATTTTTTTTACACCACCTGCGGTTCCAAGAATATTTTTCTCATAAGAATAATTAATTTTAACTTTCCATTTACTGCCATCTCCAAAATAGCTTTTAATAATATCTGGAAGGTAATGAAGATTAATGTAAATATCTTTTATATTGTATTTTTTAAGCCATTCAATATTGTGCGCTAAAACAATTTCATTTTTAATCTTAAGCATTGGTTTGGGAATATTTTTGGTAATTTTTCCCAACCTAGCGCTTTTACCTGCGGCGAGTAAAATAGCTTTCATATTTTATTTAATGTTATTTTTTTTGATTTCTTCTTTAATATATTCAATCATATCCTTGATGCCTGTTTCAATATTTATTTTTGGTTTCCAGCCAATTTTTTGAGCTAAGCGGATATCAGCCAAAGTTTCCTGGGCTTCTCCCGGCAAATTCTTTTTAAAAACTGGAGAGATATTCTTTTTTAATATCTTACTGACCATATCATAAATTTCTAAAACTGAATAGCTTTTCCCATTACCTAAATTAAAAACTTTGTTATCAGTTTTTGCGTCTTTAATACAGAGAAGATGAAAGTCATTAATATCGTCTATATGAATAAAATCTCTTCGTTTCTTTCCTGATCCATAAATTATAGACTTTTCATTCTTAAGGAGCTTAATGATAAAAGCGCTCATTACTGGAGGAATGGTTCTTCTGTAATCTTGGCGGGGACCGTAAACACAGAAATAACGAAGAGCGGTAAAATTGAGTCCGTAAAAATGATTATAAGCTTTGGCGAACAGAGCGGAAGACAATTTGCTAATCGCGTAAAAACTTTCTGGTTTTTCATCATATTCTGGCGTAGGCAGTGTTTTACTTCCTTCGTAAATTGCTGCTGATTCTGCGTAAATTATTTTTTTAACCTTAGAACATCTTGAGGCTTCAAAAACATTGACAGTGCCAGCGACATTGATGCTTGAGGTCTCGACGGGATTTTCCTGACAATCCGCAATGCAATTTTTAGCAGCTAAGTGAAAAACAAAATCTATGTTTTTAAACAAAGGATAAATTTTTTTTGACCTGATATCTAATTTATGAAATTTAACTTTTTTGGGCACTTGTTCCTTAACACCATAAGAAAGATTATCTATACCAACAACCTGATGACCTTCTTTGATTAAGCGATCAGCAAGGTTGCTTCCGATAAAACCAGCAACCCCTGTAATAAGAATTTTCATATTAGTAATTAATTATTTGACTAAAATTATAAAAATTTGAGTTTAGTATTTCCAATCTTTTTTATAACATGGTCCCAAAGATAATCTTGTAATAAATCCCAGCGACCAGGAAAAATGCATACAGGGAAAAGAGATGAATAGACTTGGAAGTAATTTAATGTTTTTAATTCGTCTAGTAATAGATAATGATGAAACGAAATCAGCTACAAAATAACTTATCAATATTATGCAGAAAAGTATAAAAAAGTATGAACTGAAAAAAGAGAGAATGCCTGTTAGCGCAAGACTTATTAAAAATATAAGCGGAATAAATTGGCGTGCTTTTAAAACTTTATGTTTGTAAAAATTACCTGCTCTGGATCCGCCATAACGGAAATAAAGTTTCCATAAATCCTTAAAATTATCTCTAGGATAATAGTAAGCAATAACATCTTTGTTTAAATAAACCTTGCCGCCTGCTTTTTTAATGCGGTAGTTAATGTCAGAATCCTCGCTAATAATGCCCGAACTTTCATCAAAAAACCCTATTTTTTTAAAAATATCTTTTTTGAAACAGCCAAGATAAACACTATCCACAAAACTGCTTTTTTTGCCCAAACGAAATTGGGCATTGCCTACGCCAAAAGGATGTGACATGACCAGTCCTATGGCTTGTTGCGTTCCCTTGGTTGGCATGGGTCTCTGGATGCCCCCAACATTATCGGCTCCAGTTTTAAGTAGAGTTATAACACATTTGCGAATATAATCTTTGGAGATAATTGTCCTTGCGTCTATTCTTATAACAATTTCTCCCTTGGCATTTCTAATACCAATATTTAAGGCAGAAGATCTTGCCTTTTTGTGATTATCAAAAATTTTAATATTAGTTCCGGAATTTGTCTTGATAAGTTCTTCAATTTTTGTACGAGTTTTATCCTCGCTCATTCCATCTATAACTAATACCTCTATTTTATTTAGCGGGTATGATTGAGACAAGATTTTTTCTACGCAACTTTTGATAAAATTCTCTTCATTTCTAACGGGCATTATCACAGAAATCAATGGCAATGAATTTTGTTTTTTGTTATTTTTCATTTTTCTCTGAATAGGAATTACGCAACTGATTTATTAACCATATTTTTTTAAGAAGGGGCTTTAAAATAAAAGAAGGAATTGCAATTAAAACTATTGCCGGAATATAAAGGAGAATTTTTAATGGCTGAGCCAATAAATTAACAAAAGTTTTATAAAATTCTTTTTTCTTTCCGACCAACAAATAAGCAATAGCAAGTTTAAACTCCATTTTTCTAAAGATTTTTTCCATTTGATTTTTTCTAATTCTTTCTTTGGGAATTTTTGGGTAGATCTTTTCTAAAATTTTTATAGCGTTTTCTTTTACCATCCATTGATTTTCTAATCTAGTATTGCCGTCTTTTCTAATCTCAACTTTAACTAAATCCTCATCTATATATCCGAAGAGAAAGCCATTAATTGCTATTTTTAGGAACATTTCCCAATCTTCTGAATAATATTTTTTCTCGTTCAATGCGCCAACTACTTTTTTCCAAAGTTCTTGAGAGATCATTATTGTGCTCAAGTTTAAAAAAACCGAATTTAACAAATCATCCAAAAGATCTCCCGAATAGTATGGATGTTTTTTTCTAAAAAACTGATCGGGCTTATCAGCATAAAAATGCAACATATTGCAATAAGCAATTTGATACCGAGGATTGTCTAATAAAAACCGAACTTCTTTTTCAACTTTTTCCGGAAGATAAATATCATCAGCGTCTAAAAATGTAATGTACTCTCTTTTGCTTTTGCCGATAGCGTAATTACGCGCTCTTCCTTGTCCCTGATTTTTCTGATACAAATAAATGAGTCGTGGGTCTTTGTAAGACTTAATAATCTTGGCCGTATTGTCGGTTGACCCATCATCAATAACAAAAATTTCTATATTTTTATAGGTTTGATTAAGTGCGCTTTCAATCGCTCTTCGGATATAATTTTCTGCATTATACGCAGGGATAATAATAGAAACCAAAGGATTTTTTGCCATCTTATTTTCCATAATGATTTATTAAATTATGAGTTTATTGTTTGGTACAAGTAATATATCCCCAGTTCTTTTAATTCGTCGAATATTTATATGTTTTTTGTAATTGTAAATAGATCGTGCGGTGTAGCCGTGTTTTGTTATAAAGTTTTCGAAATTTCTTAAAACAATAGAAGAACCATAAACATTCTGTGTAAATTCCATAATAATAACAGGTTTTTTATTTTTTGAATTTAGGTAGTTTTCGAGACCTTGCAATACTTGAAATTCAAATCCTTCTACATCAATTTTTATCAAAGAAATTTTGCTTAAACTATTATTTTTAATGTAATCATCAAGTCTTACAACTGGAACTTTAATAATTTTTTTTGTAATTTTGGCACTTGAATTATTTAAAATCAAACTGCTGCCACCCGTGTGCGGTGGAAGGGTTATCTGCATTTTTGCTATTTGTTTTTTGTTCCCTAATGCGACCTTGTTGGTAAAAATCTTATATTTTTTATTAAAAATAGCTATTTTTTCTAGATAGTGAAAGTAAATTGGTACAGGTTCAAAAGTATGTACTTCGCCGTTTTCCCCAACTTCATTGGCGGCTACTGCAGTGATATATCCTATATTAGCACCCACATCAATGAATGTATCGCCTGGCTTTAAATATCGTTTAATCATTTCTACAACAGGCATTTCGTATTCATCAAAGTATATTTGTTTAAGGTACATTTCTCCATAATCTACATTTTTAAAATCATAATTGATTTTTATACCGCCAATAATTTTTCTAAATTTTTTTGTTGGGGCATTTTTCCATTTTTTACTTTTTCGTTTAATTTTGTAATTTACATACCTTAAAAATAATTTTGGGTTTTGAATTAAAATTATGCATGCCTCTAATAAATTATTTGATTTCATTATAAAGATTATAATTAAACATTTTTACGAAGGACGATAAAATAAAATAAAATCTGGATCACTGTTCCTATGTTTCTTAATATTTTCCATAATGATTTGCTAATCCATGAACAACCCCTTTTAAGGCCATGGAAATCTTTTTTAAAGTTTTATCTTCAAAAAAGATTATTTTAAATACTAATTTTGTATTAGAAAAAATATTACCAAAAACCCATTTAGGAGAATTAAAAAAAAATTTTTTATATAAGTAAATACTATTTCTAAAAATATAATAAAATCTAATGGGCGAATGACCGCTAACAATAAACCTTTTGCCAAACAATTTTTTTGTTTTTGGATTGTCGCCAATTTTTTGAGAGAGGACTGCCCTAGAAATAATGATTGTTTCGTAACCTTCTTTTTTAGCCCTTAGACAAAATTCATTATCAACACACTCTATGAACAAATCATCTTTATAATTTCCAATCTTTTTAAAAAGACTTATTTTGACTAATTGACCAGAAGTAATAGCGACTGGTACAACTTGTATAGCAGGTTTTTCTTTATAAGTTAAGCCCTTGGCAGTTTTATAATTTGGCGCCAAAATGCCAATTTTCTCTTTATCTTTCTGACTTAGTTGACCATAGGTATTTAACATTTTTTTAATCATATCTTTTTCAAGGATGCTGTCCTGATCAAGGGTTAAGAGCCAGTTGTATTTGTTTTTTATAGCATATCTTGCTCCCTGATTAAGGGCGGTGGCTATACCCAAATTTTCTTTATTTAATATTAGTTTTATTTTCTCGAACTTTTTTTTTGGTCGTTTCAAAATCTCAATTTTTTCTTTTTTAGATCCATTATCTATAATCAATAATTTATCTACCTGACTAACAACAGAAAATGCGCATTTTTCAATAAGCTTGTCGGGATTATAACTGATGATTACTGCACAAATTTTAGTCATACTAGTCATTTATATACCACTGAATAGTTTTTTTAAGACCCTTTTTAAAATCAGTATTTGCTTCAAATCCAAACTCTTCTTTTGCTTTTTTAACATCAAGGCACCGGCGTGGTTGGCCATCTGGCTTAGCCTTATTCCATACTATTTTGCCACTGAAGCCCGTCAATTCTTTTATTAAAAGGGCAAGATTTTTAATTGAAATTTCTTTTCCAGAACCTAAATTGATTGGATCAGTTTTGTTATATTTTTTTGTGGCAAGGACAATTCCTTTTGCGGCATCTTCAATATACAAAAATTCTCTTGTCGCTTTTCCGCTTCCCCAGAGAACCACCTCTTTTTCATTATCCTTTTTGGCGTCTAAACATTTTTTAATAATCGCGGGGATAACATGAGAGCTTTTGGGATCAAAATTATCACCTGGACCATACATATTAACAGGCATCAAAAAAATTGAATTAAATCCGTATTGCGATCTATAGGCCTGAGATTGGACTAAAAGCATTTTTTTTGCCAAACCGTAGGGAGCATTTGTTTCTTCAGGATAGCCATCCCAGATTTTTTCTTCTTTAAAAGGCACAGGAGTAAATTTGGGGTAGCAGCAAATCGTGCCTATGGCGACAAATTTTTCAATACCTGCTTTTCGAGCCGCTTCCATTAACTGGATGCCCATTATGGCATTATCGTAGAATAGCTCTCCTGGATTTTCTTGATTAAATCCAATGCCGCCAACTTTTGCGGCAAGGTGAATAACAATTTCTTGGTTCCTGACCGCCTTTTGGCAGTTTCCCCATTTTCTTAAATCTAAATCTTTTGCTGTTGGCAAAAATAGATTTTTTTTTGGGACTTTTTTAGCCAGCAGTAATTTAGCTAACTCTTTTCCCAGAAAGCCATGAGCGCCGGTGATTAAAATTTTCTTTTTAGCCAAATTAATCATATTGTTCAAAATTACTTTTAATCTTAAATCCTCCATTTGTTAAATGAACATCTTTTTTTGCTTCTTCCAAATCAGCGCCAACCATTTCTTTTACCAATTCCTTGAAATTTATTTCGGGCTGCCATCCTAACCTTTGCCTTGCCTTAGCGCTATTTCCCATTAATGAATCTACTTCGGCGGGACGGAATTGTCTTTGGTCAATTTCTATTAAAACTTTTTTTGTTTTTTTATCTATTCCTTTTTCGTCTACTCCCTTGCCTTGCCATTTGAGCTCAATGCCAAGCTCTCGAAAAGCAGTTTCGCAAAAATATCTTACTGAATGTTGTTTACCAGTGGCGATAACATAATCGTCTGGTTTTTTTTGCTGAAGAATGAGCCACATTGCCTTGACATAATCTTTGGCATGGCCCCAGTCTCTTTTACTGTTTAAGTTGCCCAAATAGAGCTTATCTTGGAGACCGAGACTAATTCTTGAAGCCGCCCTGGTAATTTTTCGAGTAACAAATGTCTCTCCTCTGCGGGAACTTTCGTGATTGAAACATATCCCAGAACAGGCAAAGATATTGTATGCTTCCCTATAATTAACTGTTATCCAATGGGCGTATAACTTAGCAACTCCGTAAGGGCTGCGAGGATGAAAAGGCGTTTTTTCATTTTGAGGAATTTCTTTCGGATCGCCCGAAAACATTTCACTGGTAGATGCTTGATAAAATTTGGTTTTATCTTCAAGCCCCAATATGTGAATAGCTTCTAAAATTCTTAATGTTCCAAGAGCATCAGTGTCGGTTGTATAAAGCGGCGTTTCATAGGAAACTTTAACGTGGCTTTGGGCAGAAAGATTGTAAATCTCATCTGGCTTAACTTGCTGAACAATATTAATAATATTTGCCATATCTGTGATGTCTCCATAATAAAGGATCAGTCTTTTTTTTCTTTCATGGGGGTCTTGATAGATGTGGTCAATCCGCGCCGTATTAAAAGAAGAAGAACGGCGCTTGATTCCATAAACTGTATACCCTTTGTCTAAAAGGAATTCGGCGAGATACGAGCCGTCTTGTCCTGTAATGCCGGTAATTAAAGCTTTTTTCATATATATGTTTATTTATGTTAAAAAATTGATTTTTCTTTAGAGCAAATGCCAAAACTTGAGCAGCTTAATAAGTCCTTCATCTAACGAAACTGTCGGTTTCCATCCTAATTCTTCTTTAATTTTTGATGCGTCGGGAGCGCAGCGCATTCGTTCGCTCGGTCTATCAGGATAATAAATCGGTTTAGCTTTTTTTCCTAAAAGGCGCGCAATCTTATGATAAAGGTCGTTTAATGTAGTTTCAATACCTGTACTGACATTAAAAACAGGATTAGGATAATCGTTTTTTATATTAAGCGCCTTGAGATTTGCGCGGACTGCGTCCTTGACATAAAGATAATCTCTAATCTTTGTTCCGTCCCCCCAAATTTCAGCCTGTTTTCCCTGTGATAACTTTTTAATATAATCTGCCATAGCGCCGGTTGTCTGGCGAGGGCCGTAAGTAGTCGTATAGCGCATAACTACATAAGGTACGCCAAAGGCGTTTTTAAAGAAACCGACATAATCTTCAACAGCCCGCTTGGCAATAATATAAGGAGATATTGGATCTATTGGAGCGCCTTCTTGTATGGAAAGATTTTTGCTGTCTTTGTAAAGGAATCCGGATGAAGCGAAAATAAATTTTTTAAAATTCTTTAACTCTCTCGCTGCTTTTAAAATTCTTATCGAACCGATAAGGCAATCCATATCAAGCATGGGGTCTTGAACTGATTTTGGAACCTTAACATAAAAGGCAAAATGATAAATGATTTCCGGTTTTTCTTTTTTAATAATTTCTTCTATTTTTGGACTATTGATATTTAGCTTATAAAATTTTGCGGCAGGATTTAGGTTTTCTTTTCTGCCGGTTGACAAATTATCAACGACAACAACTCTCGCACCTTTTTTTATTAAAGCGTCAACTGTATGAGAGCCAATAAAGCCAGCGCCACCAGTAACTAATATTTTTTTATTTTTCAAATTCATAGAATATTAATATTTTTTTCAAAAAATACATAATAAATAAACCTGAATTTATTTTTTCCTGTGTTATAAAAATTTAACAATTAATGCTTGATGATGAGAGATTCTGATAATATACTCAGGTTTATCTTGAAAAAATTCTTCAACAGCTTTTTTAACACCAAGGGCGCAAGGATAGTCATGAATTAAAACAATGCCACCTTTATTTATTTTCGGCCAGAAAAACTCAAGTCCAGATTTCGTGCTTTCATAAATATCAGCATCTAAATGAACGAAAGAAAATTTTATTTTACCTACTTCTTTGGCTGTTTCCGGGAAAACACCGATGTGATACTTAATTTGTTTGTGTCGCTTTAATAATTTTTTTACTGTTGTAAGATTTGTAGTAAAAGATCCTTTGTAAAAAATATCATTATCTATCTCGCTCGGGGTAGGCATACCGTCAAAAGTATCGAATAAGTGTAGTGTTTTATTTTTCGTTCTTGCTTCGCATATAACTTTTGCACTTCCCCCCCTATAGACTCCTAATTCTGCTATATCTCCCTTTATATTATTGATTAAGCCAATCAACTGAAATAGTATTTGTATTTCATGATAATTAAGGGCGATGATTTTATAATTAATAAGTTTCTTGGATAGTCGGAGTATGTTTTTATCCAACCTTACGAAAGTACGATTAAGGCGTTCTTCTAAAACTTTACTAATAAGCTTTCTTAAAATCTGCCTTAGTTTTGTTTTTTTGTTTTGTAAGCTCATAGACTATTTTTTTTCAAAGAATACATGACAAGCAGACTCAGATTTTATTAGAATTTTTTTAAGCTCTTTTATGTTTGTATTAAAATAACCGGGATGTAAATTAGGAGAATTAATTTTTGATGAAAAATAATTATAAATTATTTTGACCAATCCAACTTCCCTAATTAAGAGTGGATCCATTTCCCAAGCGGCTCTTTTTACCTCAAACCCATGTTGCTCCAAAATATCTAATAATTCTACGACCTTGTTTTTAATGATTGTAGGATGTATTTCTATAAAAATTCTAAGTGGTTTTTTAACGGCTAATGTTTTTTTCATACCCTGAATGATTTCAAATTCATAACCTTCTGTATCCATACGAATAAAATTTGGTGTGGGTTTATCTTTCAAAAACTTGTCTAAGATTACGGTTTTTACCATTATTTTTTCAGTAATTTTTGATTCATCTTTTATCATTGAACAGCAGTTGCAATGAGGAGTTAAATATATGGGGTTTATCATATTCTTTGCGCCAATAGCTAAATTGAAAGTTTCTATATTTGTGTAGTTATTCAGAGCAATATTGTGTTCTAGAAGTTTGAAATTTTGAGGAACAGGCTCAATGGCATATATTTTTCCCTTACTACCAACAAGATTAGCTTCCATAAGAGCGTAATATCCTATATTCGCTCCAATATCGATAACTATATCCCCCTTTTTAATTTCTTTCATAACTGTTTTAGTTGAGAAGGGTTCGCGAATACCGGATAAAAGAAGGTCGCAAGTTATTCCCTTGTCTTTTAAGTTTAAAATGAATTT
This sequence comes from uncultured Candidatus Saccharibacteria bacterium, assembly GCA_964398685.1. GTDB lineage: Bacteria > Patescibacteriota > Minisyncoccia > JBAYJV01 > JBAYJV01 > CAYNNF01. Next base: position 45,391 of record CAYNNF010000005.1, on the reverse strand, counting down.
ATTATTTAATACTTTTTTGACAACATACCCCCCCTCTTAGATCGGAAAATTTTAATTGATTTAACTATGATGTTCTTTTTTAGTCTCAGATAGCTTTGAGCAGATCTTCTGCCGAGTCTAAAATAAGATTGCTTAATCCCGTCTTGCTTAATTCTTTCAATCGCGTGTTTCGTAAATTTAATCATATTGTTTTATACATTTTAATAATTTGTTCAACTCTGTTGTGATATGTGTGATCTTTAAGCGCTCTTTTAGTTCCGGCTTTTTTTATTTTTTCTCTTTCTTTATCGTGGGTCAAATAATAATCAATTTTCTCAAACCATTCTTTTGCGCTGAGCTTAGCTATGACCATTTCATCTTCTTTAAAATATTTTCTGAGCGCTGGCACATCATCACAAATCTCAAATCCGCCACAAGCGGGAATTTTAAAAGTTCTTTGGTTTAAAATATAGTTTGGTTGGCTTCCGTCAGATTCTCTCTCGTGGAAGTTAAGGGAAATTTTTGCTGATGAATACAGTAGCGACTCATCTTCAATTGGCAGAGTGATTCTCAGTTTGTTTATAAAATCAGAAGTGCGAGCTAATTTTATTTTTCTTGTTCCCGCTTGTATGGCTCTCAGAAAATTATCTTTAATTGTCCAATATGGTCCGAATATTCCAACTTTGTACTTTTTGGTTAAAGGAATTAGTATTTCATCAAAAAACCATTTTTTCATGGGTAATTTTGCGCCGAGAAAGGCAATATCATAAGCATATTTTTTTGATGGGGCGACAGGAAAATGATGCAATTTATCAGCTGCGTGAGCAATGGTATGGTAATCTTTGCCAATTAATTTTTTAAAATGTGCCATACATTCTGGCTCTTTTTCTCCGTAATATAAATCGGCAAATTCAGGATCTTGCATAATTTTTAAAATATTTGGGTCTCTGTCAAATAAGTGACCGACTCCCATAAAGACCTTTATTCCCAAAGAACGAGCTTTCTTAATTGTCTTAATATCTTGGGGGAAATGGAGGTAGTCAAGTGATGCGAAAAATAGATCTGGCTTTGTGCCAATGAGTTTTTGTTTTAAATTATCTTTATCTGTAAGGGGCAAGAATTCATGTCCCAAATCTTGCCAAGCATTTTTATATCCATCATATATAAATCGATGGGCTCCCATGCCTCTGGGTTGTTTTATGTGGTACAAAATCTTCATAAATATTTTTTAAAAACAGCTTCTAATTCTTTAGTTGCTTTTTCCCAGCGAAAATTTTGAATATATTTCTGCCCAGCACAGGCGATTTGTTTTCTTTTCTTAGGATTTTCTATAAGACCAATAATATCTTTTGCCATTTTTTTAATATCTCCGGGCTCTGAAACTAAAGCGGTTTTTCCTGGCAAAGTATATTCAGAAATCGCGCCAGCATTTGTAGTTACAACCGGAATACAACAAGCCATTGCTTCCATTGGCGGCATTCCAAAGCCCTCTTTAAGCGAAGGATAAAGAAATATATCGCATGAATTATATAATTTTCTCAATTCATCTTTTACTGGACAAAGATGAAATTCGGCTTTATCCAATAGGCGAGAAATATGTTCTGGTTTTCTTTTTCCAAATAATACAAGTTGGATGTTCGGGTATTTTTTTTGCACGAGCTCTATAATTTTTAACCCTTCTTGTGTGCCTTTTCGCGCTTCATCTCTATAGGGCATTAAAATCCGTATTATACCTTTCTTTCTTTTAATTTTTTGAGGATAAAATTGTTTATGGTCTGGCGCGTGTAAAATAATTGATTCTACGTTTGTGCCTGCCATTTTTTTGAGCGTTTTTTTGAGCCAGCTTGAATTAACTATATGCTTAAGACCAAGCTGATAGCTTTTGCGTACACGCCCTGTCTTACTAACCCAATCTTCATAATCTTGAACAAAGTAAAATTTTTCACCTTTTTGCTTGCTATATTTTTTTACAAAATAAGCTGTCTCCCACCAAGTAGACAAAATAATATCTGCATCTGGAATATATTTTTCTCGAAGAGAAGGAACCGACAATACCGTCGCTTTCAAGTCAAACCATTTAACAAAAACTCCGCAACCCTTTGATTTTTTGAATATTCTCAAAAGCTTAGTTAAGACATTGAACGGATTAAACCATTTGTCTTGAAATATAAACGGAGTTAAAGAACAAACAACAAAAACTTGATGGCCGCGATCTGTCAAGCAATTGGCAAGTTCAAAAATTGCTTTATTGCCACCAGAAAGGCCAAGGCCAGAAGTAATAAAAGTAATTTTCATTATTCTATTCCTCTCTGCTTAAATCTTTCTATCAGTTTTTTTGGATTTTTAAGATAGAAAGAGAAAACAGGGAAAGTACATGATTCTAAGCTCCAACCGTAAGCCCATTGATTGAGACACCCCTTACAGCGTTTTGCCATTTTTCTTATCTGCTGAGCTTCTTTGCTTTTCCAAATTTCCGAAGGGCTTTTTTCTCTGATATTGCCGGCTGAAATATCAAAATAATTAAGGCAAGGAACAATATCGCCAGCCCATGTCAAGACAAAAAAAGTATTCAATGCAAAACAAGGAAACTTGAAAAATTTTCCCTTCAACGAAGAAAGCCACATTTCTTTTAAGAAAGACGGCTCAAAAGAAGCTACCGCATTATATAATTTTTTATTTATGTTTAACTGACTATTGTTATTACCATAAAAAGGCGATTGGTTGTAGTATTGAACCAAAACATCAATGTCTAATTTTTTGCCATAGTCATTAACTTCATTAAGAGATTCAAGCGTTAAATCCGAAAGAGTGAAGCCAATAGCAAATTCAAGGTTTTTACTATATTTTTTTCTTAAGCTTACCAATTCCTTTAGAAGAAAATCAGCTTTTTTAAAATTTCCTGGAACGCCCCTAATTTTATCATGCTTTTCTCCTATGCCATCCAAAGACACGCCGATAGAAATAGGGATATTATTTTTTAAAAGCCGTTTTGAAACATCAAGAATTTTCTGAGGAAGAAGGGCATTAGTGCTCATCTGGAGTTTTGCCTTGGGTAAAATCTTGTGTTCTATATAAATAATTTCAGCGAGATCGTTCCTTAAGCTCACTTCTCCACCAGTATTAATAATTTCACAAATATTTTTGAATAACGGATCTTGAAGAGCTTGAGTAATTTCCTTCAAGCTTAACGGTTTAGACTTGGGAGGATTTTGCCAGATATTGCAATGCTGGCAGTGCGAATTGCAGTTGCCTGTCGGCATAAAAACGAGCCAGCGTGGTTTCATAGGTTTGCCAGAATTTCTGATAGCTAAATTTTTAGCACTTTTTAGAGAGTTTTTACTAACTCTGCTTATTTTTTTAATATCCATTTTTTTTGATTAATTTTAAAAATCGATTTTAAGAAATTGTTTAAACAAATTATTATTGTTGCGATTAAATCTTGTGTTTGTTCTTGCGACGAGGATAATTATGGAAATATTTTCACAATCATTCATTTTTTAAAGCTAAAACATCCTATTCTTTTTTAGAATTTTTTTCGCGCTAAGTATAAATAAAAAATAAATCATAGTTCCGATTATAACAGAAAAGATAACATTTAAATTATAAATCTTAGAATAGGTTATGACAAAATACATTGGAATGCTGGCAATGATAGCCACAGTTAATGCCGAAAAAAACTTTAAATTTATAGGATGAATCGGGTTGAATTTTACGACAAGCTTAATCAATAAAAAGAAAACTATTGCATAGGTTATGAGCGTAGCGATGGCGGCACCGTTGAGACTATACTTTGGAATTAAGAGAAAATTTAAGAATATATTTATTATTGCCCCCGTCATCGTAATCCAAAAAAGTTTTTTTTGTTGATTAAACACAACTATGGCCTGTTGAATTGGGTTAGACAAAAATAGAATGGCTGTCATAATAAGTAAAATTTTAAGAGAGAGAGTGGCGGGGAGAAAGCTTTCACTATAAATAAGTTTAATAATTTTAGGAGCAAGAGCAATACCTCCCACCATTATTGGAACAGCTAAAATAATCATCATTTCCATTTGCTTATTCCAGATGTTTTGAAAGCTTTCTTTTGATTTTTTAGAAAACCTGCTTAAGGCCGGATAAAAAACTTGACCGATAAGTCCCATGGGAATAAGTGTTATACCGATGATTTTATAAGAAGCATTATACCAGCCAGTTTCTGTAATTTGTCCCCAGTAGCCCATCATAACAGAGTCAATGGAATTATAAACAGTAGCAAACATGCCCGCGAGAGCCAAAGGCCAAGATACTTTTATAAGATTTTTCCAAACAGTTTTATTAAAAGACAGTTTTAAGCGAACAAATTTAAAGTTGAAAATGAAAAGAAGAAGAATTAAAGAAGCTAAACTGGCGAATAAGTAAGCCAAACCCAAATTTCGGACAGAAGGGAAATTGAAAAGAACAAAAAATCCAGCGCCTGTGACTAAGAATGTTTGAAAAACAACAATCCATGCCTGATATTCCATTCTTTGTCTTGCCTGCAAGAACGCATAAATGATACTGCTAAAACTAGCACTTGAAGCATAAATTCCCAAAACCCAAATCAGCTTGCGAATTAAAGGATCAGAAGTAATAAAAAATGAACCGACGAAAACAGCAACCATTCCTCCTATTGCCAAAAGAATCTTAAGAGAGAGAACAGAAGAAAACTCTTTTTCTTTTTCTTTATCTTTTGCAATGTCTCGCGCGACAATTGGGGAGATGCCTAAATCAGAAAAAATCGCGAATAAAGAAATAAAAGCAAAGGCAAAAGTAAATTTTCCGTATTCAGTTGCTCCCAGAATACGCGCGACATAAATAATTAAACTTAATTTTAACAATCTGACGATAACTTCAGAAAAAGAAAGCCAAAAGGTATTCTTGAAAATTGTTTGTTTTTGACTAGTATTTTTAAAGAGAAAATTTCTAATTCTTTTCATTGATAATTTCTTTAAAGAAAGCTAAATATTCTTTTCCTATTTTTTCCCAAGTGTTTGCCGCTTTTGCCACATTGTCTGAGAGCTCTTTTTTTTCTTGGTTATTCATAGATAAAAACTTTTTCATATTATTTGCCAAATCTTCTGGATTTTCCGGCTCCGTTACTAAACCCATTTTATGTTTTTTAACCAATCTGCCCATTTCGGACACATCGCTTGCTATAACCGGTGTTTTATAAATCGCCGCTTCTTTTAACAAGGGTCCGCTTCCACCGGTATAGATTTTTCTATAAGGAAAAACTGCGGCATCACTTGAGAAAAAATAGAGAGGAACATTTTTATCTTCCACATACCCAAGCCGAAGAATAATTTTTTCTTCTATATTTAATTTTTTGATTAGTTTTTTGATTTCATCCTCACTGTATTCAAACAAAGAGCCGGCAATAACCAGTTTAAAATTTTCGTTTTTCAACAGAGAAACAGCTTTTAAAAGATATTCAATGCCCTTATCTTTTCTAAGCATCCCGAAAAAGAGAAAAAGCGGTCCATCGCATTTTATATTTATTTTTTTTCGAGCGCTAATCTTGTCCAGAAATTCTTTTGGCGGATCAGCGCCGTCATATACGACTCTAATTGGAAAATCATTTTTTAACTTAAGTTGTTTTTTTAATTCTTCTTTATGAAACTCTCCTAAAACTAAAAATGCTTTAATTCTTTTTTTAACAGCGCTCTTTAAAATTTGTTTTTGAAGAACCTTATAAGTTTTAAAAAGAAAATTTCCCGCAAACTTTTTAAAGGAAAAATTAGCCGCTTGAACCATTAAAATTAACGGCGGTATTTTTCTGCCAAATAATTTAAGGAGCAAGGAGAGAATTCCGTATTCTGTATCCATCACAAAAACAATATCAAAATCATTTTTTTTCAAATACTTAATCGCCTCACGAATAGCCACAAAAGAATTTCTTAAGTAAGCATATAAATACAAAAAAGGCAATTTCTTTTTAAGACGGTCAAATTTTTCAAAACCATATTTGCCATTTTTAAATTCAACAATATTAAAAAGAGGTTTTTCTTCAATGTATTTTTCCGGGTAAATTTTATTGGTAAAAAGGGTTATGTCGGCGCCCTGTTTAGCTATTTCTTGGCAGACATGAGTAGTGTAGATGCCATAATGGCCCATTTTGTCGCCCGTTGGTTGTATAAAGAAGATTTTCATTATCTTTTTGGCTTTGCCACAATTAAAGTGTGCCAGCCCAATTTTTTTTCAAGCCATCTAAAGGAAAAATGCGGCAAGTATCTGAAATACCAAACTTTTTTATAACGGTATTTTTTATAATCATCAATCACATAGGGGAAAATATGGTCTTTATATATTTTGACGATATCAAAATCTTTCATTAGGCGATAAATTTCTTTTTTAGAATAAATATATGTTACCGGCGATCCAGTTTGGGCTTCCGAATATTGGGGGACGAGTTTTTTTATCTTCCAAAATTTTCCCTTGCCATAGCCCATAATAATCCAAAACACTTTCCAACACCACTTTGAGTAAAGCATAATTCTTAATTCTGTTTCTGGCTTACAATATTTTTTAATTTCTTCAAAAACTTTTTCTGGATTTGGCGTGTGGTGAATAACACCAAATGAATAAATCAAATCATATTTTTCTTTTGGCAAAAACTCACTTAGCTCTTCAATATTTCCTTCAAAGAATTTCGCCTTGAGGTTGTAAGTTTTAAATCTTCTGCGAGTAATTTCAAGGCTTTTTTTAGACAGCTCAACAACGGTTAATTCAGCTCCTGCTTTTGCAAAATTAATTGAGTCGGTCCCGATACCACAACCGAGCTCTAAAACCTTTTTTCCTTTCCATTTTTTAAATTGAGCAAACGCAGGGATATGGGGTTCAACAAAATATTTTCTTTTTTCAACTTCTTCAAAATATTTTTTTGTGCCAAATTTGCTTTGCGAATGACGAACATTGCAAGGGCGGTCATTCCAATATTGTTTTACCCTGTTTATTTTATTTGCTTTTTCCGATTGCTTCATAGGTCACATTTTCTCCTAAATATTTATTCTCTAAAATTCTCCAACAATCAATAACGATTGTTTTTTTTGTAAAATTGTTTTTATTAATTTTATAAAATTTCTTATCTGGAGTTGTTATTATAACAATGAAAGACGACCCAACGCATTTTTTGAGAGAATCAGCATACTTAATTTTATTTTTAAAAACTCGTTTTGTGTTTTCTATTGCCAACGGATCATAAACAGTAATTTCGGCTTTACTTTTAAGCAGTTCCTTAATAAGAAAAATAGCGGCCGATTCTTCAATAACAGGAGTATCTGGTTTAAAAGAAAGTCCTAAAATTGAAACAGTGTTGCTGTGTGAATTTTTAAAAATATTTTGAACTTTTTTAGTAATCAATTCTATTTGCAACTTATTAATTGCGTCGGTTGCTTTAACGAGTTTGGCATCATAAAAATATTTTTTGGCAAAAGCCGTAAAAGCACGACCATCGCGCGGAAAACAGGGACCGCCGTATGCTAACCCTGCCCTGAGATAAGACGGCGCAATTCTTTTATCGGCGCCTAAAGCTTTGCTGATTTTATCAACTTCTGCGCCAGAGATTCTTTCACAAAGATTTCCCAGAGTATTGGCAAAACTAATTTTCATAGTGATATAAGCATTCAAGCTAATCTTTGCAATTTCAGCGGATATAATAGACATTCTTGCGATGTACGGTTTATTGTCGCAAAGATTTTTATAAAATTTTTCTAAAATATCTCCCGCTTTTTTATTTGACTCTCCGATTAAAACCATATCAGGATTTAGGGTGTCATGAATAACACTTCCAAGTGCGATAAATTCCGGATTATAACAAATGCCAAAATCTTTATTCAAAATTTTGCCGGAATATTTTTCAATCAAGGGAATCAAACTTGATTCAATTGTTCCCGGTGAAACAGTTGATGTAATCACAAAAAGATGATAACTATTTTTATGCCTTAAGGACTTTGACAAGGGGATTAAAGCGCTCAAAAGGAGCTTGTCTGAAAAATGCCCATCCGGTTTTGAGGGCGTTGGGACAATTAAAAAAGTGACATTAGATTCTTTAATTATTTTTTCTGAATCTTGAGTGGCGCGTAAATTCTTTTTTGCCTTGTTTAATAGGACCTGAAGTCCCGGTTCAATCACGGGCGCTTTTCCTTTATTAACGAGCGCGACTGTTTTTTTATCAATATCAAGACCAATCACCTTATATCCCTTATACGCGGGGCAAACGGCTGCGCAAATGCCTAATTTTCCAAGACCGATGACAGATAATTTTAGTTTTGTTTTCATAATTGTTAACAAAAAATACATTTTGGAGGATTTTCTCGTTTGTATTCTGTTGAGTCAATCCTTTTAATAACTTTATTTACAAGTGATTTGTTGAATTTATTATTTTTTAATATTTTTTCTTTAGTGAATTTTTTAATCATTTTAAAATAAATAATTGGATCAGCTTCTTTATAGCTGAAACCCAATTCCTTTTCATCAGTTTGTTCTTTCCAAAGATCGGCAGAAGGGGCTTTTTTAATTATTTTTTCAGGTATTTTAAAATATTTTGCCAACTGATAAATATGGGTTTTAAATAAGTTCGCAATAGGCCTAATGTCGCAGGCCTGATCTCCATAAAGAGTAAAATACGCCAAATAGTATTCGCTTAAGTTTTCTGTGCCGACAACAAGACCATTTAATTTTTTTGCTAAGGCATATTGAATAATCATTCTTTGTCTTGCCATAATATTCCCTTTATCAAGCGCATCTATATTAATATGTTCTTTCAGTTTTTTTATTTGAGCATCAACAGAACTACCTATATTAATAGTTATAGTTTGTTTTTTGGGTAGATTTAGAGATTTTTCAATTAATAAACTGTCGCTAATGCTTTGTTTTTTGTAGGGAAGATTAATTGCATAAAGTTTTAAACCAGCTTCTTTGCACAGAAAGGCGCAAACAGCAGAATCAATTCCTCCAGAAATAGCGAGAATAGCCGTCCTTTTTTGTCTTTCGCTAAACTCTTTTTTTAAAAAATTAATAATTTTTTGTGATGTTTTTTCTGGATTAATATTTAAAAATTTCTGCATATTTTTTAATCAAATATGTTTTTTAAAAATTTCTTCGCCTGTTTTAATCTTTCTTCTGTGCCAGTTGTAAACCAATGAGAGATGTTTTGATAACAGGCCAGTTTTTTATTTTTGGCCAAAACAGGAAAGACATCTCTTTCTATTGAAAAATATTTATCTGGAAAAGCTTGAAAAATTCCGGGATTTAAAATATAAAATCCAGTATTAATATGGCCGGATCTTTTTGTTTTCGGCTTTTCTAAAAAATCTTTAATTAAACCGTTAGCATGTTCTACTAAGCCAAAATCTCTTGCATCCTCAACTTCATAAATTGCGATAGTGTTTTCTATATCGTGTCCTTCGTGAAATTTAACGAAATCATTGAAGTTTATTTTGGGAAAATCATCAACATTAAGGGCCAAAAAATCTTCATTTAAATCGCGCGAAGCAAATTTAATGCCGCCACCCGTGCCGAGCTTTTCTTTTTCAATAACCCATTCATATTTGCCAGGATAATTTTCCTTCATATGATCTATGATTTGGTCGGCCATATAACCCAAGCTAAGTCTAATATCTGAAAAACCATTGCGCTCTAAAAGATTAATTTGATAATCCAAAAGAGTTTTATTATTAATTTTTATGAGTGGCTTAGGAATGCCTTTCGCAGATATTGGCAATCGTGTTCCTTGACCACCGGCTAATATAATAACCTTCATGTTATGCGTAAAACTTAAAACTTAACACCTATACTTATTTTAAAGATTTAACTTATTTAAACAAACGCCTATTATTGAATTTAGAAAAAGCCCTATGTTCAGGGCATTTGGCGGTGTTCGGATGGCAGTTTCGATTAAGAATAGATATTTTTATCCACACAAGTACATGTGGATTATTCTTTTTATTCTACCTCAATATAATATTTTTAATAGTTCTGCTTTGCTCTCTTTGAAAAGATCATTTTAATTGTTTGCAACAATATATTTATATCAAAAAGAAGAGAGTGATTTTTTACATAAAAGAGGTCGTAGCGGGTTTTTTCCACACTGTCATCAATTGACCTTGCATAAAAAGAATTAATCTGAGCCCAGCCCGTAACGCCTGGATTTATAATATGGCGCAAAGGATAAAAGGGAATTTCTTTTTCTAATGTTTTTACAAATTCTGGCCGTTCGGGACGAGGTCCGATAACAGACATCTCTCCTTTTAAAATATTAACAAATTGGGGAAGTTCATCAACATAACTCTTTCTTAAAAATTTGCCAAGCCGGGTAACGCGAATATCATTTTTTTCAGCCCAAAGGGGTTTTTCTCTTTCGGCTGTTTTTATCATTGTTCTTAATTTTAAAATTTTAAATCTTTTTCCATTTTTGCCAACACGATCTTGGACAAAGAAAATAGGAAAGCCGTCCGTTAAAAGATAAGCGGACAGTAAAAAAGGAAATAGCGCAATCAATAAAATTCCTCCTATACAAGCCAAACCAATATCAGAGATTCGCTTGAAAAAAATATGCACCTTTCCATCGTGGGATTGTTGAAGCCAGAAACGATTAATCATCTCCAGAGGAATTTTAGAAGTTATTTCCTCATAAAAATTAGGAAAATAAACAAATTCAATATTAGATGATGAATGGTAAAGTTCTTTGGCAAGCACGGGATTATCTTCCGGCTTCATGGCGATTATTATTTTTGAAAGAAGAGATTCTTTCAAAAGGTTATTTAGTTTTGAAAAACCTTGATAAACTTTAATTTGCTCGGGAATTTTTTTTAAGAGAGAATTCTCTTTTTTTCCAGTTAAAAGAAAAATTGTTTTATAGCCCAGGTGGGGATTTTTAGAAAGATGTTCTAAAATTTCTAAAACTTCTTGATTAATGCCGACAAAAGCAATATTGGTTTTAAGCAATGATGATTTGATAAAAAGATAAAAAATATGCCGCCAGAGATAGAAAAGAATACTAAAAAAGATAAGCGTAAGAAACAAATTTCTTTTGGGACTAATGTTGCCTGAGAACAAATAAAAAAATCCTACGGCAAACGCAAGATTCACTAAAATTGCTTGCGAGAATTTTTTGAGAAATTTAAGCGATTCTTTATATAAATTAATATCGTAGAGTCCATTTAAGTAAAAAACGAACAACCAAATTATATAAATAACACTAAAAGGATAAAAATGCTGCCGCCAAAGCGTAAAAGTGAAGCCACTTGGGTGTCTTACGAAAAGGGTGATAAAAAGAGAAAAATAGAGGATTAAAATATCTCCAAATATTAAGGAAGACATTTTGTGTTTTTTAATAAAATTGAGCATTGTTTTTATTCTATCGCCTTCCTTGCAAAAATCAAGGCAAATTAAGGTTTTAGCGTTAAAATTGTTAAAACTTAAGTAGAAATCTTAGTTGTACTATGGAATTTTTTCTGATAAAATTAAAAACAGAACAATGAATTCTTTAGAGATTTCCAAAAAGTTAAAGACAATAATTAAAATTGGGCTTTATTCAACTCTTTTAACGCCGCTTATTGTTTTTAGGAGCGTTATCTATCCTTTTTTCTTTTCAAAAGCGATCTTTTTTCAGATAATAGTGGAGATATTAACAATCCTTTGGCTTATTTATCTGTTGTTTGGATATCGCGCGCAAGAAAATAAATTCAAATGGAAAACGCCGTTGTTTTGGACGCTTTTAGCTTTTGTTGTTGTCAATTTTTTAGCCGCTGTCTTTGGCGTTAATTTCACCCAAAGTTTTTGGTCAAACTTTGAGAGGATGGATGGATTGTTTTTCTTAATTCATCTTTTTGTTTACTTTTTACTTTTACGAAGTTTTTTTGAAGAAAAAGATTGGAAGATATTTTGGCAGATGTTTTTGGGAATAAGTTTAATCGTAGGAATTATTTCTTTACTTTCTCCGGGGGAAACCGTTGGAAGAATTGCCGGCATATTTGGCAATCCAATTTACTTAGGTGCTTTCTTTACTTTCTCAACATTTATTGGAGCATGGTTTTTCTTCTGCGAAAAAAGAAAGATTTGGCGGATGTTTTTTGGCGTAGCGACTATTTTTTATTTTATTTTGGTAGTTTTATCAGGTTCGCGAGGACCATTTATCGGTGTTATTATTGGGTTACTGGGATTAAGTTTTTTAGCTATTTTTATATTAAAGCCCTCAAAAAGAATAAAAACCGCGATGGAACTCAGCTTTTTAATTCTGATTTTATTAGGCGGAACAGCGTACGGCTTTAGAAGTTCACCACTGCTCGAAAGAACTGCGCTTGGAAGGGTCATAGATTTAAAAATTGATCAGGCTAGAATTATTACTTGGGAAATTAGCTTATCAGCGTGGCGGGCAAAGCCGATCTTGGGTTGGGGGCAGGAAAATTTTGAGGCCGCCTTCAGCCAACATTTCAAGCCGGAACTTTTTCGCTATGAGCAATCTTGGTTTGATAAGCCCCACAATAAATATCTTGAAATATTAACCGGATCGGGGATATTGGGGTTATTAGCCTATTTAAGCATCATAGGAACGCTGGTATTTTATCTTAAGTCGCTTTTCCGAAAAAGAAAGACCGTAACAGTGTTTTTTAGCGGGCTTGTTATTGCTTATCTTTTTCAAAATATTTTTGCATTTGACACGCCAGCAACTTATCTGATTTTCTTCAGCGTTATTAGCTTTTTGGATTTTGAATATCAGGTTATTGGGAAACCAAAAGTCCAAGAACAAAAACTTAAAACTAAAGATTTGTCAGTTGCCGAAAAAAGCTTTTGTATCATTTTAATTGTTTTATTATGCGCTAGTCTTTATCAATACAATTGGAAGGCGATTAAGTCGTCTCGTCTTTTTGAGGTGACACTTAATTTACCAGCGCAAACCCAAATATCAGGAAAGGAAATCATAAAAACCTATCAAGAAATATTAAATATTTTTCCTCAAAATTCTCATCAGTTTCGCTTGCTTATGACAGAAAGAATTGCTAATTTGGCCATTGAAGGCGATGCAAGATTTCAAGACGAAGAAGTTCTTGCGTCTTTGGACGTGGAACTTAAGAAAAATTTAACTGATTATCCCCTAAGCATTAAATCTTATTTTGGTCTTGCTAAGGTATATCAGCTTTTGGGAGTGACTACTGGCGATGCCAAATATACCAACTTAGCAAAAAAAACTCTTTTAGATGGTCTTGACAAATTTCCCAAAAGAGTAGATTTCTATCGTGAATTAGCTCAAACAGAAAATTTATTGGGAAATGAAAAAGAAGCCAAAGATTATTGCGAAAAAGCTTATCCTCTAAAATGTTGAACATTGAATAATGAAACAACAATTTAACAATTCTAATTTGGAAAAATTTTTAGCGATTGCTATTAAGTTAGGATTAGGATTAACCCTCCTAACTCCGCTTTTTATTAGCGTATCTACTTATTTTCCTTTTGTTGTCGGCAAGGCGATTGCTTTTCAAATTCTCGTTGAAATTGTTTCATTGTTGTATCTTATTTTGATTATTATCGCGCCCAAATATAGGCCAAGATTTAATTTTTTAACTTGGGCTATTTTAATATATTTTGCCATTGTTACGGCTTCCAGTATTTTTGGCTTTGATTTCTCTTTTAGCTTTTGGTCTAACTATGAACGGATGGACGGTCTTTTTAACCTATACCATTTTGGGGCGTATTTTTTGGTGCTTAGCAATGTGCTTAGAACTAAAAAAGAATGGCTCTGGTTTTTGCGCCTTATTTTAGTCACCTTCATCTTTATAGATTTTTTGGGGCTTTTACAAAAAATGGGTTTTTCCTATTTAGCGCAGTTTGGCGGCGTAAGAGCATTTTCTACCTTAGGCAATGCCACTTATCTTGGGACAATGGGAGTATTTCAAATATTTCTTGCCTTGTTTCTCTTTTTGGCGGACAGAGATTTTTGGTGGCGCCTTTTGTATTTTGGCAATGGAATCTTGGGCGCGATGGCAATTTTAATCAGCCAGACAAGAGGATCGTTGTTGGCGGTATTTTTGGGCACAGTTATTTTTTTAATATTAGGCGGACTTTTTTCTGAAAGAAGAAAAATTTATCTTGGAATTTTTGCGGGACTTGGCATCTTGTTAGCTTTAAGCGCTTTTGTCTTTTCTCATCCTAATTGGGCGGTTACTAAAGTTATCCCTAGCCGTTTTAATGTTTTTGCTCATTCAGCTTCGCTTGAGACTAGAGGATATGTTTGGAAAATAAGTTGGGAGGCATGGAAAGATAAACTTTGGTTTGGCTGGGGCAGGAGTTCTAATGGTTACACTTTTGCCAGGTATTACGATCCCGAAACAGCTTCTTACGAAGATGTTTGGTTTGATAAGCCCCATAGTAAAATATTTGAGGTGGGCGGGGATTCAGGCATTTTCGGCCTTCTTGCTTATCTTACGATTCTTGGCGGAGCAGTTGTTATTTTGTGGAAAAAAAGAAAATCATTGTCTGATTCTCGTCTTGCCCTAATTGCGTTTATCGTGGCCTATTTTATCCAAAATGCTTTTTTATTTGACAGTCAAGGATCATATCTCTGGTGGTATTCCACATTAGGATTTATTGGCTATATTAGTTTTCGGGAGAACAAACAAAAAGACAAAAAGAATCAAGAAGAAAAATTTATCTACACAGTAATTCTTTTAATCGGAAGCGTTATTCTGGGATTTGCTTTTATTCAAGGAAGCGTTAAGCCCATGATGGCGGCGCGGCGCGGAGTTGACGGACTTAGATTAGAATACCAAGGACAGCCAGCTAACATTGTTCTCCCCATATATCAGTCGGCGTTAAAATTAAATACTCTTGGCAATCAGGAAATTATTAGCGAAATGGCCAAGGGGCTTAATCTTGTTCATCAGAAATTAGGAGATGAAGGATTGCTTCCTTATCTTGATTTCGCTATTCAGGAAGAAGAAAAAATATACCAAAAACAGCCGCGCGATTTAAAAAACAACCTTATTCTTGCTTCTCTTTATCAATCAAAAAGCAGTTTAGAACCAAGCTATGTTGATAAAGCAGAAAAAATATATCAATCGTTTTTAGAAGATGCTCCTAATAAATTTGAACCGTATTATGAGTTGACTAATATAAACTTTAGACGCGGTGAATATGAAAAAATGCTGGAATATATGAATAAAGCTATCAATCTTAATCCCAATTATTATCGTTCGTTTTGGGAAGCGGCTAAAATTCATTTCCTTGGAGGACAGAAGGAACAGGGAAGAATTCTTTTAGCGCGAGCTATTAGTCAGGATAGATTTCCCTGGAGTTTCCTTTTTGGCGCAAATTTTTTAGAACAAGATGATAGAGAATGGTTTATTAAAATCTTTGAAAAATTATCCAAAATAGAGGATAGAGAGGATAAGTTCCATCTTATTTTAGCAGGACTTTATGTTGCCATTGATAAAGAAAAAGCCCTTTTCCATATTAAAAAGGCGATGGAAATTAATCCTGATAACAGAGAGGGGATAGAAAACATGGGCATAAAAATAGAATAAATATATTTGTTTCATTTAAAAATATGAAAATTTTTGATAAAATTGTTCAGAGAAAAATTAAAAAAGGACTTAAAGATTGGGGAGTAGATAATGCTCAACTTAACGTTGATCTCTCGGGTATTTCACCTAAAGATTTAGTCAAGATGCAAGGAAAATTTAAGGAATTTATTGGCAAACACCCCGCGCTAAAAAATTTAAAGCTTGATTCTCTTCCCGCCCTTCTTAAACACAAAGATCAGATTAAAAAGATTTTTGAAGAGAACAAAGAGGAAGTACAATCATTATTAAAAGAAATAAAAAAGGAGAAGTGATTTGATCCAATGTCATCCAGGTTTATATTATTTATGTCTAAAGGTCTGCTCAATCTTCCGTCAAGCTTGCTTCTGTTAATATTTTGTTTGAGCGGACTTTTTGTTTTTGGAGATACTGTTCAAGCAGCTGAGCCCGGAGATGTGGTGATTAACGAAATTGCCTGGATGGGTTCAAGCGCCTCTTCTAAGGACGAATGGATAGAATTGAAAAATATGACTTCTCAGGATATAGATATTTCAGGATGGATAATTGAAGGAGGGTCTTCTGGGGGTGGCGATCTTATGATTCCCGAAGACGGTAGTGAACATATTATTCCTGCAAATAATTTTTATCTAATCTCCTACTATTCAATCGCTGATGGTTCTGATTTTACAGTATTGGATGTGATTGTGAGCTGGCGGGTGATAAATATGAGAAATATTTCTTTAGCCAACGTCAATAATGGTGATCTAGTCTTGAAAGACAGCGGAGGGAAGAAAATTGACACAGCGAAAGGCGATAAATGGGCAGCTGGAACATATACAAAAAGCGAGGGAATTTATTGTTCAATGGAACGCAATACTCCTCCTAATGATGGTTCTTTAGCAGAGAATTGGCATACAGCTACTGATTCTCAGGGTTTTATTATGGGTGCGATTGAGAAAGGAAGTCCAGGAAAAGAGAACAGTTCTTATGTATCACAGGATGAAGAAGATAATCAACAAGAAGAAGGCGGAGATGAACAAAATGGAGACGGTCAAGACGATCAAACAGCGGGCGAAACCGCGCAAGGAAGTTCAGTTTCTAATTTAAATATTGCTCCGATAGCCGATGCTGGAGACGATATTATCACAAATGTTGGCGCTTTAATTCATTTTGACGGTTCTGCTTCCTCTGATCCAGACGGCGAAGACCTAACTTATCTTTGGAATTTGGGAGATGGAAGTTTTGAAAAGGGCGCAAGTTTCGATTATACTTATTTTTATTCTGGTGAATACTTGGTAACGCTTGAAGTTTTTGATGGACAATGGCGCAACAATGACAATATTATAGTTACGGTCTACCCAAGCGAAGTTTATATTTCAGAATTATTACCCGATCCTGAAGGCAAAGACGAAGAAGGCGAATGGATAGAACTTTGGAATAATTCTCACGAAGTTATTGACCTATCAGGCTGGAAATTAGACGATGAAGATGGAGGTTCGTCGCCTTTCGTTTTTCCGGAACACTCGTTTATGGCGCCAAACAGTTATTTGGTTTTGAGGCGGAGTGTTACAAAAATAGCGCTTAATAACGACAATGACCAAGTGCGGCTTCTCTACCCAATGGGAGAAATAGCTGACGAAGTGAGTTACGAAGATGTCAATGCAGGGTGCGCGGCTGCTAAAAAAGGAGAAAATTTTTTTTGGACAGAACTGCCTACGCCGGGAATTCAAAATTTAATTTTCTCAGAAAACATTACAAAAAATTTAAGCCAGCAAAATGCCAAAGAAATAAAAGAAAAATTGTCAGAATCCAGCCATTATTTATTAGGCGCTGAAGCTGAAGTTGCCCTACCCAAAAAAAGAATTTCTCTTAATTTACTCATAAATTCATTTGGCTATAATGTTAAATTGCCAACATTAGCCGATTTAGATGAAAGTTTTCGCATTAAAGAGGTGTTTGCTCAAAATGATTATTTAGCGCAGTTTGCAGTAAATGATTTAAATAATTCTATCAAAAAAATATCGTTAAATAAAAATAAATTAATAAGCACGACAGGATTGGCTAAAATAATAAGATTAAAGCCGAAAATAATTCTTTTTTTGACAACAGCTATTTCCTCAATTCTTTTTGGAATATGGATTGTGGCGTTAAAAGGCCGTTTCTTTAGTTAATGATCAAAAATACAATAATGTAGATGTCGGACATTTATACTATATAAAAATTTTAATTAAAATGAGAAAAACTTTTTATAAATTTACTGCAATTACTTATATCTTCCTTTTTGGGTTGATAGTTTTTGCCGCGCCGGCAAAAGCAACAACATCGACTAATTTTTATGTTGACGCTTTTTATGATATTTCAAGCCGCGAAGAGATAGAAGCAGAATTATTTTATGAATCGGATCAAGCTTATTTTTATATTGAAAACTCTTATCTGGATAGAATCAATAGAGCAGATAAATTGCTTGTTGAGAGAAAAATTAAAACACTAAGTAAAGAATTTGACGAGAACATCTATCCCAAACTGACTGATCTTTTTGGCGATGTTTGGAATCCTGGTATTGACAATGATTCAAAAATCACTATCCTCTTTTCGCGCCTTATGGGTGGCGTGGGCGGATACTTTGATCCAAGCAATGAATATGATTCTGACAATGTTTCCGATTCAAACGAAAGAGAGATGATTTATATTAATACAGACTATATTTTAGATAATCGCCTTAAATCTTATGTTGCCCACGAATTCCAACACCTTATTAGCTATAACCAAAAAGAAAAAATTCATAATATTGCAGATGATATTTGGCTCAATGAATTGAGGAGTGAATATGTTTCTACCTATTTGGGTTATGACGCGGAAGATTATCAGAATTCAAATCTAAAAATAAGGGTTGATAAATTTGAGCAATATTCATCTGATTCATTGACGGAATGGCGAGGAAGGATTTACGATTATTCTTCAATAAATATGTTGGGACAATATATGGCCGATCATTATGGCAAGCAATTTTTTAGAGAACTTATTGAAAGCGATAAGTCGGGCATTAAAGCCGTCAACGATGCCTTAAATGCTATTGGAATAGAAAAAACATTTGATGAAGTTTTCTCGGATTGGGTAGTGGCTTGTTATATTAATAATACAGAAAAAGGCGCGCTTTATGGCTACACAAATCCACTCCTAAAAAATCTTAAGATTAATCCTACTGCTACTTATGAAATTTTTGGAAACTTAATAATCCAAAGAGCTGCGCTAATGAAAGAGTGGAGTCCATTTTGGTATGAAATTGAGCCGGGACAAGGAGAAATTGGAAATATAAAGTTAAATTTTTCTGGAACGCCCGCAAGAGGTAATTTTAAAATTAAAACTATAAAAATAGATTTCAGCAATAATTATGTTGTCAGCGATTGGCCTCTCAATGAAAATAATCAAGGCGAGATCTTGATATCGGGTTTTGGCAATGACATTCAAAAAATAATCGTTATACCTTATGTGTCATACGAAGGGCAATATCAAGACGAAACATTGGATTATAACAACTTTACTTTTATTATAGAAGCTCAAAACAAGAATCAGGAGGTTCTTGCTGCGAATGGAACAACAATTAATGAAACACAAAATAATGCAACGCAAACCGCGTTTTATTCTTCCCTCTCTGACGGTGATTTGGTTCGGGCAAAAGGAGATTATAAAGTGTACATTATTAAGGGAGAATACAAGCGGCACATTGAGTCAGGAGAAATCTTTGGTTTTTACGAACACCTAAACTGGGGGATTGTTAAAGAAATTTCACGCTATGAATTAAATCTTTATAAAGAAAGTAATTTAATCCGAACTGACGGTGATAAAAAAGTTTACGAAATTGATGAAATGGGACAAAAACACTGGCTTAATATTTCAGGCGAAGAATTTATTAATTCGGAACGAGATTGGAATAGTGTTTATATTATTAACAAAGCTGAGAGAGATTTTTATTTGTTAGGAGAGGATGTTCTGTTATAAAACTAATTTAATTTTGTGTTATGAGCTAATTTCAAAATCCAAATATTAAATATTAAATCAATGTTAAGTGTTAAATGACTAAACGAGAATAAGGTCATTCTGAGCGAAACGAAGAATCTCATGGCAAGAAGAAAAAAATGGGAGATCCTTCACTCCGTTCAGGATGACACTATGTGTCATTTTGTCATTTGAATTTTACTCACTATGAATATTCATACAAAAGCTACTGGCTTTACATTGTCTCAGGGCATTGAAAATTATTTGAACAAGAAACTCAAAACTATCAAAAAACTTTTGCCTTATGTTAAGGGAAAGAATGAAGTTTGGATTGAGCTTTCTAAAACTACTCGACATCATCATAAGGGCAATTATTTTGAAGCGAAGATTGATATTATTCTTAAAAACAGAACAATTCATTCCGAAGAAAGGAGTGAAAGTATTTTTGGTGCGATTGATAAAATGGAAATAAGAATGATTAGAGAATTAAAACATTATAAAGACAAATTTTTTGCCAAAGAAAGAAGACAAGCAAGAATATGGAAAGCGATGACACATTTTTCTCCTTTATCTTTTGTTAGAAAAAAAGGAGGAAGAAATAGAGAAGAAGGGATATAGGTCGCGAATTGGCGCGAATCTTTAACGAATCAATAAAATATGTTGGAGGCTGAGCCTCCAATATATTTTAGAAAGAAAGAGTGGACGACAGTTTTCTTAGTAAGCAACAGGATTCACTTAATTCGTATTAAGTTTTATATCTGGCGGCTAAAAAGAAAAGAAGCTTTCTTAAGAAACATTGTATTTATATACAGGGCCTCGGAATATCTAGATTTTGGAGATTTTATCTGGGAGGCGATTGTTTGGATAATACCTCTTACTTTTCAGAAAAAAATCTTGCTTAGGATGGAGAAATATCAGCACCTAAGGTAGTAATTCCCGCCACACAGCATTGTGGCGGGTTTTTTCTTTTAATTTTAAGTATTTAGATGTACAATGAAGTATATTTTGTGAAATTAAGTTATGTCTATTTTTTCTAAAATTTTTGGCGATGCGAACGAAAAATATTTAAAAAATCTTAACCCGATTATAGGTGAAATTAATGAACTTGAAAAAAAACTTGAGAAGCTTTCCGATACAGAAATTAAAAAAAGATCTGAGCAATTAAGGTCAGATGTCAAAAGTTCCTCCTCCACCAGGGTTTCGGCGGACAAGCAAGCGCCAAGCATTAACGAAGTCCTGCCCCTTGCTTTTGCTTTGGTTAGAGAAGCGGCGAAGAGAACATTAAATCAACGCCATTTTGACGAGCAATTAATGTGTGCTATTGCGCTTCATAAAGGACAAGTGATTGAAATGAAAACTGGCGAGGGAAAAACTTTGGCTGCTACTTTGGCGGTTTATCTAAACGCGCTTTCGGGCAAAGGTGTTCATGTTGTGACGGTTAACGATTATTTGGCAAGAAGAGATGCCGTTTGGATGGGACAAATTTATTATTTTTTGGGGCTTTCTGTCGGTTCTATTCAACAACAAAATCAATCATTTATCTATGATCCGGCATATAAAAATGAGACGCGCGAAGGAGAAGAATTAGACGAAGAAAGGGATGAATTAGGATCTTTTAAGGTTGTCCAAGAATTTTTAAAACCTTGTTTAAGAAAAGAAGCATATAATGCCGATATCACTTATGGCACTAACAATGAATTTGGCTTTGATTATTTGCGTGATAATATGGTGTACGATTTATCCCAAAAAAGCCAAAGAGGGCATCATTACGCTATTGTGGATGAAGTTGATTCAATTTTAATTGACGAAGCGCGTACGCCCTTGATTATTTCTAGGGCTGATACGCGTTCAAGCGAACTTTATAAAACTCTTGCTCAAACTGCTCCGCGCCTCAAAGAAGGATCAGATTATAATGTTGATGAAAAAATGAGAGCGGTGAGCTTAACGGAAGGAGGAATAGATCGGATAGAAAAATTATTGGGAATAAAAAATATTTATGATGGCGAAAATCTTGATATTCTGCATCATATAGAACAAGCTCT
Source organism: uncultured Candidatus Saccharibacteria bacterium (assembly GCA_964398685.1). GTDB lineage: Bacteria > Patescibacteriota > Minisyncoccia > JBAYJV01 > JBAYJV01 > CAYNNF01. The sequence continues at coordinate 23,841 of CAYNNF010000005.1, read as the reverse complement.
TCAAGCAAATATTCTTTTTAAAAGGGATAAAAATTATGTTGTAAAAGATGGCGAGGTTATTATTGTTGATGATTTTACTGGTCGCCTTATGCCGGGACGCCGCTATTCAGAAGGTCTTCACCAAGCAATTGAGGCAAAAGAGGGAGTTGAGATTAAAAAAGAATCGCGCACATTGGCAACAATTACTTTTCAGAATTATTTTCGGCTTTATGAAAAACTTGCAGGTATGACTGGCACCGCGTTAACAAGCGCCGAAGAATTTCATAAAGTTTATAAGCTTGATGTAACTGCTATTCCCACTCACAAACCCTTAATTCGCAAAGATAGGCCAGACAGCATTTACCAAACAGAAAAAGGCAAATTCACGGCTATTATTAGAAAAATTAAGGAATGCAATCAAAAAGGTCAGCCAGTTTTAGTTGGCACAATTTCTATTGAGAAAAATGAATATTTAGGGTCTTTGCTTAAAAAAGAAGGCATTCAACATAATCTTTTAAATGCAAAACAACACGAAAAAGAAGGTCAAATTATTGCTCAAACAGGCCGCCTGGGCGCTGTTACGATAGCGACAAATATGGCTGGCCGCGGTGTTGACATTGTTCTTGGGGGAAATCCTCCCAGTCCGGAAGAGGCCGAAAAAGTTAAGGAGGCGGGAGGCCTGTGCGTCATTGGCACAGAGCGCCACGAGGCGCGCCGAATTGATAATCAGTTAAGAGGTCGCTCAGGCAGACAAGGCGATCCGGGCGAATCTCAATTCTTTGTTTCTCTGGAAGATGATTTAATGAGAATCTTTGGGTCGGATAGAATTAAAAATCTGATGGGGAAATTCGGCATACCTGAAGATCAGCCCATTGAAAATAAAATGATTTCTAAAGCGCTTGAATCAGCTCAGGCAAAAATTGAAGGTTTTCACTTTGACGCAAGAAAACATATCTTGGAATATGACGATGTTATGAATATTCATCGCGAAACGATTTATAGAAAAAGAAATGAAATTTTAGAGAAACAAGAACTGGATAAAATTTTTAAAGAATACGCGGAAAAAGAAATTGACGAAATTCTTGACGCTCTTTTACCCAATAAAGATGAAAGATTATGGGACATAGAAGAGGTTTCTGAAGAAGTAAAAACACTGCTTAATCAAGACAAGAATATTCATAATTTGCTTCTTGAAATAAGAAAAGAAAATATATTGCCGCTAAAAAGAAAGGAAAAAATAAAAAAACTAATTGGCGGGCTTTTTGATGAGAAAATTGACAAAATTAAAAAGGCAATTGATAGAGAGAATTTTATCAATTTATCGCGAGCTTTGCTTTTATCAACGATTGATATGTTTTGGATGGAACATTTGGATGGAATGAGTTATTTGCGGGATAGCGTTGGTTTGCGAGCTTATGGACAAAAAGATCCTTTGGTTGAATATAAAAACGAAGGGTATCAAAGATTTAAAGAATTTTTGAGCAAGACAAGAAGAGAAGTCCTTAAACGTGTTTTGCATATTGAGATTAGAGAAGAAATGCCGACGAGTTTTTCTAGGAGCCAAGCGCCGCTTATTCTTAGGGGAGCAGCCAAAACCCAGGATCAAAAAGCGCCGACTATACCTCAATTATCTCAAAAAACACCGATTGAAGAATTTGCCAAAGAACAAGAACAACAGCAAAATATTGCTCAAGAAATTCCACCTGAATTTAGGCATGTTGGCAGAAATGATCCTTGTCCGTGCGGTTCTGGCAAAAAGTATAAAAAATGTTGTTTGGAGAAATATAGCTGATTAAAAAGTGTAGAGGTCTAATCTCTACACTTTAATAAAAGATAGATATACGGAGATACGATCTCCGTCATTTTTTATTTATCTACTTAAAAAAAGACACATTTTGAAGTATAATACAAACATAGGTAATTTAGTTTTTTGGTGAAGCATTGACTTTATTTGTAATATTGATATACTTAAATTAGACCAATAATTGGACTAATTATTAGACCAATTCTAGATTAATTATATGAATAAGAAAATTACAAAAAATCTATTTTCTCAAGATTTTCTGAAAGAATTTATATTAACCCCCGAGTTACTGCCTTTTAAGGACAAAGAAATCGTTAAGCTAGATAAAGAATTATCAGAATACGAACAGTTATTTATGAATCCTGATGTAGAAAAGAATTTGATCAGTAAAAATGAGCTACTGGCCTCTTTTGCTATTTCTAAAGCCGAGGCATCTTCTCTGTCCCTAAAAGAGGCTAAAGATGTATATAATGTAATATTAAATAATCAGGGTTACGATTTTATTAGAAAAAAAATCAAAAACAAAAAGAAATTAACCCAAAAGGATTATGAAAAATTAGAATTTTTCAATATTGCCAAGACCTTTAAAAAATTAAACCAAGAGCGATTTAAAATAGATAAATTAACTCCTAATCTCATCAAAGATGTTCACTTTCAATTAAGTCAGGGATTAGATGTGTTTCATAGACACTTGCCTGGTTTCACCGTTTATAAATCTGGCAAGTGGCGAGACAATGACGCTATTCGAGTTGGCAGTTATAAACCCCCATCTTATAAGAAAATACCTGGAGGCATCAAAGAACTTATATCTTGGCTTAGAGCAAACAATTCAATTACTAGCGTGGGTATATTTCACACTGCCCTCTACGCTCTCCACCCTTTTAACAATGGCAATAAAAGAGTATGCCGAGTTTTAGAACATATTTTGTTGCGTAGTTTAGATATTAATTCTAAAAATCTTTATAGCACTTCATATTATTACCATCAACAAAAAGACAGATACTATAAATATTTACTTTATTCTTTGGAAAGGAAAAACTTAAATCATTTCACCTCTTTTGTATTAGAAGCTGTTGTTTTATCTATTATTTCAGTTCTTAAAGCAAGTTTAGAAGCTAAGCGCGCTGAATTTTTAGAAAAAAAGATAGAGGATAAAAAAATCAAATTAGTTTTTAAACCATTAATAAAACGGCATGAATTACAATTTAATACTTTGTTTAAATTTTCTAAAAAGAAGATTTCTCGACAAACTTTTGTTTCTTATTTACAAAAAGCAGTTGAAAATCAGTTGCTCAAAAAACGTGGAGTTGGACGAGCCGTTTATTACAGCTTAAATTTACAAACAGCTGAAGATGAAGTTATTAAGCAATGGATTGATTTTGCGCAAGAGAGATTATCATATATAGCGGACGATATTAAGTTATGTTAATATTATTTAATTCAACTTAAGTAATAATATTAAAAAAAAATCTCTCAAAAGTACTTTATTTATCCACTTAAAAAAAGATACTTTTTAAAGTATAATATAAACAATAAGCAATTTAACTTTTATAACACTTAGTCTTTTGATTAAAATAATATGTTTAAAAATATTAAAAAGTTTTTGTTTTTTTCTTTTAGTCTAATTTTATTTTTAGGATTGGCAAGCGTATTGATAAATACTGAAAATGCGTATGCTTCAACTTGCACTGATTCTGACGGAGGGAAAGATTATTATACATATGGTTATGGCACAGATCCAACTATTGACTATATTACATTTGTCGATTCTTGCGGAACCATTAATGACTATTCTTTCCTCGGCGAAGTATACTGTGATAACAACGAAATAAAGGTAGAAAGTTATGTTTGCCCCAATGGTTGTGAAAACGGTGCATGCATTAAGGAAGAAGCTCAATCAGAAACAGTATGTACTGACTCAGATGACGGAAAGGATTATTATAAAAAAGGCACCGTTGATACACCAAGCTTTAAAAAGTCTTCAGCTTTTCAAGGCGCCTATACTGATACTTGCGACCCTATTACAGGGGCCGTTAATGAATATTATTGTGTTGGTTCTGACGATGCAAATTATGAGTATTATCAATGTCCTTATGGATGTATGAACGGCCAGTGTCTTAAAGAAGGACAGACAAATACGGTTCCTACTTGTGTAGATTCAGACTCAGGGAAAGATTATTATGTTAAAGGAAAATTAAATTATAAAAATAATCCTTATGGGGTAACAGAAGAACAGGATATTTGTTTAAATAAAGATTATTTACTTGAAAGATTTTGTAGTAATTCGGAAGACATTGGTAAAAATAGAGAAAAATATCTCTGTCCCAACGGCTGTCAAAATGGGGCGTGCGTAAAACAGCCAATTGCTCATCTTCCTGAAGGTACCCTTATTAAGATTCCCAATGACCCCAAGATTTATGTGATAAAGGGCAGTCAAAAGCAATGGATAAAAAGTCCGGAAGAATTCCAACAACAGGGCTATAAATGGGAAAATGTTCAAGAAATAACAGCTGAAACAGTTAACAGTTACTCAGAATATTTATCGCCCCAAACAAAGCTTTTGAAACTAAAAAACAGCCCGATGATTTACTATATCACCGAATCGGGAATGAAGCGCCACATTCCTTCGGAACAGGTCTTTAATTCTTACGGTGACCAATGGGAAGATGTTGTAGAAGTAGATGAAAATGTCATCAATTCTTACAAAGACAACAACCTTATTATACAAAAAGGTAACTCCAAGGTTTATGAATTGAAAAATGGCATTAAGCAATGGATAAAAACAGCAGAAGCATTCAATCGTTTGGGATATGACTGGACAAAGATTGCGCCTGTTAATGAAATGGAAATGAATACCTATCAAGAAGGAAATGTGATTGAATAGGGATGGCTTAAGATTCTTCACTTTGTTCAGAATGACAAAACAAAAAGTGTAGAGGGCTAACCTCTACACTTTTAATTTAAAATTTAAAAAAAAGATACGGAGATACGATCTCCGTCATTTTTATTTATCCACTTAAAAAAAGACACAATATAAGATATAATGTTATAAAGGAGATTTCTAATTTTTGTAATTTATTTACATTATGCCAATTAAAATTGCCATTAATGGTTTTGGGAGAATAGGCAGATCATTTCTCAAAATTGCTTTTGAAAATCCAGACATTGAAATCATAGCTATCAATGACTTAACTGACGAAGAAACCCTCGCCTATCTTTTAAAATACGATACTGTTTATGGACGCTATGAAAAAACAGTTAAGCCCGTTTCAGAAAACGGCAAAAAATATTTAGAGATAGACAGCAAGAAAATATTGAGTTTAACCGAGAGAGATCCCGAGAAATTGCCCTGGAAAGAATTGGAAATTGATATGGTTGTTGAATCTACGGGTGTTTTTATTGACCTTGAAGGAGCGTCAAAACACCTTAAAGCTGGCGCAAAACGAGTCGTGATTAGCGCGCCTGCGAAAGACGAAATTGAACACCTTTTATTGGGCGTGAGCGATGAGTTGTTTGAAAAAAAAGATTTAGGTAAAATTACTTCAAATGGTTCCTGTACAACCAATGCAGTTGCTCCAGTTATGAACATTCTAGCTGAAACAATCGGTGTTAGAAAAGCGGTCTTAAATACAATCCATGCGTATACCGCTGGTCAGAATATTGTTGATGGACCTAATAAAAAAATGAGCCGGGGCAGAGCAGGAGCGCAAAATATTGTGCCAACCACCACAGGAGCGGCCCAAGTTGTGAGCAAGGTTGTGCCAGAACTTAAAGATAAATTTGATGGCATGGCGACCAGAGTGCCGGTGATTTGCGGTTCTTTGGCAGACATTACTTTTGTTGCGGGGAGACAAACATCGCCGGAAGAAATTAACAAAATTTTTCAACAAGCGGAGAGAGAAGAGCAATGGAAAAAAATTCTAAAAACTACCAAAGAGTCAATCGTATCAACCGATATTATCAAAGATCCTTATGCCGCAACCGTTGACTTATCTTTTACGAAAGTGGTGGACGGTGATTTAGTTAAAATTCTTGTTTGGTATGATAACGAATGGGGATATTGCGCAACTTTAGTTGAACATATATTAAAAATTTGTCAATAGTATATTTATGATATACATTGGAGCAGACCACAGGGGGTACCAACTCAAGGAAAGAATTAAAAACTTTTTAAATGAAATTGATTTAGAATATCAGGATTTGGGAAATTATAAATATGACAAAGATGATGACTATACTGATTTTGGAAAATTGGTTGCTCAAAAGGTTTCCGAGAATCCCAATAAAGATCAGGGTATTTTAATTTGCGGTTCTGGCGTTGGTATGGATATAACAGCTAATCGCTTTAAAGGCGTAAGATCGGTATTGGCTCCAACCTCTGAATTGGCAGTTTCGTCAAGAAAAGACGATGATACTAATGTTTTATCTTTGGGAGCTAATTTTCTAAGTGAAAAAAAGGCCGAAGAAATTATTAAGGTATGGCTTAAAACAGAATTTACGGGGGAAGAGAAAAGACTAAGACGGCTCAAAAAAATAGACACTTAAACTTACATAAGTTTATGAATGTTCATTGTAAATTATAATTGGTCGAAAAATTAAATAGTAAATTGTATTTATTTAAAAATATGTCTTACAATATTTTGCCTTCCTTAATTGGCTGGGGGATTTTTGGGCTTGTTCTTTTGGGAATTTGGACATTAGTTTCGCGCAAAATGCCAAAACTTAAAGAGCGCGCGCCAAAAATTTCACCTCTTAACGCTATTTTATCACTTATTCTGACGGTAACTGCCGTTATGCTTTTGAACGCGATTTGGTATGACATAACACGAGCCGTAACAGGAGAAAATTTGAGTCGTTATTATTATGATATTTTTCGCTATGGCGTAAAACCTCTTTTAGCGCACGCTGCTTTTGCTCTGCCTTTATTTGTCGTTGCTCTTTTTGTTTATCAATGGGCCAAAAGCAAAGGCGCAAAAATACAGATGCTAACTGTTCCTTACTGTATTGCTTCAACAATTCTTTTAATCCGTCTTTTAGGGGAAACGGGCGGATATGTCATCAATCGTTTTGAAAGATTAGGAATATATATTGTTCTGATTTTTACATTGGCGATTGTTTCTGTGTTGGGTTTTTATGTTCAGACAAAATGGGAAATGCGCCAAGGAGCCAAAAAAAATCCGCAAATTGAAAATTAAATAATTTAGTTATAATATTGTTCTTGATTTGAATTCTATTTATGTTACCTAAAATATAGAAACATTAGTTTCTGTTTCAGCAAATAGAAATATTAATTTCTGTTTTAGTAAATATAGAAACATTAATTTCTGTTTTAGTAAATATAGAAACATTAGTTTCTGTTTTATCAAATAGAAACATTAGTTTCTGTTTCAGCAAATAGAAATATTAATTTCTGTTTTAGTAAAAATAGAAATATTAATAAGTTGTTTGTAATTTAATAAAATGAAAAAAATTAGATTAATCTTAGCTTATTTTGCTGTTTTACTTGTGGCGATGATGCCTCTTGCGCCGATTTACGCCGAACCCTTGCCTAAATCAATCACTTCTGTAACCGCAACAGATTCTGTCTTTGGACAAAGCCAATATTATTCGGTGATTTTTGACGGAGAAGGAGAAGCGGCGGTTAATGCTAAATTGAATTTAGAGAATATAGACATAGATAAAAACATTGATAAATTTATGGTTGAAATTCCGGGAAATGATGTCAGAATGATTAAAGCGATTCAAGAGATATCCGCGCAGTCGTCAAGGCAGTGTCGCCGATGGGAACCAATACCCATGCCTATGGATTATGAGGAAGGTTCAATAACAATGCCTCAAAGCATTAGTCAACAGTGCATGGAATGGTATCCGTATGCTTCTGGTCCGCGCTACTATACTCTGAAATTTGAAAAAGAACAGCTATCAAAATCAGTCCAATTTACTTTTAATTTGCCCGAGCCAGTTTTGCCACAGGAAACAATCAGTATTCTCCTTTATTACAAAGCTAGCGGGTATGTCCAAGAAAAGATGGGAATTTCCTATTTTAATTACGAAACATTAAAAATTCCTTATGACGTTGAAAGCGTGCGAGTCGCTATTAATGTTCAAGAAGGTCTTTATCTTGAGGGAGGCGAAGCAAAAACCGATTATCTACCCAGTTCAACTACTTATTCCCTTCAAAAAGCGCCATTGGCATTAGAAGGAGTCCAAGATGTAGCAATTAGTAATTTTTCTCGCGATATTCAATATGTGCCAGGTTATACAAAAAGCACATCAGGACTAGATCCCTTAGAAAGTTTTATTGTTGAAGGCAAATATGCTAAATCCCAGTTTGCTTTAGAAAAATGGTTTATTATTGGGGTGGTAATCATATTCGTTTTTGTTCTTGGCGGAATTATTGTTTTTGTCCGATGGGATCTGAAAAAAACTAAAGCATTATCTAAAAAAAGATAGCTTCTGAGTTCCATTATTATTTTATATCCTTCCGGCCTTTATATTCTATGGCTACTGTTGAAATTATTCCAGCGATTTTAGAGAAAGACTTTATTGAAATTAAAAAAAAGATAAAGAAGCTTGAACCTTATTTTAAAAAGGTCCAGATTGATTTTGGCGACGAAAGATTTGTGTCTGATAAGCTTGGGTGTATAGAAAAATTTGAAAAAATAAAAACAAAATTAAAATTAGAAGCTCATATTATGGTTGAAAAACCATGGAAGATGATTTCTGATTTAGTAAATCCGGGTTTTAAAAAAATTACTTTTCATTATGAAGCATTTTATAAAGCCAAGAAGAAAACGCGAGCATTTGCGATAAATAATTTAATAAAAAAAATAAAAGATCAGAACATAGAAGTGGGCATTGCGATTAATCCCGAAACTTCACCAAGCCATATTGTGGAATATTTAAACAGGATAGATGAAATTTTACTTTTAGGAGTTAATCCAGGAAAACAAGGACGAAAGTTTGAAGCGAAAGTTTTAGAAAAAGTTAATTTTTTAAAAAACTTTAAAAAAGATATAAAAATTGGCATTGATGGAGGAGTAAACAATAAAAATATTAAAGAAATTGCCGAAGCGGGAATTGATAGGGTTTACATAGGAGGTTTTTTATGGAAAGAAAAAAATATAAAAAAAATCGTTCAAGAACTCAAAGCTTTTAATTTTACATTATAGTTTTAATTTTTCCTCATGTCTTTGGCTGAATACTCAACTGAACAATTAAAAGAAATTGCCAATCTTCTTCGGCGGGATGTTGTTACGATGATTGCCAAGGCTGGTTCAGGACATCCAGCCGGTTCTTTAGGAATGGCTGATGTTTTTACAGCGCTCTATTTTAAGGTTTTATCTCATAATCCTGAAATGCCTGACTGGATAGAAAGAGACCGGGTAATTTTATCCAATGGCCATATTTGTCCTATTCTATACGCCACTTTGGCAAGAGCGGGCTATTTTCCGCCTGAGGAGTTAAACAATTTAAGGCAGCTCGGCAACAAGCTTCAAGGCCATCCTTCTAAAAAGGATTTTTCGTTAGTGGAAGCGTCTAGCGGCTCCTTAGGTCATGGACTTTCAGTGGCGGCAGGCATGGCTTTGACAGCAAAGAAAGAAGGTAAACAATATGCTATTTGGTGCTTAATGTCAGATGCTGAACACCAAGAAGGTTCAGTATGGGAAGCGACTATGTTTGGCGCCAGAAATCAGCTTGATAACCTTAAAGTGATTGTTGATCGCAATAATATTCAATTAAGCGGAGACATAGACAATATTATGCCGATAAATCCGCTTAAGCAAAAATATGAATCCTTTGGTTGGCAGGTTTTTGAAGTTGACGGCCATAATATTGAGGATCTAATAAAAATACTCCAAGAAGCTAAAAATTATCAGGATGGTCCTTGTGTAATTTTGGCAAAAACTATATCTGGAAAAGGAGTGGGCTTTATGGAGGGCAAATGGAGATGGCACGGAAAAGCCCCTAACGCAGAAGAAACAAAAAAGGCCTTAGAAGAGCTTAATATTCAGTTTCAAAACTTAAAGAACAAAAATATTGTTTGATTATTTAATCTCTTAACAATTTTTTAGACAAATTAAATATTGAAATTAATTCAATGGACGGTATTGAAAACAAAAAATTAGAGCTTCGTTCACTACGCGATGGATTTGGTGAAGCAGTTTTTAATTTAGCAAAATCTAATCGCAATGTTCTCATCTTGAGCGCTGATCTGAGTCCTTCACTGAGAATTGAAAGCGTTAGAAAAGAATTACCGGATCAGTTTATTGAATGTGGAGTGGCTGAACAAAACATGGTAGGAATAGCCGCGGGATTGGCGATTTCTGGTAAAATACCATTTGTTGCCAGTTTTGCTGAATTTTTGACAGGCAGAGCATGGGAACAAATTAGAATTGATGTTTGCTATAATAATGTCAATGTGAAACTAATTGGCTCTCACGCGGGATTAGCCACTGGGGAGGATGGAGCAACTCATCAAATGCTAGAAGATTTGGCGCTAATGAGAGTATTGCCCAATATGACGGTAGTTGCGCCTTGTGACGCTAACGAAGCGTATCAAGCAACAATCGCGGCAAGCAAAATTAATGGACCGGTTTATATCAGATTGGCGCGTCCTGAGACGCCCATTATTACTGATAAAAATACTCCTTTTGAAATTGGCAAGATTAATATTGTAAAACAAGGCAAAGATATTGTTATTTTTGCCACAGGACTTTCGGTTTACGAGGCCTTATTGGCAGCTGAAACACTAAAGGAGCAAGGAAAATCAGTAGCTGTTCTGAATGTTCATACAATAAAACCGTTAGACAAAGAAACAATTAAAAAATTTGTCAAGGATGCCAAATTAGTAATTACTGTTGAAGATCATCAAATTATTGGTGGCTTAGGATCGGCAATTTCAGAAGTTTTAACAGATAACAACATTAATGTGCCATTGAAGCGCTTAGGGGTAAACAATAGCTTTGGTGAATCAGGAAAATATAAAGAACTTTGGGAAAAATACGGAATAGATAAGGAAGGAATTCTTAAAGCCATCGGTGGTTAAAGATTTCGTGATTTAGTGATAGAGAATATACGATAGGCCATTAATATCTTGACGGCGCGCAGTTATTATGTACAATAGAAGTATACATATCTGTATACTTGTGTTAAATGTATGGCAAAAAACATTACTCAAAAACTCAAGATTCTTACAGAAAGCAAAAAAACAGTATTTTGCACTAAAGACTTACAGAGTTTGTGGGAGGAAAGCTCCAGAAACACAGTTATTTATGCTAAAAGAATGGTGGCCAAGAATTTAATCTTGAAATTAGCAAAAGGTTATTACGCGCTTAATAAAGAATACAATGTTTATGAATTAGCAAACTTGATTATCTCTCCCTCGTACGTCTCTTTTAATTCCGCTCTGTTTTTTTGGGGCGTTTGTTTTCAATTAAACGATACAGTACAGTCAGTTTCTCTTTTAAATTATCAAAAACAAATAGGAGACAAGATTTATAAATATCAATCAATAAAAAAAGATTTGTTTTTTAATGTTGAAGGGATTAATTTTAAAAATAATATCTCAGTTGCGAGTCCAGAAAGAGCTTTGCTTGACTCATTTTATTTTGGCGCGGTGGTTAATATAGATGACTGGGAAAAAATAAATAAAACTTATCTGAACAAACTTGCCAAAAATTATCCTTTGAGCGTTCAAGAAAGAGTAAGAAATTTAAAATTATGACCAAAAAAAGTTTTGAAATAGATAGGCACAAAAGGATTTTAATCGAAATTTTGATAGATATTATCAAGTATCTCAATGGCAAGGTAGTTTTTAAAGGTGGGACGGCAGCTATGATGTTTTATAATTTATCACGGATGTCTCTTGATTTAGATTTTGACCTTTTAGAAGAATTAAGAGAGGAAGAAATTGATACTCTAAAAATCATTTTAAAAAAACATGGCGAGGTCAGAGAATCCAGAAATAAAAGATTTGCCCTTTTCTTTTTATTAGATTATGAAGCGAATTATCCTAATATAAAAATAGAATTCAATAAAAGGATCTGGAAAAATAACAGCTATAAAACAGTTTGGTTTTTGGGTGTAGAGATAAAAATTGCTGACAAAAAAACAATGTTTTCCAATAAGATGGTTGCTTTGAGCGAACGTAGAACATTGGCGGCCAGAGATCTTTTTGATATCTATCATTTTATAAAGCTGGGCTACTCACTTAATGAGAAGTTAATTAAAGAAAGGACAGGTAAGACTTTAAAGGAGTACCTTGAGTATCTTAAGAAATTTATTATCAAGAATTATAACTCTAAAAATATTCTTCAGGGGCTGGGCGAGATTTTAGACGAGGGTCAGAAAAGTTGGGCAAAAGATCATCTTGTTACTGAAACAGTGAAGGAAATAGATAATTATAGGAATAATTCAGAGGATTAATCTCGCCAAACAAACTTAAAAGTTTAAAAGTGTAGAGGTCTAACCTCTACACTATCTGCACATAAGAATTTGTTGAAAAAAGTTATTTATAAAAAATTAAGTTATGTTATAATGAAAAAAGCGCTAAAATTCTACTAGCAGTTTTTAATTAGATTGTTTAATTATTTAAAAATTTAAAACACATGAAAGCTATAGATAATATTGCCAAAATTTTGAGGGTTGAGCCGGCATTATTAAAGGCATTGGATAAATCAATGAGTGAGAAAACGGGAAAAAAGAAAGTTATTGATGAAATATACGAAACTAATCAGAGAATTCTTGAAATCGCTCTTAAAAAACTTAAAGTTAAAACAAAAAGCAGCGAGGAAATATTTTTTTCATTAATCAACCGACTAAGAAGAGCAGACAAAACTTTATCAGATTATTTTGGCCGTCCTAATTTTATTAAACCCGAAAGCTTCAAGCCGATGATAAAAAAAGCTTTAGAATTAACAAGAGAAAAAAGGGGATTTTATCTAAAAGAAGAGGTTGCCGAAAATTTATTAAGGAAAAATCCACCGCCCAATCTGCTTAAAGTAGGCGAGTATCGCAATGTTAACGACTTAATTAAAAAGGAAAATATTTATGAAATTTACGCTAATTTAAGGCTTTTGGAAGACAGTAAATGGATGAATGATGTTTTTCTCAATGAATATAAAAATCTTAAGGCGGATGATTTTGAAGAACGAGAGGTAAAATTTATAATTCTTAACCGAAGATGGCTTGAGATAGCGATGAAATTTATTGAGAAAAAATATCATAATCTAAGCCACCTTAAAGAATTGGGAGTAGTTTTTGTTTTGCCGATGACCGATCATGCGAATGGAGAAAATTTTCGTCTTTTTTCTCTAAGCTTGCATTATTTAAATGAGCTTTCTTTTTACAGTAAATTAATTAAACGTTACTCAGAGTCCGATAATTTTGGCGAAAAATTAATTTCACTTCTTCGGGGAAATGTTGCGAAAAGTAGGAAAGGGCTTAAGGATGATGATTGGATGATTGTTCAAAGATATTTAGCGAAGAATGACAAACAGGATCCGCGCCTCTTGTCTCCCCATATTAATCCTGAAGTAATTCACTGGAAAAAGGCCGAAAGAATCTTAGCGCAGTTTGGCAAAGAATTTCCAGAAATTGAAATGGGTTTTTGGGAAGATCTTTTTTGGCAGGACTTTGACTGGATAGGAGATTTTTATCATAGTGAAAAAGAGGGAGAGATTTTGGTTAGTTTTGATTTAGTAGATAACATTATGAGCTTGGTTCAAGAGAAAGAATTAATTAAATATCTTTATCATCAACAAGAGGCATTATGGAATAGGATTTTTGAGGGCTATGTTGGCGGTGACAAAGAATTAGAAAAAATGACCTTAGATAATATCTATAAAGGATATATTAGAGTGACGAAAAATTTAAAATGAGAAACGTGAAATTAAGAAAGAACAATTTTGAAGAGATCTTAAAAAAAGCCCAAGAAAAGAAATTTGCCGTTGGAGCGTTTAATTTTTCAACTCTTGAACAATTGAGAGCAATTTTTGAAGCAGCAAACACACTCAAGAGCCCAATTATTGTTCAGACATCTCCAGGCGAAACTGATTTTTTAGGAATAGATTTGACGGTAGGGGCAGTAAAAGTTTTTCGCAAGAGATATAATGTTTCGGCTTTTTTAAACCTTGATCATGGCAAAGAAATTAATATTATTAAACAAGCGATAAACTCTGGTTATGATATGGTTCAATTTGATGGATCAAGATTGAGCTTTGAGGAGAATTTGACAAAAACTAAAGAAGTAGTAGACTATGCTCAGTGTTGCGGCGTGTTAGTTGAGGGAGAATTAGGCTATTTAAGAGGTTCTTCTAATGTGTATGAAGAATCCCCTTTTGTATCTCAGAAAGATTATACGGACCCAGATCAAGCCGAAAAATTTGTCAAAGAAACCCAGATAGATCTTTTAGCAATTTCAGTAGGGAATATTCACGGAGCCCTAAAAAACAAAGAAAATAACCCTCCCTTAGATATTAATCGTATCCAAGAAATTAACAGTAAGCTAAAAAATACTTTTCTTGTTCTCCACGGAGGTTCAGGCACGAGCGAGGATGACTTAAAACAAGCCAGAAGCGCAGGCATAGTAAAAATTAATATCAATACTGACCTTAGAAACGCATATACCGAAGCATTAAGGGCAGAACTCAAAAAAAATAAAGAGCAAATCGTTCCCTATAAATATCTTAAAGAACCTATAAACAAACTCAGAAAAATAGTAGAATATAAAATTAAGTTATTTGGAAGTAATGATAAAACAATTTATTAGTATTTTTTCATTGTTATTATGGAATTTAATCTTAAAGCTCAAAAAAGAGAGATACTTGGCAAACAGGTAAAAAAACTGAGAAAAGAGGGGTTTATACCGGCAGTTATTTATGGTCATAAATTTAAAAACATTCCTCTCAAAATTAATCGCAATAATTTTTTAATTATTTTAAAAAAAGCAGGCGAAAGCACGGTAATTAAATTAGAAATTGAGGGAGACAAAATTTATGATGTCTTAATTCATGACATGTTACGCGATCCCGTATCGGAAGAAATTTTACATATTGATTTTTACCGCATTAAGGCGGATGAAGCAATAACAACGGAAATTTCTTTGATTTTTGAAAATATTAGTCCCGCTGTTGAATATTTGGGAGGAATTTTGATCACAAATCTTAGAGCTATCAAAGTAAAAGCTCTTTCCAAAGACCTTCCTCACGACATTAAAGTGGATCTTTCATCGTTGAAAAACTTTAATGATCATATTAAAGTTAGCGATTTACCGATTTCAGAAAAAGTAGAAATTTTAACAGATTTGGACGATTTTATTGCTTTAATCAAAGCGCCCCGCACGCAAGAAGAAATTGAAGCACTTGATGAAGAGGTTAAAGAAGACGTTGAACAGGTTGAAGGAGTGGCTGAGAAAGAAGAAACAGGTTCTGAAGAAGCAAAAGACAAAGAGGAGTCCGCGCCGTCTGATAAAAAAACAGAATAGCCAAATTAGAAAAAATATGAGTAAATTTTTGAAATCTAATATTGTAGTTAGCTTTTTAAGGTTAATGTTTTTAGGTTTGTTTGTGGCGGAAATTATATTTCCGCATTTTCTTTTTGCCCAGGATTCGGAAGAAGAAAAAGCAAAATTAAGAGAAAAATTGCAACAGATTCAACTACAAGTAAATCAATATAGGGAAGAAATAAAAACTGCATCTCAACAAGAGCAATCGCTTAAAGGACAAATAGATCTTTTAGAAAACAAAATTAAAAAACTTAACCTTGAAATTGAAAGTTTGACCTTGGCTATCGCGGATACTAATAAGCGGCTTGATATTATTAAAAACACTACTCAAGTGATTGAGCAAAATATTATAAGCGAAAAGAAAATACTTTCTAGGACAGTCAAAATAATTTACGAAAACGACAGCCTTAATTATGTTGAAGTATTTTTTAAAAAAGGAAAATTATCAGATATTTTTGCTGACGTGAAAGCAATTGAAGAAATTCAAGAATCACTTCTCTCGTCTTTAAATGAAATTAGAAATTTAAAACTGAAACTTGAAGAAGAAAAAATATTAATTGAGGAAAGAGAAGAAGAGTTAAATAATCTTAAAAAAGCGCAAAAGGTTCAGACAACAAGTTTAAATCAAAATAAGCAAAGCAAAGATGGACTTTTGGCGCAAACTCAAGATACTAAGAATAAATTAATTGACCAAGTAGAAGTATCTAACGCTACCATGGAAGCAATCAGAAACCAGCTTTATCAATTAGAAGGATTAGGGGTTTCTCTCAAGTTTGGCGATGCTTTAAAATATGCCCAAATTGCGACGGTTAAGACAGGAACAAGGGCGGCTTTATTGCTTGCCATGCTCAAAAAAGAGTCTGAATGGGGCACTAATGTTGGAACTGGGACTTGGCGCGAAGACATGCATCCAAGAGATCACGAGGCTTTTATAGAAATTACCGCAAAATTAGGACTTAATCCTGACACCACTCCTGTTTCCCGCAAGCCGTCTTATGGTTGGGGCGGAGCAATGGGGCCAGCGCAATTTTTGCCCCAAACATGGCTCTCGTATGAAGAAGATATAGCCCGTCTGACTGGACACAATCCTCCCAATCCTTGGGATATTGGTGATGCGTTTGTGGCATGCGCTTATAAGTTGGCGCAAGCAGGCGCGGGGGCTCAGACCTATGATGCTGAATGGAAAGCAGCGCAAGTATATTTTGCCGGCAGGCGTTGGAATAATCCAAGCTATTACTTCTATGGTGATTCTGTTATGGAACTGGCAACTCAATTCCAAAAACAAGTAGATATTTTGGAACAAGGAAAAGAATCGTAAGATCGCATATATCATTTAATACCACAAAACCCTTCTCCAAGAGAAGGGTTTTTATGGTTTGCCGCGCGTATAAATTTGCGCGAGTTTTTATTATTGAAAGAACTTTAATATTATTTATCTAAAAGAACTTAACTTTCGGTTACCCGTAATCAGATTGCGGGATCTTGATATTAATTCATTTAATTAAGAGAAGGAACTAAGTGAGAATATTGTTCCAGGTTATGAAGCTGCAAGTCTGTTAATTGTTGCGCCTGGCCGATTGCTTCTTCAATCAAGCTATGGGAAAAAGTAACTTCTTCGTTCAAACTAAGCGATCTTGTTCCTGTTCTATTCTGCATATAATCTTCAATAAAGATTTTATGTTCGGCAGTTAATTTAAGATTCTTATCTGACAGGTATTCCTTAAGCGCTTTACGCGCAAGATGAGTAATGCCTTCGCCTGAGTCTGCTTTTTCTTGATAAATATTTTTATCAATTTGGGAAACAACGATATCTTCTTTATCTTGTCCGGCAACAGTCGTTACTTCCTCTTCTGGGACCTGTGTTGCAGGCTCTTCTTTGTTTAATTCTTCTTCTTCGGCGGGTTCAGTTTCTGTAATAGATTCAGTTTCTCCTAAGTCTATAGTAGTAATGCCAGTCTCTAATTCTTTTTGAGTAAGGTCTAATCCTTCGCCTTTCTGTTGTGAGTAGAGATAAATTCCACCGCCTAAAATTATTAAAGCAATAATCGGAAGAATAATTGCTGAAAAATTATTTTTAATCCATTTGGCAGCCTTTGATCCCCAACCGTTACCCTCAAGCAATTCTAATCCTTCTGGCAAGTCAAACTCTTTTTCTTCAATTTTTTTATGAGAGCTCTTTTTATTTTTTTTGGCCACTTTTTTCACCCCCTTTCAAATTAAAGCTCCCTCCTTTTTACAAATATAATAAAGTTTAATAATTTCTTAGAGCGTCTTTTAATTAAAAAAATCAAAAGAATTGAAAGATAAATACCCAAACATACATTATCAATGATGGATTTTCTTTTTTAAAGTGCTAACAATTTTATCTAAGTTTCCCTCCATAACATCGCTAAGATTCTGCCAAGATTTGCCAATACGGTGATCTGTAATGCGATTCTGGGGAAAGTTATATGTTCTAATTTTATCTGAACGATCAGCGTCTTTTATTTGTGAACGTCGAAGATCTCTAACTTCTTTTCCTCCTTGCGTCTTTTTCAGAGATAACAATCTAGTCTTTAAATTTTTTAGCGCCTTCTCTTTGTTTTTATGCTGAGATCGCTCATCTTGACAAGTAACCACTAAGCCGGTTGGCAAATGAGTAATGCGAATAGCCGAATCAGTAACATTAACATGCTGACCGCCTGCGCCCGATGATCTGTAAGTGTCTATTTTAAGGTCTGCCGGATTAATTTTTATTTCATTCAATTCTTCAACTTGGGGTAAAATAGCAATGCTGGCTGTTGAGGTATGAATCCTACCGCTTTTCTCGGTTCTGGGAATTCTTTGAACGCGATGAACTCCACCTTCATAAACCAAGAGCTCAGAAGCCCCTTCTCCCTTAACGACTAAAACAGCATTTTTTATACCTCCCAATGAAGTCTTTTCTAATCCTTCAAAACTCACATTCCAACCTTTCCTTTCAGCATACTTTTGATACATCCTTAAAAGATCTGCGGCAAAAATAGCAGCTTCGTTTCCGCCAGTTCCTGGCCTTATTTCCATAACTATAATTTTTGGGTTCATTTGGCTTTCTTATTAGATTTAATTTGTTTCTTATCCTTTTGAACCTTAGAAGGTTTTTTAACCTTAAAAGCTTTAGTTTTTTCTATCCTTTGCCTGAATTTTTCTACTCGGCCTGCTGTATCAACAATTCTTTTTTCTCCGGTATAAAGAGGATTGCATTGATAACAAATTTCGGTATGAATTTTATCGGCCGTTGAGCCAATGGTAAATTGAGCGCCACAATCGCAATGCACTTCAACTTCAGAATTATATTTTGGATGAATATCTTTTTTCATAATATTTAAAATACATTTTATGTAAAAATAACACAACCAAATAAAAAATACAAGAGCTAAATCAAAGCAATATTTAATATAATCAAAATAAAAAGAATTTTTTTCTCAAAATAATCAAATTCAAAATCCTTGCATTTATTAAGGATTTTGTTATACTCTTAGTTGTCGCATAAGCTAATTAGTTCTATAACAGTTAATTAGCTATAATTTTGTATTATTTAGAAGAAAATGAAAACAACAATAAAAACAAAAGACAAAAACGAAAAAAAGAATCAGGACAAGATTGATGCGTTGCTTAAATTGGGTATTCAGTTTGGCCATAAAAAATCTCGCTGTCATCCTAGTATGATGCCTTATATTTATGGTAAGCGCAACGATATGTACATTATTGATATTGAGAAATCTCAGGAGAAACTTCAGGAAGCATTAAAATTTATTCAATCTTTAATTAAAGATGATAAAAAAATAGTTTTTGTTGGCACTAAGCCGAATGTGAAGAAATATTTAGAAAAAATAGCCAAAGAAAACAATCTTTTTTATATTATCAATAGGTGGATCGGAGGAACTTTAACGAATTTCAACACCATTAAAAAACGCCTTGATTATTATAAGGAATTGGAAATAAAAGAAAAAAGCGATGACTTTAAAAAACTTTCTAAGAAAGAAAGGCGTCAAATAACTAAAGAAATAGAAAAACTTGATAAATCTTGGGCTGGACTCAAAGAAATGACCAAACTGCCAGACGCCTTATTTCTCCTTGATGTTCCCAATAATTATTTAGCTATCAAAGAGGCAAAAAACAAAGGCCTTCATACTATTGGAATTTGTGATACAGATGCTAATATTAGTCAAATAGATTATCTTATTCCAGCCAATGACGATGCTTTGCCTGCTATTAAATATATTATGGGTGAAGTTGTAGAAGCAATTAATAAAGCTAAAAACTAATTTATCAATTAAGCGTAAAATTATGAAAACATCAGCGCAAGATGTTAAAAAACTTCGAGAAGAAACAGGCATATCCATTATGATGTGTAAGAATGCTCTTATGAAAACGAATGGAGATTTTAAGGAAGCAAAAAAGCATCTTAGGGAACAGGGCGAAAAAATAGCCGCCAAGAAACTTACTCGCGAAACTCATCAAGGCATTATTGCATCATATATTCACAATAATTTAAAGATTGGCGCTATGATTGAAGTTCATTGTGAAACTGATTTTGTGGCCAAAAATAAAGAGTTTCAAGATCTTTGCAAGGAATTAGTCATTCAAGTGGCGGGGTATGACCCTTGCTATATATCTCCAGATTATATTGCTAAAGCCGATCTTAAAAAACAGGAAATGCTTTATCGAGATGAATTTGGCGGGCGAAAATTAACAGGCGAAAAACTAGAAAAAGCTGTTCAATCAAAATTAGAAAAATTCAAAAAAGAAAATTCATTATTGTCTCAACCTTATTTTAAGGACGAGAAAAAAACTATTGAAGATTTAATTAAAATAGCAATTGCGCGTTTAGGAGAAAATATTCAAATCAAACGTTTCGCGCGCTATCAAATTTAGTTGATTCTTTATGCTTAATATTATTCTTTATATTTTGATTGGTTCAGGAATAGGCTGTTTTGTTTTTCTTATTTATAAGAAATGGTCTCAAATTCAGAAAGAAGATTCGCCTTCAATTAAATTTTCTAACGTTATCATTAAAAGGGCGTTACAACGATTAATTGCGCGTTTTAAGCAAATTCCTGGAAAATGCAAGCAATTGAGAATAAAAAATATTTTAGGCAAGATTAAAAAGATTAATTTTATAACCATCAAAGAATTCTTTAAAAGAGAAAAAATTCATAGAATTTTTATTTTTGCAAAGAAATTGAAAATAAAAGCGAAGAACAGAATAAGCATTATGGGCAATGCCTTAAAAAAAACAGCTCAAAGAGTGGTAAAAATTATCAAAAAAGTTAAGTTTTCAAAAGCTTCCCAAGACAAACCGCTTTTTGAGACAAAATTTTTAGAAAAAAACGAAACTAATCTTGAAATTCCTCACGACAAAAAAGGCAAAAGATTTTTTTCATCTCTAGTTCTAAAAACGAAAAGAGGCATTAAAAAGGTGAAAATTCGTTTTATTTCAGAAGAAGATCAAAAAATAAAAAAACAGCTCAATAGAACCAAGGAATCCATAATAAACCCCGAATCTTATCTTGGAGAACTTTTAAAGAGAAAAGAAGAAGATAAAATTGTTTCAAGAGAAACAGACGGTTTATCTTCTCAAAATGATGTTAGCAAAAGCTCTTTAAATAAGCCTGTGACAAAAAAGAATACAAAAATAATAAAATTGATAAAACTTATAAAAAGAATAAACATTATAAAAATTATTAAAGATGCGAGAAACAGGAAAAGAGAAAAGACAAAAACATTAAAAGAAAGAAAGAAAGAAGATAAAATTTTCACAAAAGAAGAGATTGGAGAGAAAACACAAGCAGCAAAAGAAGACAAACAATTTTCGGACTTTTCTAACATTGAAATTTCTAAAGAAGCAATTAAGAAAATAGAGAATAAGCTAATTTCAGAAATATTGGAAGATCCTAAAAACATAGAAGCTTATAAAAAACTGGGCAAAGTTTATTATAATCAAGACAAATATCGCTATGCTGAAGAGTGTTTCAAGGCAGCCATAAAACTTGGTTCAGGAGATAGAAAGATTAAGGATTTATTAAACGAGTGCGAAAAAAAATAAGTTTGCCGACGTAGCTCAGTTGGTAGAGCAACACTTTTGTAAAGTGAAGGTCGTGGGTTCGAATCCCTCCGTCGGCTCATGCTTTGGCGGGCAGGAATCCCTCCGTCGGCTTTTCAATGGATGACAGAATAATAAGATAAAATAAGAATTATTCTTGGGTTTTAATAAAAAAATGATTAAACCAACGAAAACCTGTTGCTATAAGGTTTGTTCTTTGATAAAATCTATTCATGACCAAGAAAGATATTGATATAAACCAAATTAAAACTCTTTATTACAAGGACTTATTTAGTGCTCGTGAAGTAGCTGAAAGATTGGGAATTCATATGACAACTGTATATCGCAAAATGAAAGCTGAGCACCTTAAGCGTCGTTCAGCGAAAGAAACAAATAATATTGTTTATCAGAGAAAACCGAAAACCTTTTGTCCCCAACTCCCAAAAAACAAAGAAGAGTTAGCTTTTAAAATGTTGGGACTGGCTTTGTATTGGGCAGAAGGAGCAAAGATAGGGACTACATCCAAAAATTACACAGTTGATTTTGCTAATAGTGACCCCGAGATGATAAGAGTTTTTAGTAAATTTTTAGTAAAGTTTTATCGAGTTGACAAAAAAAAGATACGCATTTATCTTTATTGTCATGATGAATGGAAGGTTAAAAAATTTATCAAATATTGGAGTGGGATTACTAAAGTCCCTGAAAATCAATTTACAAAACCATATATTCGCAAGAAGATTAAAAAGACTAAAAGATCGATGGAACACGGAATGATTCATGTGCGTTATGCAGACGGGAAACTACTTAATCTTATTAACAAAGAAATTAATGAAATGCAATGTAAATATGGGCGGTTCGCATAGTGGCAATTGCACGTGGCTGTAGACCACGCGTCTTCGGACTACGGGGGTTCGAGTCCCTCACCGCCCAAAAGAAAGATGGAAGTTCGTGTAATTCAGCGATAAAATGCCGTTCTTTAATGCGCCAGGGTAGTTCAGTGGTAGAACGCCATCTTGGTAAGATGGAAGTCATGGGTTCAATTCCCATCTCTGGCTAACCGTAAGCTAATAAAATATGCCAAAAAGAAATATAGCTATTTTCGTTGTTATCATTATAATTATTGTTGGGGCTGTTTACGGATTAAGGCGAGTTAAGGAAGAAAACATCTCTTCAGATCTGTTTCCTGAAGAAAAAAATATTAATCCCCATTTTATAGAAACAATAAATTATATTGTTGAAAATATCACCGACCTTTCTCCTGAAAAAGCAATTTTGGGAGGAAGTTGGCAAGTATTACGTTTTGAATTCGTAGACGCGAATCATCTTTATGTAGAATACGAAGATGGACATATTTTGCGGCGGATTTTGATAGAACAGCTAAACAACACATGGAAAATTTTGGCCTATTTCAAACAGGGCAAAGATATGTGGGAGTTAATTTCAGGAAAAGATATCTATTTTGGGGCGGCGCTGATAATTTATAACAAAAACGACAAAGGTCAATGGTTGCCGGCCTATTAAATTCATAATTATCAATTAATATTATATTATGGCACAGAAAAACTTAATTAAATTAAAATGCAAAGAATGTGGGAAAGTAAATTATTATACTCAAAAAAATAAAAAAACCGTTCAAAGGAAATTAGAATTTAAAAAATATTGCAAGTGGTGCAAAAAACACACATTACACAAAGAAACAAAAAAATAAGTTCTTTAATAATTATTAATTAATGGTTACTAAAGGGGCGTCCGTTAACTGGTAAGCGGCGACTCTCCAAAAGTCGTGCTGAGAGTTCGAATCTCTCCGCCCCTGCCAATTTACAATTTCAGAGTTTTCGGAAGTTTTACGCACCTGCGGTGCGGTAGCCCCGCCTGCGGGCGGGACGGAAAGGGCTGATTTTGCAACGATTTGCCACGCTCCGCGTGGCGAAAAAGAAATGTTTTGGTTTTGGATTTGGAAGTTCGAACCAATCTTTTTTAGAAAATCCCGAATCCCTTCGGGATTTTCTTTGGAAGCGATAATTTTGGCTTGTTTACTGTCTTTTATGAATTTGTCGGCGAGTTCGAACCGATTATTGCTTTTTTGTTCAAAAGACTTCAATTTATCTTTCAAAACTTGTTTTTTATTGATGAGAATATTTTTCGCTTTTTGGTATTCTTTGATATTTAAGACACTTTCCAAATAAGCGGTCATTAGTTTTTCCAATTTCTCATCAAGTTTTGAAAGTTCCTTTTCCGTCTTTTGCACAAAAAAGTCTGATGATTTGCTTGATTGGATTTTCTCTTTTTGAATTTCTTTGATCATCCAATCAGCACAATCATCAGGCAAAGAAACTTTTTGAAGTTCGGTTTTAATTTGAGATGAAATTTTTTCTTCTCTGGTAAATACATTTTGCGCGCATTTGTGGTGCGGATTTTTCTTGGTGCAGTAATAGTAAATATATTCTTTTCCGCTTTTCTTTATTTTCTTATCTGCCGTTATAGTAA
>CAYNNF010000004.1:65788-70867 GCA_964398685.1 uncultured Candidatus Saccharibacteria bacterium | reverse complement strand
CGCGCCTAAAATAATCCCGATTAAGCTTGCCCAAACATAAATTGAAGTGCCTAAATAAGGAGCAAGTAATCTTGCGCCAACAAGTTCTAAAATCATAACACAAGCGCCGCAAATAAAAACTATGATTTCTAATTTTCCTAATTTAATTTTTTTCATATTAAGATATGCCGGGGACAGGAGTTGAACCTGCACGGGTTTTATCCCACAAGATCCTAAATCTTGCGTGTCTGCCAATTTCACCACCCCGGCCCTTATTCAAATATACCTGTAAAATAAAAAAATCTCAATGCTGAAATCATAAAAGCTATAAGGGCTATAGCGTTATAAAGATTGAATTCTTCCAATTATCCAGTATATTGCGCCCAGCATCAATGGCTAATGTCCAAAGATGATGTTGCGTTTTCCTCTTTCTTTTCTTCCGCTATAGGATAATTAGCTGGATTATCGTAAAAAGACCAAAAACCCTTTTTTGAAAGCTGGTTACCGTCTTTATCATAAACCTCTTGCCATAAGACTGTTTTAAAGGTTCCTTTTTCTTGGTCTCTTTCATAAATGCGGGGTCCTGTTACTTTAACCTCTTTTTCTTCGTCTTTTCCATACATTTCAAAAATCAAATTATTGTCTTCTATTCTTTTTTGGATTAAGATGTATCCTTCTGTATTATTGATAAATCTTAGGTCTGGATGAGGAGAATAAACGGTCGCGTCAAATCCTTGCGGGTTATAATAGCCGACTGGAAAAGCATGAGGATAGCGTTCAGTGATTTCAAGTCCCGAGTTAACGGCTGCTCTAAACATTGTTGTTGAAACCTGACAAATGCCTCCGCCATATTCAGGAATAAGCTGGTTTCCTTTAATAACAAGTCCTGGCAGATACCCTTCTTCGCCCGTAATTTCGCCTAATGTTTCGTTAAAAGAAAATTCCTCGTTTGGCTCAATTAAATGCTGATCAAATTTGCTTGACCCTACTCTAATATTATTCACTCTGCTTAAGGAGGAACCTGTATAATTTGATTCTCCCTGAGCCAAAAGCTTATCTATGCCAAGCTCAGAAAGATTGTCTTCCCTGACTGTGGCCAGAACTTCTTTAATTGCTAAGCTTAAATTAATCTTGCCATCAAGAATATCGTGAATAATGATATCGGCGCTTTCTTCTAAGAGAAGCTCTGCGCCATTTTCTGATTTTTCTTTGATAACAAGATTACCTTCTTCCACGCCTAAACGAGCTTTTTTAGGAGGACGATTAACATTTTGAATAATACTTAAAAGGTAATGAGTTGCCAGTTCTTTGTCTAATCTTAATCCTAAAATTTGATTGTTTGAATCTTTTTCAAAGACTGGATCAAATGTTAACCAGTAGCCCAAAGTATTTTTGTCTATTTTCCAAGAATCTTTTTCAAATTTTAACAGATAGGGAGCATCTCTTAAGACCTCCTCCGCTTTTAATTTTGCTATTTCTGTTTCGTCGTCTTTTATTTCTGGAAAAACATTCATTATTTCAATCTCATAAGTGGGAAGCGGCATTCTAAGTTTTGCGGCTTTTTCCGTCGCTTTTTTTATAAAGCTATCCCAGTCAGGAGCATTGCCTGAATGGGAAGCAACTAAAATGAGTTCTTCATTTTTATAATCTAAATTAGCATTTTGGCTATCTTTTAGATATTCGCTAAAATTTAGCTTAGTAAAATTTAATAGCGCATTTTGACTCCAACTTGTATCAATATCAAAATCATACTTGCCTGATATAGACATAATTTGTTTTTCAATATTACTGAAAAAACTTTGCTTTTTGCCAAATTCAAGGCCTTTTTTAATAGTTGATTCAACCTCAAAATTAAATCCCAGTGTTTTCCATGAAGTTTTTATTGTCTTATTTTCTAATTTTAAAATTACTTGTGTATCTATCCATTTGTTTGTGTATTTTTCAATCTTGCGTTTAGCTTCTTCGGCTTCTAATCCCCCGACATTTACGCCAGCGATTTTAAGGCCGTGAACTAAAACATTGCGATTAAATAAAAAAAGAGCGTTAACCAAAACGCCCCCTATTAAAAAAACGACTAAAAGGATAATGGGTAGCTTGCCGACAAAGAACTCTTTTCTCATAAATTTATGAACCTTAAACTGCCTTAACTTTGATTTTCTGTTGATGACTCACTGATTTTTTAGGAAGCTTTACGGTCAGAATGCCATTTTTAAGCTCTGCTTCAATATTATCCTCATCTATATCGGCCGGTAAAATCACGCTGCGAGAAAAACTTCCCCAATAAAGTTCCTGATAAAAATAATTTTCTTTATCTATCGTTTCCCCGGCTTTTCTCTCTCCCTTAATAGTCAACATACCATTGTTATAAGCAATGTCTAAATCTTCAGGAGAAACTCCGGCGATAGTTGATTTAATGATAATATCCTTATCTGTTTGATAAACATCCAAAGTGAGCTGACCATCGTCGCCAGCTTCAGTTAACCACTCCTTATTTTCTAAAGAACTTTCATCGGTCATCATTGGTATTTCTCTTGATAAATCTTCGCTTTCGTTGTTAATTTTAATATCTTTTTCTCTTTCTCCTTTTGCGTTTTTGGTAAGCAAATCAAGAAAGCTTCTTCTTTTTTTGGGCATAATATTTTTATATTTAAAAATTAATTATTTTTTCTTTTGTTTTAGCGATTGAATGTTAAGCCGGCGAAATCCTTTGGCCACAATGAGCGACAGGAAAAGCAAAAAGACTGCAATCAGATAAAGATAGATAGGTTTTCTAAGATCATCGCTTCTAATTATAAGGAAATTAAAGAAACCGTGCAACCCCGAAGCTATCAACAGGCCTATTAAAATAAAACCAATGCTCAGTGGATAACGTTTCCGATTTTTTCTATGAAAAATCGCCCTTGCTACAAAAAATCCGACAACCGCTGAAGAAAGAGCATGAATAAAAGTTGCACCTAAAAATCGCGGAAACAAAACATTGCCTAGCTCTATTAAATTCCCCTGCCTAAAACCGATAAGAAGGTTCTCTACGGCCGCAAAAGCAAGCGCCACGATAATCATATATTCCATTGCGTCAACTGGCTCGTCAAATTCTTTATTCTTTAAGATAGTAAAGCGCACTACTAAATATTTTAATGTTTCTTCCCAAAAAGCATTAAAGAAAATTATAAAAAGAGAAGACGCTACAAATTTAAAAAGAAAGGTTCCTGCGCAAAAACTTAAAAAATTATAATAGAGCCGATAAATTAGCTGATAGCACCCATGGATAGCTACTGCCCAGCCTGTGTTCCCTTTTGCTCTTATAACCTCTTGAGCGATTATATCTCCTCCAAGTATTAACACCATGGCCATTGTTACAAGCAGGCCCCATAAAAAAACTCTTATAATCAAACGATTTGGTTCGGGATGAATATCTTTTCTTAAATAAAACAAAAGCCAAATCAAGCTGGGAAGCAAAGCTAATGGTAAAATTAATAAGGAAAACATAAATTTTTATTTTGGCCAATTTTCTATCATAAGAGATTCCTTTTTATCTTCAATTGGCAGTTTTTGATAAATTTCTTCTGTTATAAATGGAATAAATGGATGAAGAAGTTTTAATGATGTTAACAATACATAAAACAGCACATTTTGAGTTCGCTTCTTATCTTCAACTCCCACGCATTCTCTTAAATATAGCTTTGCTTTCTCTAAATAAATATCGCAAAAATCATGCCAAAAAAATTCATACAAGGTTTCTGTTGCTTTGTCAAAGCGAAACTTATCTAAGTAATCATTTACTGATTTTATTGTTTTTCTTAGATTGTTTAAAATATCCTTATCATCGCTTGTTAGATTCATCCGCGCTAATTTGTTTTTCTCATCCGCGCTAATTTGTGTGAACTTATTCATTAAAATAAATCTCGTTGCATTCCATAGCTTGTTACAGAATTTCTGTCCCATAATAATATTGTCGTTATTAAAACGAATTGCCTGATTAGCGCCAGTCATCCATAGAAGTCCAAAACGAGTCGCATCGGCCCCATATTCTTGAATTAAATCAAGAGGATCAATGCCTGTACCCAAAGATTTTGACATTCTTTTGCCTTCTTTGGTAAGAACAGTAGGATGAATATAAATAGTTTTGAAGGGCGCGCGTCCCATAAATTCCATGCCTGAAAAAATCATCCTAACATGCCAAAGATAAAGTATTTCAGGAGCGCTACTAATTATATCTCCAGGATAAAATTCTGAAAGATCATTCTGCGGATTTTTACAAATGCCATGGCTAAATTCTTTGCAATTTTGAGGCCAACCCAAGCTTGCAAATGGCCATAGAGCGGAAGAAAACCAAGTGTCCAAAACATCGTTTGAATTTTCAATAGGTAATTCATGGCCCCACCAAATTTGTCGAGAGATACACCAGTCCTTGATGTTTTTTAACCAATTAAAATAGGATTTCTCCCATTTTTTTGGATAAATCCTTACTTTTTTTGACTTGACGGCATCTATCGCAAGTTTTGCTAATGTTTCCATTTTTAAAAACCATTGAGATGATATTAATGGTTCAATGGGCGCGCCACAGCGATAGCAAACAGAAATATTGTGAATATACTCTTCTTCTTTTTCAAAAAGTTTTTTCTTTTCAAAAATTTTTAGAACTTTTTTTCGGGCATCGCTTACGCTAATACCCTCAAAATCTCTGCCTGCCTGTTTGGTCATTTTGCCTTCTTCGTTAATAATCTGAATTGAAGGAAGATTGTTCCTTTGGGCAATATCAAAGTCCGTAGAAGAATGAGCTGGGGTTACCTTGACCGCCCCTGTGCCAAATTCTTTATTGATTGAATCGTCGGCTATAATGGGAATTTCGCGGTTCACTAAAGGCAGGACAATCGTTTTGCCAATAAGTTGGCGGTACCGTTCGTCTTCTGGATGAACGGCCACCGCAGTATCTCCTAACATAGTTTCAGGTCTTGTCGTCGCGACTACAATATATTTACATTTATCTGTATTTTCACCTTCTTCCCCTTGTATTTTGAGCGGATACTTAAGATACCAAAGTTTTCCTTTTTTTTCTTTATATTCTACTTCTAAATCAGACAAAGCGGTCCCACACCTAGG
>CAYNNF010000004.1:62653-65688 GCA_964398685.1 uncultured Candidatus Saccharibacteria bacterium | reverse complement strand
AGATTTCCTGTAATATTAACCGGCGCCATAAAAGCGACATATTTTTCTTTTGCTTTTCTGGGCTTAAAATAGCCAGATTTTTCCCAATTTTTATAAATTTTTGTTTCTATTTTGCCAGGTAAATATTTTTTTGATAATTCTTCCGCCATAATATATTTAGATTAAAATCCCAAATTAGAATTAACTTTTAATTCTTGCCAAGAATAATCTTTGTCTTGACAATAATTTAAATAAGCTGCCAGCGCTATCATTGCTGCATTATCACCGCAATATCTTTTGTTAGGTAGGATAAGATTAGTTTTGACGCGCTCCGATAATATTTTCAGTTCCTCTCTAAGTTGATTGTTGGCCAATACTCCACCGCCGACTAATAATGTTTTTATATTAAATTCTTTGATAGCTTTTCCCGTTTTTTTAATTAAAGTTTCAACTACCGCTTTTTGGAAACTTGCCGCCATATCCGCTTTAATTCTATTTAATAATTTTTGATTCTCCTTAACGATTTTTGATTTTCCTTGATAATCTTTAATTTTATATAATACTGCCGTTTTGAGGCCAGAAAAAGAAAAATTATAATCAGGCGAACCAATCATTGGACGAGGAAGCTTAAATTTATCTTCATTTCCATTTTTAGCCACTTTTTCAACAGCAGGACCGCCCGGATATCCCAGTTCTAATAGGCGCGCTACCTTATCAAACGCCTCTCCCGCCGCATCGTCAAGAGTTTCTCCAATTAATTCGTACTCGCCAATGGCTTTAACTAAAATTAACTCTGTATGTCCCCCCGAGACAATCAATCCGAGAGCGGGAAACTTTAATCTTTGAAGATTAATAGTTGAGCTTTGGCTCAACAAAGAAGAAAATAAATGGGCTTCTAAATGGTTTATTCCAGTAATTTTTATTTTATATTTATAAGCAAGCGCCTTGGCAAACGATGTTCCCGTTAAAAGGCATGGCATCAATCCTGGACCAGAAGTCACCGCAACTAAATCAATCTTTTTCATAAAATCGCTCGTTTTTTCTTTGTTGTTTTTTAATATTTCTTTAAAAATTTGAGATAAATTCTTTATATGTTCTCTTGCCGCTAATCTCGGCACCACGCCACCATATGGAGCATGAATTTCTATTTGAGAAGCGATTTTATCAGCTAATATTTTAATTTCTAAAGAATTTTTTTGTTTCTTTTGGCAAAACTCAACCAGAGCAATGGCTGTCTCGTCACATGAGGTTTCAATCGCTAAAATATTCATATTAGTTATTAATTTTAATTGCAAAGCAGAGAAAAATCAATAAGACCTTGATTTTTCTCAATTTTTAGCTATCATATGAAACTACTAGTTGATAGTAGTAAGCAAAATGTAGTTAGAAACTAAACATTAAGTCGTTTATATTTTCTCTGACATTTAAAGTTTGACATTTTAAAAATAATTTTACCTTAATTTTTAGTTTTGATTTTTAAGTTTTTCATTTCTTAAGCGCCCCTGTCGTCTAGTGGCCTAGGACGTCAGGTTTTCATCCTGAAAACCGGGGTTCGACTCCCCGTGGGGGCATAAAAATACTTAAACCCTTTATTGATAAGGGTTTCATCGATTTAAGATATGTTTAAATTAAATTGTATTTTTATATAACTATATTATGAGGGAACGATTTCCAGAACAATTGCCACCTAGTGAAGAAAAAGGAAATGAGGGCGAAGAGGTTCAGTCAGAACAAGTTGTTGAGAACCTAAAAGCTGACCCGGAGAACAAAGAGCTGTTATTGCGATGGTTAGATTGGCGCCAACAAGAAGTTGAGCTTGCTAATACTAGTGAAGCGAGCTTGCAATTAAATATTGAAGTTGCGCAAATCTATCGAGATGCAGGACTAAAAGAATATGCATCACAAGCATTCCGCGATGCTGCCATACAAGCGTATCAAGAACATAAAGATGACGTTTATGAAGAACTCATAGAAGAAGCCGAAAAGATTGAAGGAGCCGAGGGAGCTTAGTCCTAACCTCATTAAGCTGTCTCTCTGCTTTCCTTAATCCCTTATCATATCTACTACAGCAAGGCTCTTAAACACCCCCTTCCACTTCAAAACAATCTTCTCTATGGTGTTCCATTTGAGACTCTGTGAGCACTAAAAAATGAATAGCTATTTATCATGGTATTTAAGGTTCAAGAGAAAGTAAAAATTAAATGGTCCTCCGATTTCGCATACGCTGTTGGCTTAATCGCCTCTGACGGATGCCTTTCAAAAGATGGGAGTCATATTTCATTTCATTCCAAAGAAATTGAATTGATTAATAAGTTTAAATACGCCCTAGATTTAGATAATAAACCATATCGTGTAGCACGCGGAGGTGAACAAGAAAAAAAATATTTCGTCTTAGCTTTTGGTGACAAAATCTTCCATCAGTATTTAAACGGGATTGGGATTACCTCAGCTAAATCAAAAACGATAAAAGCAGTTGATGTGCCTGATAATTTTTTTGCTGATTTTTTCAGAGGACTTTTTGACGGCGATGGTTCATTCTATACTTTTTGGGACAAGAGATGGCCAAATAGTTTTGGTTTTAAACTGTCTATTGCTTCCGCAAGCATAGATTTTATAAAATGGCTTAAGCAAAAACTGACAGATCTCTATGGTGTTAAGGGCTATACTCATAAAGGCGATGGTGTGTTGAATCTAGAATATGTAAAGGGAGATAGTAAGCGGCTTTTTGCTGTAATGTATTACAAAGACAATCTCTTGTTTTTTAGCAAAAAATATATTAAAGTAAAAAATGCTTTAGAAAAAGATAAAAAGTTAGGGATAGATGCTTTGCAAAAACCTCGAAACGCTGCGGTAGCTCAGCGGTAGAGCTCTGGTTTGAAGAACCAGGAGTCAGAGGTTCGACTCCTCTTCGCAGCACCAGCGGGAGTAGCTTAGTTGGTAGAGCGTCGGCTTGCCAAGTCGAAGATCGCGGGTTCGATCCCCGTCTCCCGCTATTAGTTTGCCTTAGTGAATATAATGAGCTTAGGCAAAGTTATATCCTGAGCGGAGCGAAGGAT
>CAYNNF010000004.1:55527-62553 GCA_964398685.1 uncultured Candidatus Saccharibacteria bacterium | reverse complement strand
TTTTTTTGATTATTAGTCATGAATTTTAACGAACAAGAGAAAAAAACTCTTAAATTTTGGAAAGAAAAAAATATTTTTAAAAAATCTTTAGAGAAAACAAAGGACGGAGAGTCTTTTGTTTTTTATGACGGCCCGATTACGGTCAATGCCCAGCCTGGTATTCACCATGTTTTAGCGCGCATATATAAAGACATCATTCCGAGATATAAAACAATGCGGGGGTTTAATGTTGTTCGCAAGAATGGGTGGGATACTCACGGTTTGCCAGTTGAAATTGAAGTTGAAAAAAAACTTGGTTTTAAGTCAAAAAAAGACATTGAAGATTATGGAATTGCCAAGTTTAACGAAGAATGCAAAAAAACTGTGGACGAATTAATGCCTATTTTTAGAAAAATGACCGAAAGAATTGGCTATTGGGTTGACATGGATAATCCATATATTACATACAAACCACAATATATGGAAACTGTGTGGTGGATATTAAAAAAAATCTGGGATCGCGGCCTCTTATACGAAGATTTTAAAGTGGTACCTTGGTGCGCCAGGTGCGAAACTGCCCTTTCAACTCACGAATTAGCTCAAGGATATAAAAATATTTATGAAAATTCAGTTTATGTACGTTTAAAAATATTGCCCCATCAAAAAATCAAAGATTTTTCCTTAGCCGAGAATACTTACTTCTTAACATGGACGACCACTCCGTGGACTTTGCCTGGCAATACAGCTTTAGCAATTGGCGCTAATTTAGACTATTGTTTGATAAAACTGGAAAAAGAAAACTACATTTTGGCCAAATCAAGATTAGAGATTCTTGAAAAAAAATACGAAATCGTTAAAGAATTTAAAGGAAAAGATTTGGAGAGTATTGGCTACTTTCCCCTTTTTGATATTAAAGAAAATCAAAACAACGCTTCACATAAAGTTTATCCCGCTAACTTTGTAACCGAAGAGGATGGCACGGGCTTGGTTCATATCGCTGCCATGTACGGAGCTGATGATTTTGAATTAGGAACAAAATATAATCTTCCCAAAGTTCATACAGTTAGCGAAAACGGTAAGTTCAATAAATTGGTCAAAACCTTTGAAGGAAAAAAAGTAAAAGACAAAGAAACAGAAAAAAGTATTCTGGAATATCTCAAAAAGAACAATCTTCTCTTCAAAGAAAAAATTGTTCAGCATGATTATCCTTTTTGCTGGCGTTGTAAAGAACCATTACTCTACTACGCTAAAGAGTCCTGGTTTATTAAAATGACTGACCTTCAAGAAGATCTTCTTAGGGCAAATAAAAAAATTAATTGGATGCCTGCTTACCTCAAAGAAGGAAGGTTTGGCGAATGGCTCAAAGAAGTGAAAGATTGGGCAATCACTCGAGAACGGTATTGGGGAACGCCATTCCCGGTCTGGCGATGCCAATCAAGTAGGGGCCAAACTACAAATGACGAATTGCAAATAAAGTCCAAAATACAAAATCCAAAAGCTCAACAGTGCAAAAACATTAAGGTAATTGGTTCGTATAAAGAACTTGAAGAGTTGTCTGGTCAAAAACTGAAAGACCCTCACCGTCCTTATGTTGATGCAATAACTTTTAAATGCGACCGGTGCGGCGGAGAAATGAGGCGCGAACCGTATGTAATTGATGTTTGGTTTGATTCGGGCGCGATGCCGTTCGCTCAAGACCATTGGCCGTTCGCTCCTGCCTCCGCCAAGGATATACAAGATACAAAAAATTCGTCACCAAAATTGTTTCCTGCCGATTATATATCAGAAGCAATTGATCAAACCAGGGGGTGGTTTTACACGCTTTTGGCAATTTCTGTGCTTTTAGGATATGAATCTCCTTATAAAAACATTCTCTGCTTGGGTCATGTTTTGGATAAAAAGGGAGAAAAAATGTCAAAATCAAAAGGAAATACCGTTTTACCCGATGAAATTATTAATAAATATGGCGCTGACGCGCTGAGGTGGTATTTCTTTACCGTTAATAAACCAGAAAATCCTAAAAAATTTGATGAAAAAGATGTCAAAAAAGCTTTTTCTAAGTTATTATTGATTAAACAGATTGTTAATTTTTTGGATTTTTACGGCTTGACAACCAATTCGTTTACGCAAAAAGAGGTAGAGGATTTTAATCCTAAAAATGTGCTAGATATATGGCTCCTATCAAGACTAAAGCTTGTTAACGAAGAAGTAAGCAATTTTTTAGATAATTATCAAGTGGTTGAAGCGGCGCGTCTGATTGAGGCTTTTATAAACGATATATCTTATAGATATATTCATTGGTCAAGGCATCGTTTTAAAGCATCTTCTCCCGACAGAAAAGAAGGAACCAAAACTCTTATTTATTCTCTTTTTGTCCTTTCTAAATTAATCGCGCCTTTCGTTCCTTTTTTAGCGGAAGAAATTTTTGATTTCTTAAAAAAAGGACCAATGTCTAAAGACGGACAGCTGAAAGAAAGCATCCACTTAGAAGATTGGCCAAAATGTCAAAAAATCAATGTTGAAGAAAAAGAAATATTAAATAAAATACTATTGGTTGAGCAGATAATTAGCCTAGGACTAAGAGCGAGAAAAGAAGCTAATTTAAAAGTAAGACAACCATTAAGTGAAATTAGGTTAAATATTGACATAGAAACAGATCTTCTTAAAATTATTGAGAAGGAGCTAAATGTTAAAAAAGCAATCATAGATAAAAAATTAGAGAATAAAAAGGGCTGGATTTTGGACAGAGAAGAATCTATGGGTATTATGCTTAATATAGAATTATCCGATGAACTCATAAATGAAGGAGCAACGAGAGAAATCGTGCGTAATATACAAACTCTAAGAAAAAAGGCCGGTTTTACTCCTCAAGATATAAGCGAAATAGAATATTCTACAAAATCATCTAAAATAAAATTATTATTAACTGCAAATGAGAAAAAGATAAAATTATTTACTAATACTGCCAGTGTTGTTGCAGAAACAGAAAATTTGTCTTCAGAATATATAACAGAAATACAAATTTTAGATAGTTCTGTCAAAATTGCCATAAAAAGGTATAATAAATAGGTTATTAATATTTTTTACCTTAAATTTTTTGTGTATTTCAAAACAAAAGCTGTTATTTTAAAAACTTATAACAGTGATGAAAACAGATTTTATATAACTGCCTATACTCGTGATTTTGGAAAGATTACTTATTTGTCGCGCGGTCTTAATAAAAACAAAGCTAAGCTAAAGTCGGCGCTCATGCCCTTTTCCTTAAGTGAAATTATCGCCGTAATATCTAAGGGCAAACCTGTTATTACTCGAGCTGAATTAATAAAAAGTCTTTACTCAAAAACAAATTTTAGAAATCAAGCGTTGTCTTTCTATTTTGCGAGCCTAACAGATCGTTTGACCGAAGATAGATTGAAAGATAAAAGAATTTTTTCCCTTATTGTCGGAACATTAAATATTTTAGAAAAACCAAAGAGTAAAGAATTCTTAAGAAATTTACTTCTTGCCTATTTTCCACTGAAACTGGTGAGGTACTTGGGGTATATGCCCGAACTTGATTGTTGCGCAAGCTGCTCAAAAAAATTGTCTTCCCAATCAATTTACTTGAGCTATAAAAAGAATGGCGCGCTTTGCAGTTATTGTAAAAACAAAGACAAGGAGGCGTTAAAAATAACTTATCAAGAACTCAGTTTGCTGAAAAAAATATCACAAGCAAATTTTAAAAGCTCTCAACATATTCAACCATCAATTAATCAACTTAAGAAAATAGCAAGATTTATTAATTTTTATGCTTTTTATGTATCGGGAGAATCGCCTCACGCTTACATAATTACCAATCGTCTTCATTGTTTTCAATAATATGTCTTCCTTAGAAGATCTAAAAAAAAGAATTTATCGACCATCCATAGAGAAAAAATTGACGGAACGTCTTGAGTATGAATATAATCCGGAACCGTTAAAACCTCAGCCAATAAAAGAACATTTTTTTACGCCTAAGCGAAAAAAAATATTAAAATTAACTCTTTCTGGCATATTGTTTTTAGGCATTTTTATCGTTGGGTTGTTTTGGCTTGGCGCGAAAGGTCATTTTGATAAAGATAAAATTATTATAGAGCTTAACGGATTACAAAAAATTGAGTCGGGAGAATTTTTGAAATACGACTTCATTGTTAGAAACAACAATAATATTTCCCTTGAAAATGTAAAATTAATTATTAATTATCCCGAAGGATCTCATCTGCAAAACCCTGAAAAAAAAGAATCAACAGAGACATTCTATCTTGAGCATATCCCAGCTAAAGGAGCAAAAAGCGTAACTTCTTATGTCAAAATCTTTGGTCCCGAAGACAGCAAGGAAATTATTAAAACTAAATTAAGTTTTGTTCCTGCTCGCCTTAGTTCTGAATTAGAAAAAGCTCAAGATTTTGCGGTAGATATAATTTCTTCTCCCTTAAAAATAGTAATAGACGCTCCTAAAATTATTGCTCTTAACAAAAATGTTGTTTATACCGTTAGTCTTTCTAATTATTCTGATAATATTTTTGAAGATGCGCGTTTAAAAATAAACTACCCTGAAGGATTTAAGGTTGTTGAATTCTCCCCTCGCCAGCCCGATATTTCAGATCATACATGGCAATTTGAAAAAATCTTGCCTCAAGAACAAAAAGAATTCAAGATTACGGGCAAATTTACTCAATCTCTTGACATTATTAATTTCTCGGTTGCTCTTGAATTAAAAGAATCCGATAATAAATATCAAATATATACTCAGTCTTATTCGGCCGAATCTTTCACTCCAGCACCGATAAGTATCGACATTCAACCAACAAATTTGACTGTTCCAAGTGTTGTTTATGCTGGATCAAACTTAGGCATAATTATTAATTTCCAAAATACTACTGATTCAATATTAAGAGATATTGTTCTAACTGTGGAAGTTTCTGGAGAGATTCTTAAATACGGAAGTATTATGCCGAGCAATCAAGGAATTTATATTGAAAATGAAAATAAAATTATTTGGGATAGCCGTCATATTCCCCAATTAGCTATTTTGGGACCATTTGAAGCAGGGATTGCCAGTATAAACTTGGGTATTAAAGACACTATTCCCCTAAAAGATTATTCTGATAAGAATTTTACGCTTGAAGCCACTGCCAGGATAAGACCAAATATTATTCCCTCCGAGCTTAGCAGTATTGAGTTAGAAAATAGCGCTAAAACTGAAGTTAAACTAAACTCTATTTTAAGGTTTTCGGAAGTAATTTCTTCTCAAGATGATTCCCCTCTTTCCACTTCAGGTCCCCGACCGCCCATTATGAGTCAAAAGACAACTTATCTTATTGCTTGGCAACTGCTTAATTATTATAATGATTTGTCTAACATAATTGTTGAAAGCTATCTTCCTCAAGGCGTATATTGGGAAGATGAATGGTGGCCTAAAAACAACAATATAACCTTTGATCCTTTAACGGGTAAGTTGCTTTGGCAGGTAAACGAACTTAAGGCAGGCACTGGCTTTACCAGTCCCGTTAAGCAAGTTATTTTTAAAGTAAGCAATGTTCCATCTCCGTCTGATGTAGAAGAACAATTAATACTCTTAGGTGAATCTACCGCTCAAGGCCAAGATACTTTCACTAATCAGTATCTTAATTCAGCTCTTCCTGGTCTTAGTACCGGAGAAAAAGTTGTAAGACAATAATGAAAAATTTAATGGACAAAATTATATCTTTGTGCAAAAGGAGAGGGTTTATTTTCCCTTCTTCTGAAATTTACGGCGGGATGGCAAATACATGGGACTATGGTCCCTTGGGCGTTGAATTAAAAAATAATATTAAGCAGATGTGGTGGAAAAAATTCGTTCAAGACAGGGATGATGTCGTTGGCATTGATAGCGCTTTAATTATGAATCCTGAGGTCTGGAAAGTTTCGGGCCATCTGGACGCCGGCTTTGCCGATTTATTGGTAGAGTGTAAGGGATGCCATGCAAGGTTTAAAGCTGATGAGATGGGATATGAAATGGTTCAAGTTGAAAATGCGTCCAGTAAATCTTTTAAAAGACCCGCGAATATTAAGTGCCCAAATTGTGGCTCTGGCGACTTTACGGATCCTGATTTTTTTAACTTAATGTTTAAAACTTTTGTCGGGCCTAAGGGAGAAGAAGAAAATAATATTGCCTACTTGCGGCCAGAAACGGCGCAAGGGATTTTTATTAATTTTAAAAACATTTTAGACACAACACATAAAAAAATTCCCTTTGGCATCGCTCAGATTGGCAAAGCTTTTAGAAATGAAATTACGCCGGGTAATTTTATTTTTAGAACTAGAGAATTTGAGCAAATGGAAATAGAGTATTTTGTTAAAGAAGAAAATTGGAAGAAATATTTTGATGAATGGCTCAACGAGATGAGAGATTGGATAAATCTGCTTGGTCTTAAAAAAGAAAATATTATTGAACATGACGTTGAAAAGAAAGAATTGGCCCATTACTCAAAAAAGACCATTGATGTTGAATATAATTTCCCTTTTGGCAGAAAAGAATTGTATGGTTTGGCTTATCGCACCGATTTTGATCTTAAAAATCATAAACTTTTATATAAAAATTTATCAACAGAGGAAGAATTTATTCCTCATGTAATAGAACCAAGCCTGGGCGTTGATAGGTCTGTTCTTGCAACATTATGCGAGCATTACCACGAGGAAAAAGCTCCAACGGCTGACGGCAAACAGGAAATTAGAACTGTTCTGCAATTTCCTTATTGGTTAAGTCCTATCAAGGTCGCGATTTTGCCCTTGTCTAAGAAAGAAAAATTATCCAAGACGGCTAAACAAATTTTTAATGATTTAAAAAAAGAATTCATCTGTGAATATGACGAAACTCAAAGCATTGGCAAGAGGTATCGCCGTCAAGATGAAATTGGCACCCCTCTGTGTATTACTGTTGATTTTGACACTTCAAAAGATAAAGCAGTTACAATTAGAAATCGTGATTCAATGAAACAAGAAAGAATAAAAATAAAAGATTTAAAAAGTATTATTAAGAAAAAATTA
>CAYNNF010000004.1:12514-55427 GCA_964398685.1 uncultured Candidatus Saccharibacteria bacterium | reverse complement strand
GAAACAAGAAAGAATAAAAATAAAAGATTTAAAAAGTATTATTAAGAAAAAATTAAATGAAAAATATTAATGGCGATTGTCTTTTAACTTCAGAATCTGTTACCGAGGGTCATCCCGATAAGATGGCCGATCAAATATCCGATGCAATTTTAGACGAGGTTTTGAAAAATGACCCCGAAGGAAGAGTCGCAATTGAAACGCTTTTGACCAACGGCTTGGTTGTTATCGCCGGCGAAATGACAACTAAAACCTACATTGAAGTCCCTAAGGTTGTCAGAAGAGTGGTTAAAAATATTGGCTATACTAATTCATCTCTGGGCTTTGATTGGGAAACTTGTGGAATAGTTTGCGCTATTCAAGAACAGTCCGGTGATATTGCTCAAGGCGTTAATAGTCAAGATATTCTTGGACTTGGCGCTGGCGATCAAGGCATTATGTATGGCTATGCCACCAAAGAAACTCCTGAACTTATGCCCCTTCCCATTGCTTTGGCTCATAAGCTGGCCAAAAGATTGAGTGAAGTTCGTAAAAAGGGCATCCTTCCTTATTTAAGACCTGATGGTAAATCTCAAATAACGATTGAATATGTAAAGGGAAAGCCAAAAAGTATTCATACGGTTTTAATTTCGGCTCAGCATAATCCAGATATTAAGTTAAGTAAGCTTAAGACAGATATTATAGAAAAAGTAATCTTGCCAATCTTGCCCAAAAAACTTTTAACAAGAAATGTTCAATATTTAGTTAACCCGACGGGAAGATTTGTTAAGGGTGGGCCTGCGGCCGATACAGGGCTTACCGGTCGAAAAATCATCGTTGATACTTATGGCGGCGTTGGTTCCCACGGAGGCGGCTGCTTAAGCGGAAAAGATAGCACTAAAGTTGATAGATCGGGCTCTTATGCCGCAAGATGGGTTGCTAAAAATATAGTGGCCTCAGGTTTAGCAGAAAAGTGTGAATTTCAGATTGCTTATGCTATCGGCGTTGCTGAGCCCTTGGCGATTAATATTGATACTTTTGAAACAGGAAGAAAGCCTGATAAAGAAATTTTAGAAGTGATTAAGAAAGTTTTTGATTTAAGGCCGGGCGCAATTATTAAGAATTTAGATTTAAGACGTCCGATTTATCAAAAAGTTGCTTGTTATGGACATTTTGGCCGTCCCGATCTTGATCTTCCCTGGGAAAAAACTAATAAAGTAGAAGCGCTTAAGAAGCATTTTAAGATATGACTCAAGAAGAATTGGGCCAATTTCTTTTCAGGCGCGCTTGTAAGATTTTAGACATTGCGAATTTCAAATTCCAGCCAATGAAGCGCAAAAATCCAATTAAAGATATAAAAAAATCTTTTCGCATTGCTTATATCAATTTAAAAACAAAAAAACTCGTTTTAGATCTTTATACTCCGCGCACCAGAAAACTAAAAAAACCAAGCGTTATTTTGAGAACATTGGCCCATGAACTTGCCCATGCTCAAAAA
Source organism: uncultured Candidatus Saccharibacteria bacterium (assembly GCA_964398685.1). Taxonomy (GTDB): domain Bacteria; phylum Patescibacteriota; class Minisyncoccia; order JBAYJV01; family JBAYJV01; genus CAYNNF01. The sequence goes on along the minus strand of CAYNNF010000004.1, from coordinate 53,953 downwards.
CCGCCATATAGACAACTTTGGCGAGGAAATATTATTAACCGTTCCCATTATCCTAAATTTTATAAACAAGTAAACAAAAATATTGAGAAATTTAAAAAAGATAAAATTCTAAGTCAATTTTTCACCTAAAATCTATTGTTGTAAATGTTTTTTAGAATAACTACCGTAAATTGCTTTAGTCTTTTTTTATTGGTAAAATATTATTAAATGCTAATAGCTAGTTAATTTATTAATAATTTAATTTTATGACCCGTTTAATATTTGACATTGAGACCATCCCTGCCGACGAATCCAAGAGAGAATTCATCGAAAGCCTATCCAAGGATAAAAAAGATGAGGCTTTTAAAAACACCAGTCTTAATGGCAATTTTGGCCGTATTTTTTGCATTGCCTATATTAAAGAACCGCCTGAATCTAATAGGGCAGATATTATTAATGGAGAAGAAAAAGAAATTTTGGAGAAGTTTTGGGAAATTGCTCGCGATGTTGATATTTTCATTGGTCATAATGTAATGGATTTTGATTTAAATTTTATTTATAAGAGATCCGTTATCCACGATATTAAGCCAAGTAGACTCCTTAACTTCGTGCGATATAGGTCTGAACCAATTTACGACACTATGAGAGAATGGGAAAAATGGTCTATGAGAAGCGCAACTTCTCTGGACACTCTGGCTAAAATTTTTGGGTTTCAAACTTCTAAAGATAAAATGTGCGGTTCAGAAGTATATGGCAAATATTTAAAAAAACAATTTGATGAAATCTATGAATATTGCAAAAAGGATGTAGAATTAACTCGAAAAATTTATTATAAAATGAATTTTCTTCCGCTCTGATGAATTATACAAAACATAAACTAAACAACGGTTTACGAGTTATCTTGGCTCCTCTTGAAAGTACCGAGACTGTCACGGTCTTACTCTTGGTGAATACTGGGTCTAAAAATGAAAGTCAGGAGAACAATGGCATATCTCACTTTTTAGAACATATGTTTTTTAAAGGAACCGTGAAGCGCCCAAGCACTTTTGCCATATCAGAAACTTTAGACAAAGTAGGCGGCATTTATAACGCTTTTACGGGAAAAGAATATACCGGATTTTATGTTAAACTCGCTTATTTTCACTTGTCTTTAGCTCTTGATGTATTGTCAGATATATTACTCAATTCTCAAATGAATGAAAAAGAAATTGAAAAAGAAAAAAAGGTCATCTTGGAAGAAATTAAACTTTATCAAGATACCCCAACGGTTTATGTTGGTGAATTGTTTGAGCAACTTCTTTATAAAGGAACACCGGCGGGTTGGGATGTTATTGGTACCAAAAAAAATGTTTCATCTTTTAAAAGAAAGGATTTTGTTGATTATTTAAAAAAGCATTATAGTAGTAAAAATTCTGTTTTAGTGGTTTCTGGAAAAATTGATTCTCAAAAAACACTTCGTCTTATAAAAGATTATTTCAATAATTATCCTAAACAAATCACAAAGGATAGGGACCCTATTAAAGAATCTCAGCTTAGGGCGTCTTCATTAATTCATTTTAAACAAACCGATCAAACCCATCTGTGTTTGGGTGTTAGAAGTTATGATATATTCAGTCAAAAACGCTACGCTCTCGCCCTCTTAGAAACAATTCTTGGGGGTGGAATGAGTTCGAGACTTTTTATAAATATTAGAGAAAAAGAAGGTCTTTGTTATTATATTGGGTCAAATCAAGAAAGTTACACTGATACTGGATGTTTAATGGTTCAAGCAGGCATTAGTCACCAAAATATAGAAAAAGTAATAAAATTAATCTTAAAAGAATTTAAGCGATTAAAAGAGGACCTTGTAGATAAAAAAGAATTAAATAAAGTTAAGGATTATATAAAAGGGATAACTCTTCTTGCGCTCGAAACATCTGATAGTGTTGCTGCTTTTCTGGGAAGACAAGAACTGCTTAAAGCAAAAATACAATTGCCAGAAGAAGTCTTTGAAGAGTTAAATAAGATTACTCCTCAAGATATTAGGGTAATTGCTAGAGAAATTTTTATAGAAAAACACTTAAATTTAGGTATTATTGCCCCGAAAAAGGAAATTCCTCAATTAATTAATGATTATTTAATTTTTAAATAAATTTTTATGAAAACAATCCAAAAACAAACCATAGAAATATCGCCTAGCGCGATCTTAAAGGGATTAGCCATTGTCTTATTATTTCTATTTGCTTATTTGATCAAAGACGTCTTGGTAATGTTATTTTTTGCCTTGATTGTGGCGTCAACAGTTGGCGTTCCAGCTAGTTGGCTTAAAAAGCATCACATTCCACGAACCTTTGGGGTCATTATCGTTTACATTTCGGTTGTTATTTTCATTGGCGGAGTCCTTACTTTAGTCGTGACTCCATTGGCAAATGAATTAAGGCAATTTTCTAACTTCATTCCAAGAATAAGTTCGGGCATCAGTAATATTTTTACTAGTCTGGCTACAAATGAAACTCAACTACAGGAATTTTTCTTGAATATGAGCAACAAACTAGGTCAAATGCAAATTGATTTCTTTTCCTTTACGGGCAATGTCGTTGGCAGAATTGCTTCTTTTTTCTTTGTTTTCATTTTGTCGTTTTATCTGTCTATTGAAGAAGAGGGTGTAAAAAAATTTTTAAGGGCGATTACTCCGAAAAGCAAAGAAGGGTACGCTATTACGGTGTGGGAAAGGGCTCAGGCAAGATTGAGCCGTTGGTTTGGTTCGCAACTTTTATTAGGATTAATTGTTGGTTGTATGACATTTATTGGCTTGACTATTATAGGCGTCCCATACGCTATTGGTTTGTCTCTCTTGGCCGCTATGTTTGAATTAATTCCAACAGTGGGGCCAATCCTCTCGGCTGTTCCCGCCATTTTGATTGCCCTTACCAGATCGCCCCTTCTAGGACTGATGACTTTAATTCTATATATTGTTGTCCAGCAATTAGAAAACAATCTTTTGGTACCAAAAATTATGCAGAAAACCGTCGGACTTAATCCTGTTATAACCATATTGGCCCTATTAGTTGGCGCAAAATTAGCTGGCATTACTGGAATGGTTATGGCAATTCCTATTGCAATGCTTTTAAATGAATTCTCTGGTGATATTTTTGATATAGACGCTTTTCAAAAAATAAAATCTAAATAATTATGGCAAAACTGTATTTGATCGCAACACCAATAGGAAATTTAGAGGATATTACTCTAAGAGCGCTTGAGGTTTTAAAAAAAGTTGACATTGTTTTGTCAGAAAAGCCCTTGATAACAAAAAGGCTTTTTGCTCGCTACGAAATCTCAATCCCCTTAAGAAAACTCAATGAAAGGGCTCAAGAGAGCGATTTTACCCGAGTAATTGATGATTTGAGGAATAATAAAAATATTGCCTATGTTTCAGAGGCCGGTACGCCTGGAATTTCTGATCCTGGTGGAAAATTAGTTAAAAGGATTTTGGATGCCCTTGGTAATAATGTTGAAATCATTCCTGTCCCAGGAGCCTCAGCTCTTACTTCTCTCCTTTCTGTTTCTGGTATAAATGTAAACCGATTTTTATTTTTAGGCTTTTTGCCCAAGAAAAAGAAACGTAAAAAATTCTTAACCATGATCGTTGAATCAGAACTTCCTGTCGTTGTTTATGAATCGGTCCACCGAATTAGAAAGTTTCTTTTAGAACTTATTGACTTAGGAGTAGAAGAAATTATATTGGGCAGAGAGTTAACAAAGAAATTTGAGACAATCTATCGCGGTCACCCCAAAAGTGTTTTGGAAGAACTTGAAGCTGGTAAAATGAAGGGTGAGTTTGTTGTTGTTATCAATCAATGAAAAAATTCTATATCACAACCTCAATAGTTTACACAAACGCTGCTCCTCACATTGGTTTTGCGCTTGAATTAACGCAAGCTGATGTTTTGGCGCGCTACCATATGCTTAAAGGAGAAGATGTTTATTATTTAACCGGCACAGATGAAAATGGTGTAAAAAATAAAAAAACCGCGGAGGAAGCAGGCATTACTTCCCAAGAATTAGTTGATAAAAATTCTGCTAAAGTTAAAGAATTAATAAAAATTCTCAATATTTCTAATAATGATTTTATAAGAACAACTGACAAAAAAAGACACTGGCCTGGAGTAGTTAAAATTTGGAAACTTCTCGAAGAATCAGATAGTATTTATAAAAAAGAGTACGAAGGTCTTTATTGTGCTGGTTGTGAAGCTTTTATTACAAAAAAAGATCTAAACAAAGATGGCAAATGTAAAATTCACCAAAAACAGCCAGAAAAAATAAATGAAGAAAATTATTTCTTTAGACTTTCAAAATTTGGCGATCAAATAAGAAAACTTATTAAAAGTAATAAGATTGAGATCGTGCCCGAAGTAAGAAAAAGAGAACTCTTTGCTTTTATCAAGGACGGCGTTCAAGACGTCAGCTTTTCTAGACCATCGTCGTCGCTTGATTGGGGTATCCCTGTTCCTAGCGATGCTTCTCAAACTATCTATGTTTGGGCTGACGCTCTTTCTAATTATATAACTGCTCTTGGTTATGGATCGGAAAATGATAAGAATTTTAAGAAGTATTGGCCTGCTGAAGTTCAGATTATTGGAAAGGATATTCTAAGGTTTCACGCTCTTATTTGGCCGGGAATACTTTTGGCAACAGGACTACCATTGCCCAGAACTCTCTTGGTTCACGGCTTTATCTCGTCAGGTGGTCAAAAAATGTCAAAAAGTCTTGGTAATGTTGTTGATCCTTTTAAATTAATCGAAAAATATGGCGTAGACGCGCTCCGTTATTACTTATTAAAAGAAATTCCAACTACTGGCGATGGTGATTTTGCTTATGAAAAATTTAATGAGTCCTATAATGCCGATCTGGCCTCTGGGCTTGGAAATTTAATTTCCCGCGTTCTTAAAATGGTTGAAAAATATTGCAAAGGAAAAGTGCCAATAATAAAAAAAGACCCCGAAACTCATCCGCTCAGAATAAGCAAGATTTATAACTGGAAAAATGCCTGGAAAGACATTGATGAAAATATTGAAAATTACGATTTAAGCGTTGCCTTAGCGTCTATTTGGAAATTTATTTCGGAAGCCGATAAATATATTGAAAAAACAAAACCCTGGAAACTGGCAAAAGAAGGAAAAACAGAAGATCTTAGTTGGGCGCTCTATGGCTTACTTGATGCTCTTTGCCAAATTGCTTGGCAAATTTATCCCTTTCTGCCCGAAACTTCATTAAAAATAGCAAAAACGCTTAGAATAGAAAAATTACTCGTCAAAAATCCACTCAATAAAAACAGTTACACAAATATAAAACAAGGAGAGAAAATAAAGTCTATCCAACCGCTCTTTCCGAGAATAAAGTAAAAAAAATGAATAAAAACTAAGATTCTAATTTGTATTTTTTTAATTATGATCTGTCCCAAATGTAAGAAAAATGAACTTAAAGAAGTTTTATTTCATAAAGTTAAAGTTGATAAATGTAAAAAATGTTCCGGAATATGGTTTGAAGCAGACGAATTAAGAAAAGCTAAGGATCAGAAAGACAAGTATTTAAAATGGCTGGATATTGACTTATGGAAAGATAAAGAAAAGTTTAAAGCGTCGCCAAGTCAAAAAGAATGTCCTAAATGCAATTTGCCACTTTACGAAATTGAATATGGAAAATCCGATATTAAAATAGATGTTTGTAAAAAATGCAATGGTATTTGGTTAGATAAGGAAGAGTTTGAAAAAATCGTAGTTTATCTTAGACATCAAGCAGACAGCGCCACTTTGTCTCAATATCTAAAATATACCCTTGAAGAAGCTAGCGAGATTCTCGTTGGTCCAGAAAAAACTTCTTCAGAAATAGAGGATTTCTTAATCGTGTCAAAACTGCTTCAATATAAATTGCTAATTCAATGTCCTATAATTAATGATGCGGTTGTAAACTTTCCTGGATAATCGCCGGGCTATTTTCTCAAGGGTTGAAAAATAAGAACCTCCGACAAAATAAGAGAATCTATCTTTGTCAGAATCTTGGTTTAAAACATCGGAGAGTTTTGATTTAAAATAAATAATAATATACCAAAAAAGCGGGGAATTCCCTGCTTTTTTTGATTAATAGATATCGTGACTACCAACCGAGTGGAAATATATTGTTTTTTTATCCTTAGAAAACTCAAAAATTATTCTGTATTTATGACCAATTGAAAAAGATAAAAATCCGCTGAGCTTGCCTTTTAATTTATGAGTTTCAAGCTTGGGATCAAAGGGATTTTGACGGAATATTTTTTCTCGCCGTTCGGCAATATTTCTAATAGTTTTAGAAAGTTTTTTGTATTCACGGGCAAATTTTGAACTATAAATTATTTCCATACAACAACAATTATTTCAAATCTTTTAAAGATTTTAAGATTTTGCCCTTGCCAACTTTTATTTCTTTTCTGCTTTCGTTTAATTCATTCAAAAGATTGTTTGTTTGCCAATCTCGTAGGAGATCGCGAAAAAATTCACTAGTACTAATATAATCACCAGTTTTAACAGCAGATCTTACGGTTTTAGCCATTATGGGGGGTAAAGAAATGTTTATTATTTCACGCATAATATTATTTAACTTATTAATTGTAATACATTGTATTACAATATTACCTCCTCAAATAACACTTGTCAAGATGCAAAAAATTAATCCCATTAATCCGCTCTTTCCAAAAATAAAAAAACAAAACAACAGACATTCTAAATCAGCTTGGTCTTTCTTCTCTATAATATAATCGTTGCTAATCCTAAAAATACGAAAAATCCAAAGATATCGGTTGCTGTTGTTATGAAGATGGTCGCCGAAGAAGCAGGATCTTTCCCTAATTTTTTCATTATTAAAGGAATGATTGATCCGAAGAAACCGGCAATTACAAGATTCGCTACCATAGCAATTCCAAGCAATAATCCAATCATAGCGCTGTGATTTGATATTATGGCTATTCCTGAAGCAAGTATTCCGGTTATAATCCCATTAATTGCGCCTGCAAAGGATTCATTGAGAATAACTCTTTTAGCTGTTTTTAATTCAATTTCTTTTAGCGCCAAGCCCCTGACAACAACGGCTAGAGTTTGCGTTCCTGCGTTTCCGCCCATACCTGCCACTATTGGCATATAGACAGCTAATAAGACGAATGAGGAGATGGTCTCCTGGAAAATGCTAACAACTGATGCGGCAAGAAATGCTGTGGCAAGATTAATAATTAACCATTTATATCTGTTTTTTACTTTTGTTAAAGCAGAATCTAAAACATCTTCTTCTTCACTAACACCGGCAAAATCACGCAAATTATTTAATGATCGTTTTTCTATAAGCTTAAGGATATCATCAGAATAAATAATTCCCAGAATGCTGTTGTCTTCATCTAAAACAGCAATTTTATTGTGGGGGTGCTTTTTGAAGGTTGCGACAATTTCGCTTTCATCCTTATCATACTGAATAGAAGGAATTTTTTTAATGTATTTACCAATTTGTTCTTTTCTTTTGGCGATAATAAGAACATGGGGCGGTAGTTCTCCGGTAAGATAGCCATTTTCAACAACAAGTATTGTTGGAAATTTTCCTGTTTCGTTTTCGTGTTTTAATGCTATGTTATAAAGCTGCTCAAATGTGTCTTTTTTGTCCAGTTCAACATAATCTAAGCTCATCACGCCCGCAGCTGTTCTTGGATCAAATTTTAGTAGATATTCTACTTTTTCTTTAATTTCTCTGCCTAATTTTTTTAAAACCTTTCTTCTTCTTTTGATATTTACGCTTTGCACTAAATCGGTTGCTTCGTCTGGATCCAGATAATCAATAATTTCTGTCAATTCTTTATCATCTAATTTACTCATAATTTCTTGTCGCAACCGCTTTGACAGGCTCAAAAGAGTGAATCCCTGGTTATTTACAGATATTTCTCTAAAAATAAAAATTCTCTTTTTTGGAGAAGATATTATGTCATAAATTAAATTGTCGCGCTTTTTCTTTTTTGTCATTCTATTCTATCGCAATAATATTTATTTCTTCTCAATTTTATTCTTTTTCAAAAACAAAAACAATATATAGAATACTACAGGTTTTTTATAAGCCGCGTTAGGCGAGATGAGCAACTAATGGAGGTGAAGGTGAACATCTTGATTAATAAAGCGAAGAGAGTTAAAAATTCACTTTACTTAGAAATATAAAACTTTTTTTGTTTATAATTTTCAAGGACTTTGGCGCTTGGAAAATAAATCGGACTTGGCAAGTTATTCAAACTAAACCAACGCCATTCAATAATTTCATCAGGTTCCATAACTTTTGGCTCACCCGAAAAAGTATCAGAAAATAAGCCAATAGTAATAAAATGAGCAGTTTCTATAATGTCTTGATTAACACAAATCACCTTAACTTTATTAAGCGTTATTCCTGTTTCTTCTAATGCTTCTCTTTTCGCGCCCTTTTCAAAAGTTTCTCCAAACTCTAATTTACCGCCTGGCATAGTCCAAGTTCCGGCGCCATTTAATAAACTTGATGCTTTTTCGGGGTTTTCGTGGCGTTTACCGAGTAACAGTTTCCCATTTTTTAAAATCATTATGCCAAATCCAACACCAATTTTCTTTTTTTCTTCCATATTATTTTAATGAATTACAAACTATATCTATGAAAAAATGTGAGCCGAGGCATTTTCCTCACAATCGCTGTTATATGCCCTGAACAAAACGAAGTGGAGTGAGAGCGCAGCGAGGAACGAGTTTGAATTGAGAACATTATGTTAAATTAAAGAGCAAAAATTTATTTCCACTTAACATGGCTATCATCTCCAATCAATGGACTATTTAGAATTCTGAATTTCTTTTTGGTATTCCAAACTTCTACTAATTCATCAAAATTTTTATCTGGCTCTATCATTAACTTTGCTAATTCATCAATTTCTTCAAAATCTTTTTCCGTCAGTTTATCAAATTTAAAAAAAATATAGCTCGGCATTTGATTATATAGAATTTCGTTGTTCATCAAACTGTGGAAATCGTAGAATATTGCCCAAAGAACTGGCATGAGTCCTTTAGATCCGTCTGCATTGATAAAATTGTTGACATCTAATTTGCCCCCTCTAATTCCAAGCCAAGTATTTGCTGCCCAATCAAATTTTTTCTCAGGCATATCATACTGGTCAAAACCGATCGTGCCATCAAAAAATCCATCAGCGTCAAAAGTAATCCATTTTTGCCTATCTTTATTCCAGTATTGGTTTATCCAGTGATCCCAACTACCTTTGAAAAAATAGGGAGCAAAGCCTGAACGAACTCTGCAGGGAATACCTTTAGATTTCAAAATAGATGCCATAAGAATTGCAACAAAACGACAAGTGACAACAATTTTATTTTCTACTTTTCTATCTACTAAAAATCCTCTGTCATCAAGTCTTAATAGTTCCGCAATCATTGAAACAGCCATAGGCAACACATCATCTTCACATCTTAATCTGTACCAAGGATAATTTTCCATATCACCATAACGTAAATCTCTGTTGGCTTTTGTATTGCCTTCTTTGAGAATTACGCGATGAATGACTTGATGACTGATTAAATTGCCCAGTTCCTTGATATCGTCCGGAAGATTTTTAAGAAATTCTTTATAGCAACCAGGATTAGTAAATGTGCCAAACTCCAAATAGTGGTTTAAGATTTTTTTATCCATAACTTTGATAAGTTAGCAATCTATATAAATTTATTCCCCTACTTTATTATTCGTTGTTCCCGATTCAAATTTCATATAATGTTTCGGGATATCTGATATTTTTATTTAGCTTGTGGACCAGATACGCCCCACTTTGTTTGATTCTGTTATTTTAATAAATCATCTAGTTCACAAGAAAGCAAGGTTGATTTATTGAGTACAATTTGTTCTTCAGAATTCAAATTATCTGCAGTCATTCTGATAAGTTTGGTTTTTATGGTGTCGCCGAGCATTATATGGTTCGTTTTTTTGAGATAGTTTTCTGTTTTCTGATAGAAAAGAGTAGCATACTGTTTTAATCTACTATGAGAGATCGGTTTGCTACTAATTCCATTGCTGTTAAATTCAATCTTATTGCCTATTTTCTTGTCTATGGCTATCGACAAATCTCCGTCCCGAAAATCAATCCAGTAGTCACTAATATCGTAGATAATCCTCGCTGACCCTTCGTTCTTCATGTTATATGTATACACAAAAGAAAAAACGTCAGTATTAAAGTCTTGGTGGACACTTACATTTTGTAGCGTGGTTAATGTATGAATTTTATATTCATCAAGAAGATGTAGGTAACTTTCTCGCCAGTTTTTGAGCCAGTTTTCAATGAATGTCTGATTTACAAAAAGAGGCGCGAGATCCTGCTTGAGATTTGTATTATTTACTTTGTTCATCTGTAAAGTAAGTTTATTAAAAAGCGTGCACGGGTCTTTTACTTCAACCTTTTTTGCAATAAGATAATCGAAATCGGGCACAATTTTTTTATTCATATACCAGAGAAGATCGTAGATATCGCGTCCTTTCTCTTCGTATATAACTTCACCCACTCCACGCTGACCGCGTAAGAAAATCGCGGCAATCTTACTTGCCATAAGCGCAGACATATTGTAAATCTTAATAACAAATGAAAGTTGGTTACGATTTATGGGCCTACGCTCAACCACTGTTTTGGAAGCAACAAAATGATTGAGATCGATTTTGACATGCACCTGTTTTGACGGATGATTAATGCCCAGCTCGTCACCAATATGAAAGCGTAAAAGCAATCCTCTGCTGATTGTTATTTTAACAGTCAGTAATTCTGGTCCAAAACCATATATATCTTTAAAATACACCTCTATTTCCTCTTTCAATTTATTTAAAAACGCTTCCGACACAAAATGCGTAACTTCAAAATCCAGATCAACAGACATGCGATCAAGTTCGTGACATATGCGAAGCGCAGAGCCACCATACATCGTCCAGTTACTATACTTCGGATGGTGATAAATAAAGTTTAAAACATAAAACTGTAATTCTTCTTTGAGGACATTACGCTGTATTTCGACATCCACTCCTTCGTGCATAGTAAGGTCGTCAAGCTTTCTTTTAAGTGTTATGAGAATTTGGTTATTCATGATTTATATAGCTTTTTATCATTGCAAAAAATCTTTTCTGTTCCTCTTGGCTTATTTCGTCAATATCAATGCGTAGTTCCTCAATCAGTGGTTTTATGTTTTCAAACTGTATCCCGCGAAACTGTCGTGTTTTCAAATAGAGCAGATCAAAAAGGGCTTTTGAGGGAGATGCAATGAAGAAATTAAAATTTCCTTTTACCAAAGAAAAATTTGAAAATAACTCTTTCTGTACAGACTGATACATAAAATTGCCTATCTTTGTCTTGTATGATCTAGTAATTCTGGAAGTAACTGATGTAATGGCATGTATTGATTCAGTGGTGAGGTCATAGTACTGAAGCGCTGTCCACGAACTCACATACGATGGCGTACGAAGAATGTTAGCTAGATAGAATAAGTAGGAAATATCTCCTTTATTTTTATTATAAAAATCCGCAGGTACATAAAGCCCATTTTTTAATAAAATGATTTCTTTGTGCTTCAATGACCGACTGATATAAGTGTCAATCGTAGTGCTTTTAAGTCCATACTGCTCGCTGAGTTGATATATGGCTTTTTTATTGAAATATGGCTGAGATTTTAATTGTTCAAGTAATATTTTTCTGTATTTCATATTTATGACAATATTGTATCAAAAGTGAAATAAGGTGTCAAGAGGGAATTTAAGTTATTCTTTAGATGTTAACTTGTTATTATAATAACGGTTAGGAGTACCCGAAGTTGCGTAGCAATTGGGTGGATGCTTTTGAATAAAAGCGAAACCAGATATGCCGTGTTGGGCGATGGTGAACGGAATGAAGTGGAGTGAAAGCGCAGTGTCTCCTTGAGGCGTTCTATTAACTGAGCGAATAGCGATTATTAAGAAAAAGCATCAATGCTTGGGCAAATAAGAAATAATCTCATCTACACAATCTTGCAAAGGTTTCGTTACATCTATTAAAGTTCCATAATCAAATTCTGTTGATTTTTTATGAACTACTTTTACGGCTATTTCTCCATGAGTTTTATTTCGTTTACTATCTCTATCAATACAAATTTCTAGAGGTGCTTTTAGCGTGAATACATAATGTGGAAAATCTAATCGTTCAATCAAATCATTTACTTGAGATTTCCAATAAAAGTTTCCATCAAAAACAACGGGTGTTTTTTGTTCAAGCAAGGAAATTGCATCTTTACAAGCAATTTCATTTGCTTTCTTGAAACTTTTTTGGGAGACATAACCCTCTTCTTTATCTCCAAGTAGATTATTGTCATCAAGAACTCTATCAATAGTAAAATGCTTTCCGTTTATTCGTTTTGAGAGTTCTTCTGAGATTATAGATTTTCCACAACCTAAGGGACCTCTAATAATTATGTAGTAACTCATGAAATTAAGATATTGAAGTTTGTATATAAATTTTGCCGGGGTGAAATGGATCAAAATATGGGCGAAGGGCAGAGGGGAATTAAAGAGGTGAATGCCCGAGCCCAAAACACATTATTTTTTTTCGTTTAAAACAAACCAATCTCCTTCGCTAATTACTTCAATTTTATCATCAATTATTTTTAACGCCGATTGATCATCAAGGACGTAGATAGGTCTGTTTATTTCCGCTCCTACTTTTTCAATATTTTCTTTCCTCATTTTTTTAAACCATTCTGAATTTAAGTGTGGAAGAAAATAGAAGTCTACAAAATCTAATGCTTTCATTTCTTCAGTTTCTAACATATCTTCTTCATATATTTGTTGAGATAGTTTTAATGCCAAGTCCGGATTGGTAATCATACTTCCAGCACTAACGCCTACATATACTTTATCCTTTAATAATTTAGGTAGTAGTTTGGTCAAACCAGTTTTATTTACCCATCTCATTAGGTGATAAGTATTTCCTCCTTCAAAAAATAGAACATCAGCTCTTTCAAGACTTGGCTTCCATATTTTTTCATCAACTGCGGAAATATCAGTAATTTCAATAGACTTAAAATTTTGTTTTTTCAAATTTATTAAATCAGTAATAAGCCAATCTTTGTCCCCTGATTCAACATTGCTAGCAGTCGGAATAAAAACTAAGGTGGTTTCTTCTGGCTTTTTTCTAGTTAATTCAAATAAAGCACTAGCTATAGAACTGTTTGTAAGTCCGCTTGATGTTAAGAGTAGTTTCATAATAATAAAGATAAATGATTAAAATTTATAAATTAATCGTTTTCGGAGCTCCGCTATTCAGCGAGGTAAACTCCGCGCCTGTCCGCCTCTGGTGGGGAGAAAACACCTCATATCCCCTTCATAATAAAAGAGAAAGAAATTTTAAAATTTTTGTTTATCTTGATAATCGTTATATCTTCTAATAAATTCGTCAATATCGTCTTTATGGATTATCATGTCGTGATACTTATCGGAATCGCCTTTTACTCTAAGGCCTTCGCCTAATTTTGGGTGATCATCAACCTCAAAAAAAACCATCGACATACCGACTGAGATACTGGGATTACTTACCACCAAAAAATCGTCTGGAAATATCCGCTAATCTGACGAATCCATCTTTATCGGCTTCAAATGTTGGCTCTTGTTGAAATGATTTTTCTTTTTCTATCGTAGTTTTGTTCTTAATTTATTAATAAGGAAGCAAAAAATCTTTCTATTTGTTCGCCCTTCTCTTGGCATAATCTAGTGCATGTTCACATTCTTGTTTATGCTCATCATCAGATCTCATTAATATGTGCCATTCAAAAAGTTTATCTTCAAGACATTGCTCGGCAGCAAGCAAAAATTCTCTCCTTAGGGACAACAAGTGTTTTTTACTAACATCAAAACTAGAGGCAGCTCCTTTTTTCACACTTAACCATGCCTCATATATATCATGTTCCAGAATGAATGGTATCAAGCCAGAAAAGTCCTTATCATCTATTTCAAAAGCATCTCTATCGACGACTATCTCAAGATTATTAACCCATTTCTCGTAATCACCTTCTTCTGAAATCTTGGTCCCGTAATTCAATATGTATGAAGCGGGTGAAACATATCTATCGATGCCTCTAGTTTCCTTATTCCACTCTTGAATTTCGTCATGAGATAAATATCTAACTTTATCTTTTGCGAGCTCATAAAAAGATTCTTTTGCCTCCGTCATAGGACCTTCAATTTTATGAGGATCATTTACAATAGATGATTCTGGGAATTGTCTTTCCATATTTTTGAAATTAAAACATTTCAATTAGCGCAAAAATCAATTAAGCTTATCGCACAAAAGTGGGCGATGGTGATTTCTGAGAAATTCGTGATTGAGGTATGATAAAAACTTTTACTTCTTTCTGTAAAACATTAGCAAGTTCTTCTTTCTGTGTCTCTAATTCATAATGCGATTGAAGATTAAGCCAGAATTGAGGGGAGTTACTAAAATATTTGGCGAGTCGCAAAGCTGTATTAGTGCTAATTGCTCTTTTTTCACGAACGATTTCACTAATACGTATTGGCGGTACAGCGATGTCCTTTGCTAATCTGTATTGCGTTATATTGAGAGGTTTTAGAAATTCTTCTCTAAGAACTTCTCCCGGATGAATTGGTTTTATTTTTCTTTTTCTCATATTTATTTATACTAATTTACATTCATTGCGTTCTCCCTATTTTACCTTATTTAAAAAACATGTAAAATTAAAATTGTTGTTGTTTTTATTTTTTAATTTTAATTAATCTTTCCTTAATTTTGATTTTTGAGTTTTGATTTTTTATTTATGCTTATAGATACTCACGCTCATTTAAATTTCAATGCTTTTAAGGATGACGCCGATGAAATCATTGATCAATGTTTTAAAAACGATATTTGGATGATTAATGTTGGTTCTCAATTTTCAACCAGTAAGCGCGCTGTTCAAATTGCTGAAAAATACTCTGAAGGTGTTTATGCTGCAATTGGTCTTCACCCCATCCACGCCATCCCTCATCAATTTGATGTCAACGAAGTCAGCCCATCTTTTAAGTCAAAACCCGAAGAATTTGACGCCAATCAGTATCGCGAACTTGCAAAAAGTAAAAAGGTTGTCGCTCTTGGAGAAATTGGTCTTGATTATTCTTACGCAAAAACGGGAAAAGACAAAGAAGCTCAAAAAAAAGCTTTTATTTCTCAACTAGAACTTGCTAAAGAATTAAGCCTTCCCGTCATCATCCACTGCCGAGAAGCGTGGACGGACTTGATCAAAATTCTTAAGTTAGAAATAAAGACTCTCTCTACGCTTGATAACCTTGACACCTACTTGTCGGCATGCAGAGGAGGCTTAGAAATTAGAAATTCGAAATTAGAAATTCGTGGCGTTGCTCATTTTTTTTCCGGAACAATAGAAGATGCTCAAAAACTTCTTAATATGGGTTTTCTTATGTCTTTTACGGGCGTGATTACTTTTACTAAAGATTACGACAAGGTTATTAAGGAAATTCCCTTAGAGAAAATAATGGTTGAAACAGATTGTCCTTATGTTACCCCCGTACCTTTTAGGGGAAAAAGAAACTTACCATTATATGTTGAATATGTGGCCCAAAAAATCGCTGAAATTAAAAATGTAAGTTTTGAAGAAGTCGTAGAACAGACGACTAAAAACGCCCAGAATTTATTCAAAATTTAAGCAACGCGTAGTCAAGCTGTGCAAAACAACATTTGTGATTTATTCGCCTTCTTGCATAGAGAAGGTTTTTGGGTGTAGAATAAAAATGAATTATCAAGAGGTTTTGCACAGATTATCAACAAACAATGATTTTGAAATGAACTTATCAGGAGTGATAAGCTATCTGTGGATAAAAAGTGGTTTTAAATAGAATCGTGATAAAATGAATTAGAAATGTGTTCTTAATTCTTCTTTTATGACTATCGAAGAACTTTGGCAAGCCGCTATCGGCGAAATAGAATTATCAGTTTCTAAGGCCAATTTTATTACTTGGATTAAAAATGCTAAGTTAATTGATAAAAAAGAAGGTCATTGTATCTTGGAGGTTCCTAATCAATTTACGAAGGAATGGTTGGAAAATAAATGCAATACCCTAATTCTTCGCGCATTAAGAAATGTTTCTCCTGAAATAAAAAAAGTTATTTATGTAGTCGCCGAAAGACATCCTGATCTTCAAATAGTTGTGGCAAACAGATTTGTTTCTGAACCGCAATTGGGTCTTTTAAATAATAAAATTGATGAAAACACTAATCTTAATCCAAAATATAGTTTTGATAATTTTATCGTCGGATCATTCAATGAATTAGCTCATGCCGCCGCCCTATCTCTTTCCGACGCCAACAATCTTGGCAAGGATTACAATCCTTATTTTGTTTATGGAGGAGTTGGGCTCGGCAAAACTCATTTAATTCAGTCTATTGGCAATTCTTTGGTCAAAAAATATAACGGAAATATTAAGGTAAAATATGTTTCTTCAGAATCCTTTACTAGCGAGCTTGTCAGGGCCATTCAGTCTCAAAAAATGGAAGAATTTAAGAAGAAATACCGTAAAATTGATGTTCTTATTATTGATGATGTTCAATTTCTTGCTGGTAAGGAAAAAACTCAGATTGAATTTTTCCACACATTTAACGCTCTTTATGAAGCTAATAAACAAATTATTATCAGCTCCGATCGTCCCCCAAAAGCCATTCCTACTCTTGAAGAAAGATTGTGTTCCCGTTTTGAAGGCGGTATGACGGTTGACGTTTCTTATCCAGATCTTGAATCGCGTATGGCCATCCTCAAATCTAAATTAGATAATTTTGATATTACTTTGCCTGATGAAGCAATTAATTTTATAGCAAGTAAAATACAGAAAAATGTTAGAGAGCTTGAGGGCTCCTTAAATAAAATTGTTGCTTATTATAGAACTAGTAGCGCTACTCCGGATATAGCAAAAATCAAAGAGCTCATTGGAAGCTTAATTGTGAGGCCACCAAGACATATTTCTCCAAGTAAAATTCTTGATACCGTTGCCGAATTTTACGAAGTACAATTAAAAGATATTATAGAGGGCGGACGAAAAAAAGAACTTGTCAAACCTCGCCAAATTGCTATGTATTTTTTACGCGAAGAACTTAAAGAGTCGTATCCTTCAATTGGAAAAAAACTGGGCGGACGAGATCACACAACTGTTATACATGCTTGCAATAAAATTGAGAGAACTAAACAGACAGACGAAAATCTTGGAATGGAGTTAAATTTAATCCAGGAACGGCTTTACAACACTTAGGATTTGCATTTTCTGTCAAAGAGCTGGCTTAATATACCTAAATAAGTGGAAAAGTTAGGGAGAGAAACTGGATAAAACGGAGAGGGAGATGGTGATAACTTTGGGAAAAGAAAGGTTGAGAATAAACGACTAAATATTATTCCTAATTCGTCCATGACTTATCAACATTTAATGTTGCGTAAAAATGAGAGAAAAAGCTTATTAGCGTTAAAGAAAAAAAAGTTTTCCCCAGAAAATCATTAGTTAATAATAATTAATATTAATATAATTAAATATAAATATAAGTACTATGAAAATTATTTGTCTTCAAGAAAAATTAAAAAAAGCAATTAATATTGTAGAAAGAATTACAGGAAAAAATATAAACCTTCCAATTTTAAGTAATGTTTTAATAGAAACTGACAAAGGGCGGCTCAAAATTTCGGCCACAGATTTGGAAATTGGATTAAATGTCTGGATTTCAGCTAAAGTAGAAACAGCAGGAAAGGTTACTGTGCCCGTTGGTATATTAAGCAACTTCATTTCTTCATTACCCCAAGATAAGGTCTATATGGAAACAGACAAGAATGATTTATTAGTTAAATGCGAAAGCTTTAATGCCACAATCAAAGGGTTGAGCGTAGATGATTTTCCTATTATTCCCAAGTTAAAGGATCAGCCATTTTTAACGCTCAGAGCCAAAGAGATACACAAGGCTATTTCTCAAGTTCACCCGGCGGCATCATTTTCCGACACGCGGCCTGAAATTGCCGGCGTATTTTTCAAATTTAATCCAGATGGAACCCTGAAGCTGGCAGCAACTGACAGTTTTCGCTTGGCGGAGAAAACATTAAAAAACGCTGTCCAGACAACACAGGAACTGTCTCTAATAATTCCTTTAAAAACGATTATTGAATTAGCTAGAATTTTGAACGAAAAAGATATGGATGTCAGATTAACGATTAAAGAAAATCAAATCCTTTTTGACTTGGGAGATACCCATGTAGTTTCTCGTTTAATTGAAGGTCATTTTCCTGACTATGAGAGAATTATTCCGCGAGAGTTCAGGACTGAGGTTATTGTTGAAAAAAATAAGCTAATAGAAGCTATTAGAATAGCTAGTTTCTTCGTAGCTAAAGCCAATGATGTTTCCTTTAACTTCAGCGCCAAAAATGGCTTAGAAATTGAATCTGCTTCGCAAGAATTAGGCAGCCACCATTCTACGCTTAAGGCCGAGGTTAATGGCGACGATGTAAAACTTGTTTTTAACTATAAATATATTGTTGATGGTTTAAATAGTATTGATAAGAGTAAGGTAATCTTTCAACTTAACGGTAAAGAAAAACCATTATTAATAAAAGGGGTCAATGATGCAAGCTATATTTATATAGTTATGCCTGTTCGTGACACCGATTGAAATATATGGCCTTTAGAAATATTGGGGAGGTTATCGCGCGTACCAAGAAAACAGCTAAGTTTAAAAGAGGTCTTGAAAGAGCGAGCGTTTTTGATGTAGCGCGTAAAGTTATTGAAAGGTTAATAGGTTTTAACAAGCATATCTTTGACCAAGAAATGAATTTTGAATTTAGGGGAAGCGTTCTGACGATTAAATGTTCAAATAATTACTTAGCTCAAGAAGTTAGGTTTTACCAAGAAGAGATAAAAAAAAGAACTAACCAAAAAACGGATAGTTTTTTTATTAAGGAAATTAGAGTTAAAGTGGGGAAATATTAATTTGTGTTCAGAACACATTGGTTTTGCCCTAACAGCGAGATGACAATCAAAAAACCGCTAGTTTTAAGAGCGGCTTTTTTTATGTTTTATATTTCACGGTTCGTAATTCCCAAAACCAGCCAAAACATTAAAATTCCTTGATTAATAGTAAAGAAAAAATGATCAAATAGGCCAATGCATAAAAACGTGAAACTTAAAATATAAAATATAAAAGATTTCAAATTATAAGTTTTGAACTTTAAAAGATTGGCGCGGAATAAAAAAATAAGAAATAGAATAAATGAAAAAAGTCCCAAAATGCCAACTTCGCTTATTATTAATAAGTAGATATTATGGACTGGCTGGTATTGCCAGTTTTCTAAATCTGGATACATCGCCTTGAGCTTGACTATAAAATTTTCCAATCCAATTCCCGCGAAAGGGGATGTTTTTACTATTTGGTAGGAGGCTTTATCATAAAATACCCTCAAAGACACGGCTTGTTCTTCTTTTTGAATGCTAAAACGGTTCGTTAAATAAGGTAAAAAAATTAAAGAAAAGATTGCGAGTGATATAAATAAAACTAAAATCGGTTTTAAATTTTTTTTATTTTTTATTTTTAAATAATTATGGACGAAGAGAATTATTAACGATACTGATCCAAGTAATAAAACGGCCCTAGAGAACGTCAGGATCAATCCTAAGCTAATTATAGGCAAAGAGAAGAGATAGATGCTCTTGTGCTTTAAAGATAGATATACGGCGCTATAAAGAGCTAATAAAAGAAAACAGGCCAAAATATTTGGATGAGCAAAAGTTCCGTAGCTTCTCATGACCTTGCCTCCCGAGAGATCTATTTTAGCTACGCCTGGTAAATTAGAAGCGATAACGCTTTCTCCTAAATATCTAAGTCCCAGACTAGACTGATAAACATATTGTCCTAAAGCGATTAATGATTGAATTAATCCTCCCAACGTAAAAATCTTTAATATATTTAGGAATATTTTTTTTGTTAAATTTAATTTTAAATATAAAAATAATCCAATTGCGAGTAAAATTTTAACCAGAAAATACAAACTTATTACTAAATTCTGACTTGAAGTTAAAGATAGAAATAGAAAAGCAATAAAAAAAATTAAAAAATAACCCCACAAAGGGAGTTTTTTTGATTTAAATTGTTTTGTTTTAATTAATCTTATTAACCATAAAAACAGAATAGAGATAATTAAAATGTCAGAGAGATATAAAAAAAGAGCGCTAAATTCAGTTAAAGGTTCTATTTTTAAGGGGCTTGCAATAAATTTCTTAATATTAAAGGGTAGCAAGAAGAGAAAGGCATAAAGAAAAATTTTTTCTTGTTTTTTCATTTTAAGAAATAAAAAAACTCATATAGGATACCTAAAACAAAAACAATTATCATGCTCCATTTAATAATTTTAGGAAGCTTAATACTATAAGCGGGGTTTTTATTATCACCTTTTTTCTTGGCCTGTTGATAAATTAAGATAATTAAAATGCCGTTAATTCCCCCCATAATTGCTCCAACGACGCCAATAACATTAATAAAATTTCTAAAACCAGCAATAAAAAGAATTAATGGAGCTATGGTAACAATTAGCCACGAAAACATCTTGGGCATGCGATAATCATACCAAATGATTTTCATTAAAGTTGCCCCTATAGTCACAAAAGAGGTAATGACGGCCGCCAAGCCAAAGAGAGCTCCGACTATAATTATATTCTTTCCTAAAAAACCCTGAAGACCCGTAATAGCTGATTCGCTGATATTGTCGCCGGCAATTCCCAGTACGGCTACAATAAAAAGAATGTAAAGAAAATGGGGTAGAAGCGTGCCAATTCCTATAATTTCCTTATAGTGTTTGCTATTTTTTTTCTTGAGATATTCTATTGTTTCAGGAATAGCAACGACGCCAGAGAGGGAAAACAAAATGATGCCGTAGGTCAAAAAAATATTTGGTAGATTTATCTTGCTAAAATTATTTAATTGAATGTGAGGCAGCGCTGAGAAAAAAATAAGCAAAATTACTAAAATTAAAAAAACACTCATTAAAAATTCAAAACTAGCAATAGCAGTGCTATCTTTTAAGATAATTAGCGATCCTACGACAAGAAAAATAATAATATAAATAAGTAAATTTTCATTAAACAAATTCCCTGAAAGAAATCGAAGAAATTCGCCCCCCACGATTAAATATGCTAATTGAGATCCTAAAAGTCCGAACAAAGCGGATAAGGTTGCAATAGATTTCCCTTTGCCGCCTAAATATTTCTTGGCATAACCAACCAGTCTTTGTTTTCGTTTTGTCCTGAGGACGATTTCACCGTAAAGATAATGCAAATAAAGAACTATTCCAGATAACAAAATGAGAAGAGGAATTCCAATCAAAAATCCTACTTTAGAAATTGCATAAGGCAAACCAAAAATACCAACACCAACAATGGTGCCAATAATGATTGAGATGGCATTAAAAGATATTTTGAGATTTTTTAGCATTCCTATGTCCTTACTTGCGCCAAGATTCAGGCCGTCCTTTGGAGCGGGCTATTTCAAAAATAGCTTGAATAAAAAAGGCGACAATTTTTTAGTAGATTACAGCTTAGGCATTTCAAATCCTTTTTCTTTATCAATTAAGGGCAAAAGCTTTTCAATTAATTTTTTAGGATCACTATCGTAAACAATTTTTCCCGGTCCTCGGCGAGCTGTTTTAACAATATCGCGAATTAATTCAACTGTTCCATCTTTTCCCTCTAAATCAAGAATGCCGATTGGCTTATTGTCTTCAAAAGCAATTGTGAATTCATTAAGCGTTCCCATTCGTCCGCAAGTGATAACAACGGCATCAGCTGACCTAATAAGGAATAAATTTCTTCCGGAATAATTAAAACCGGTATAAATAATTAAATCAAAATAATCAATAGGCAGGTGATATTTCTTGACATGAGAGATTTCACTTGCCGCAGGAGAAATACCAACACTCACTCCGCCTGCCATTTTAGCTCCTTTAGCAGCCCAGTAAGGCATGCCTGTCGTAGCGCCAGTAACAATAACACCATTATGCCAAACAATCTCTTGACCTAGTTTTTCTGCCACTTGAAGGGCATTTTCGGGACAGTGGCTGGTTTCGGCCGCGCCAGAGACGCAGATCTTATACTTCAAAAAATGTTCTTTTTCTTTAGTCATAGAGTTGGAGGTTAAAAATTAATTATTATGTTTATATTGTAATATTTTAGATTAATGTAGTGATTAGATATCCTAAAATTGTCATTAAAATTAATGGAGGAAGACCAGGCATAGGTTTTTTAACTTTTTGGAAGACGAAAATAATATGCAACAAAAAAAGACCGAAAAAAGAGAAAAGAGAAACTATTAAAGCATTTATCAAGCTTTCTTTTACTACTGAAGCGGCAAGAATCATTGGTAGAACAATATCTCCTCCTCCAAGAAAATAATATGCCGATTTCTCTCCAAACTTAAGCGCAGGTTTGTCTTTTAAAAAATCTCTATTTTTTTTAGGCAGAATTAAACCAAAAAAGACGCCTTGTTCTGCCGGAACTTGCGCTATTTTTATCATATGCTTTGTAAAATAAACAGCGATAATGTCATAAAAGGCCAATACTCCCAAAACAATGACAATAGAGATCGGATCAAAACTAGTTGCCAGAGTCGCTCCGATACCTGCCAAAGAGCATGAAAAAAGGATATTGTGAAACAAAACCTTTGGGTACATGTTGAGCAAAACTACTAAAACGAGAGCAAGAATCAAGGCATGCGGCTCCCCCAAGAATACGCCCATCACAACATCAAGGCCTATGAGAACGCCTAAATAAAAGAAAAATTTAAGAAAAACGGGCTTTTTTTTAAAAAGGGGCAGAAACAAAAGAAATAAAACGGTTACAATTAAAAAACTTAAGAGAAATTGCAAAGGATTTAATGATGCTGTTTGGGCGTCAACAACTTTTTTTAGTTCAGGTATCTGATAAATTCTAAAAACAACAAAAATTCCCAGAATAGAAGCTAAAACAAAAAAGAACGCCTCTCTTAAGAAAACATCTAATTTGAATTTATTTAACATAGGCATTTATCAATAATAACATAAGTTGCCTTGAGGTTAAACCGAATAATTGATAACAAAAAAAACACTTTCTTTCCCAAGTTTTATTTATTTATTTTTCCCGTGTCCTTCATTTCTTGAAGGAAACCGCGAGGGTATTTTTTGTTGGGGAGCTAACCGAACCTTGGGCAGCAACCTTTTGATGCCGAAAAGTTTTTTTGCCAGAAACTTGCTAGGTGTTCTGAATGCGGCGCGTCCCTGATTGGTTTTTTTCGAAGAGTAATTTTTCATAGTTTATTATTCGTTATTCTGCTCAACTTTGGCCGAAGCATCAGGAAATTTTTCTTTAATTTTAATTACTTCATTTTCAATTTCTCTTAATCTCTCCTTGCATTTTTTGGCCAACTCAAGCCCATACTTAAATTTTTTAAGCGCCTGGTCTAAATCAATATCTCCAGAATCAAATTCATCGTTAATTTTTTTAAGTTCCTCAAGGGCTTGCTTAAAGTTAAATTCTTCTTTGGTCATAATAATAAATGATTACTAATTATTGATGTTTTTTATTTTAGAAACAAAGCTTCCTTTATATAATTTAGTCTCAATGCTTTCTCCGACAGAAACATCTTCAACCGTCTTAATGATTTTACCATTTTTGTTTCTAATAATTCCATAGCCCCTCTTTAAAACATTTTGGGGATTATAACTTTTAAGTAATAACTTTTGTTGATTCACGAACTGTAGGGCGGCAACAATTTTATTTTTTAGATCATGTTCAATATTTATTAAAAGAAAATTAATTTCCTGTCTTTTCTGGTTGAGGATGCCAGAAAGATTTTTAGCACAATGCGCAAAATTAAGTAAGACTTGTTTTATTTCATAAATTCTTCCTTTAATAAACTGGGAACTGTTTATTAAAAAACGATTAAGCAATGCTTGTTTTTCTTCAATAGAATGATTTAAGAAATATTCAATATTTTGAACTAGCCCATTGACTTCAATTTTTACTTCATTTCTATCCCTTACAATAAGTTCGGCGGCATTTGATGGAGTAGAGGCCCTAAGATCGGCGACAAAATCGGCTAGGCATTCGTCTCTTTCATGTCCGACGCCACAAACCACAGGGATCTTGCTTGAAAAAACTGCTCGGGCTATTTCTTCTGAGTTAAAAGTTTGTAAATCTTCAAGCGCGCCCCCGCCCCTTGTCAGGACAATAAGTTCTATATTGTGTTCTTTATGCTCTTGATTAAACCAATCAAAGGCCCTAACGATATCTTGAATAGAATCTTTTCCCTGGACCCTGGCTGGATAGAAATAAATCTTAATTCCGCCAAATCTATGACGCATGATTTTTAAAAAATCAGTATAAGCGGCTGCATCAGGTGATGTGATAAGACCTATTCTGTTGGGAAATTCGGGAATTGGCCGCTTTCTTTCTTGGGCAAAAAGTCCTTCAGCTTGTAACTTTGCTTTTGTTAATTCAAACGCTTTTTTAAGCGTCCCCTCGCCCGACAACTCTATATATTCAACATTAATACTAAACCTTCCTCCGGCGGGGTATATCCTCGGCCTTCCCTGAACGCGTATCTTCATGCCGTCTTCAAGCGGAACATTAAGCTTAAAAATGACCATAAAACATTCTAACAGGGCCCTTTCTTTTTCATCCTTGAGTTTAAAACTTACCCACTTTTCTTTAGAAATCCTAAATTCACTTACTTCGCCTTCCACAAAAATATCACGCAAAACTTCAAGATTAGCATTAATAAGTTTTATATAATCTGAAACCGATAAAATTTGCGGCGCTTCGGAAAATAAATTTTTTTGTCCTTTTTTAATCATTTTTTAATTAAAGTCATATATATTTTTTCTAATTTCTTAGCAAGAATTTTTCTATCATATTTTTTCGCTTCTATCTTAGCATTCTCGCTAAATTTTTTTCTTTTCTTCTTATCATTGATTAACTCAATGACCCTTTGACTGAAAATTTCAATATTAGGCTTTACCAAATAACCAATTTTATCATTTTTTATCAAACTTTGAGGTCCCATGGCTTGATTAGTGCTTACGATTGGAAGCCCTGATGCCATTGCTTCGCATAAAGTCAGGCCCTGAGTGTCAATTAAAGAAGAATAAAGGAAAATATCTGAAGCATTGTAATAAAAAGGCAGTTCATTGTAAGGTATTTTACCTACAAAAGTAATTATATTTTCAAGGCCTAAGGATTTAGAAATGCTTTGTAGTTTAATCTTTTGTGAACCGCTGCCAACAATGATAAATTTTATATTTTTATGACAATTATTTCTTCCGTCAAGATTCTTATCTCTTCCGCCAAGAATCTTATTTGTTTCGCAAAAAGCTTCAATCAAAAAATCTATGTTTTTTTCATAACTTAAGCGACCAACTGTAAGCAAAACAATTTTTGATCCATCAATATTTAACTTTTTTTTAGCGTTTTTTTTATCAATATCTCTAAATGTGTCCAAATGGATACCGGAGGGAAGAATATGGATTGGAGGAATTATATTACTTTCATTTAAGCTTTCCTTGACTGCGTTAGTGGGAACTATAATGGCATTGCACTTATTGGCATACTTAGAAACAATCTCTAAAAGCAAGCCGTCTATCGCTTCACCGAGATTTCCAATTAAATGGCCGAGATATTGATAATATGGGGTGTGCAAACTAAAAACAAGAGGAATATTGAGCTCGCGCGCGTATTTTTGGGCAGTTTTGCCTAAAAGATAAGGGTGATGAGAGTGAATAATATCAAGGTTTAATTCTTTAATTTGTTTTTTGAGTTTAACGGAAAGAGAAAAAGGAATAGACCTTAGGGGACCTAATTTTTTATGGATTCTTAATGATTTGTAACGAAAAACATTATTAGTGTTTTTATCTTGTTTGCTATATTGCGGAGCAAAAATAAAAACATTATGACCAAGATTTTCTAATTCAATACGCAGGTTTTCTATTGCGTGAGCTACGCCACTTGGACGAGGTAAATAATTATTTGTAAAAAAGGCAATACGCATGAGAGTAAGGGATAATCAAGGATTTTAAGAGAAATCGGGGATTATGAGGAATTTAACATAGATTAGCACACAAAAAGGCCGTAAGCCATAGGCCATAAGCCGTAAGTTGATTGAAAATTGTATCATTGGGGATTTATTGGAAATTGAGAATTGAGAATTGAGAATTGAGAATTATTGTTAATATTTTCTAAATACCGCCCTTACAACTCCTTGAACTAAAACATTTCTTGAAAAAATTGGCCGCATTTTCGCATTAGCTGGCATAAGTCTTATCCAGCGCTTCTCTTTAAAATATTTTTTAAGAGTTACTTCAGTACCATTTACAAGAGCAACTACAACATCGCCGTTTTTTACATTTTGCGAAGGTTCGCAGAGAACATAATCGCCGCTCACAATGCCTTCTTCAACCATTGAATTTCCCTGGACTTCTAAGGCAAAAAGTTCAGTTGGTCTTCTGGAAATTAAATCCTTGGGAATCATTAGATTTTCTTTATATTCAAAGACTTGAATGGGCGAGCCGGCGGCAATAGTTCCTAAAACAGGTACTGAAAATTTTTGGGTAAGATTAAGGGCCTTGCCTGTTGGAAAAAATTTTCCTGAATTTTCTTGTCTTTCAAGAAATCCAGCTTTCTCAAGCTTTTTAACTTGTTCATACACAGAGGACGAAGAAGAAAGGTCTAACGCCTTACCAATTTCACGCAAACTGGGATTGTGCCCATTCTTATCCATAAATTTTATAACGAAATCCAAAACTTCTTTTTGGCGCTTTGTCAGGATTGTTTTGTTAATTTTGGACATATTAATTATCTAATAAACCACAGTTGAAGCTGACCGTCTTGGCTGAAATCGTACTTAGTGAAACGATGCCCGCCTTCATCGATTTTAGCGCAATTTCGGCGAGGCAATGCCGAACACTATATATTCTAACCGAACAAAAACCGAAAAACAACTGTGGATAAGTTTTAAAAAATTTATACAAATTTATTAAAAGCGCGCGAAGATAGGGGTTATAACAAAATAATGTTAATCGAACAAATGGGCTATAATTATTTTATTAACAGTCTGTGGAAAGCTGGGGACAAAAAATTAGGTGGGGATAAATCTTTCCCTCCTTTACTTAAAAGTATTTTTATTTTAAAATTGGAACAATCATTTAATCATTCCAATTTGTAATGCGTTATTAATAATTTATGGATTTAAACGAAATTGCAAAAGGCGCTGTTGAAATTATTGGCAAACAAGAATTAGAACAAAAACTTGTCTCAAGTAAAAAGATTCGCATTAAGCACGGCATTGATCCCAACACAACCCAGCTTCATTTGGGCTATGTTGTTAATTATCGTGTTATGAGGCGTTTTCAGGATTTAGGACACAAAGTAATTTTGCTTTTAGGCGACTTTACGGGTCGCATTGGTGATCCTACTGACAAACTTGAAGCAAGACAAGGATTAAACAAAGAAATTTTAAGAAATAATGCTAAAATACTTATTAAGATAGCGACTAAAGTTTTAGACGTAAATAAACTTGAGATTCGCTACAATAGCGAATGGTGGGACAAAATGAAATTAGACGATTTTCTAAAGATTGCAAAAGGAGTGAGCGCGGTTAGATTATGGGAAAGAGATATGTTTGAAAAAAGAATTAAGCAGGGCAAACCGGTTTGGACGCATGAATTTCTTTATCCCATTCTTCAGGCCCATGATTCAGTTGAACTTGAATCCGATTTAACGGTTATTGGGTCAGACCAGAAATTTAATGAACTTTTAGCTCGTGAACTTCAAAAAAATGCCGGCCAATCGCCACAAGCGCTAATTATCATGCCGATTTTGCCAGGAATTGATGGAAAAGAAAAAATGAGCCAATCTTTGAACAACGGAATTGGCATTGATGAAAAACCTTCGGAGATCTACGGTAAAATTATGTCAATGCCTGACAAAAACATCCTTCCCTACTTCGCCCTGCTTACGGATATTTCTGAGAAAGAGATAACAATAATTAAAACAGAAATGTTATCTGGTGTGAGAAATCCAAGAGATATTAAAATGCGGCTTGCTCGAGAGATTATTAAAATACTTTATTCTGAAGAAGAGGCGCAATTAGCCGAGAAATTTTTTAAGGCGATTTTTCAAAAAAAAGAGGATCCCGAGAATATAAAAACCTATAATCTTGAAGAAGAAGCATTCCTTTTAGATATTTTAGTAAAAACTAAACTGGCAGAATCGAGAGGCGACGCCAGAAGATTAATTGAACAAAAAGCAGTGAGATTGGAGGACAAAGTTATTGAAGATGTAATGTTCAAAGTAGAAAAAAAGGACTGCCCTGTTGTGCTGAAAAAAGGCAAAAGATTTTTTGTAAAAATTATTTAAAGAAATTAAATCAGAAATACAAAATCGCGTAATTCAGTTACGCGATTTTATTTTTTAAGCTTATAAAAACCTAAAGCTTTTTAAGCTCTTCTTCAACAACTTTTTTTTCGTTCCAGGGGATTTTTTTATTGCCAATAACCATAGTTGCCTCTGTCCCCTTGCCAGTAATGACAACCAAATCCTCCTTTTTGGCAGTTTTAAGCGCCTCTGAAATTGCTTGCCTTCTATCTTCAATTTTAAAATATTCTTTGCCCAAAACTTTGTTTTTCTTTTTTAATCCTTCTTCAATATCCTTAAGGATATCCTTAGGGATTTCATCGTAGGGATCTTCGTTGGTTAAAAAAGTTTTATCGCAAAATTCTCCAGCAATTTCTCCTATAACTGGACGCTTCCATTTATCTCTGCCTCCTCCGGCAGAACCAAGAACGCAGATCATATTTTTAAACCCGGGAACGAGGAAATAAGCTTTTCTTAAGGCCTCGTAGGCTTGTTCTAACGAATCTGGAGTGTGGGCTAAATCAATAATGACACTAAAGTTTTTGCCTGTTTCAACTTTTTCCATTCTGCCGGGAACTTCCTCAATTTTTAAAAGGGCATGTTTGGCGGTTATATAATCTATTCCTAATGCTCTTGCGGTCGTTATGGCAGCGAGCGCGTTATAAATATTAAATTCCCCCAAGAGCTTCAGATCAAATTTGGTGCTGTCTAAGGTAAAAGTTGAACCATTTTCGTTTAATTTGTAAGAAATAATTTTGAGTAATTTGATTTTTTTAGGCAAAGCATTTATTTCTTTTACAGAAAATCCATATTTTTTATCCGCTTTTTGTTCAATGAAATAATCAACATTTTCGTCGTCAAGGTTGGCAATAATAATTTTTTCTTGTTTTTTTTCTAACCAGGCTAGTTTTTTTCTCTTTTGCGAAAAAAGTTTTTTAAATATTTTAAGCTTAGCATCCCGATATTTTTCAAAACTTCCATGAGCTTCAATATGTTCGCGAGAAAGATTAGTGAAGACTAAAATATCAAAATTAATCTCTATATGTCTAAATTGTTTAATGCCTTCAGAAGTCACTTCAACAACTACGTAGTGGACCCCCTTAGACAGCATTATTTTTAGGTGTTTCTGAAGCTTAAACCTGCCCAGCATTGTCATATGATAAGGGTTAATCTTTTCTTTGTCTAAAATTCTGATGCTTAGAGAAGAAAGCCAGCCAACGGACAAACCGTATTCAGTTAAAATTTCTCCTATCATTTTTATTGTTGTTGATTTTCCGCCAGTTCCGGTTACACCGATGACAATCATTTTATTTGATGGGAAACCATACAAAAACGCGGCTAAAATTGCCACAATGAAATGATAAAGCCGCAGGAGTGGCGCAGGGATAAGTTTTTTAATAAAAAATTTCATAAAACTTAGAACTTAAAACTTTTTATATTTTAATTTTTTTAGCAAACCGATAAAGTTTATACCAAAACGGAGAAAAAACATAATCATAGGCAGGCAAAAAACTTACCTCTTTTCCGCCAAAACCTTGTTTAAACCTCGTAATTCCGGCCCACGAATGGCCCTCAAATTCCCTTTCCGACCCGAAATCGTCTTTTTTAATTATTCCCCAAAAATCATATTTTTGAGCGCCCAATAATTTAGCAAGTTTAATTGCCTCCCATTGAAGCAGGTGAGGCGCCATATATTTTCTATAATTGTAATCGCTCGCGCCAACCAAATAAGTGGCTTTTTGCTCCCAAACAATCAAGATCAACCCAGCAATCATTTTTTTCTTTAAATACGCCCCTAAAAATACAACCGCCAAGCTTGACGGACGTCCAACATCCGTAAACGCGGATTTTTGAGAAAGCCGAGAAAGAACAAAAAGTTCTTTATAGTATTTCTTAGGAAACGATTTAGTGTGTTTTCTCTCGTCAGTTTTTTGAATTAGGGTATAAAAACTTTCAAATTCTTCCTCTGTTTCTATTTTTTTAACACTAATTCCCCCTTTTTCGGCTAATCTTATGTTATATCTATGTTTATGATGAAAACTTTTGAGTAATTCTTGTTCAGAGAGCGTAATGTCTAAAACTAATGTATTTTTTGGTTGAATATTCTTAGACAAAACCCATCCTTCCCTTCCCTTGATAATCCCTAATTTTCCTTCATTTTCTTTTTCGGCGGCGGGTTCAATTTTTAAAAAGATTGCTCTTTCTTTTTTCGCCAATTTTTTAAGATCTTCCAATAAATGTTTTAAATCGTAAGTTTTATGTTTCAAATTTATTCCTGCGATATAAAAATAACATTTACCAAACGGTAATTTTCTTTTTTCAATTTGGACGTAGTTATTCTTGATTCCCGATTCGTAATTCATGATTCTAAAAATCGTTATTCCATTTTTCTTTCTAAATTCTCCCCACTCCCACGATTGCATAAAATTACTTTCCTGTTTTAAAGCAATTTTGTTCCATTTTTTTTGGTTTTTTATATGTTCTATTGCCATACTTTGTTTTAATATTATACTTTGTTTATTATACTATATATAGGGGCAAAATAAAAAAACTATTTATGACTTCAGGATTTTTATTAATTAATAAACCTGCCGGACCCACTTCTCACGATATTGTTGATAAACTAAGAATAATCACAGGTATTAGAAAAATTGGGCATGCCGGCACCCTTGATCCCTTTGCCGAAGGATTACTTGTTGTTTTGATTGGGCGCGAGGCGACCAAAAAACAATCAGATTTTTTAAAAAAGGATAAAGAATATATTGCTACTTTATTTTTGGGTGACGAAACTGACACCTACGACAAAACCGGTAAAATTGTCAATAAGCATAGCGGTCAGCTTCCAACAAAAGATCAAATAAAAAAAGTCTTAAAGAAGTTCAAGGGTGAAATTTTACAAACACCGCCAATCTATTCGGCTAAAAAAATTAAAGGTAAAAAAGCATATGAATTAGCTAGAAAAGGAAAAGAAGTTAGTCTTAAACCAAGTAAGATTAATATTAAGAAATTAGAGCTTCTTAGGTATAATGTTCCATGTTTAGTGTTATGTGTTATGTGTTCCGCGGGAACATATATTCGTTCTTTGGCTCATGATATTGGGCGCGAATTGGAATGTGGCGCTTATCTAGAAAAGCTTATTCGCATAAAATCAGGAAAGTTTGATTTAAAAGACGCGATTGATTTAGACAAATTAACATCTAAAAACTGGCAAAAATTGCTATGCGATATTGACAAGAGATATATTTATTGGTAGACTGCAAACAGTTCTTGAAATTCGTTATCCCTCAATACTTCGGGATGCACGACTTTCTATTTTTAAGATTACTTAAAAAGAAATTCGGCAGGAGGGAGAAATGACAGAAGAAGGCAAAGAAAAAGACGAAAGGGTCGTCTGTTTAATCTGTGGCGGACCGACGAGATTAGAGATGTATGACCCAACCAGTTATTTCCAGTGTGAAAGGGATGCTACTCATCGAATGACCCTTACTGAACTCTCAGATTTGACTCAAGGGGATTGTTCAGAAGATGAAATAAGACAATCTATGGAGGAGAGAGCCCAAAGCTTAGAACGCCAAGAAGAAATTCATGATCAAATAAACGAACTGCAGCATGAATTAGAAATATTAGTGGCAAGATCAATCTCCTGAAGTTTTACCCTGAACGCAAGGTCGTTCAGGGTTTTTTCTTGCAAAAAAATAATATTATGATATCCTTTGATATCAAATCAATAATAGTTAACAGGTAGTAATTATTTTATGCCACAAAAACAATCAGCCAAAAAGGCGTTAAAACAATCGGAGAAACACCGACTTTTAAACAATCGCTATAAGAAAAAAATGAGAAGCTTGATTAAGGAACTTCAGCTTTTGATTAAAAAAGGAAAAAACATAGAAGCCAAAACACTCCTTCCCCAGGTTTATAAAGCGATTGATAAAACTGCCAAGAAAGGCATTATTAAAAAAGGCAATGCCTCAAGAAAGAAATCGCGCTTAACAAAAGCAATAAATAAAATTGGACTGGACAAGAAAGACATTAAGGTAAAACCCGAAAATCCTAAAACAAAAACAACGAAAACTTCAAAAACAACGAAAAAAATAAAAAAATAAGATTAAATTAACAACAAAAAAATCCTCTTTTTTATTAAGAGGATTTTTTAATTATCGCTCAAAATTTAATGAGGCAAACAGATTTTTACCACAAACATCTCAAGGGCGATTTTTTTATCTTTAATCTTGCCTGTTTTGAATCCGATATCAAGCTCAAATAATTCTTCGTAGATATTTTTGAGATCATCCATTGAAAAATTACCAACCGAAGAATAAATTTTGCGGAAAGAGTAAGGATGAATCTTAGTTTCACGCTGAATTTTATAATAATCTTTCTTTTCTTCTGTGAGTGATTTTACTTTGATTAAGCTTCTAAATTGATATTCAAGCATTGCTAAAATTTTTAGTTCGGGCTCTAAATTTTTAAAATGAATTGCCAGCGCTTTAAGCGCTTGTTTTTTATTTTTTGAAGCAATGGCATCAATTGTTTTAAAAATATCTGCTTCTGTTGGAAAAACAATTATGTTCTCTAAATCGTCTTTTGTGAGCGGCTTTTTCGTTTGAGCTTGATAAGTAGCTAATTTCTCAATTTCGTGATAAATTCGCCACAAGTCGCAATCAAGGTTAGCAATAAAATAATCCATAAGATAAGATTGGATCTTAAGGTCGGGAAATTTATCAGCGGCAATTTTTTTTACCCAATTTTTTCTTTGAGATTTATTAAGTTCGCTAAACTTTTGAATTTTAGCGGCTTTTTCTAAATATTTGAACAAAGAACCGCGTTTGTCAACATCATTCCTTTCCCAAAAAACAAGAAAGGTATTTTTAGCTTTATCAATTTTTTTAGCTTTTAAAAGTTCAATTAGTTTTTTTTGTTCGTCTGCTTTTTTTAAAAAAATATTTTTAAGAACAATTAATTTGTTTTGTTGAAAAAGAGGAGATGACTCAAGAAGGGATTTAATCTCTAAAATATCCTTGTCTTTATCAATCTGATAAAAACTCAAGGTTTGCGGATAAGTTTTTTGATATTTATCCTGAATTTCTTTTAATTTTTGATAGCTTCTAAAACTATCTTTTCCATATAGAAAAAAAATCATTTTAGCATTTCGTAAGTTACTTGTTTTTCGGGTTCAATAATTTCTATCCAGATTTGGCCCGGAACAAACTCAATTTCGCTACCTGCTTCATCATAGAAATAGAGCTTGGTTTTTTCGTAATGTCCTTCTTTTTTCCACGATCCTTCAATTTCTTTGCCGGCAAAATAAAAGCTTGCTTTACCTTCACCTTCAATATCAACATCGTTGTACTGATCTTCAAGATAATGGGATTGGGCGCGCATAACAACAATATTTTTTGCTTTAACCTGATTTGCTGTATTGAAGTCCTTCTCTGGTTTATTGTTGCGCCACCTGGCATAACTATTGGTTTTTGGATCATATTCCCACCAGACCTTATATATTCCGGGATAGTTAATTTCTAATTTATATTTGACATTTGACATTTGAGCTTTGATATTTTTATGCAGATATCCCTCAAAGTTATTTTCTAAGCGATAACCAAGTTTTTCCGCTTGAGCGCTTAATTTTTCAATACTGGTAAAACCATTATGAGGAGAAGGTAAATTAATTTGACGCCAAAAAGCGGTGCGGGAATATTTAAGGGCGTCAATATTATCCATGATACCGTTGTTTAATTTATCAAGCGCAAAATGAGAACCGCCCCAATGAGCGAAAATGGCGTCAAAACCCATGGCAATTGGAATAAAATCATGACGAGCCGAACGAATACTGCCAATTTCTGGAGGATCCCCGCAAACATAAATTGCCATCATTCTATTCATGCCGGTTATTAACACGGGCATTTCAACAACTAAGTCAGCCGCCTGAAGGCCAGATAACGGCCTCGCAACTTCATCTTCGGCAAGCATAACGGCGAATGGCCGGCGATTATAATTTTTACAAGAAAGACCAGAAATAGGACTTATTTCAGTTGTTAATTGAATAATCTCTTGCTTTTTAGATTCATTATCAATTTTAATATCACGACTGCTAAAAATATAAAATAAAACAATGCTAATAATTATTAATGCAAAAGCGATTAAATATAGATATTTTTTAGGATTCATTTTTTTTATCTTAACTCGCATATGCGCGCGAATATGTGAGTTAGGTTTTAAAATTATTCTTAAGTTTCTGCATTTCTGTAGTGCTTAATTCTTTTATTTTGATAATTCTTGGATGACCACTTTTTCTGTTTATTGAGACATAATAAAAATGATGTTGATCTATGTATTTTGTGTTTATTTCTCCCGAACAAAGAGCATTATATCTTCCAATAACTTTATTATTTTTTATTTCCTCAAAAAGAATTTTAGCATCAGAATTTCTCCGTTGGTCAACAAGATAATGATAGTAAACTCTAACTAAAATATGATGGCAATCCGTGGGATAGTTTTCGAGCTTAAATTTTTTTCCACTCAAGCTACGACCAACCTTCCTTGAGGTAGAATCATAATTAATTTTATTATAAATCTTTTTTCTTGCTTGCTTTTTTGCTAATTGATCAACTTCTTTTGTTATATTATCAGATTTATTTTCTTGCCACCTAATCTCTAAGTTAAATTTAATTTTTCTCCTTTCAGTAAGAAATTTTTTCCATATTTCTATGTTCCTAACTGCTTCTCCGTTCTTTTTTTTAAATTTATTCTTTTGCCAAGAATAGACCCAACTATTAGATCCATTAACCACCAATGAACTGTCGCTAATTATTATTATTTGATTAATACCTATTTTTTTAAGCTTCGCAATACTTAGGTTTATCCATGACAAGGCATTACTTAGTGCATAAAGTTCCATTGCTCCGCTAGTGCCGACGTTGTATGACCATAATAATTTTTCATTCTCTTTCTTATAATGTTCAGGAAATTCAACTATACCCGCACATCCAACTTGAGCGCCAGGATTATTCTTTATCGCCGATCCATCAATATATATTTTTAATGCATTTTCATCGTACATGTCTCTAACTTTACCAAATAACGCCTATCTATACAAACTTAAACACCCTACAAGTTGTGGGGTGTTTAATATTTTTCCAATTTTTCTTTAAAGAAATTCAAATGATTAATATTTTTCTGTCATTATCGAATTTTGTACCAGTAGAATTGATATCCATCCAAAATTTATTTCTGAAAAACAAAAAGGTGTTCATGCATAATCAATAAGAAATTTAATTCTTTTGATTTAGTAACCCAAAAACCTGTTGCCTTGCAATTAAACTGTCTTTTTATTATATCTTCTTTTAAAACAAACCCAACTTTTAGAAATTTTTCCATAACCTTAAAGGCAAGTGGTTGGTACATTTTATTTCTGCGAGTATCTCCCATCAAGATTGCACAATATTTCCCTTTTTTTAAAACTCGAAATAATTCTTTTGCTACTTTTTCTATTTCATCAACAAAGGCGTCTATGTCATGAATTCCTGACAAATCTTCCTTAATCTTACCATCGCTGTATTTTATTATGTCTGCGTATGGAGGGTGAGTTAAAACAAAATCAATTTCATTATTCTTAATAAAACCCATATCTCTTGCATCACATTTCATAACTCGCTGTTTCGCTTTGTTATCAACTTCAAATTCAAGAGACTTTTTTGTTCTTTTTATTGCTTCCTCATTAATATCAATGCAAGTAATATGGCGATTTAAAATTTTTGCTTCTATCGCCGTAGTACCACCTCCAACCATGCAGTCGAGCAAGTGATCTTTCTCATTTGAATAACGCAAAATAAGATTTCTAGCTACTTCAGGCGACCAGTTTCCCCGCCAATCAGATTTATGTGTAGCCCAATTACCACGACGAGGAAAAGCCCAGACGGTCGTGCATTCTAATTCAAATTGATCTGGATTCAGTTTTATTTCTTTTTTAGACACTTAAACAATTTTATATTTTTTAGACTTAACTAATTTAATCGAATTATAATCGTTTTTATCTGTAAACATGTATTGCCAAATTAAGTATTCGTCAATTCTTTTCTCAAAAAATAACAAAAAAACTTCTTTATTTGTATGCTCTGTCCACTGTCTGTATGGATAATATAGTTGCCTAATAATTGTATTTTTTGTAGAAGAATTTTTGGCTTCTACTAAAACGACTTTTTCTTTTCCTTCGTATCCAGCATCCACTTCAGTTTGAACACTTTTTGTTTCGATTGTATTATTTCCAACTTTATAGCTAAATTCTGGTGTATACTTTCTCCCCCTTATGGTCAATACCAACGATGGGTCGTTCATAAATGTTCTGATTAAACTCGAGGCATAAGCAAAATCAAGATGTTGCATTTCAGAATTTCCAATCGCTGCGGTGTCTAGTTGAAAATCTAGCTTTGTATTGTAAATTTCAGCTTCACCTTCAATTTCGGGAATATCAACATAACCCTCACCCCTTACAATAATGTATTGACCATTTTTAACTGGTAATAATATCAGGCCGTTTTCTCTCATTATATCTGGCAGGTCTTTTCTGCTATCCATTTTACATAAACAGCGCACTTCCTTCTCATTGGTCTTTTTAAAATCCTGTACTGATTTTTTAATCATCTCTGCCGATAAATAGAACGAGCTTTTAGAAAAATCATTTGCGAGAATTTTATTATCTTTAAATATTTTATTCCATGAGGTGTTTTTTGCCATATTTTTTCTTAATAATTAATAACCAAAACCTCTTTAATCTTTCCTCGTTTTGAAGCATCAGAATTTATCATTCTATTTGCATTTACTTTATGAATTTTTATTTTTTTATCTAATCCAGAATAAAGTTTTTTTATAAAATCAGTATTTGAGTTTGAAAGCATCACAAAACAACCCTTTTTATGTAATTCAAAATAAACATTTCTTAACTCTTTTTGCTCTTTCTCTAAAAAACCATTAGCTGTATAGCTTACAAAATTAGCAGTTTTATTTAAAGGATAATAAGGAGGATCAAAATAAACAAAATCTCCTTTTTTAGCTCTTTTCAAGACTTCTTTGTAATCTTGTTTTTTTACTTCAACATTCTGTAATGACTTTGATACTTTTCTAAGATTATCCTCATCGCAGACAAGAGGGTTTGTGTATTTTCCAAATGGCACATTAAAACCACCCTTGCTATTTACACGATACATGCCATTAAAACATGTTCTGTTCAAATAAATAAAACGAGAAGCTGTATTTAAGTCAGAAAGTTTTTCTGGATTTTGCGCACGAACTTCTAAGAAATATTCTTTGTCTATCTTGTGTTTTTTAAGCGATCTTATTAAATGCTCAACATCATTTTTAATAACATTATAGGCGATAATGAGTTCATTGTTTAAATCAGACAGAAAAGCTTTTTCGGGAAGTAAATCAAAAAATACCGCACCACCACCGACAAAGGGTTCGAAATATCTTGAAACTTTCGGATTAAATTTTTCTGGAGGATAAAGATTCATCAAGCGAAACTGTGCCAAAAGTTGTCTTTTGCCGCCAACCCATTTTACAAATGGCTTTGGCCTTTCTTTTATAATGCGAGTAGCATCAAAAATTAAATTTTGTTTATCGGCAAGCTCAAAAACTCTTTGCGCATAAATTATATTTATATCGAATGTCTTTTGAAGTTCTAAAATTTTTAAACTATTTGTCATAAATTTACTTGATAAGCTTATGCGCGCTAACTTTCAATGTATTTGCGATTTTTTAGGCACTTCGATAGTTGGATTTGCGTCTATTATTGTTACAATACTCATACCTAAACACAATACATTATTGCTTTCTAATTTTAGCAAATAACCCCCATATATTCAATCAAAAACAATTTCCGCACCCAAAATCAAACAGTTAAAATATTTTTAACAGATATATATTGGAGGTTCGGCCTCCAACATATATCTTTTTTTGCATCAATTTTCAGTCAGCAAATTATAGTAAAACAAAATGTGCATTACTTGGTAACGCACATTATTTTAATATTTTTTGCAAGTGTCAATCTTTTTTCCATCATGTTTAGCCACTTGCTGTGCTTATATCCGTCATTTTTGTCTACATATTTATCATTATATTTCCACTCTTTAGCTTTCTATACGGCGGATCAATATAAATAACATCGATTTTTCCTTTTTTAGTCGTTCAATTTTGGCAAGGAGTTTTTCAATTTCTAATTTTTTATTCATTTTTGTACGAGACTTAGCCTCGCGCGTATTTATTTAATAAATTAATCATACGCAAATTTTATTTATAAATTCCCTGCCTGTGACCGACATTAATAATCAAAACAATAAGTTCCGTCTTTTTTATAATGTAAATAATTCTATACGGCCAAACATGAAGAGAATATTGATCTTTTCTCTTCCCGAATAATTTTTTGCCAGAAAAAGGGTCCAGAACGATCGCGTCTAATGCTGTTATTATCCGCACTCTATAATTTTCCGGAATTTTATCAAGATTTTTTCTTGCTTTTGGTTTTATTTGTAGAATGAATACCATATTTTTTCTTTGGTCTCTCTGCTACAGCAAACCCCCAATTTTTTTTCAAATCTTTGAGAGTGGGCCATTTTTTATATTCTCCTGTTTTAAGCGCTTCCTCTGTTTCAGCAATATCCTTATCCAAATCAGGGAAAATTCTCTCCACTTCCATGGTTTCAATCATTGATTCGTATTCTTCGGCAGACATCACAATTGCCTTTGGTTTGCCGTTAGAGGTTAAAGTATAAATCTTGTTTGGTGTCTGCACCTCGTTAGCAATTTCAAAAATTCTGCTTCTTGCTTCGGATATTGATATTATATTTTTCATTTTTATGTTCATATTTTTATATTATCTATTATATGTACATAATAGTGTACATAACAAGCGCTGTCAAGTTATAATAATCCTTTATCTTTAAAACTCAAAAATCCATCTTTCGTAATTATAATATGATCTATTACTTTAATCCCCAAAATTTTGCCGGCCTCAACCAATCTCTTGGTTATTTCTAGATCGTCTTCTGACGGTTCGGGGTCACCCGATGGATGATTGTGAACAAAGATAACTGATGCCGCCTTATTTTTAATGGCTTCTGAGAATACTTCGCGCGGATGAACAATGCTAGCATCAAGACTGCCAACCGAAACTTCTGCGACTGACCAATTCCTGCTATTAAGAACAATAATGTAAAAATGTTCTTTGTGATAATCTTTAAGTTTGTTTTTTATCAACCGATACACTTTTTTTGGATCAGTGAGTTCTTTGCTCTTATAAGGCGTGGTCTGCGTAGAAAGCCGACGACCAATTTCAAAAACGGCTTTTATTTGGGTTGCTTTTGCTATCCCAATTCCTTTAACTAAAGATAATTCCTCAATACTTGCCTCGGCTAATTTTTGAAGACCGCCAAATTGCGATAGTAATTTTTGCGCTGTAATTACTACTGATTCACCGGCAACACCACGACCCAAAATAAGCTGTAATAATTCTTGGACCGAAAGTGCCTGTTCGCCAAATTTAACCAATCGCTCACGCGGACGTTCTTCTTTGGGTAAATCGTGAATTGTAAATGATTTACTCATCTTTTATTTAACAAAAATTATCATTTATCACCCCCTAACTTTAGCAAATAACCCCCACACATTCAATCAAAAACAATAATTATTAATTTTTTACCACTTATCTTTAACAAATTTTACCAAAACAAAATGTGCGTTAACGGGTAACACACATTTTTAAAAGTATATTTATTTATATTTTCAATTCATCAAGATTCTGAGGTCTGTCTGCTAACAGGAATCAGTTTTTAGTTTCTGACACATAGGACCTGCCGTCAGTCAAGCTTTTGGCAGGCACTGCAAAAATGAGCGCTTCTTTGGCCGATTTTTATTCTTTTAATTTTAGTGCCACAAACTGGACATGGCTCTCCTTCTCGGCGATAGACCTTTCTCATTTCTTGATATTTTCCTCTTTCGCCTCTGGGCAGGCGATATTCTTCAGCGCCTGAAAGAATAGTCGTGCCTTTATTCTTTATGGCGATTTTGAGGGTGGATTGAATTGCTTTGTGCAATTCTTTTATTTTTCGGAAACTTAATTTATTGGCGGGTATTAAGGGGTGAATTTTTGACAGAAAAAGTGATTCGTCAGCGTAAATATTACCAATGCCGGCAATTATTTTTTGATCCATCAATGCCTGTTTAATTGGTCGGCGTGTTTTGGCAAGTTGTCTTTTTAAAACATCAACAGTGAATTTTTTTGATAGTGGTTCAGGTCCTAATAATTTTATTTCGGCAATATCTTCAAGTTTAGTATTTTTATATAAAGAAACCCAACCGAATTTTCTAAGATCAGAAAAGGCGAGTTGTCGGCCATTATTCAGCCAAAACATGATATGAATATAGTCATTAACGCGATCGTGTAAGGGTCCGACCTCTACACTCTGCCACTTTCTTTTTGCTCGCGGGTTATATTTCCAATTTCCAATCAAAAAATGGCCCGTCATCTTTTGATGAGCCAAGAGGATTTTTTCTCCAGATAATTCAAATATTATAATTTTCGCTCTGCGAGATATGTTTAAAATTTTTTCTCCAACGATGTTTTGTTTAAAAATTTTAAGAGATTGACTCTTGATTGATTTTTCCCAATCAGACCAAACATCAACAACGCCCAAATTTATGAGTGTTTTTTTTAATTCTCTTACGGTTGTTTCAACTTCTGGTAACTCGGGCATGCTAGATTAATTTATTGAACTAAAGTGAAATTAATAAATCTTGCACCCCGCACCCGACGAGCAAAGCAAGTTGTGATGCGTGGGTTTTTCTAAAACAGTGAATTTTGTCTAATGGAATCAGTCTCTTTTTTTGGTTCTTTTTTTGGTTGATCCGCCGAAGCTCTGCGCGGAGGAGAAGACGGTTCTTTGCCTTCAGATATGGCTCGATACCTTCTTACTAAAGACCTGAGCCCGAAATCTAAAA
>CAYNNF010000004.1:0-12414 GCA_964398685.1 uncultured Candidatus Saccharibacteria bacterium | reverse complement strand
CCTTCAGATATGGCTCGATACCTTCTTACTAAAGACCTGAGCCCGAAATCTAAAAGCGCATTTTCGGTTTTTGTCGGATTAGGATTCCACTCAGCGTCTTTGAGGTTAAATTTAATGGGAATATTTCTATAAATTGTTGCTAATTCCCTGCTGAAAAAAGCCAAGTCTTTGTTTTCTTCAAGTTTTTTTAGCACTGACGGGCTTAGTATTTTTTCTTTCAAGAAATGTTCGGCCTCTTTTTTATTTTCTAAACTTTTGTACATTTTATCTATTGTGCCGAACTTATTGATAAGTTTGATTGCTCCCTTTTCTCCAATGCCTGGTACGCCGGGAATATTATCGGAAGGATCGCCCCTTAATCCTTTGTACTCAATAACCTGGTCGGGGCTGAGACCGGGAAACCTTTCTTTAAGCTTTTCTTCATCGTACATAATTGGATCTGAAACTCCTCGACGAGGCGTTAATATTTTTGTTTGCTTGTTAATTAATTGAAGAGTATCCAAATCTCCCGTCACGACAATATTTTCTATATTCTTATGATTCTTAAACATAATTTCCGTAATCGTTCCAATGGCGTCATCAGCTTCATATCCTTCCTTCTCCATAATAGGTATTTCTAAATTTTTTAAAAAACGTCTGACAAGCGTAAATTGTTTTATCAAATCATCGGGAGTTTTTGGCCGCTTAGCTTTATAGTCCGCAAATTTTTTATGCCTAAGCGTTGGCTTTGGCAAATCAAAACAAGCCACCAAATAATCCGGCTTAATTTTAGCTATGGCACTCACAAGAATTGACGCAAAACCATAAATCGCGCCGATGGGCTCTCCTTTATAATTTACCAAAGATGGCAAAGCGTGGTAGGCGCGATGAAGGAGAGCGTGTGAATCAATAATCAATAAACGTTTCATAAAATTTTAATTTCTCTTTGATCGTGACTTAAATGTTTAAACTTTATTCTTATTGTATTTTGGGGTAAGAATTTTGCAATTTTCTCTCCCCATTCAATTAAAACGATATTTTGCGGATCTTTAAGGATATCTTTAAGGCCGATTTCAATTAATGCCTCTGGTTTTGTCAGCCTATAACAGTCCACGTGATAAAGACGAGACAAGTTGTTATTTTTTAATTTTTTATTTTGAATAATGTGTTCGCGCATTAAAATAAAAGTCGGGCTTTTTATCCAGCTTTCAACGCCAAGCGCTTTTGCGAGGCCTTGAGTGAATGTGGTTTTGCCGGTTCCCAGCTCGCCCTCTAAAGAAACGACAAGGGCATTTTTTCTATTTTTTTCTGATTGAACAAAAATTTGAACAAGCTTCTTAGCTAATTCTCTTGTTTCAACTGGATTATTGGTTTTAAATTTCATGTTAATATTATATCAGATTAATCATTTTTTATCTTAACTTGGAAAATAGGCAAAAGTAAAGTAAAATTGAATGGTATGAAAAAGAAAATTTTTCTAATCATCATAAGTTTAATTATTTTAATCATTGCTGGATTTTTTGTTTGGAAATTTTGGCCAGGAGAAGATATAAATATTGTTAACTGGGAAACATATAATAACGTGGAGAGAAGATATGCAATACAGTACCCCAAAAATGCTGAAATAGAAAATCTCGGCTATAATGTTTTGGGTAATGTTAAAATTTCTTTTGGTGATAATTGTTATATTGGTCTTGACGGCGCTCCAGCAGGATTTGAAGATCCTGACATCAAGATTGATGTAACAAAAGATATTGTTAAGATTGGGAGCAAAAAACAAGAAAGAACATTCTGGAGATTT
Source organism: uncultured Candidatus Saccharibacteria bacterium (assembly GCA_964398685.1). GTDB lineage: Bacteria > Patescibacteriota > Minisyncoccia > JBAYJV01 > JBAYJV01 > CAYNNF01. Next base: position 10,634 of record CAYNNF010000004.1, on the reverse strand, counting down.
CTCAATAGAGATACAGAAGATTTTGCATTTATAAATTTAGATTATCCTTACGATTGGGATTATCCGTACTTCCTTATTTATCATTCCGCCAATCTTGAGTGCCTGCCGACAATAAATCAAATCCTCTCCACCTTTAAACTTTGGGAATTCCGACATCCCCAAGATTAAATCAATTACCGTTTTGGCGAGGATAATCCTCTAAAAAAACTTCGCAAAACCATTTCACTCGCCTGCCAAAAATTTATTAATTGTTAATTTTTATTATGCTAAATAAACCTAAACATAAATTACCATTAAACAAACTTAGGCGCGAGCAGGAAGAAAAAAGAACCGAGGAACGCGCTCAAAAAGAAGGCTATCCCTATGTTAATTTAACTTCAACGCCAATTGACAGAGAGGCGATTATTATGCTTTCTGAGAATGAGGCCAAAGAAGCGAAAAGCGCGATAGTACAAAAAATTGGCAAGCGCCTTGAGATTGTTATTAACAGTAAAGAAATTCCCCAGACTCAATCTTTAATCAAAAAATTAGAGGACAAAGGTTATGATCTTAATATCTTTATTGCCTCAGAAACAAGCCTTGAAAAAGCCTGGCAAATTTATGAAATTTATACGCCACCGACGGAAAGTCTAAAAGGAGTGTTCAGGATTAAAAAAGACCTAATTCAAGACCTCAAAAAAGGACTTAAACACATTGACGGCCTTAAAGACAAGATTCTGAATATTTCAACTTCCGAGATTTTAAATGTTGTTATTGCCGGAGGATACTTTTCTCGGGCGTCCGATATTCACTTTGAACCACAAGAAAATGCGGTTAAGCTAAGATATAGGATTGACGGCGTTCTTAATGATATAGTTGAAATCTCCCAGAAAAACTATGAACACATTTTAACGCGAATTAAAATCCTCTCAGGCCTTAAAATTAATATCCACAATACCAATCAGGACGGGCGATTTTCTTTTGATCTGCCCGACGAAAACGATAATATTAAAAAAGTTGATGTTAGAGTTTCGGTTTTGCCGGAAGCTTACGGAGAAACAATTGTTATGAGATTATTGGGGACGGGAGCAGTTGGGCTGGATATCAATAACTTAGGAATTCACGAAAATGAATTTGAAAAAGTTAAAACAGCTCTTTCTGAACCGAATGGTCTTATTTTAACCACTGGACCAACTGGTTCAGGAAAAACAACGACGCTTTATTCATTTATTAAACATATTAATAAATCGGACATTAAAATTATCACCGTAGAGAATCCGATTGAGTACCAAATTAAGGGGGTGATTCAATCTCAAATCAATCAAGAAGAAGGATATACTTTTACTCAGGCGCTTAAAGCAATTGTCAGGCAGGATCCTGATGTGATTTTAGTAGGAGAGATTAGAGATAGAGAAACGGCTGATATGGCAATTCAGGCCTCGCTAACGGGCCATTTAGTTTTTTCAACTCTTCATACCAATGACGCAGCTGGAGCAATTCCGCGTTTGCGAGATTTAGGCGCTGAAGAAAAATCAATTACCTCTTCTTTAAAACTTGTTATCGCTCAGCGATTAGTTCGCAAGCTTTGTGATCACTGCAAAGAGGAATATGAGCCAGAAGGAAAAGAAAAGGAAATGATTGAAAAAGAACTTTCTTCGCTTAAAAATAATGGATCTACACCCATCGTAAAAAAGCTTTATCGCGCCAAAGGTTGTGATAAATGTTTGGGGCTTGGTTATCAAGGAAGAATTGGTATTTTTGAGATATTTGAGATTAATCCTGAAATTGAAAAATTGATTTTATCTCGCGCAACCCATACTGAAATTTTAGAATTATTAAAAGCCCAAGGATTTATGACTATGAAACAAGATGGATATTTGAAGATAATTAAGGGTATTACTAGTTTTGCAGAGGTGGAGAGAGTGACTTAACCAACAATTAACAATAAAATTATTTGTGTTTAAAAAAATATGGAGGACAAAAATAATAATTTGCAAAATGAGAAAATTCTTCAAAATGAAAATAAGCAAGGCGCCCCGCCAAAAATAGCGCCTGAAAAGTCAAAAAATTCTTTTAAATGGCCTATTTTTATAATCTTAGCGCTTTTAGTTGTTGGAGGCGGCTATTTTGCTTACACATATTTTGTGCCGAGAGGCGAGCCATTGCCTCCAGACAATCATCCGAATGAACCTGCGTTGGTCCCTGTGGCCTTTGCACAAAAATTTGCTGAATACGAGGAAGTTTCTGTCAATATAACACCGCAAATACCCAGTTATTCAGTTGAGAAAGATTTGTCTAATGTTATTAATAAGAACGACTTCTTTTTCTTGTCGGATAACGCTAAAGAAGCTTTGGCAAAAAATAATTTTGTGGTTACATTGCCGGCATATAACCAAGAATTTTTTTCAATTTACGAAAGTAATCGCTATGATTACACGCCTAATTTTATTACCGCCGACTCAATCGTTCATAATTATCATTTAGCTTTTGATTATTTATTGAGAGATTTGGAAAAAACCGAGCTAAAACCGGAATTAACAGAATTAGCGTACCAGATGCTTCAAGCGTCCCAATCGCAATATGAAGAATTAAAAGGAACTGATTGGGAAAATGCCGCCAAGAGGAATGTTGCTTTCTTTGCGGTTGTAGATAAGATTCTTTATCCAGAAATGGCAATTCCCGAATATGTGAAAAAAGAAGTGGAAAAAGAGCTATTATTGATTGCGGACGATCAAGGCATCGCAGAATCGCCCGTGATGAACATTGGACGAGATCCTAAAACGAATACTTATATTGGAACCCCCCAAGGAGTTTTATCTTTAGAAGCGCTTAACGAAGATTATTCTCAATATGTGCCAAGGGGGCATTATACCAAGAGCGAGGATCTAAAGGCATATTTTAAAGCGATGATGTATTTAGGAAGAATAACTTTCCGTTTAAAAGAAATGGACGAAACTAAATCAGCCGTTCTTTTAACCCTGGCCCTCAAAGAGGATGGGGAGAGATACAAACGTTGGGATAGAATTTATGAACCAACTGTTTTCTTTGTCGGAAAAGCAGACGATATTTCCTTTTATGATTATTACGATCTTTTAAAAAGCATTTATGGAACCGAAGAACTAAACACCGCGCTTTTACTAAAAGATAAAAATAAATTTAATAGTTTTATAGAAAAAGCTAAAGAATTATCTCCTCCCCAGATTAATTCAATGCCGATTTTTGAAGCATCTCTTCAGCCCGACAGAAAAGAGGAAATTACCGGTTTTCGTTTTATGGGACAGCGTTTTACTATTGACGCATCTATCTTTCAACGATTACTTTATAGAGAGGTGGGAGATAAAACAAAATCTTGCGCCGATTTTGATATGACACAAACTGGGTGTTTATCGGGGGCAAGATGCTTGCCTAAAGGACTAGATATTTCTTCTGCTATGGGATCTGGGGTGGCGACAGATATTCTTAAGGAAGAAGGCGAATTTGACTATGCCTGTTATCCAGAGAATATGGCAAAAATGCAAGAACATGTTTCCGGACTTGATGAAACAACTTGGACTCAGAATTTATATTGGGGCTGGCTTTATTCTTTGAAGCCCCTACTTCAAGAAAAAGGCGCGGGTTGGCCTTCATTTATGACAAATCAGGCATGGGGAAAGAAAGATTTAACTGCTTATTTGGGAAGTTGGACAGAGCTGAAGCATGACACAATTCTTTACGCCAAACAGGTGTACGCCGAGTTGGGCGGTGGCGGCATTGAAGAAAAAGACGATAGGGGTTATGTTGAGCCCAATGTTTATCTTTATGCCCGCTTGGCTGGTTTGCTCAAAATGACCAAAGAAGGACTCCAGATAAGAAACTTGCTTTCAGATGAAAATGCTGAATTTCTGGAAAAAATGGAAACTTTAATTTTACGTCTTAAAGAAATTTCCGAAAAAGAATTGAATAATCAATCCCTAAATGATGAAGATTATGAGTTAATCAAAACCTATGGTGGTAGCTTAGAGCATTTTTGGATAGAAGCGTTCAAAGATAGAGGCATTGAAAGTTCCAATCAACTAAGCGAGGAACCAGCGTCAATTGTCGCTGATGTTGCTACAGATCCCAATGGATATGTTATAGAGGAAGGAACAGGCAATGTTGCAACGATTTATGCAGTTGTTCCGATAGACGGTAAATTAAGAATTGCTGTCGGCGGAGTTTATACTCAATATGAATTTGCATGGCCAATGTCAGTTCGTTTAACCGATGAAAAATGGCGCGATATTTTAAGTTCTGATGATGCTCCAAAAATGGCCGACTGGACAAACGCTTATACTGTTTATAATGAAAGATAAAAAAATAATATTCTTTATCTTTCTGGTTGGTGTAATAATGACTTTAACTGGCTGGCTGTTCTCTGGCCACCGAAGCTATAAATTTTTAGTTTATGGTTGGAATGGAAAAAAATATCAAGAAAGAGATGAAAACGATATTTGTTTTAGCGCGCAAAGAGTAAAAAAGGAAAGGGCCGACATTGACGACGATGGAGAGACTGAAAAAGCTTTTATAAAAAACAGTCGGGCTTATATAGAAAAAAAAGGAAAAATTATCTGGCAAAGCGATGCCAAATTTAAGGCAGAAAACATTGTTTTGGCGGATATAGATAATGACAGAAAAATAGATATTTTGGTATCGCTTTGGAAAATCGGGAAATACGGACCCGATTTGCCATTTTGGTTAGAGAAAAACACTAATGATTGGAGCAATCATTTTTTTATTTATAAATGGCAAGAAAATAAAATAAAATTGTTTTGGGGCTCTTCTACTCTTGACGCGCCGATTAAAGAAATGGCAATCCAAGATGTAAATAGTGATGGGAAAAATGAATTAATTGTGCTGGAAGGCGATTATGATAATTCCAATAATCGTTATGCTGATTATCTAACTATCTGGCATTGGAATGAATGGAGATTGTTTAATGATTTTAGAAGCGAAAAAGGGGGATATTTTGATTTAGAAATTCAGAAGGTTGAAAACAAAACATATATTTGCGTAAAAAACTATTGAAGATACGATAAATTTAAAAGAAGCAAAAAAATGATTTGACCAACATTTAATAACTAATAATAAAAAACAGCCTGCTTTCTTAGGCGGGCTGTCTCTCTTTTTTATTTTTTTTGAGTCTTTCCTCCAATCGCTTTTTCAATTTCCATGAGGAACTCTTTGTAGAAAAGAGGTTTTTCAATAATCTGCGCTATATCTTCAATTTCTCTTAGCTCTTCTAATGCTTGACGACCTACCTTAGTATTTTCGGTAATATTAGTATAGATCATTAGGGGAACTGAAGGAGCTAAACATTTCAGGGCATGTATTGTTCCTAAGCCACGCAAAAATATATCTTTTGAAAGTGGCGGTAGTTCAATAAACTGATCTCTAAGACTTTCATAAAATACCTTGCTTTCTTCAGTTATCATTGTATTTAATGGCTCGGCAATAATAAGATCAAATTCTTCAATTTGTTCTTTAATAGCCGTAGGCATCTTATCCAAAGAGCCGTATGCTCTGATATCATATCCCCCGTATTCAATCTTTATTCTTAGATATTTTTCAACGGAATAATCTATTGGACATTCTTTAACGGAATTAAAATCTAACCACAAAATTCTTGCTTTAACTGCTGTTGCTTCGGTCATAATACCTCCTTTATTGGTTTTCCCTTTTTGCCTTTTTTGCTTTTACCAAGAATCTAAAAAACTGCGAGGCCTACTTCTATATTTCTTAATCAAACCAACGAGCCACTTGAAAAGAACCTTCAAATCCTCTTTTAAATTTCTATTCTTTATAGGAAATGGATTCCATTTCACTTTGCCCTCCTTAGGATCTGTAATTTAAGGTTATCCTAACGCTTTTTTTCTGATTGTCAACTTAAATCAATTGAATTTGTGAATTTTGGACATCTATACAATATATTTTAGTGGTACAAATGAAAATCCCGGAAATTCTTCTTGAGTCATTTTGCCCTTTTTGCCCTTTTCAATTTTCCATATAGAGCGCTCTATTGGCATAACCAATATGCCTGGCGACGCCAATTGAGCCAAAAACTCTTTAGGAATTTTTAAGGCCGAAGCTGAGGCCAAGATTTTATCAAAAAGCGCTCTGGAAGGAAGCCCTAAAACATGTCCTGCCCTTAAAATTTGGGTATTTTTTAAATTATATTTTTTAAGATTTTTTCTTCCAAATTCAACTAATTCCGGCACAATCTCAATTCCAAAGACCTGTCCTTTTTCGCCGACAATTTGCGAAAGAAGCGCGGTTGTCCATCCGGAACCTGATCCGACATCCAAAATCTTTTCTCCTTTTTTAGGCCGCAAAAGTTCCATCATAAAAGCAACCGTATACGGCTGTGAAATAGTTGCTCCATATCCAACGGGAAGAGGATAATCTTGATAGGCTTCGCTTTGGTATTCCGGCGAAACAAAATCAGCGCGGTCTGTTTTTAAAAATGCGCGGATAATTGGCGGACTTTTCAAAACAGCAATTTCAACAAGATAATTGACTAATTCCCGGTTGCTTTTCATTGATTTTCTTTTTTAGTCCACTTGACTCATTAATATTAAATTTTTCCGCCAATTCCTCGAATTTATCTAAATATAATTCTGATAAAGGAATGGCTAAAAATAAACGACAGATCATAAACTGTGGATAAAATTATTGACTCTTTTTATTTTTCTGCTATAATTCTATCTAAGCGATAAATCCTTTGCTAAGGGTTATAATGCTTCTCCACATCGTGGTTAGTGAATTATAACATTACAACTTAACGAGGTGTGCTTCCCCGAAAGGGGATTTTTATTTTATAAATATTGTTTATCAAAAGCAATTTTTTCTTTAAAAACTTGATGCCATTCTTTATCTCTTAATTCGTACTTTCTATGAATGCCCCATGCAAACATATCAACTGTCTGTAAGCCGCCTATTTTCTTTGAATCTTCATGATAAATATCAAAAGGAGTTTTTGGGCCAAGTCTTTTCTTTAGCTGATGAATAATATATTCATTGAATTCTTTAATCCCCTTTTTACTCTTGGATCTATCTATTATTAGCACAATTCTAGTGTTTCGGTGCTTTTCAAAGGGAATCTGGTCAAAAACCTGCCGAGCGATAAAATTATATACCCTAGATTTATTTCTTGATAGACGACTATAAACCCGAATTTTATTGAGGGTTATTGAATAAAGAGAAAAATCAATATCTTTTACTTGGTTATAGAAATATTTCTTAATGATTATATCTGTGCCTTCTCCTTTAAGCTCCTCTATTATGCGGCTTCTTTTGGATCGCGGGTTAAGCTTTCTTCTTAATGTCTTTTTTACTGCCTTAGCTAATTTTCTGTTATTTTGAACATCTTTTATAGCTAAAACTGCTATCGTAAAAAATTTCGATGGTTTTTTATTAACAAAATCAAAACCCAAGTCACCAGATTCATCTAAATATAAATAATACATACTTTGAGATATTTTATTTTTTCCAATCTTTGACGCTTAATTTTTTACCTCGTTTTGTTACTGTAACTTTTTGCTTTTCTCTCCAATCAAGCTTACGCATGAGGCTAATTGGAAGAGAGATAAAATAACTTCCTTTTGACTGCTGAATTTTTCTAATTTCTGATTGAGATGTTTTTCTCATATGTTTTTTACAAGGTTCCCCTGACGCGCAGGATCCCGACTTCCTCCAAATTGCAAAAATACGAGTTGTATAAATTAAAGATAGCTAAAGGGATTTAATTTCAACCGTTCCCCCCTTCTGATTTGATCAACAAATCCACCTACGATAATTGCCGCTAAGCTTAAAAAAAATGTCTTAAAATTTACTGTTGCTTGTGACAATAACATATCAATTAAAACAATACTATTAATAATAACAACAAAAAGGATGCTCGCATTAAGATATTCATGTTTTTTTAAAACATCTTTTTTAGGAAAATATTGCCAAAAAAATTTTACTAACAGAAAAGACAAAAAAATTGATAATAAAATCATTTGACTTTTATGACTCCAATATATCTCACCATCACCCATAATTCTACTTTTCATAGATATCGGAGTATTGGGTATTATTTGCCAAAATTGGATTATTGCGAAAAATAAACCAGCAAAAATATTTTCATAAAAATGAACTATGGTTCTAACACCATTAAAGATTATGACTGTTACACCAAGAGCAAAAAGAAAAAATGGCATTAAAAAAGGAGCAAAAAACACAAAAAGCCAATCTATCTTCTTTGGATATTTTAATTTTGAAATCAAAGTTCCTATCCAGCATAAAATTGCGTAGGCAAAGATAATAATAGATTTTATTTGAATTCCTGCTACTTCACTTTTAATAAGTATGTTAAAAAAATTAGACATTTTAGTAATTATTTATTTACAGCTAAAAAGATACAGGTCGCCGATATATTATAAATATCAATACTCATACAATTTATCACAGTTGATGAAACCGGCCCCTTGAAAGGCGCAGTTCATGCCGCAAACATATAGACCATCAGGATTTATTTTTTTTCTTTCTTTAATCCAATTTTCGCATTTTCTTTTTGTAAAAAAAGTTTTACTATATTCATTTTTTATTTCTTTTTGAATGTTCCCTTCAGAACTATAGATTCCAAGCCAAGTTGTTTCTAAGCTCATAACATTTCCAATCACAAAAAGCGCTAAAAGAAATGTTGCAATTGTTATTCCAAAAAAAGTTTTTGTATAATCCATTTGTTAATTATATCATTCTTTTAGAGGAATAAAAAAAGCCGACAGGGACTTTTTAACTTAACCCAACCTCCGTAGCGTAACTTAGTTACACTATGGTTTCTAAAAAACCAAAAGAAAACTATTTTGATTTGACAAACGATATTTTATATGTTAATCTATTATTAGTACTTAAAAAAGGGGGAAATATTGAACAAACTAAAGCATACTGATCCAAAGACGAAGACAGGAAACAGCCAAGGAACTAAAGGGCCGTTTCGCCAAAACAATAAATATGCTTTTGTTGAGAGCAAGAGGCCGAGCGATACACGAAAGGAAACTCAAAATCTGGCTAGTTTTTTGGACGAGATAAGGCAAGCAGGTCTTCTTTAAAAAGGGGGGATAACGGAAGATGGCAAAAATGAAGACGAGAGAAATGATGGCCGAAGCTATTAAAATGCCCGGCATTATTGGCGGTATGGCGCGTCAGCTTCTGCGCCAACCAGAATTTAATGATTGGGCTGATATCGCAGACATAGTTTCAGGCACTACATTTCCCTTTGATCAAAGCGAACAAGATTTGAGAGATAAAAGACGGTCTGTGTTTCGGCGTCCTTTGAGGTATTCTGCTCCAAGGAGCCAGAGACGCAGCTTAGCGCTGGCAACAAGCGCAAATAGGCATAGACAGCAAAGACGAGGCTAACCCCTCGTCTTTTTAATTATAAAAAAAGAGCCGAGCGGCTCTATCTATAATTTATATCGCAATTACTGAACGAAGCTCGAATCCTTTTTGAACGAAATCCCGAATGATTTGAAACTCCACCCCAACGTTTCTGCCCGCCGAATTTCTTTCCAGTAAAACTGGCGCGCCGCCCATTCCTCGTAAAAACAGAGAATACTGGATCTAGTTCTCAAAAGAGAGACGGGCTAAAAGGTAAGAAATTGTAGATTCGGCGCCCTGGTTGAGATTAATAAATTTTTCCCCAATCCCATCATAACATCCTCCAGTGGTCCGATCGTATACAACCTGCCCAAGAATATTATCCCCTAGAAACCAGTTAAATGCGATGTTCGCTAATTCTTTATAATACTTTCTGTTTGTTACCTGAAACATTACGTTGAGAGTTTCTACGGTGGCAGCGGTGTCTTCGGGCTGCTGGTCAAAATATTGTCTTGTCCCTTCCTTGGGAAACCAGCCGCTTTGGCCGACAGGAATATACATATTATCCTTCCTGCCAGAGGCAGGTCCGCCTTGGGTGGAAAAGGTATGTTTAATTAAGAAATCGAGGGTTTTTTCAGACACTTCGAGATATTTTCTCTCTCTAGTTATTTTGTATCCGAGGAGGAGTGCTTCTGGCAGGATGGCATTTGAATATGTTAAATAATGCTCAAACCATTCCCAGTCCGGCGATCGACTCTTCTCATATAAAATTATAAGTTGTTCACAGCATGACCTTAATGCAGCGAGAGTCTTGGGTTCTTTCCATTTTGAAAGTAAACAATGGAGAGCCTTAATGTAAAAAGCGATAGCGCGAGGCGAGGAGAAAGTAATATTTTTCTGGAAACTTTGTTCAAAGAGAGAATGGGCTTGTTTTCTAAAGCGTTTGGGGATTTGCTTGGTAATTGAAACCAAAGCAAGAGCATATAGAGCCCTGGCGTTAGAATCTTCTAAATTTTCTTGGATATTTCTTTGCTTATCAATAACACGATCTGAATTAATATAATTATCAAAATAACCATCAGGCTTAGCTACTCGATAAAGAAAGTTGAGATATATGGAGACAAGTTTTAGCACAGAGTAAGTTCTAAATTTTTTATAAGCGAAGCTTGAAAACTTTCTCTGTTTATAAGCGAAGCTTGAAAACTTCGTTTGAGGGCAAGCTTTCAAACTCTGTTTATAAGCGAAGCTTGAAAACTTCGTTTGAGGGCAAGCTTTCAAAC
>CAYNNF010000003.1:61954-73747 GCA_964398685.1 uncultured Candidatus Saccharibacteria bacterium | reverse complement strand
CCCACGACTTCACTATTTCGTAATTTATCCATTTTCTATCTGCGGTTTTATTACCGACAAGAACAATCGTGCATGAGCGGTATTGCATTTGATTTTTAATCCATTTTTTAATTGCTTCATCGCCACCCTTGATAATTGTTTCCCAATCATTATCTGGCGCTGGTTTATTTCTTTCTATAGCACCTATATTGCGAATATTTGCTACACGCCAACAATCTGGTTTGTAATGAAAACTATAAAATACTTGTCTTTTTGTTGCCATATTTTTTACTTAAATAAGTGTCTTTAAATTTTCCCAACTCCACCTATATAGCCGACCCGCATTAGCAACAGGAGTCGGGTTTACAAGATCAGAGTAAGCAATAATTTGCGCAATCGGCTTATTGTATTGTCGTGCAAATTCTACTTCTTTTAATACCCCACTTGCTTTATAGGTTTGTTTTCCGACCATAACAAGAACGATATCGCACTGTTTTATTCTTCTTTCTGCTTCGTCCTCCCATTTGGTTTGTGCCACTGCTTCTTTCATTGACCAATCTGCACCCCAAAATGGAGAAGTTGATAATTTTGCTTGTCCCATTACAAAATTTTTGATACCACTATCATTATCGAAATCGAAACTAACAAATACTTTTTTTGACATAATTTTATTTTAACTGATACATAATAAATAATGCAGCACCAATCAAGGGTAGATAAAAAACTAAAAGAGTAGACGAAAACATCGAGTATATCAAAGTATTTTTCTTATATTTTTTATACTCACTTGTATCCATAGAAAAATCAATTTCTTCTTCTTTTAGTTTTCTAACATGATTATATAAAGCTCTGAATAATCGTTCTTGAGAAAGAAAATAGCCGTCTAAAATCCAAAAAACGAGAGTAAGAACTATAAGAAAATAAATAATGTAATTGGAATTATTACCTTTCGAAAACAGTGCAAGCAATGCCCCAATCAAGGTAATCGTCCAACCTCTTAGAAAAAACAAATTACCAGCCATTCTGGAAATGATTCCTTGTATAAATTCAAGATGTTTGCGTTTATTTTCCATGCATTATTTATCTTTAATATTGAATTTTGGTTGAAGTTTTTTTATGAGTCTCTGTTCTAATTTTTTTGCGCTTTCTAAATTTGGAACTTGAGCAATTTTTATTTTTGTTGCCCCGCTAATTTTTTCTTTCTTTATATTAAGATGTTCTAACAATCTGTCTTGCGGTCTATTCCTTTTTGCTATGCCCGTGTATAATTCTTTGCTTGAATTATTTAATAAACGATAAACAATAGGTTTATTTTCCGGAATATTTTTAATACTGGATTTATTAAATTTTTTTGCATTTGTAAATTTGGTCATATATTTATATTAAATTATGTGGATAAGTTAGCTATGGACTTTCTATTTTCTTTCTATTATACTATAAGTATAATGTTAATAATAAATTAAGTCAAGTGCTATGCTCACAAAAAGACAAAAACAAGTTTTAGACTTTATATCCTCTTATCACAAGAAAAAGGGGTATGCCCCCTCTTTGGAGGAAATAAGCAAAAAACTTAAAGTTGCCTCTGTTTCTACTGCACATTTTCATGTTAAGAAATTGCAAGATTTAGGTTTTATAGGAAAGCAAGACAATAGACCAAGATCAATTGATGTTTATGAAAATGAAAAAATGGTTAATATTCCATTGCTCGGACTAATTGCGGCTGGTCAGCCCATTGAGGCGATACAAAACCAAAATAGAGAAACAATTGCTGTTCCAAGAAGTAAAATATCTCACAATGGTGAATTTTATGCGTTAAGAGTAGTTGGCGACAGTATGATTGATGAAAATATTAATGACGGTGATTTAGTTTTAGTTAAGCAACAAGATACTGCTGAAAATGGACAAAAAGTAGTTGCCCTTGTGGATAATTACGAAGCGACTTTAAAAAAATTTTATAAGGAAAAAAATTATATAAGACTTCAACCAGCGAATAAAACAATTGAGCCGATTATCATAAAAAGAGATAGAAAATTAACAATTCAGGGCATTGTTATTGATGTAATAAGGAATGAGGAAGAAATACAGGCGGAGAAACTTTTTGAAAGTAAGGAGATAAAAAGAAATAAAACGCTTCCTTTAAATAAAATTATTTTGGGCGATGCCGTTGAAGAATTAAAAAAACTACCAAATGAAAGTTGCGATGTTATTATTATTGATCCACCATACAATATCGGGAAAGATTTTGGAAACAACTTAGATAAACGCGAATTAAAAGAATATGTTGCTTGGTGCAAAGAATGGATAAATGAGTCAATTCGCGTAATGAAACCAGCCGGAACAATTTTTATTTATGGATTTAGCGAAATACTTGCCTATCTGTCTGTGGAAATTCCAATCAATAAACGCTGGCTTATTTGGCATTATACAAATAAAAATGTTGCGTCTTTGAACTTTTGGCAAAGAAGCCATGAAGCTATAATTTGTGCTTGGAAAGACAGACCAATTTTTAACAAGGATGATGTCAGGGAACCTTACACCAAAGGCTTTTTAAACGGAGCCGCAGGAAAAGTTAGAAAAGGGACAGCGGGCAGATTTAGTAGTAATGGGAAAGAAACAGTTTATAATGCTCATGCTGGTGGTGCTTTACCTCGCGATGTAATAAAAATACCAGCCTTAGCTGGTGGTGCTGGAATGAATGAAAGGTGGTTTATTTGTAAAACTTGTAAAAATCAAGTTTTTGAACCAAGAGAGTTAAAAAATCACACAAAACATGAAATAGTTAAACATCCGACACAAAAACCTCTAGAATTATCAAAAAAGTTAGTAATGTCTGCTACACCAAAAAAAGGTGGGGTTGTATTAGTACCTTTTGTTGGTACTGGATCTGAATGTGTAGCCGCAAAAGTATTGGGTCAGTCTTACATCGGCTTTGAAATAAATCCCGATTATATTAAATTAGCAGAAAAATATCTAGAAAAAACTAAATATACCCCTAAATTATTTTAAAGAATTATCAATTTCTTTTTTCTTCGACAAAAAGGTTTCTGATGTAAAAACAACAAAACCATTACCAAATGCCGCTGTTCGCCTGTCTTCTAAAAATCTTAAATATGGCACTCTAAACTCGCCTTTTTTTGTTTTTGGATCAGATAAACAAGTTGGTACTTCATATTTTATGTCTATATCTTCCCCGCTATTTTTCTTTTTCCTCGGAAGTGGCACCCTACTCATTACTCCACTAAAACTTGTTTTCTTCACTTGATAATTTAGAATATGATTTTTATAATTCACTCTTATATCGGCACCCAGGGAATCTAGCTCTCTTGACATACTAACTGTTCCTTCGCCAAAAACAGACTCGGCAACATAACCGCCATGAATTTGAGTTATTAGCCCTGCCCAAGTTCTATAAGTTCTAGCCTCTATACCACGAACGAAACAATCTTTACACATTGTTGTTTTATTTCTAAATTTTTCAAGTAGCTCATTCTTTTCTTGTAAATATCTTTTATAAAAATCATCAAAAGATATAAATTTCTTTTCATCCCAATATACTTTATATAGAAGTTCAATTGCTTGAATATCTTTCGGTAAGTCCATTTCAACAATTTTAATACGACTATATTTTTTTCTATAGTCTTTGAGTGGTACTGTTTGTAAAAATTTATCAAATTCTTCTATATACATATTTTAAATAAAATAATTTATATCTTTTTTATATATTTTTGAAAACTCTTGCAATTCTGCAATATCAATTCTGCGTTCACCTCTTTCAATTTTTGAAATATAAGATTGTGGTTTTTTAAGCTTTTTAGCGACTTCTTCCTGTTTTAAGCCAATTTCAAGTCTAGCTTGGTTAAGCTTTTTAATAGTGTTTTTATATTCCTTTGAATAAATTGACTTAGTCATATTATGTTTAGTATATATCCTATTGTAGTATATCCCAAAATAGGTTATACTAATTATGGAGAGATTTTGTTAAATGCCGAAAAAAATCGGGCGAAGCCCGAAAAGCAAAAGGGCAAAAAGGAAGGGGGTTGGGGGGAAGGAATTTTTGCCCTTTTGCGATTAAGAATAGAGCGTTTCCGCTTTCCTCTGATTAAGAGGAAACCAAAACAGAAAATTTTTCAATTCCTATTAAAAGAAAAAAATGGGGGCAGAAAAAAATTAAAAAAATGTATTGAAAAAATTTCTGTTTTGGTTCGCCGTAGCGAAGCGGAGGCGGACGGAAACGCACCGATTGAATTACCACGCTTTCCGAGCGTAAAATTGAGTTCAGAGCCACCACGCACGCGGAGCGTGCGTCAGTCGGGGTTCTGTTCAAAAAAAGTTAGAATTTCAACCAAAAGGTACCGCATTAGAATCTCTTAGCGAGTATTAACGAGCTTAGAGATTTTTATGTCCTGAGGAGTGAAACGACGAAGGAAATTAAATGTTTTATAATCTTAAGCGAAGTTAGGCGTTTTTATTCCCCGACTAATTGTCAGGACATTTTTTTATTAAGGGCTTGTGGATGGTAGAACTTTTTAACAAAACATCATTATATATGCACGCATTACCCATATTTGTTGATTTTTAATATAAAATATGTTATAATGAATTGTTGCTAAATGCTAAATGGCAGACTGAGAGGATATGAAAGCGAAGAAGATTTGGCCAAGTTAGTTAGACAGAATGACATCTAAACAAAATGAGCGAAATTTATAGGTTTTGTAGCAAAAAACTTGCATTTTAGATATTACTATGGTATAATGAAAGCAGTATAGGTAGGCCAGCAAAAAAAACTAAAAGGAGGTACAAAATGTTGCGTAAAGATCAACGCGAGAGTCTCGTGGCCAAACTGACAGCCTTTTTCAAAGGGCTGATAGCGGAAGAGATTGACGATCTGGTGGATCTGGTGGCAGAGGCTAAGAAACAGGCCACCGTTGAAATGACGCAGGAACGAAAGAATGGACTGGCCAAGTTGTTTGACAGCCAGATGGAAACCCTAAAGTCACGGGGTTGCCCACAGGCCATTCTGGAAGCGTTCCAGAACCAGCGTGATGCAGTGCTATCAAAAGCAGCCGAGATGGAGATTTCCAAAGGGTACATTCCGTTCGTGCCGGTGATTCCGCGAACCTATATGGGCGTCTACGGACTCATGCCCATGGTTCGTAACGGTAAGAAGGTGGGCTACACCTACCTCGATCCGAACGAGATCACCGACCAAGTGGAAACCCCGAAGAATCCGTATTTCATCTACAACGTGAAAGACGGCAGTAAGTCGCCCGAAAAGGCAGAGAAGCTCATCACGGAGCAGAAACGATCCTGTCTGACGGCTGACGAGGGTATCGCCGTATGTGTTCACACTAACGTGCTCTCAGAGCACAATGTGGGCTGCAAGGGTTCCCGCTACGGGCGCGCCGACGATGTGCCGCTTGTCTACCTCAGTGGCGACGGGCCGAGGCTCCTCTGGAGCTATCTCGGCAACTCGAATGGCAGGTGGGGTTCCGCTTCCTGCTGTAGTCGGTCCTAGGTTCTTCGGCACTTTGGGCCTTTTGGTTTCTTGTTCTTTGTTTCCCCGACACTAGTCGGGGTCGCTACAAATTTTTACAAAAAATACACCAGAAAGGGCAGACCAAAGTTGGTCTGCCCCTCTTCTTTTTTTAAAATTTATAGTAAAATAAAAATATTATCTACACTTTCTAAATAAAAGGCTTCTAAGGAGCTTTTAACCATTCCCATGTTTTATGTTTTAACTCTTGCTCAAGCTTATAGCTCTTGGCATGACTTAATACCCCCAAGTAAGAATTAAAGGATTGTAACAAGGTTTTTTCGTCTATTTTACCCTGCTTGTATTCTTTTACTCTCTGTCTTAGCTTTCTAAAAATCCTTCGTTTCGTTTTGGTTCTTAATATTATGGCTTTAGGCAAAACAACATAACCAAGGTAATCAATGCCCTGGTGGTATTTTCTAATAGAAACTTTATTTGGGTGCAAAGATATTTTCAGCTCTTTTTTAAGAAATTTCTCGATTTCAATAAGAATTTTATCTAAATAATTTTTATCATGATGGACGATAATAAAATCATCGGCATAGCGAATATAATGTTTTACTTTGAGTGTTTGTTTAATAAATTGATCCAGCTCATTCATATATACATTGACCAATATTTGAGAAGTGAGATTGCCGATAGGAACTCCTTTCTTGTTTCTCTTGGTAGTGAATTTAGACTCAAAACTTTTAATAATTTTTCTAATTAACCACAAAGCATTTTTATCCAATATTTTTTTAGAGATAATTTTAACCAATACTTCATGATCAATGGTTGGAAAGAATTTTTTAATATCGCACTTTAAAACAAAACAATTACCGTAAGTCTGACTAACCTTTCTTAACATCTTGTTCAGCTTGATTACCGCCTTATGGGTACCCTTATCTTTGCGAGAAGAATAGGAATCAAAAATAAAAGTCGGATTGAAAATAGGATAGAGTATTCGGTGGATTGCATGATGGACTATCCTGTCTTTTACTTCTGCTTTATGGATATGACGCTTCTTAGGGTCGTTGATATAAAAGCCAATATATTTGCAATGCTTGTATTTCTTGCTTTTCAAGTCTTGGTGGAGTTCAAACAGATTATCCTCTAGATTTAATTCAAATTGTTGGACATCACTTTTGTTTCTTTTACCTTTCTTAAATTCATCCCACGCCAAAAGCAGATTATCCATTGAAATAATATTATTAAAAATATTCTTATAAATCTTCATATGCAAAATTTAGATCAAATTCAAAATGAGGCGCCGATTCTAAAAAAGATCGTTGATCTTTACAAAGAGTATTATCTGTGTCTCAAAACGTTTCCTAAAAAAGATCAATACATGCTAGGTAAAAAATGCGAAGAATATATTGTATCTTTTATGGAATTGATTTTATCAGCAGTCAGCTCTTATAAGCAAGAGAAGAAAAATAAACTTTTAGAAGCAAACAATAAATTTGACGTTCTAAAAGTTATGATTAGAATGGCCAGAGAGCTGAAGATGATTGATAATAAAAAATACTTAAAACTGGAAGGTCAAATACAAGAAATCGGTCGAATGCTCGGCGGTTGGATTCGTTCCGTGACATAAAAGCAAAAACGTCCCAGAGGACGTTTTTGCTTTTTGATTTTAGAGGCTACAGCAGGAAGCGGAACCCCACTTGTCATTCGAGTTGTCGAGATTGTTCCAGTTGAGCTTCGGCTTGTCGTCATTGAGGTAGACATTCGGCACATTGTCGGCGTGCTTGTAGCGGGAACCGTAATTTTACTGATTCTCATCCATTGTCACTGGAAGCAGAGGTTTGCTGACCAATGGTCTTATATACTCAAACTCCCTGTATTTAATCTGGTGGCAGTCAAAAAAACACCCACCCTAAGAGTCAGTAAGTAGCATCTAAAATCTTTCTTGCACTCTCATGGCAACCGTAATTACCAAGATTCTGGCAATTTTAGAGACTTAGGATTTCAGCGATTTTGAATCGTGACTCAAAATACAATAGCTTACTTTCTCTAACACCTTATCATTTTATCAAACTTAATCAAGTTAGCTAAATAGCGGTATGGTATTACAAACGGCTTATAAACAAAATATCTTATCCATATTAATAATTCTTGCCAATGACTATGAAAGGTTAATGTCTCTTCTCAAGGAAGAAGCAAAGTAGTAATTCACAAAACAAGTGGGGGCGACAATAGGTCGCCCTCTTTTTTTTATGCAAAAAATCATTTTTTATGTAATTACGCAGTTGCCATATTGACATTATGTCTTATTTGGGATAGGATGAGAAATATTAAAAAACATGAATTCAATTTTATCATTTCTAATTGCTTCTTTAATTGGGACAGCCGTTATAGTCAATGGCGTAACTTTGAATACTCAAGATATTATTGATGAGACCAAATCGGTTGTTAATAGCGCTAACCTACATCAAATTACAACAGCTCTTGAGGTTTATTATATAAATAAAGGTCATTATCCTACGGAGAATAATAGCGCAATGATGTTTACCACCTTAAAGTTATTAAGATATTTAATTACGCTTCCAGAAAATGCAGAAAGTTTTTATTACGAACCATTAAACAGCGGTCAAGATTATATTTTAGAATTTAATTCAGAGATGCCATAATAAATTTTTACAAAGATAATAATCAATTACAAAAACCTCTTATTAAGAGGTTTTTTGCTTTTATAAATAAAATATTCTAAAATAATTAAGAATCTTAATGTTTAATATAAACTTTATGAAAGGACCAGAAAATTCTTTTAATAATTCCGAGACAAATGAAGGAAAAGAATCATCAAATGAAACTAAAGAAAAAGAAGCTTATGAGGAAATAGCAAGGTACTTTCAGGAAAAAGCGGTGAATGAAGAAGAATTATTACGCGAACATCCATTTTTTCGTTCTCAGGGACGCGAATGGAAAATCACTAGCGCTATTGATTGCATTCAAGCAAAAGGGCAGTTGGATTTGAAATTAGCTCAAGAAGTTTTAGCAGAAGCGCGTGAACAAGAAGATTATTGGCAAGAAAAAGCAGCAGCAAAACTAACTGCTTTCTTTGAAGCACAAGAAGAACTTTTCTCTCGTTACGCAGAACTGAGGAATTATCACGCTCAAATGGCAGAAATTATAGGAGGACAACAAATGCCAGAGCTTGAGGAAATTCTCAAAGAAGCAGAAAAATTGTGGGCTAATTTAAACAAAAATAATGAACAATAATCTTTCTCCTAACATTCTAACAGCTCGGGAACATCTTCGTACATTAAAAAGCTTGCAATCATCAACTGGTTTATTTTTAGCATCTTCAAAAGATGTTAGTACAGGGTACGACAAAGCATGGTTGAGAGATAATTTTTATACCTCTCTTGCTTTTGAAGAAGCGGATGATTGGGAAATAGTTAAAAAATTATGGCGATCCATTTTAGATATTTTTCTCAAACATGAAGATAAAATTAATTGGGCAATTCAGCATCGTCCCCATGAAAGTTGGCAATATGTACACGCGCGTTATAATCCAGAAACGTTTGAAGAATATTGGGAAGAGTGGGGAAATAAACAAAATGATGCAGTGGGAGCTATTCTCTTCAATCTTGGAAAATTGGTTCATTTGAAAAACAAAATAGATTTGAATGAAAAAGATAAACAAATGATGCAAAAATTGGTTGATTATCTTTACGCGCTTCAATACTGGGAAGACCCAGATTCTGGAATCTGGGAAGAGGGAGAAGAAGTTCACGCTTCATCTATTGGCGCTGTTCTGGCAGGGCTTTATCAAGTTAAAGATTTGGATTTTATTACTGTTTCTGAAGATATGATTCAAAATGGAAGAAATTGCTTAGACAAATTATTGCCTCGTGAATCAGAAAGCAAGTTTAACGACTTAGCGCTTTTAAGCCTTATTTATCCTTTTAATGTCGTCCAACGAGATCAAGCTCAACAAATAGTTGATAATGTTGAATATTATTTTACGAGAGAAAGAGGAATTATTCGTTATAAAAATGATCGTTATTATAATAAAAATTCTGATGGCTATAGCGAGGAAGCGGAATGGACCATAGGTCTTTCTTGGTTGTCAATTATTTATGCGCTTTGGGGCAATACATCAAAGGCCAACATTTATTTAGAAAAAGCAAAAAAAATCATTACGAAAGACGGAAAAATTCCTGAACTTTATTTTGCTAACGAGAATAAGTTTAATGATAATATTCCATTAGCTTGGGCAGAAAGCCTTTTTGTTGTAGCTTTGTTTAAGAGCAATTAAATTATTTAGGATTTAAACAAAAGCCCCGTTGACAAACTATCAACGGGGACTATTTTTTTACTTTATCGCACCGCAGATGCGCGTTCTGCTTCTTCTTCCACTTCTCCTTCTTCCGTTAGTGATAGGCATCACTTTTATGCCTCTGTGGTGTACCCCCTTATTTTGTAATATTCCTCCTATGCCTATGGCCAATACTGGGTCCTTGGTCTTAATTACTAGACTATTGCTTTTTGAATTGCCGATTAATACAGGAAAAACCTTAATTGGTCCATTAATATTGCTTTGTATCTCGGTTTCTTTGCTTACAAGAGTATTAATGCGAAATTTCTCTTGTAAAATCTTAGCGAGGTTAGCTGCAAGAGCCCTACCTTCACAGTATATCCGTTCATCGTCCATAGCCACATGAATTTCAGTTCCACTGCCATCCAACATGTGGTTAATTATCCGTTCAGTTAAAGAGTTTGCCATTCTACCTCCTTAGGTATTTGAGTTTTTTTAAAAAGCCGACAAAACATTCAAAAACTCTAAGGGGGCGAAAGATCTGATTCAAAAAAGAACATATATCCCTCCTTTTAATTAACTTTTTTTATTATATAATTAAAGTTAAAATATTGCAATAGTTTAAATAACTCTTTAAACATTTTTATTGAGATATCCCCAGTTTGGAGGTTGAAAAAAATCTAAATATTGTTAAAGTATGAAAAAGTATGATAATAAAAAGAAAGCATTTTTAATTTGTGGCACTCATAAAATATGAAAACTACTTTAAGTGTTATTAAGGCCGATATTGGTTCAATTGGGGGACATCTAAAGCCCTCTAAAAAAGTTTTGATGTCTGTGGAGAAAGTTATAAAAAAAGCCTTTTTAGAGAAAAAAATTAACGATTATAGAATTACTTTTACAGGAGATGACATTGCTCTTTTAATGGTTCACGCAAAAGGAATTAACAGTTCAATAATTCACAAATTGGCCTGGAATGCATTTATAGCAGGCACGAAAATAGCAAAAGAACAAGGCCTTTATGGAGCAGGCCAAGATTTATTAAAAGATTCTTTCGCTGGCAATATTAAGGGAATGGGGCCTGCTGTTGCGGAGATGGAAATTAACGAAAGAGAAAACGAACCATTTTTAGTTTTCGCAGCCGACAAAACAAATCCTGGCGCTTATAGCCTGCCTTTTTATTTAGCTTTTTGTGATCCGATGAATACGCCAGGACTCCTCTTGTCTACTAAAATGGGTCAAGGTTATAAGTTTAGAATTTTAGATGTGTCAGAGACGAGGCATGACTGGTATATTGAGTTAAGTAGTCCTGAAGATATTTATAAAATTGCCGCTTTGCTTCGCGATAACGATAAATTTTGCATTGAAGCTGTCTATTCCAAAGATTCAGGTGATATTGCAATGGTCCAAAGCACTACTCGTCTTCAAAATATTGCGGGAAAATATGTGGGAAAAGATGATCCAGTCGCAATTTGCCGATTACAAAAAGATTTTCCAGCAACAGGAGAGATTTTAGCTCCTTATGCAATTGGCCATTATGTGTCGGGCGGTATGCGCGGTTCTCATACTTGTCCCTTGATGCCGGTTAAACAAAATACGCCAGTCTCTTATTTTGACGGTCCGCCAGTTGTGAGCGCGGCTGCTTACTGTGTTCATAACGGTAAGTTGACTGAAGCAGTTGATGTTTTTGACCAGCCTTTTTGGGATGAGATTAGAAATCAAATTTCAAGGAAAGCGGTTGAAATTCGCCGTCAAGGATTTTCGGGCGCCGCGATGCTTCCTTATAATGAATTGGAATATGGCGGCATTAAAGAAGTAATGGAAAAAATTAGCAAGAAATTTAAAAAAAGAAAATAGCGATTATAATTAAATTAAAATATGTTGGAGGCTGAGCCTCCAACATATTTCTTGTTTTTTGGCGCGCGCTTAGGTATCATAAATCAATAACATGCCTAAAGTTTCGATTATTATTGTCAATTAGAACAGTTTATTAAAACTGTTGGTTGACCTGAAAGTTTCAAAAAATTAGACTATT
>CAYNNF010000003.1:11183-61854 GCA_964398685.1 uncultured Candidatus Saccharibacteria bacterium | reverse complement strand
TTATAACCGCATGAAAAGTAATCCTAAAGTTTCGATTATTATTGTCAATTATAACAGTTTATTAAAACTGTTGGTTGACCTGAAAGTTTCAAAAAATTAGACTATTTTATAACCGCATGAAAAGTAATCCTAAAGTTTCGATTATTATTGTCAATTATAACGGTTTTGAAGAAACCATTAATTGTTTAAAAAGTTTAGTTAAATTAGATTATCCTAATTTTAATGTTGTTGTTATTGATAATGGTTCAGCGAATAATTCTTATGAGAAAATTAAAAATTTTCTCAAACACTTGATGCTTGACAATAAACACCCAATAGTAAGATTAATAGAATCAAAAGAAAATCTTGGCTTTGCTGGCGGTTGTAATTTAGGAATTAAAAAAGCGAAAGAATTAGGATCAAATTATTTTCTGCTCTTGAATCCAGATACGACCATTGAGCCAGGTTTTCTTAAAAAATTAATAGGAGTGGCCGTAAAGCCGGAAAGCTATAGGGCCATAAAGGCCGAAATTAAAAAAGGAAAAAAACTTGGCTTTTTAGGTCCAAGAATTTTTTATGAAGATAAAAAAACAATTTATTCAAACGGCGGTTTTATTAATAAAAATTTGACAAGCGCTACTTTAAAAGATCATGGTAAAACAAAAAAAGGACTCAACAATAATGATCCGTTTACAACTGACTACATTACCGGTACCGCGCTATTATTAAGCGAAAAAGTTTTGGACGATATTGGCTACATGGATGAAGATTATTTTTTGTATTATGAAGATTCTGATTGGGCGGTTAAAGCAAGAGAAAAAAAATACTTTCATGCAATTGTGCCCAGCGCTATAATTTATCATAAAGGATATCATTCAACGGAATATCTTTCTTTTAATTATATTTATTATCTTATGCGCAATGGATATTTTTTAGCGTGGAAAAACGGAAATTTGCAGCAAAAAATTCTTGTTGTTTTCTACTCTGTTTATAAATTAACCAAACAACCGTTTAAAATATTTTTGCCTAAAAAAAGGAAGTGGGTAAAACCACTAATTAAAGCAACTTGGGATTTTTGGAGAGGGAGATATGGAGAAATCAAAATGACAAAATCCAAATGTCAAAAAATAATATTTTGACATTTAGTTATCTGACATTTATTTGATATTTAAACTTTGATATTTGATATTATGAAAATAGGCATTGACTGTTATCATATTAAAGACCAAAAAGGCATCGAGAGATATGTTCTCAATCTTTTGAATTTTTGGAAAAAAGAAAAAAATATTAACTTTATCTTATATGTAGACAGAGATGAGTCAGCTAAAAAAATTCCTCAGAGTAAAAATTTTAAAAGGAAAATTCTTAAAGGAAAAATTTCAAGTACTGCCCTTTTCCAGCACTGGCTTCTACCAAGACAAGCAAAAAAAGATAAAGTTGACATTTTATTTTCACCATCTTATCTATTGCCGTTTTTTTATAAAGGAAAGACGGCGCTCACAATCCATGATATAATTTATGAAGCGCATCCTGAATGGTTCCGTTTTCGCGGTTTTTGGGATAAGATTTTAGTTAAATGGATGGGGTGCAAATCAGCAGAAAAAGCCGATATTATTTTTACGCCGTCTGAATTTACTAAAAAAGAAATTCACAAATATTATAAAATTCAATTTCATAAAATAATAGTAACGCGATTAGCAGCCGATAAAGTTTTTTATTTAAAAAAAAGAAAAGAAAATGAAAATTTCATTAAAAGAAAAGATGGAATTAAGAAAAATTATTTTTTATTCGCGGCTGCAATTTTTGAAAGAAGATGCGTAACTGAATCAATTTTAGCTTTTCAAGAAATTGCCAAGAAGTATTCTGATTTTCAGTATTTGATCATCGGCAAAGATTTTACTCGCGCTCAGAATATCAGTGCCATAACAAAAGAGATAAATTTTAAACTGAAAAGGCAAGCGATCATTTATAAACCGTTTTTCGTGGAGAATAAAGAATTAGCGGCGCTTTATCGCGGAGCGTACGCTCTTATTTATTTATCAATTTATGAAGGATTTGGTTTGCCGACCATAGAATCAATGAGATGTGGATTACCCGCGATATGCGGTAATGCCGAGGCGCTTAAAGAGACAACGGGTAAAAACTGTTTTTGGATAAAAAACCCTCAAGATATTAAGGAAATTTATCAAATGATGAAAAAGGCAATTGAAGATAAGGAAAATTATCAAAAGATTAAAAAACAAGGCATTCAAAAAGCACAGGAATTTTCTTGGGAAAAATGCGCCAAGCGCACCTTACGGGCGCTTAAATGCCAAATTTCAAAGTTCAAATGATAAATGAATGATTAAAATTAAAATGCTAAATTTGCATTTAGTCATTGAGGAATTGATTTGGCATTTGGATCTTGTCATTTGAAATTAAATTCATGTCTTTTTTTAAAAAAAATATCTTTGTTAATCCTTTATACCTTCTCTATATTTTTAACTTAATTATTTTATTCGGCATTGTTTTTGGTTTTTTGCCTCGTGAAGTAATTTTAGGATCGGCTTTTTTAATTTTCTTTTATCTTTTTTTAATGAAGATAGAAGATGGTATTCTTTTCTTTTTAGCTTCTCTTCCTTTTTTTGTTGCCTTGCCTGTTTCTCGCGGTTTTGATTCATTAAATATTTGGCGGATTGCTATTTTAATTCTTTTTTACAGGTTTTTATTGGCTCAGTTTCCTTTTATATCGTTATCCAAACCTGATTTTTTTAAAAATCTTCTTCAAAAGGCATGGAGCCGTCTTAAAAAAAATAAATTAGAACTATGGACTCTTCTTTATTTTTTATTAGTGACTTTATCAATTTTTGTAGCAACGGACAAAATTGTTGCCCTGAAAAGATTTTTCTATATTTTTCAAATGATTTTAATCTATCCGTTAGCGCTTCATTTAGCGCGAGATAAAAAGCTTTTTAAAAAAGGCATTAAATATTTATTTGCATCATCTTTTCTCGTTTTCTTAATTGGACTTTGTCAGTTAATCTTTGCTTATTTTACGAGTTTGGGACATTTTTGGGGATGGTGGACATGGCATGTCTCCTTGACTTTTTATGGTAATAACCTTGCCAATATTGTTGCTCGAGCCAATACTTGGTTCTCTTATTACGAAGGGCGTTCTCCAACCTTGCGGGTTTTTTCAACTTTTACCGACTCTCATTCTTTCGCGCTCTATCTTGTTCTTGCAAGCCCTCTTTTATTGTGGCTAATTGCGATTCGCTTTTTGAAGAGCAAAAAAATAGACGCAGTGCTAATTTTTCAAGGAATCGTTTTTCTTTTAATACAGTTTTCTATCGCCCTTTCAGGCACTAGGGGTATTTGGATTAGCGTAGGAATTCCCCTTATCGTGGCGACATATCTTGTTTTGAAAAATCGCCGGAATAATATTTTTAAATTTGCGTTAAGTTCATTATTAATTTTTATTTTAGCGCTTTTATTGTCTTCTCTTTTCCTTTCTGTTCCACAATTTAATGGTCAGGATAAAACCGATAGCGCGCTTACGCTTAAAAGATTAAGAAGTATTATTGATCTCACAGAAACATCCAATCAGGGCCGTCTCTTTATATGGAAAGAAAGTATAAAATCTATAGCCAAACATCCCTTCTTAGGCGTAGGGATTGGTAATTTTCCTGTAATTTTAGAACAGGATGTTTTGCTCCAAAAAGCGGGCTCAACCGCCCATAATATCTATTTAAATTCTGCCGTAGAAATGGGTATCTTGGGTATGATTTTAATTATAATGATTTTCTACGAAATTTTAAAAAAGTGTTGGGCTGGTCTTAAAAAACCCCAAAATGATTCCTTAAGTATTTTAAAAATATTCTTAGGATTTTATTTTTTATGGGTCTTTACTTATTGCTTATTTGATGTTGCCTTATTTGACGCGAGGGTGATGATGTTTTTTGTGGCGGAAGTGACAATCCTCTTTTCTCTCACTCGTATTAATTCGTTTAATAATTCATATAAATTCGCATGAAACCAAAAGTAAACATTAACATTTTAACTTGGAATGCCGAAAAATATTTAAAGCTTTGTTTAGATTCAGCGCTTGCGCAAGATTATCCAAATTACGAAATTTTAATTATTGATAATGATTCTAAGGATGGCACAGAAAAAATAATCAGAGATTATTTACACGGAACAAAAAAAGACACGGAACACACACGGAAGATTACATATATTAAAAATAAAGAAAATGTCGGTTTTGCGGCTGGACACAATCAAGGGATTAAAATAACTGACGGTGAATATGTAATGCTTTTAAATCAAGATGCAATTTTAACAACCGATTTTTTAACAGAGGCAATTAAAATTTTAGAAAAAGATAAAACAATTGCAGCTCTTCAACCAAAGGTTTTAAAATATGATTTTGAAAAAGGAAAACCCAAAAATATTTTTGATACAACTGGTCTTCTAATGCTTAAAAATAGAAGAATTATTAATCGCGGGCAAGGACAGACAGATAAGGGGCAATTTAATCAACAGGAAGAAATTTTTGGGGCAGATGGCGCAGTACCAATTTATCGCAGGAAAGCGCTTGAAGATGTAAAATTGCCAAGCTTTAGTGTCAAAAAAACGAGCCCGTCTTCGTGTAAACCTGCCTTGCCGATAGGCAGGGCTTCGGCGGATCTAAGTCCTTCTAATTCTTCGTCGCCTAGGGTGACTCAGAAAGAAGAACTAAGAGAGTATTTTGATTCATCTTTCTTCTGTTATAAGGAAGATGTGGATTTGGCATGGCGATTAAAATTATATGGATGGAAAACAATTTATGTTCCAAATATTTTGGCTTATCACGAAAGGGGCGCTGGCGAGAGCGCGTCAAAAAAATCACTAGATATTGTTAGAGAAAGAAGAAACATTTCTCTTTTTGCCAAAACAATTTCTTTTAAAAATCAAAGATTAATGCAGATAAAGAACGAAACACTAGGGTTATATATTAAACATTTTCCTTGGATAATTTGGAAAGAAATTAGGGCATGGGGATATATAATTTTATTTGAGCCGAGAATCCTAAAAATTTTACCACAAATGTTTAGGCAAATACCCAAAGCGCTTAAACAGAGAAAAATTATTATGAAGAAAAAGAAAGCGAGAGCGAAAGAAATGGAAAAATGGTTTGTCTAAAAAATAGTAAATGTTAAAATTTTTACCTGACAACGGAAAAATAAATGGCAAACATGTTATTCTAATTATTAAGAAGTTTATCCACAATTTTTTAGATATCTTACCTTTACTTTTTTAGAAAGACGCATTAGAATAGGATTAGAAATTAATAAGGTCGACAGTATTTATATTATTTTTTAGAAAGGAATTAAAACATGGATGCGAAAAATAAGAATTTATGGATTTGGATAATTATTGCTGTTATTATTGTTGTTCTTATAGTTTTGGTTGTTACCCAAAAAACAGAAGCTCCTGCTGGAGAAGAAAATCTACCCGCAGAGGAAGAAGTCTTGCCAGAAGGAGAAATTCTACCTGAAGAAGCCTTACCGGAAGAAGAAGTTCAACCTGAAGAAGTTTTACCGGGAGAAGAAGTCTTGCCAGAGGAAGTTTTACCTGAAGAAGAACTTCCCGCAGAAGGAACAACAGAATAAGCTGTTATTAGAACAGAAAAACAACTTAGTTTAAACTAAATCAATAATACCATCTCGGAGGAAGGTGGTATTATTTTGTTATTGACGGAAAAATTCAAGATGCGCTTGATATAGCAGCATTAAGCATGTATATCCAAGGTTTAGAAACATCTTATAAATAAAAAAGTTTGGGCAACCAGAACAGCGGTTGCCCTTTTCTTTTGAGGAAATTTATGGTAAATTAAAGAAAAATTGTTTTTCTTTTTTATGGCAAACATAGAGCTTTCAATAATTATTACTCATTATAAAACTCCTCACCTTCTTTTGAGCTGTCTGGAATCTATTGAAAAAAATTTAAAAAGCATTGATTGCGAAGTTTTTGTAGCAGATTCTGAAGCGAATGAAGGCACGGCTTTTTTAATTAAATATCACCATCCCAACGTGAATCACTTAGCATTTCGGAAAAATGTTGGCTATGCAAAACTAGTCAACGAGGGATTAAAAAATGCTAAGGGGAAATTTATTTTAATTTTAAATGCCGATACAGTTATTGAAGATGAAAAATCATTGAGAGTAATGATTAAATATTTAGAGGAAAATAAGGATGTTGGCATTGTCGGTCCAAAACTTATTAATATTGATGAGTCAATTCAAAAATCATATTTTAAGGAATATACCTTGGGGTCAGTTTTGGCAAGGCGAACTGTTTGGAAAAAAACTCATTGGGGAAAGCGCGCGCTTGAAAATTTTGAAGCTCAAAAAGAATCAAAAGATAAGTCATTAAAAGTTGACTGGCTGATGGGGTCAGCCCTAATGACAAAAAAAGAATATGTTAAAAAAATAGGGCTTATGGACGAAAGATATTCTATGTATTTTGAAGATGTTGATTGGTGCAGGAGATTTAGAGAAATGGGCTATAAAATTGTTTATTTGCCCGAGGCGACTATTAGGCATTTTCATCTTAAAGAATCTGATTCAAAAAGAGGAATCATAGATATTTTTACTAATAAGCTGACAAGAATTCATATTATGAGTTATTTTAAATATCTTTGGAAATGGAGGAGAAGACAGGAATCATGAATTAGAAGAACCCTCGTCATTCCATTCCTCAGAACCTTGACGGGAGATAAAATTACGAATCATGAATCATGGAATAAAAAATCATTTTGAACAAAGATTTACTTAATAAACTGAAGTGAAGAATTTTACATAGATTAATATTTTTATGCGGAAATTAAAAAAGGATTTACAACTTAAAAATACATCTGACGCTTATTTGAAAAAACTTAAAAAGTTTTTGGATTTATATCAGGAAGGGAAAATGAGTTTAGATGAATTAAGCGTAGTCACTGAACTTTCCAAGAAAGAGCTTTTGGATTATTTTCACAAAATAGGCGGAGCAAAAGCGACTGTTTTAGTTTGTGGCGGAGCCGGATTTATTGGAAGCAATTTTATTAGATATATCTTAAAAAAATACCCGAATTATAAGATTATTAATTATGACAAACTTACCTATGCTGGTAATCTTGATAATTTAAAAGAAGTTGAAAAAAATCCTCACTATAAATTTATCAAAGGCGATATTGCTGACGAAAAAGAGGTTGACAATGTCTTTGCAAAAAACAAAATTGATTATGTTGTCAATTGGGCGGCAGAAAGCATAAGTAATGACACTTATCTACCACTGTATAAGGCAGGTCAAATCAAGATTCAAACATTAGAAGAACTTTTTCTCAACTTAAGCGTAGATGGTAAACATAATGTTGTAAAAATTAAAGGCGTAGAGATTATTAGCATAAACAATTCTAATCTAAAGGCATTAGCTAATCACGGTGGCATTGGCTATTGGTTACCTATTAAACAAATTTCCCGGCACTATTATAAAGGAAAACTCATTCAACTTAATCAAAAATGGGGAGAAATAACGGCAACAAATAATCATTCTATTTATGACATAGATGGGAATTTAACAACACCTGCTAAAAATCCCGAACTGTTATCTATTAAAAACATCAATCATATTCCCAAGAAGACTTCTTTTGGTAATTTCAAAGGAGCGAAACTTAAAAGCCTCTTAAGGATAATGGCAGCTCATATTACAGAAGGCAGCACTACTTATAATAAGGCTAATGGTGGATACATTACCAATATAACCAATATCAACGAAGATTGGATTAAGCTATTAACGGAAGACTTCAAAAAACTTGGATATAATCCAAATTTCTTTAAAAGAAAAGAAGGATGGTATCAGCTTACGGTTTCCAATAAGAAGCTTTATGGTTTTCTTAGAAAAATGTGCGGAGTTTATTCGAGAAATAAATTCATTCCAGATTTTATTTTTCAACTTCGCTCAGAATTTCAAAACCTGTTTCTTGAACATCTTTGTTTAGGAGATGGTCAGATTATTAAAAATAAACATTCAATTACATATCGCTATACAACAAATTCTAAAAAGCTAGCAACAGGCATTTCTTTGCTTTTAACTTTACTAAGAAAGAATTTTACCGTTAATAAAGATGAAAGATTTGATGCTTATACTCTTGTTTTCGGGAACGACTACACAATTTCACTGCTTTCTAAAAGACAAAAAAAAGTTGATTACGAGGGTTATGTTTATGATATTGAAGTAGCCAATAAACATAATTTTGTTTGTGGCGTTGGTAATATTGTAGTTCATAATACTCATGTTGATAGAAGTATTTATGGTGGAGCGAGGGAGTTTTTAATGACCAATGTTATCGGAGTTCATACTTTGCTTGAGGCCGTTAAGCGATATAAAATTAAAAAAATGATTCAAATTTCAACGGACGAAACATTCGGATCCGTTGAATTAGATGAGGATAGACATTTTAAAGAGGACAGTCCTTTCGCTCCAAATGTTCCTTATGCGGCGGCAAAAGCAGGCGGCGATTTAATGTGTCGCGCCTATTTTAGAACCCATAAAGTTCCTGTCATTGTGACACATTGTTCCAATAATTATGGATCATATCAATATCCGGAGAAAATGATTCCCTTCTTTTTATTTAAAGCGTTGGCGCGTGAGAAGGTTCCTTTGTATGGGGATGGTAAAAATGTGAGAGATTGGATCTATGTTGAAGATCATTGCATTGCGATTGATAAGATTTTACATGAAGGCGCAATAGGAGAAGTTTATAATGTTGGCGCCGATCAAGAACGGCATAATATTGATGTGGCTCGGGCAATTCTCAAAATTTTAGGACGCAAAGAGTCTTTATTAACTTTTATAGATGATCGGCCGGGACACGATAGAAGATATTCCATTGATACTAGTAAAATAAACAAAAATCTTGGATGGCAATCAACTAAAACATTTGAAAAAACTTTACCGGATGTTATTGATTGGTATTTAAAAAACAAACAATGGATTATAAATATCAAGAAAAGAACGGAAGGATTTAATCTGCATATTAAGAAGTCTTAGCAGATAAAATTTTCAATTTTCAATTTTCAATTTTCAATGAATTTTCAATTTTAAATTAAAAAACAAAGACCAATGTCTATTATTAAAACCACTATTGATGGTTTAATGATAAAATTAAATAAAGTTGTCGGTGATGAACGCGGTTATTTGTATGAAATAGCGCCAAAAGGCAACGAAAACGAATTTATCCAAGGGGAAATTGGCAATATTTATTGTTCTACCGCAACTCAAAAAAATATAGCGCGGGGCGGACATTATCATCATCAATTAATTGAGATTTTTTATACTTTAACGGGGACGGCGCTTTGGTTGTTTAAAGATTTTAGAAAAAATTCTAAAACTTTTGGCAAAATCTACGCTGTTGTTTTAGGAAAAAAAGACAAAAATATTAACTCAAATTTTAAAAAAACAAATGCCTATTATCTGCCAGAATCAATGGCTCAGGTTTTAGTTCCAGCGGGAGTTTATCATGTCTATTATCCATTGACAGAAAAAAAAGTAGAGGTATTAGCCGTGACTAACTTGCCTCACGATAATGATGATTATATAAGATTCATACCTGAAGAAGATAAAAACCTAAAAACAATTTTAGAAAAATATGAGCTTGTATAATTAAAAATTTTTTAATTTAATATTCAACTCAAAAACGATATATTTGACGGTTAGTGTTTGATGGCTTAGCCATCAAATTTTCATTAAAACTATTGCTTTTTATATTAAAGTATGATATACTTATAACAAAAGAGGCGTTGAAGTTCTTCACAATAGAGTTAAAAACCATAAGGAGGCAAGAATGGTTGAGATAGATAATTCTGTGCGGATGATCGTTCTGCAATTCAGCTTCTCGAATGGAAATGCCGTTCCGGAATGGATCGGTCGCCATGAGAAGGAAGTTCCGCAAGAAAGAACGGAAAGAAAAAGCCGATCAGACGGAAAGCTTGTTATTGAGCCAACCGAGAATTGTTCTGTTCTGGGCATTGCCAAAGATCTTGGAAGATCAGGATACGAACTAGTTGATGCGTTTTGTCAAAAGCGTATTGATCCAAAACATTCAAGCAGGAAATATCAGATGGTTCGTTTCGTTTTCGTTCGCAGCGAAGACATGCAACTTCCTGATAATTTTATGAACGAAAGAGTTTCTGCGCTTGGAAGTCTCAGAGAGATGTGCGCGACTGCGATGTGGAGGGCGAGGGTTTTTCTCAATCCTTACTACGAAAATGGAGAGAAAATTCCAAATAAGCATGCTATTAGTATCAATTTCGAAGCACGCCAGCCACTCCGAATTCCCGAAGGTCCACCGATTATGGTGTGGCCAAGAGACGAAAATGGGCGCAGTATGAAAGGTGTGCCAGGAGTGGAGAAGATAACTCTTGCGCCTGATTACTATCTACATGTCGATCACATCGACAATACCATTTCTCTTGTGAAGAGATAAGAGATACAAAGGGAGGGAAGCATAGGTTTCCCTCTCTTTTCTTTTTTACCCCAATATATTAGAATAGGTATTAGCTTTGGGGTTTGTGTTTTTTATTTCAACTATATGAAAAAAGTTATTGTTTATTCAACGCCAACTTGTCCTTACTGTGTTGTAGCAAAAAACTTCTTAAAAGAACACAGCATTGAATTTGAAGCTAAAGATGTGGCGATTGACGAGAAAGCGAGAGAAGAAATGATTAAAAAAACTGGCCAAATGGGCGTGCCAGTTATTGATATTGATGGAGAAATTATTATCAATTTTGACGAAGGACGAATACGAAAACTACTTGATATTAAATAAGTCATTTTAATCTATAATTTTTAATTTCTGATTTATGATTTTTGATCTAATCATTATTGGCGCGTCAGCAAGTGGAATGTCAGCTGCTATATATGCCGCGAGAGCTGGCCTTAATTTTTTAGTGATAACTAAAGATATGGGGGGAAACGCAATCAAGGCAGGTCTTGTGGAAAATTATCTTGGATTTCCGTCTATTGCGGGGATGGATTTAATAAAAACATTTCAAGAACATTTAGAAAAATATACTCCGAATGTTATTTTCAAAGAAATTGAGAGCATAGAGCAAAAAAATACGCATTTTTTAATAAAGGCAGGCGAACAGAACTTTGAAGCCAAAACTGTTATTATTGCAAGCGGCGCTGATCCTGAGACGCTCAAAATTCCGGGAGAAAAAGAATTCTTCAACAAAGGCGTTAGTTATTGTGAAACTTGCGACGGGCCGATATTTGCCGGCAAAGATGTTGCTATCATCGGTGGGGGAAATTCAGCCCTCAAAGCAGTAGTCGCGCTTTCAAAAATTGTTTCTTACATTTATCTTGTAGTGATAGAAAATGAGTTGCAAGGAGAAAGAGTTATGATTGAGAAAGCAAAACAAATCAAGAATGTGAAAATTATTTATCAGGCGAAAACGACAGATTTTTTCGGCGCAAATTTTTTAGAAGGTTTGCATTATCAAGATTTAAATACAGGCGCAAAAAAGGAAATAAAAATCAGTGGCGCGTTTATTTATATTGGAGTAAAGCCGAATACAAAATTTATTAGCGCAAATCTGGATATTCTTAATGAAAAAAAAGAAATTATTGTGGATAAATCTTGTCAGACGAAAATTCCTAGTCTTTTTGCAGCCGGAGATGTTGTTGATAATCAATATCGCCAAATTTCAATTGCAGTTGGAGAAGGCGCCAGAGCAGCTTTAAGCGCTATTAATTATTTAGATAATGTAAGAGAACAATAATGAGCGATTTTTTACAAGATGTTCAAAAACACATTGATATTGCGGCTCAAACACTAAAACTTAATCTTGACGTTTTACAAAATATAAAAACGCCCAATCGTATTCTTCAATTCATTATTCCGCTTAAACGGGATAATGGCGCGGTTGAAACTTTCCTCGCATTTAGGGTTCAGCATTCAAACATCTTGGGTCCCTATAAAGGGGGCATTCGTTATTTCTCCGAAGCAAATATAGGAGAGATTAAGGCTTTAGCGGGGTTAATGACATGGAAAACATCTCTTTTAGGACTTCCTTTCGGCGGAGCCAAGGGAGGCATTAAAGTTAATTCTTTATTGCTTTCTCGAAGAGAGTTAGAAGAATTATCTAGGGGCTATGTTCGGGCTATTTTTAATTTTATTGGTCCCTATGTTGATATACCAGCGCCTGACATCAATACTAATCCTCAAATTATAACATGGATGGTAGATGAATATTCTAAACTGAAGGGCGATTTCACACCTGCTTCTTTTACAGGAAAACCAATTAATATTGAAGGATCAAGGGGGCGAGAAGTAGCAACTGCTTATGGCGGAGCGGTGATTTTAAAAAAAATTATTGACGACTACTTTCCTAAACTTTTAAATAAGCATCCTACGGTGGCTATTCAAGGTTTTGGCAATGTCGGTGGTAATTTAGCAAAGATTCTTCAAATGGCTGGATTTAGCATTATGGCGCTCTCAGACTCTAATAGCGCAATTCAGGCCAATTCTAAGCAGAAAGCGCTTAATCCAACTGCCGTTTATAATTGTTTAAAAGAGAATGTTATGATTTCTAATTGTTATTGTGTTGGCTCTGTTTGCTCTCGCGCTGGAGGCAGTCAGTTGATTTCTAACGCAGAACTTCTTGAAAAGGAAGTTGATATTTTAATTCCAGCTGCCATTGAAGGACAAATTAACAAAAGTAATGCAGACAGAATTAAAGCAAAAATTATTTTAGAAATGGCTAATGGACCCATCACAGTTGAGGCGGAGGAAATTTTGGAAGATAAAGGAATTTTAATCATACCCGATATTTTAGCTAATGCTGGAGGAGTGGTAGTAAGCTATTTGGAGTGGTTTCAAAATATTGAACAATCATATTGGCCAGAAGTCGATGTTCTTGAGCGGGCAAAAAAAATGATGATTGACGCTTATGAAGAAGTAAAAAAGATAGCGATTGAACGCAAAGTTTCCTTAAGACAAGCTGCTTACATTAAAGCAATTGAAAGAGTAGCAAGAGAATTAAATTTAAAAAAAGCAAGAAGAGAGATTTGATTTGAATATTTTAAGATAAGTGGTAATATATAGATTAAAATTAAGATACGGAATATAAAGTCCAAAACAATTTTTCAATTCGCAATTCTAAATTCTATCTTCCGTCAAGGTTCTCTCGGTTTCACCGGGAGATTCTTCTAATTCAAACCCTTAATGTTTAATTCTCTCTCTCAACGAAATAAAATTAAATTAGCAGTAATCTTCGTGTTCTTACTGGCATTTTTGGCAGTTAATTTAGATTTTCCCAATATTTGGAACAAGACAGCTGATAAGTTGAATAAATCTATACCTACTGGCATTTTTGGCCGTGAGTTTCGTTATTTTTATAACAAACCATTTAAATTAGGCCTTGATTTACAAGGGGGCACTCATCTTGTTTATGAAGCCGATATGTCAAATATTAAAAAAGAGAATAGAAGCGAAGCTCTTGTTGGAGTGAGAGATGTTGTAGAAAGGCGAGTTAATTTTTTTGGCGTGGCCGAACCGCTAGTTCAAGCAGATCTATCAGGTGGCCATTATCGCCTCATTGTTGAATTAGCAGGCGTTAAAAGTGTTGCTGACGCAATTGAAATGATAGGCGCAACTCCTTATTTGGAGTTTAAAGAAGAAAGAACGGAAGCAGAAAAAGAAGAAATTTTTAGCGCTCAAGAGAAAGATGAAAGACAAAACGAAGATCCTTATTTTAAGTCCACAGGATTGGACGGCAGAATGCTTAAAGGAGCCGAAGTAAGATTTAGTCAAAATACCGGCCAGCCGGAAATTTTATTCACCCTTGATAAAGAAGGCGCAAAACTTTTTGGCGAAATCACCAAACGCAATATCAATAGACGCGTTGCTATTTATTTGGACGGTATTCCTATTAGTGTTCCCAGAGTTAACGAAGAAATTACCACAGGTGAAGCGCGCATTACCGGTGAGTTTTCTATTGAAGAGGCGAAGGATCTTGTGAGAAACTTAAATGCCGGCGCCTTGCCTGTTCCTATTGAAATCATCAGCCAACAAACCGTAGGGGCGACCTTAGGAAAGATTTCTTTAGACAAAAGCTTGAAGGCGGGAGTTTTAGGATTTATTTTAATTGCCCTTTTTATGATTTTTTACTATCGCTTGCCTGGAATTTTAGCGGTTTTTTCTTTAGCGGTCTACGGCGCGCTCGTTCTTGCTTTATTTAAGTTAGTTCCCGTAACATTGACGCTTGCAGGCATTGCTGGATTTATTTTGACATTAGGCATGGCAGTTGATGCTAATGTTCTAATTTTTGAAAGGATGAAAGAGGAATTAAAAGAAAAAAAAGAACTGAAAAACTCAATTGAAGAAGGATTCCGACGAGCATGGTCTTCAATCCGCGACGGAAATACTTCAACACTTATTACCGCAGTAATCTTGTATGGAGTGGGAGTTAGCTTTGTTAAAGGATTCGCTTTGACTCTTAGTATCGGTATTTTGGTTTCAATGTTCACAGCGATTGTTTTCACGAGACAGCTTTTAATAATATTAGCAAATACAAGAATTCAAAAATTCAATTGGATTTGGTTTAAAGAAAAAAATGATTAAAAAAAGAAAAATCTTTTTTATTTTTTCAGGCACATTGCTTTTAATAAGCGTAGTCAGTCTTTCTTTTTGGGGCCTTAATTTCGGCATTGATTTTACCGGTGGAAGCTTGCTTGAAATTAAGTTTTCTCAAGAGCGTCCCGCGATTACTAAAATAAAAGAAGCCCTCAAGGAAGAAAGGCTGAATAGCTTGATAGTTCAGCCATCTGGTGAAGATTCGTATATTTTGCGTTTTCAGGAAATAGAAGAAACAGTTCATAATCAAGTTATTGCTAAGCTTTATACATTAGATAAGAATTTAGAAGAGAAACGTTTTGACGCGGTTGGTCCAGTTATTGGGGAAGAATTAAAGAGACGAACATTTTGGGCCATTATTCTAAGCTTGTTAGCGATTATTTCTTATATTGGCTGGGCATTTCGCAAGGTTTCTTGGCCGATCGCTTCCTGGAAATATGGTTTAATCGCCGTTATTGCCTTGTTTCATGACATTATTATCGTTCTTGGTCTTTTTTCTATCCTTGGTCATTTTGCCCATATTGAAGTAGGCGTGCCTTTTGTTGCCGCCTTGATGACGATTTTAGGCTATTCGGTTAACGATACAATTGTTATTTTTGACCGCATTAGAGAAAATTTAATTAAAGCCCATAAAGAACACTTTGAAGATATCATTCAACATAGCGTTAAACAAAGCTATGTTCGTTCAATCAATACATCTTTAACAACATTAGCTGTTTTAATATCAATCTTCTTTTTTGGAGGCGAAACAATTCGTGATTTTATTATGGCTTTAATTGCAGGAATATTCTTTGGCACCTATTCCTCATTGTTTATTGCCAGTCCCCTTTTAGTGGTTTGGGAAAACTGGAAACACAGAAAATAATGATTGATTCTTGTAATTGTTTTTGAAATTTAATATAATAGAGATAAGTTCTTTTTTCCCGCTTGGCGGATAGCAAAGACAAAAAAGGGTCTGTCGTGAATTCACGATAGACCTTTTCTATTATTTCTCATTTATCAGCTTTTTTTGCTGGCGAAAAGAGTGGCTTTGGTGGAGGAGGATTTTCGGGTGGCGGTTTTGGCGGTGGTGGTGGCGGAAGCTGGTAATGCTTATTGACATTTATAAAAATATTTGTTATATATGAATTAGTACACAAAATATAGCGCTTGATCTTGGCGGGCAGGGCTCATCAAAATAATCTAAGAAAGGAGGAAAAATGAGGAAAAGAGAGATAATCAGAAATTGGTTTTTAATCTTCATAGTCATATCAGCAATTGGGTTTCTGTTTGGTCTCTTTATTAGTTGGCAATGGGGACTGGGCATATCATTAGGACTATTTTTTGGGCTAATTGTTTTGCTTGGATTTGTTATGGCGGGCATTAATGCAGCCACAGCAATCGGGGCGCACCAAAGATATTCTGTTCAAAGAAAAAAGTAAGAATCTTTATCAACAAAGAAGGGGATTTTTAGCGGGCAATAACATTTGTCCGCTTTTAAATTTTTTATTTATTGGAGCTGATCATATTAATCCTGCGATCCAGATGCGGAATTTTCTTGACAAAAAATTATTATATAGTATTCTGTGAATAGATGTTGACAAGTTTATATGGTCGTGATAGGATACCTTTAAAGAGACTTGCTCTATTTACATTTATTTAAATTTGTGAAACAAAATCAATATGTCTAACTCTGGAATTCAAATTAAGGAGGTGAAAAGAAAACTTATTCAAGGACTGTCAAAAAGAACGCAGGATGTTATCATCCGCCGTTTTGGCGTTGGCAAAAAGAGAAAAGAAACCCTTGAATCCATTGGTCATACTTATGGCATAACTCGAGAGCGAGTTCGCCAAATCCAAAACGAAGGATTAAAACATCTTAAAACGGAAGAAAATATTTCTGTTCTCAGGCCTCTTTTTGATGACTTAGAATTATTTATTTCTGAACGAGGTGGGTTAGTGAAAGAAAATGTACTATTGGAAGATTTTATAGAATATATTGATCCTGAAGCCGATAAGATTAAATTAAAAGGATTCTCTCTTTTGCTCCTTAGATTGGATAAGAACATTCAAAGAGCAAAAGAAAATGCAAAATTTTATACTTTATGGTATACTCAGAAAAAGGCCTTAGACCAGGCGCGTTCTTTAATTGGCGAAGTTATTAAAATTTTTAAGAAATCTAAAACTCCTTTTCAGGAAAAATATGTTATAGCAAAGCTTAAGAAGTCATTTCCTTTCTTCTCTCGCCAAGCCATTAGTTCTTATATTGACAGCTCAAGAGCGATTGATTGCAACATTTTTGGCGATTTGGGTTTAAGTGAATGGCCAGAAATTAATCCCCGAGGTGTTAAAGATAAAGCTTACTTAGTAGTGAAAAAACTGGGCAAGCCTCTCCATTTCAGAGCGATTGCTGATGAGATAAACAAAGCTAATTTTTCAAAGCACATTGCCAAGCCCCAGACAGTCCACAACGAGCTTATTAAGGATAAAAGATTTGTTCTTGTGGGGCGCGGGCTTTATGCTCTGATAGAGTGGGGATATGAAAGGGGAACAGTAAAAGAAGTTTTGATAAATATTTTCAAGAAAAACAAAGATAAGACTTTCCCAGAAAGCAAGCTAATTGAATTGCTTCTTAAAAAGCGTTTCGTCAAAGAAAGCACTGTTCGCTTTAACCTGAAAAGCAATCCCGAATTTGTAGAAAAAAGCCCTGGTCATTACATATTAAAAAAAAGCTAGATTTTTAATTCAGATTAAGATTTAGCAAGGCCTTAAAGTTGTGAATGAAACAAGATTGTTTATGGATATTCTAAGACAAGTTTTATCTTGGTTCGTCGATCTGAAGGTCAATATACAGCCTTACTTTTGGTTGCTTTATGTTGCTGTTGGGCTGTTTTTATTTTTCAAAGTTTTTAAAATTAATAAAAAGCTGCGTAAACGTTTTCATGATTATTGGGAGGATCTTTTTTTATCAGAACAGGAGTCCTGTATCTTAGAAATAAAAATTCCTCAAGCGTTGGAAAAAACTCCCTTGGGAATGGAACAAATTTTTGCCGGACTTCATGGAACCGCTAAGGGAGTGACTAAATATGAAGTTGAAGTCAAGGGCTATCTTGAAACAGCTTACAGTCTGGAATTAGCGAGCATCGGAGGGAAAATCCATTTTTTTATAAGAGGAGAAAGAAAATACCGCACCACAATGGAAGCGTTAATTTACGCTCAATTTCCTGAAGTAGAAATTCAGGAAGTAGAAGATTATACTCAAGATGCTCCAAAAAAATTGCCCAATGATGATTATCAGTTGGCTGCCGCTGAGCTGATTTTAGAAAAACCTGATCCCTATCCTATTAGAACCTATCAACAATTTGAGTTAAAGGCCGGTAGAGAAGCTGAATATGTTGTTGATCCCTTTGCTGTTGTGATGGAAGCAATGAGCGCAATCAGTGAAGGAGAACAGATGTGGGCGCATTGTGTTATTGGTATTCCTATGTTTTCTAATTGGCACGAGGATGGCCAAGAAATTGTTGATAAAATTATGGGACGGGAAACAGAAAAGCCAAAAACGATGGGATTATTAAGGCGCTTAATTCATGAAATTATAAGTTTTGAACCTCATATAACAACTAGAGTGAGTCATCTCGTTGCTGGAGGGGAATATGTTATGCCAGAGGAAACACCGTTTGAAGAAGAGGAAAAGAAACAATCCTCTATGGCAGAATCAGGGTTTTTTCGGCTTTCGCCGGGGGAAAGAGAATTATGCTTAGCAATTGAGAAAAATATTTCAAAACTTGGATTTTATACGATGCTTCGCCTTGTCTATTTCGCCCCTAATGAGATTTTTAATACTTCAAAAGCAATGACCCTGATTGGTTCATTTTTACAGTTTAATGATAAGACGCTCAATGGTTTTAAAAGCAATCCTAAACTAAGCTATACTGTGCGCAAGCCAGATTTATTGAAAAATTGGGAAACAAATT
Source organism: uncultured Candidatus Saccharibacteria bacterium (assembly GCA_964398685.1). Taxonomy (GTDB): domain Bacteria; phylum Patescibacteriota; class Minisyncoccia; order JBAYJV01; family JBAYJV01; genus CAYNNF01. The sequence goes on along the minus strand of CAYNNF010000003.1, from coordinate 43,284 downwards.
ATAACTTATTTTGGAAACACAAAGAAATTCCTTATACTCGAGCAAAGCTTCAAAAATTGCGAATGAGAGAAATTTATAAAGCTTGCAAAACTCGAGCGTTTGGCAGGCCGATGAGAGGACATAAGGGATTTATTTTCAATACGGAAGAATTGGCCACTATTTTTCACTTTCCAATGAAATCTGTGCTTACGCCTGAACTGCCTAAGGTTGAAGCCAAGCGCGGCGGTCCGCCGGCAAGGTTGCCCGTTGAATAAAATAATTGTTGAAATAATTAATAATTATTAATTACGACATTATAATGATTGATCAAATAAATTTATTTGCTGAAACCAATTTTAGGAATCAGCGCCATAAATTTGGCATTAAAACCGATGATCGCCGCCGGCACCTTTATGTTATTGGAAAAACTGGCGTCGGGAAAACAACGCTTTTAGAAAATATGGCAATAGCGGACATTAGAGAAGGAAATGGCATGGCAATTGTGGATCCTCACGGAGAATTTGCCGATAAAATGCTTGATTTTATTCCCAAATCTAGAATTAATGATGTTATTTATTTTAATCCAAGTGATTTAGAATTTCCTATCGCGCTCAATGCGATTGAAAAAGTTTCTCCCGAGCAAAGACATCTTGTTGCTTCAGGATTAATTGGTGTTTTTAAGAAAATATGGGCAGATTCCTGGGGACCGAGACTTGAATATTTGCTGCGCAATACTATTTTGTCTCTTTTAGAATGCCAGGACAGTACGCTTCTGGGAATTATGAGAATGTTGACAGATAAAGCCTATCGAAAAAAAATTATTGAAAAAATTAAAGACCCTGTCGTTAAAAGTTTTTGGGTAGAAGAATTTGCTAAGTATCCAGATAGATTTTTAGCTGAAGCTGTTTCTCCAATACAAAATAAGGTAGGACAATTTTTAACCAGTCCTCTGATTAGAAACATAGTTGGACAAACCAAGTCTAAAATTGACATTAAGGAAGTGATGAATACAGGAAAGATTTTAATTATGAATCTTTCTAAGGGAAGAATTGGCGAAGATAATTCAGCTCTTTTGGGAGCAATGATGATAACCAGATTGCAATTGGCGGCAATGAGCAGGATTGATATTCCTGAAGAAAAAAGAAGAGATTTTTATTTATATGTAGATGAATTTCAGAATTTTGCCACTGAATCCTTTGCAAACATTCTTTCTGAGGCTCGTAAATATCGTTTAAATATTATTTTAGCTCATCAATATATTACTCAGCTTGAAGAACCAGTTCGCGATGCTGTTTTTGGCAATGTCGGAACATTAGTATCTTTCAGAGTAGGCGCTGAAGACGCGGAGTTTTTGGAGAAGGAATTTATGCCCGAATTTACGGCTAGCGATTTAGTTAATTTATCTAGATTTGACATTTACTTGAAACTTATGATTGATGGCATGGCGTCCCGTCCTTTTTCCGCGACTACGCTTCCTCCCTATTCTAAGCAAGAGAAATCTTATCGCGAGAAAGTTATTAGTCTCTCGCGAGAACGGTATGCTTCATCAAAAGAAGAAGTAGAACAAAGAATTGCTAAATGGAGCGGTTTTGGCAAGGAAACGATTGAAGCAGAAGCCATTCAGAGAAAAAGAGAACTTTTTGACGCTGTCTGCGCGCACTGCGGAGAAAAAACAAAATTACCTTTTAAACCTGACGGAAGACGGCCAGTTTATTGCAATGATTGTTTAGAGAAAATTAAAAATGGTGAACTTTCGCCAGTGCCACGAACAAAAGAAATTAATAAACCGCCTTCTCAGGAAATGTCTGATATAAAACAGAAAAGAGTTTCCTTAGAGAAAGAAGAAAATGAAAAACCAAAAGAAGTTTTCTCGCAAGAACCTAAAAAGGAACAAACAGAAGAGCAAAAAGATCAAGAGCCAATGAAAGTGGAGAAAATTGAATCTAAAAAGCCAGAACCAGACAGACAAGCGCTAAGAAGCGCTCTTCAAGACATAATCAAGAATAGGCAAGACAATTGACACAAGAAACCTATTAATATACAATAGATTTTTAATTGACTAAATTCTTAATTCATTATTCTTAACTTATTCCAATGAAAGCAGTTATAAAAACAGGCGGAAAACAATATATAGTTTCCTTAGGTCAAGAAATAAAAATAGAAAAAATTGAAAAGGAAGCAGGTGAAATAATTGATTTTGAAAATGTATTTTTAGTTTTTGACGAAGATTCGGGAAAAACTAATATTGGCGCCCCCAACCTGAAAACTAAAGTTGAAGGAAGAGTCATTCAACAAGATAAACATAAAAAAGTTATCATTTTTAAATATAAACCCAAGAAGCGCTATAAAGTTAAAAAAGGTCATCGCCAGCCCTATACTTTAATTCAAATTATAAGAATTGGCGATGAAAAATTAGAAACTACAAAAGCAACAAAACCTATTACTAAAAAAGAACCAATAAAGCCAGAAGAAAAAAAGGATGTAAAAACAAAAACTCAAATTGTCAAAGATAAAAAAGAAGAAAAGAAATCAGAGGACAAAAAAGACGGATTTTTTGAGTAAGAAAATTAAGTATTATGGAAAAAGAAAAAAAACAACTGAACAAGATTGCTAAAAAGTATAGTTTGAAATTACTTTTACTTTTTGGTTCTCAAGTCAATAAAAAAAATCTTCACCAAGAGAGTGATTTTGACATTGCTTATTTGACCAAAAGAGAATTAAATGGTAAGGAACAAATAGATCTAAATTGTGATTTAATGGATATTTTTCATTCTGACAGAATAGATATGGTTAATTTAGAAAATGTTAATCCTTTATTGCGATATGAAATTGCAATAAATAGTAGATTACTTTATGGCAATGAGTTGGATTATCTAGAGTTTAAGGCGCTTGCCTTTAGGACACATATTGACAGTCAGCGACTTTTTGACTTAGAAGATATTTTAGTAAAAAAGAGACATAAGTTATTGGAGCAGAGCATCTATGGTCAATAAAAAATTTATAAAAAGAAAAATAGAGCTTATTCAAAAAGAATTGATTGATTTGAAAAAATTATCTCAATATTCTTTTCAAGAAATTGTGAGCGATTTTTTGAAGCAGAATGCATTAGAAAGAATTTTAGAAAAGATTATAATTAGAGCCATAGATATTAATCAGCATTTAGTTGTCGAGTTGTTTAGGAAGGAAATAGAATCGCCTAAGGACTATAAAGAAACATTTTTGAGATTGATAGAACTGAAGGTTTATTCAGAGGATTTTGGAAAGAGTATTTCTAAAAGCGTTGGCACAAGGAATATTTTAGTTCATGAATACGATAAGATTGATTATAGCCAAATTTATTCTTCTATAAAGGATTGCTTGAAAGATTATCATCAATATTGTGATTATATTTTGAAGTTTTTGGAAAAGTCGGAAATTAGAAGGTAAAAAGGGCGGTTAATAATATAATGAATTCAGAAAAATAAGAAGCAGAAAACATACTATGAACGAATCTTTTTTTAACAATAATTTAGAAGAAAAAGACAAGAAATCTAAAAACAATAATTCATTATGGATTATTGTTTTTGTTTGGACATTAATTATTATTAGCAATATTATTATTTTCTATTCAGTAGATAGATATTGTTCCGTTATAGCGATTGATTTATTAAGTATTTGTTTCACAATATTATATTTGCGCAGAGAGTGGCAAAAAAATAATGATAAAACTAAATTGACACTAAAAGTTCTAATAAAAATAGCAATAATACTTACTGTTTTTTTCTTAGTTTTATATTTATTGATGGTGGCTGTTTTTGTCCCTTTTAATATTTTATTTATTCCCGTGCTACCATTTTTAGCCATCCTATTTTTAAAAACCGTTGACAGATTGTTTAATATTTCTACGGCAAAGAAAGCTCGAAAAGAATTAACCTTATTAGTATTTTTAGGGATAATTTATATAACGCTTTTTTTTGTTCTGAACTTTATGTTTTCTCCTGAAACCGCGATTTTTTGAGTAAATTTTTTTATAAAATCCTCAAGGATTTCCTCAAGGATTCTTACAGAGTGTTGTTAAAGCTTTTTTCTCTGAGAAAAGGATTCTTTAAGAGTGTCTTCGTCGGCGTACTGTATTTCTCCGCCCGTTGGAATGCCCCGCGCTAAGCGGGTTATTTTTATTTTAAGCGGCGTTGCTAGTTTTTTTAAATAATTAACGGTTAAGTCGCCTTCTCTTGTCGGATTCAAGGCAATAATCAATTCCGGGCTTTCGTTATTCTCTTTAAATTTCTTTAAGCGATTAATTAGACGATTAAAAGTAAGTTTTTGAGGCGTAATGCCTTTAATAGGATTTAATAGTCCTCCCAAAACATGATAAACGCCGTTATAAAAACGGATACTTTCAATTCTTTCAATGTCAGAAATTTTCTCAACTAAACAAATTTTTCCTTCAATCCGTTTTTTATCTTGACAAATTACACAGAGTGCCTCCTTATTGTCTTCTGTTCTTTGAGCGATATTATAGCAACGAGAACATAAAATAATGTCTTTTTTTAAACGAATAAGATTATGAGCCAAATCTTCAATATCTTTAGCGGATTTTTTTAAAAAATAGAAAACATACCTTGTGGCAGCCCGCTCGCTTAATCCCGGGAGATCACCCAAGGATTTAATAAGTTTTTTTATTAATTCAGGATACATATTTTTTTAATTCTCCTAAGCCGAAAAGAGTGAGTTTTTGGTAAAAATCAGCTGGATCTATTTTTTTAATTAGACCTTCTAAGCACCTTAGAACATTGCCATGACTGACAACTAAAACTGACTTATCTTTATAATTTTTTTCAATAAATTTAAGAAATTCTTTTGCTCGTTTCGTAACATCAAGAAGGGATTCGCCATCTTTGGGGCGAAAACTTATCCTATCCAAATTATTTTTTAAACAATAATTTAGAAAAAATCTTTTAGGATATTTCCCATTAAATTCACCGGTATGCCTTTCAATAATCAAGCTTTCGTACACAACCTTGGGATTTTCAAGAGTTTTTAGGAAGGGGGCGATAGTTTGGCGAGCCCTTTTCATCGGACTGGAAAAAATAACATCGTAATGATATTTTTTTAATTTTTTAACTAATTCTTTGGCCTGTTTTTTGCCTTTCTCAGATAATTCTAAATCAGTTTGATAATAATCAATATTATTAGGATTATACGCTTCCGTATGCCTTAGGAGATAGATTTTCATATATTTAGAGCATTAGCAGTTGCCTTGGCAACATTGCAGGAAATCATGCTAGCGTTTTTATCGCACTCAACAGAAAATTTGGGCATAATCTTAATGCCTGCTTTTTTAATTAATTTGTCAATAGAAGGGAGAAGATTATTTGAAAAAGTTTTATCTGAATCAATTTCTTTTTTTAACTCTTTTTCGTCTGTTTTAATGACTAAATCGGATTTTTGTTTTCTAATTTTGATTAAAAACTCCATATGTTTATTAGATAATAACACATTATCCCCATTTAATTCAAGGAGCTACAAAGGTCTTATCCACAAAATAGGCAATTTAACAAGATTGAACTATAAAACAGATATATTTTTAAAAGTAATTTTTTATTGTTAAACTAAAACCAGACAAATATTTAATAATAACTAATATTATTATATGGTTAACAAAGACAAAAAAGTTAAAAGGGAAAAACCCAAAGAACAAAATTCTGATATTCAGATTGATTCTCTGTCAATTCAAACATCCCAAGACCGTTTGCCTCCTCAAAGCATTGAAGCAGAACAATCTGTTTTAGGATCGGCTATGATTGATAAGAACGCGATTATTAGAGTTTCGGATTTCTTGCGTCCAGAGAGCTTTTACCGCAGGCGGCATCAATTAATCTATTCAGCTATGCTTGAAATTTTCAGAGAACAAGAAGCAATAGACCTTTTGAGTGTTTCAGCTAAGCTTGAAGAAAAAAAACAGCTTGAAGAAATAGGCGGCAGATCATATTTAGCCAACTTGGTCAATGCTGTGCCAACTTCAAGCCATGTTTATAGCTATGCTAAAATTGTTTCTAAAAAGAAAGTTTTGCGCGATATTATTGACGCTTCCTATTATTTGGCTCAGCTTGGATATAACGAAGATAAGAATATTGATGAAGTTTTGGATGCGGCGGAAAAACGGGTTTTTTCTATTGCCCAAAAATCTCTTACTCACGAATTTCTCTCTCTAAAAGAACCTTTGGCCGAAGCTTTTTCACGCTTTGATTTGCTTCATCAAAAGGGAGGCAAAAGATTAAGGGGAGTCGCTACCGGCTATCCTGATTTGGACAATAGATATCTTTCTGGCTTTCAGAAAACCGATTTAATAATTTTAGCATCGCGACCGCGCATTGGAAAAACATCTCTTGCCTTAGATATTGCTAGAAATATAGCGCTCAAAGAAAAAAAGGCGGTTGGTATTTTTAGCCTTGAAATGTCAACTGACCAATTGGTTGATAGATTGGTATCTCAACAAGGAAACATTGATTTGTGGAAGTTAAGAACGGGTAATTTGGCCGATCATGATTTTGATGTTATTCAACATGTTTTAGACGATCTTTCTCACGCTCCAATATATATTGACGACGGCATGACTAGTAATGTTCTTCAAATGAGAGGAATGGCAAGGAGGTTGCAGGCGCAATCTGATTTAGGGCTTATTATTATAGACTATCTTCAATTAATGGAGCCGTCTGCCAAGACAGAAAATCGTGTTCAAGAAATTTCAAAAATCTCTCGATCGCTCAAAGCATTAGCGCGAGAACTTAATATACCAGTACTTGCCTTATCTCAGCTTTCTCGCGCGGTTGAACATCGATCCTATTCTATTCCCAAACTTTCAGATCTTCGCGAATCAGGATCAATAGAACAGGACGCGGATGTTGTTATGTTTATTTATCGCGAAGAAAAAGCATTGCCTGAAATAGGTCTTCAACCTGAGGGACAACTTGTTATTGCCAAAAACAGAAATGGGCCAACGGGTCATATTAATGTTTATTTTAAAGAGAAATCTGCTACCTACGAATCAGTGAGCAAGCGTCCTGGCGAGATTGAAGAAATTGAATTTCCGCCCGAGCCCAACGAAATGCCGCCTGGCTAAAAAATAGAGGAAGAAATTTAAAAAAATATAAGACAAAACAGCTTCAGATAATTTGTTTACAAAATTGTTTAAATTAGTTATCATTATCGTGTTAATTGAATTATTTATTCAAAAACCATGAATAAGATTAATTTAACCGATAATGAAAAAAGGGATGTTATAAAGTATTTGGAATCGGGCAAGCCGTTGCCGGAAAAATATCGTTTTTTACTTTTTGATAGCGACAAAGAGGTTGAGCTTCTATGGAATGGGAAAACCGACGAGGTAGAGAATACAGTTTTGCCTTTTCAGGCGATTGAACATATTGATGAGCCGAGAAGCGAGGAAAAAATAGAAAGACAAAGAGAATTATTTGATATGTCTGGTCGTCAAATACAAGGTTGGTCAAATAAACTTATTTGGGGGGATAATAAGCTAATTTTATCATCGCTTAAAAATGGTCCTTTGCGAAAACAAATTGAAGCCGAAGGCGGACTGAAATTGATTTACATTGATCCGCCTTTTGATGTCGGCGCGGATTTTTCTATGAATATTGAAATTGGCGAAGAAAGTTTTACTAAAAAGCCGTCAGTGATTGAAGAAATTGCCTACCGCGACACTTGGGGCAAAGGCGCGGACAGTTTTATCGCCATGATTTATGAAAGATTGAAATTGATGCACGGGCTTTTGGCAGATGACGGCAGTATTTATGTGCATTGTGATTGGCGTGTGAATAGTTATATGAGATTAGTCTTAGATGAGGTTTTTGGAAAAAATAACTTAAGGAACACGATTGCGTGGCTTTATAGCGGTGGGGGTATCCCACAAAACGAAATGCCCAAAAAATACGATACAATCTTTTGGTACACAAAATCAGATAAATGGATTTATAATCCGCAATATCGTCCGTATTCGGAAGGAACGGTTGAGCGTGGCAGAACTGCTGTAAAGGGAGAAGATGCAAAATTGCGAGAAGTTGGAACACCAATTAACGACTGGTGGCCTGATATTAAAAAAATTACGAGTCCAACTGATTATGAAAAACTTGATTATCCAACACAGAAATCGGAGCAACTTTTAGAAAGAATTATTAAAATATCTTCCAATGAAGGCGACTTGGTTGCCGACTTTTTCTGCGGCTCTGGCACGACTTTGGCAGTGGCAGAAAAATTAGGCAGAAAATGGATTGGCGCCGATTTAGGACGGTTTTCTATTCATACTACCCGCAAACGAATGATTGGCGTGCAAAGAGAGCTGAAAAAGGCTGGAAAGGATTTTCGGGCATTTGAGATTTTGAACATTGGCAAATACGAACGAGAAAAGTTTTTGAATGTAAATGAAAATTTGCGTGAAGAAGAAAAAAGAATCCAGCGAGAAAACAAAGAAAAAGAATTTATCAAACTTATCCTTTCGGCCTACAAAGCCGAGCCAGTTGATTCTTTTAATACTTTTGTCGGTAAGAAAAGAGATAGGTTGGTCGCTGTTGGATCAATTGACACTCCCGTTACCAATAATTTCTTAGAAAGGGTTATGAGCGAGTGTAAAGAAAAGAAAATCACCAAAGCGGATGTTTTAGGATTTGATTATGAAATGGGGTTAGATTTTGAACAGGTAAAAAAAATGGGAATTGATGTGCAGTTCAAAGTTATTCCGCGCGAAGTGTTTGATAAAAAAGCGGTGGAAAAGGGGCAGGTGAAATTTTATGATGTCGCCTATGTTGAAGTCAAGCCAATAATTCGCGGAAGAGGCAATGCCAAAGAAGTAGCGATTGAATTGACCGACTTTTCCGTTTTTTATAACCAAGACAATACCGGCGAGGTAGAAGAAAAACTGAAATCAGGCGGAAGTAAAATTATTATTGAAAATGGGCAAGTGATTAAAATTTTCAAAGACAAGCAAACAGGTATTATTGAAAAAGAAGTTTTGACAAAAAAATGGACGGACTGGATTGATTATTGGTCAGTTGATTTTGATTTTGAAAGCAAAAAAGAAATTGTCCGCGTAATTGATGAAAAAACTGGCGAAGAGAAAGAAGAATGGACCGGAAGCTACATCTTTGAGAATGAATGGCAGTCGTTTAGAACAAAGAAAGACAGAGTGCTTGAGTTGATTTCAGCTTTCAAGGTCGTGGTTGTGCCAAGAGGAAAAATGAAAATCGCAATCAAGGTCATTGATATTTTTGGAAATGATACGACAAAAGTAATTGAGATAAATATATGAAAAACTTTTTTATAAAAAACTATAAGGAAATAGCAGCGATAGCAGTTTCATTTTTTGGGATTATTGTTCCACTGTTTCAATATTTGCATGCGAAAAAGAAGGAACAAGATCAAGTTAATTTTGAGAGATTTCATGAAAAAATAATAAGAAAAATTTCAAATCGTGACGAGAAAACGGGACTTGATGAGCAAGTCGCTGTTATATTTGACTTAAGAAGATTTCCAGAATATTATCCAGTTTCAAAAAGAATTTTAAGGGATCTTAAAGAATGGTGGAGGCCGCAATTAGAAAAAAATTCACACTTTAGTCGTTTAATAAAAGAAGCTGACGAAACAATAGAGTTTATGGATAAAAAATATTTTGAAAGATTGTGGTTGAAATTTAAAGATAAGATATAGGATTACACAAAAATTTTCTAAAAGATAAATTTTAAATCCTTGACCTATCAATCAAATAATTTCCAACCAATGAAAATTATTGAAATTAATACATAAATATGAACAGAAAACCAGTAAATTCGTCAAATATTCGCTCAATTGGCTATGACCCTCAGTCGGCTACTTTAGAAGTAGAGTTTAGTTCGGCTGAAATTTATCAGTATTTTAATGTGCCAAAATATTTATATCAAAATTTAATAAGTGCGTCTTCAAATGGCCAATTTTTGAATGATTATATAAAGTATAGGTATCAATATCAAAAAATTAGGTAATTTTATGTTTTCAGCAAAAACAAAAAGAATTAAAAATATTGCAAAAAACAAACGAGAAGTCATCAGTCAACTTGATGATATTTTTGGCACAAAAACTCGCATCTATATTGATTATGCAAATGTGCGTCCATGGAGCGAAAAACTTGGGTGGCACATCGACTTAAAAAGACTTAAACAATTCTTAGATTCTTTTAGTAAAATAAAGGCAATCAATTTTTATAATGGATATTTAGAGGGTAACGAGAGGTCAGAAAGAGAAAAAACAGAAACAGAGAACTGCAAGTACATTCTTCGAACAAAACCTGTAAAAATAATAAATTTTTCCATTAATGCTTCTAGTATATCACCCGATTCAACGGTATTGCTCAATCAGTTTATTCGGCGTGCGCTTCTTAAAAGATATGAAATTGCAACCATTGAGTACCTGAATAAGCGATTTAAAGACATGAATAAAAAAGGAGAATATTTCATCAAGGATATGAAATGTAATTTTGATGTTGAAATTGGAGTTGATATGCTTCTTGATTGTGAACGAAATAGCGTAGAAACTTTTATATTATGGAGCGGAGATAGCGATTTCGCTGATCCTGTTGAGAAATTAATGAGTGCCGGAAAAAAAGTGATTTTATTTGCAACTGCCAGAAAAGTATCCAAAGAGCTTTCGGCCTTAACTACAAGAGGACTGATGATTTTTGATATTCAGAAAATTCGCGATTTCATATGTTGGAAAAGAGAGTTGGAATGCAAAAGAGACCCCGATGAAGGGGCCTCTAAGCTCTAGAATTAGTGATCTTACGATCATTTACATTATAGCAAGTGATTATTAAAAGTCAATAGTTATCCACAGACTTAAATTTTATGGCATTACATAAAAATTTTCCAAAAGATAAATATCAAATACTTGATCCGGCGATTAGGTGGTTTCCGGCCGATGAGGATTTGCGTAAAGAGGGTTACGAAAAACTTCTGCCTCCCTTTGTGCCGGAACTTCGCGAAAAAGTAGCCGAGTGGCGGAAAAATAATTATGATGGCGCAAGCGAAACCTCAAAAGCATTATTGAATTGGTGGTTCAAGGAACTTCATACAATTTATACCAAAGACAGCGAAAGCACTGCTTTTCAATATTACTATGCTCAAAGAGAAGCGGTGGAAACTATTATTTGGCTTTATGATGTTGAGAAAGTTGAAAGTAAATATGATTTAATTAAGTTTGATAAATTGGGTAGGGTGAGCCCGAATATGTTTGACGAAGATTGGCTTCGTTTTGTGATAAAAATGGCAACCGGAAGTGGAAAAACAAAAGTAATGAGCTTACTTTTGGCTTGGTCATATTTTCATAAATTTTATGAGAAAAATTCAGAATTATCCAAAAATTTTTTGCTCATCACCCCAAATATCATTGTTTTGGATAGAATCAAAACGGATTTTGAAGGCTTAAAAATATTTTATGAAGATCCAATTTTGCCTAACAATGGATACGGCGGACAGAATTGGCAAGACGATTTTCAAATCAAATTGCATTTGCAAGATGAGGTTGGCACAATTTCAAAATCGGGAAATATCTTTTTGACCAATATTCATAGAGTTTATGAAGGAAATATAAATGAAGCAAGTTTTGAAGACGAAAATACTTCGGACTATTTTCTTGGGAACAAGGTTGTTGGTAAAACCAATGATTCAAAAGTTGATCTGGGAGAAATAGTACGCGATATTGATGAATTGATGATTATAAATGACGAAGCGCACCATATACATGATCCAAAAATGGCGTGGTTTAAATCTATTGAAGATATACACAATAAATTATTACAAAAAGGCAAAAAATTAGCTCTGCAAATTGATTTTACTGCTACGCCGAAAAATAATCGCGGTGAAATTTTCGTGCAAACTATTTCTGACTATCCTTTGGTTGAAGCTATACATCAGGGAGTCGTAAAAAATCCTGTTTTACCAGATCAAGCCAGCCGGGCGAAACTGCAAGAAAAACAGAGCTCAATATTTTCCGAAAAATACGAGGACTATATCAGACTAGGAGTTGAAGAATGGAAAAAAATATACAAAGAACTTGAACCGACTGGTAAAAAATCAATTCTTTTTATAATGACCGATGACACAAAAAATTGCGATGATGTGGCGGAATTTTTGGAGAAAAGTTATCCACAATTTAAAGGCGCGGTTTTAACTATTCATACAAACAAAAGCGGTGAGATTTCGGAAACAGTTACCGGCAAAAAAGAAAAAGAACTACAAGATTTGAGAAAGAAAGCTAATGAGATAGACAGCATAGAAAGCCCTTACAAGGTGATAGTTTCCGTTTTAATGCTTAAAGAAGGATGGGATGTCAAAAATGTAACGACTATCGTTGGTTTGCGCCCTTATGGGTCAGATTCAAAAATATTGCCAGAGCAAACACTGGGTCGCGGTCTTCGCCGAATGTTTTTTGGCCAAGATGTTGAGGAATATGTGAGCGTTATTGGCACGCCCGCTTTTATGGAATTTGTAGAATCAATCAAGGCGGAAGGCGTTGAACTGGAAAAACGAAGAATGGATCGTTCCAGCCCACCAATCACCCCGACGGTCATCGAAATTGATAATCAGAATGTGAAAAAAGATATTGAAAATTTGGATATTGAATTACCGATCTTAACTCCAAGAATCCAAAGAGAATATAAAAATCTTGATTTATTGAATGTTGCTGGATTTAAGCATAACAAGATTTCAGTAAAACAATTTTCAGAGGAAGAAAAGAAAGAAATTGTTTTTAGAGAAGTTTTGGAGGATAAAGAACATCACCGGACAATTTTAGAAACAAAAATTGAACCAAACCACCAGAGCGCTATTGGTTGGTTTGTACAAAGAATAATGAGAGAACTTCGTTTATTTGGTTGTTACAATATACTTTTTGGAAAAGTGAAAGAATTTATTTCCGATTATCTGTTTGAGCGACAAGTCGACCTTACAGATTCAAATATTTTACAAAATTTATCTGAGCTGGAGGCAATAAAAACGATTGTAGAAACATTTAAAAAAGAAATAAATAATCTGACCGTGCGAGATGTTGGCAACACTGAAATAAAAAATTATATCAAAGTAAGTAACGCAAGGCCATTTGTTATTAGTGATAAAAAATATTTGTTGCCAAAAAAAAGCGTATTCAATAAAATTGTTGGCGATAGTGATTTTGAACTTGAATTTGCTGATTTCTTGGAAGGCGCAGACGATGTGCTTTCCTTTGCCAAAAATTATACCGGGATTCATTTTAAGATTGATTATAAAAATGCAAGCGGAACGATTTCTAATTATTATCCAGATTTTTTTGTAAAAACGGACAACAAAACAATTTATATCGTAGAAACGAAGGGGCGAGAAGATTTAGACGATATTGAGAAAATAAAGAGGTTAGGACAATGGTGCGAAGACGCAAGCGAGAGACAAAAAAAGATCGCATACAAAATGCTCTATGTGAAGCAGGAAGAATGGGATAAATACAAACCAACAAATTTTAAACAGTTAATAAAAGTGTTTAGTCCGAAATATTAGAGCGAAGATCAAATATCTGTTTTATGACATATCCACAGGGGGGGTTGACAAATAAAATATTTGCATTAAAATGATAAAACATAGTGACCATCCACATTCGGAGGTTAGTTTTACCTACCTTAATTTTTGCTATTTTTCCAGACAATCTTACTGCTTTTTAATTATCAACAATTGCTGTCAAGTTAATCTGTTTCAATATTAATGCCCGCTGGCTTTCTTTTGGAAATGATCAGCGCCACCCTTAATGGTGGATATTAATTACTTTTTAACGCCTTAAATATATTAAACCCTTAATTGCCTAATTAGGCAAGGGTCTTTTGTTTATCGGCACTTTTTGAGTATGGAAGAGAAAAAATTTTCGGGTTTTCCTAAAAAAAACTTGCCTCTTCCCAATTTGATTGAAATTCAGCTCAATTCCTATAAATGGTTTTTTGAAGAAGGGCTCAAGAGTCTGTTTCAAGAAATTTCTCCCATCGTTGATTATTCAGGCAAAGAACTGGAGTTGTCTTTTATTGACTATTATTTAGATGAACCTAAGCATACCGAAATTAGCGCCAGAGAGCATAATGCTTCATACGAAGCCTCGTTGAAAGTTCGTTTAAATCTCGAAAACAAGAAAACAGCAGAGACTAAAGAGCAAGATATTTTTATGGGAGATTTTCCGTTGATGACAAATCGCGGAACTTTTATTTTAAATGGGGTAGAAAGAGTTATTGTATCGCAGCTTGCGCGCTCGCCGGGCGTGTTTTTTAATTCTCGATATGAAAATGGCCGTCATTATTTTGGCGCCAAAATTATTCCCAATCGAGGCGCTTGGCTGGAATTTGAAACGGATAACCATAACACTATTTATGTCAAAGTTGATCGTAAGCGTAAAATGCCCGTTACAGCATTTCTCAGGGCATTTTCAGGAATTCGCGAAGAAGAAAAACCCCTTATTGACACTAATGATAATATTAAAGAAATTTTTAAAGATTCATTTAAAACCGATGAGTTTGATTATATAGACGCTTCACTGGCAAAAGATCTTACCAATAATCAACCTGAAGGACTTATTGATATTTATCGCAGAATTAGACCCGGTGAATTAGCAACGCCGGATAATGCTAGATCGTTGCTCAAGGCAATGTTTAGCTTTGAGCGATATGATTTATCAGAAGTAGGGCGATGGAAAATTAAACAACGTCTTGGATTAAACAGTCCTCAACAAAACTCAAAGAAAAAACAAAAAATTGGTTTTTCTGAACGAATTCTTTCTATTAAAGACATTGTTTTAATTGTTAAAGAAATAATTAAGCTTAATCAAAACCCTCAATCAAGGCCTGATGATATTGATCATTTAAGCAATAGGCGAATTAAGTGTGTAGGAGAACTTTTACTTAATCGCGTTCAAGTCGGCTTTGCGCGCATGACGAGAATTATTAAAGACAGAATGAGCACTTTAGATATTTATACCCTTGCTCCCGCTCAACTGATTAACATCAGACCTCTTGCGGCAGTTGTGCGGGAATTTTTTATATCTTCTCGGCTTTCTCAGTTTATGGATCAGGTCAATCCTCTTGCAGAGCTTGAACATAAGCGTCGGGTTTCTTCTATGGGTCCTGGCGGATTAACCAAAGAAAGAGCTGGTTTTGAAGTACGCGATGTTCATCCAAGCCATTATGGAAGACTATGTCCCATTCAAACGCCTGAAGGACCTAATATTGGGCTTGTTAACCATATTTCTACATACGCTTCCTTGAACAAATACGGGTTTTTAATTACTCCTTATTGGCAAGTTAAGGGTGGCAAGGTTACTGATGAAGTAGTTTATTTAACTGCTGATGAAGAAGAAAATTATGTTATTGCTCCTGCTGGAGAGCCCCTTGATGATAAAAACTTTTTTAAAAACAAAAAAGTGGAAGCTCGTATTAAAACTGAACCAGGCCTTATAGAAAGCGAAAAAGTGGATTTTGTAGATGTTGCGCCAAATCAATCAATATCGGTAGCGACATCATTAATTCCCTTCTTAGAACATGATGATGCCAATCGCGCGCTCATGGGTTCAAATATGCAACGCCAGGCGGTATCTTGTGTAATACCAGAAGCTCCTTTCGTGGGAACTGGAATGGAGAAAAGGACAGCCATTGATTCAGGCATGATTGTTACGGCCGAAAATGCCGGTATAGTAATGCATGCTGATGCTCAAAAAATAATTGTTAAAGAAACAAAAGCTAATAAAATTAAAGAATATTCTCTTGCTAATTTTAGGAGATCTAATCAATATACCTGTATTCATCAGCGGCCTTTAGTGAAGAAAGGAAATAGGGTGAAGAAAGGCGAAGTTTTGGCAGATGGACCAGCAATTGATGGCGATGTCCTTGCATTAGGCCAGAATCTTTTAGTTGCTTTTATCTCTTGGGAAGGATTTAATTTTGAAGACGCTATTATTATTTCAGAAAAAGTGGTCAGAGATGATCGCTTCAGCTCAATTCATATTGAAGATTTTATGATTGATGTAAGGGATACTCGCTTGGGCCCCGAAGTGACCACGCCCGACATTCCCAATGTAGGAGAAGAAAGATTAAAAGACCTTAACGAAGAAGGAATAGTAAGAATAGGGGCGCAAGTTAAGGAAGGAGATATTCTTGTTGGAAAAATTTCCCCCAAAGGAGAAACAGATTTAACTTCTGAAGAAAGATTACTTAGGTCAATTTTTGGAGAAAAAGCTCGTGATATCAAGGATAGTTCCTTGACTTTGCCTCATGGTAAAAAAGGGCGTGTTATTGGTGTTCGCGTTTTTTCTCAAGATAAAGGAGATAAACTTTCTTCGGGCGTTATTAAGAGCGTTCAAGTTGAAGTAGCATTATTTAAGAAGATAGAAGTTGGGGATAAATTGTCAGGACGTCATGGAAATAAAGGCGTTATTTCTAAAGTGTTATCAGAAGAAGATATGCCTCACTTAAAAGATGGTACGCCTGTTGATATTGTCCTTAATCCGCTGGGAGTAGCGTCGCGTATGAATATTGGTCAAATTCTTGAAACTCACTTAGGCATGATTGCTAAATCTTTAGGATGCCGCGCATTAAGTCCGTCTCTCTCGGGAGTAAAAGAATCAGAAATAAGAGATGAATTAAAAAAAGCCAATTATCCGGAAACAGGCAAATTTGATCTTTACGATGGAAGAACAGGCAAAAAGTTTGATCAACCAGTAACAGTTGGATACATTTATATGATGAAATTGAATCACTTAGTCAGTGAAAAAATCCATATGCGTTCTATTGGTCCTTATTCTCTAATCACTCAACAGCCACTTGGAGGAAAATCGCAGTTTGGCGGTCAGCGCTTTGGAGAAATGGAAGTTTGGGCATTAGAAGGGTATGGAGCGGCTTATACTCTTCAGGAAATGTTAACGATTAAATCGGACGATGTTTTAGGCCGCGCAGCGGCTTACGAAGCAATTATTAGAGGTCAAGAAATTATAAATTCTAACATTCCTGCTTCATTTAATGTTTTACTTAATGAGCTCAGAGGTCTTGGTTTTTCAATTGAACTTTTAGGGAAAAAGATTTTAAAGAGAGAGGAAGACGGAAGATAAAGACAGGAGAAATTAACACAATATTACTTTTTTTATAAACTTATGAAAGAAACAATTCAGGATTTTGAAGCTATAAAACTTAAAATTGCTTCTCCGGAAAAAATTCTTGAATGGTCTTTTGGCGAAGTTACCAAACCAGAAACGATTAATTATCGTACTCATCGTCCTGAACGGGATGGTCTTTTTTGCGAACGCATTTTTGGTCCGGAAAAAGATTATGAATGTTATTGCGGTAAATATAAAAAAATTCGTTATAAGGGCATTGTTTGTGATAAATGTGGCGTTGAAGTGACAACTTCTTCGGTAAGGCGCGAACGTATGGGGCATATTAAATTAGCTTGTCCTGTTTCCCATATTTGGTTTTTGAGAGGCGTTCCTTCAAAAATTAGCCTCTTTTTGAATATTTCTATTAAAGATTTAGAAAGAGTAATCTATTTTACGAGTTATGTTATTATCAGCGTGGACGATCAAGCGCGCCAAGAAGTTTTAAAAAATATTGACAATGAATTTAAAACCAAAAAGAAGGCCCTTAAAAAACAAAAATTAACCACCAAAAACAAGAATAAAGAATTAAAAAAATTAGAATTAAAACGCAATAAAACGCGCGAAGAAATAAGACGGCTTGCCAAAGGTCAGGTTATTTCTGAGATTGAATATTATGGTCTTAGCCATAAGTATGCTGAGGTGTTTGAGGCGGGTATTGGGGCGGAGGCGCTTCGGCAAATGATGGAACAAATTGATTTAGAAAAAGACAGGGCCTATCTTAAAAATAAATTAGAAAAAGTTACTGGACCGCAAAAAAAGAAAATCCTGCGTCAGTTAGATTTAATTGAATCCTTTTTCTTAAATAAAATGAGGCCCGAATGGATGTTTTGGACAATCCTTCCCATTATTCCTCCTGATTTAAGGCCTATGGTCCAGTTAGATGGAGGACGTTTTGCAACATCAGATGTTAATGATCTTTATCGTAGGGTCATTAATCGCAATAATCGCTTGAAAAGATTGCAAGAACTTAAAGCTCCAGAAGTTATTTTGCGCAATGAGAAAAGAATGCTTCAAGAAGCAGTGGATGCGTTAATTGATAATTCGGCGCGGAAAGGCAAAGAAGTTCGTACTGCTAGCGCTCAAAGCCGCGCTCTAAAATCATTAGCTGATATGCTCAAAGGAAAACAAGGAAGGTTCAGACAAAATCTTTTGGGCAAGAGAGTAGATTATTCAGGCAGGTCGGTTATTATAGTTGGCCCAAGCCTTAAGCTTGACGAATGCGGTCTGCCTAAAAAAATGGCGCTTGAAATATTTAAGCCATTTATTATTCACAAACTCATTTATGAAAAAGAATTAGCACCCAATATCAAGGCGGCAAGTCATTTTATTGAAGAAGGATCAGACGAGGTTTGGGATATTTTAGAAGAGGTTATTAAAAATAAATACATCCTTTTGAACCGCGCTCCAACTCTACATCGGCTCAGCATACAAGCGTTTAAACCGATTTTGATTGAAGGTAATGCCATAAAACTTCATCCCTTAGTTTGCCAGGCCTTTAATGCTGATTTTGATGGTGATCAGATGGCTGTCCATCTTCCTATTTCCGAAAGAGCCCAGAAAGAAACAGAGAAAATAATGAAACCTAGCGCTAATTTACTAAAACCAGCAACGGGTCATCCCATTATTAATCCCACTCAAGATATTGTTTTAGGAATTTATTGGATGACTAAGATAGAAGAAGGACTTAAGGGAGAAGGTTCTGTTTTTAGCTCGCCTGAAGAAGCTTATCTTGCTTATGATTTTGATAAAATTAATCTCAAGGCTAAAATTAAGTTATTTTTACCCAATTCGGATGAATTAACTGAAACTAGCTTAGGAAGAATTATTCTCAATAATAATTTACCCGAAGACGAACCATTTGTTAATAAAACTCTAAACAAAAAAGGCCTGCAAAAAATAATTGCTGGCATTATTGATAGATATGAGAACAAAGAAGTAGGTCCAATTATTGATCGTATTAAGCATATTGGTTTCCATTATGCAACGAAATCAGGTATTAGCTGGGGGTTTGACGACTTAATTACCCCTCCTGAAAAAAAGAATATCTTAAAAGAAGCAGTCCAAAAAGTTGAAGAAATTAATAAGCATTATCAAGATGGATTACTGACAGAAGAAGAAAGAAAAACCAAGGTGATTGATAATTGGTTTACTGCTATTGACAGGATATCTAGGTTAGTTCCTCAAGTATTGCCTAAAGATGGGCCTATTTTTCATATTTTTGATTCTGGAGCGCGAGGATCATGGGGTCAGACTACTCAAATGTCAGGCATTAAAGGGCTTGTTATTAATCCTGCTTCAGAAATAATTGAATTGCCCGTATTATCAAACTTTAAAGAAGGTTTTAATGTTCTTGAATATTTTATTTCAACTCATGGCGCTAGAAAAGGAACAACAGATACTGCTTTGAAAACTGCTGTTGCGGGATATTTAACTCGCCGCCTTGTTGATGTATGTCAAGATATAATTATTAGAGAAGTTGATTGCGGCGACACAGAGGGTATCACGATGCAATTAAAAGATAGTGAAGATATTGGGATTGGATTTGAAACTCGATTAGTCGGACGAACAATTTTAGAAGATATTAAAAATGCCGGAAAAATTATTGCTAAAGAAGGCGATCTTATTGATAAAGAAACGGCAAAAAAAATTGCTGATACCGGCATTGACAAAATTAAAATTAGATCTTCATTAAGCTGTAAAGCAAAACATGGGCTTTGCCAAAAATGTTTTGGCTATGATTTAGGCACAAATAAACTCGTTGAAATAGGTGCTACTGTTGGCATAGTAGCTGCCCAATCAATTGGCGAACCGGGAACTCAGTTAACGATGAGAACTTTTCATGCTGGCGGTGTTGCTGGTGAAGGAGATATCACTCAGGGATTGCCTCGTGTTGAGGAAATTTTAGAATTAAGGACGCCTCATGAACGGGCTTTAATTTCAGAAGTAGACGGCAAGGTTGTTGATATTGAAAAAATTGGCAAGAAAAGAGAAATAACCATTGAAATAAACGAAAGTATTCTTGATTCTAATCCCAAAAAACATAAAACTAAAAAAGACAATAAACGTTTTTATTCACTGCCTTTAAACAAAAGAGTTTTTGTTAATGTTGGAGATCTTGTTACTAAAGGACAAAGGCTGTCAGATGGACATCTTGACCTCAAAGCGCTTTATCGCTTACGAACAAAACAAGATGTGCAGCGTTATATTATCAAAGAAGTGCAGAATATTTATTTTTTCCAGGGAGCAGCTATTGATGAAAGATATATTGAGGTTGTTACCAGAAAAATGTTTTCTCGTTTTCGTGTTATTGATGGAAAATCAACTAAGCTTTTAAGCGGACAGATAGTGGAACGGGATATTTTAGTGGAAGTCAATGAGGGACTTAAAGAGAAAGATAAAGCAACGGCAACTGAGCTTTTAATGGGAATTACTAAGGTTTCGCTTTCAAGCGAGAGTTTTCTTTCTGCTGCTTCGTTCCAAGAAACAGCAAGGGTCTTGATTAATGCAGCTTGTGAGGGTAAAATAGACAAACTGCGAGGCCTCAAGGAAAATGTTATTATTGGTAAATTAATTCCGGCAGGGACAGGATTAAAAAAATAGAAAAATATTTAACTTATTAAATTAAATTATTTAAATTAATATGTTTCAACAGAGAAACCCACATATTAGAGAAGAACAATCGCAATACGATCAAGAAATAATAGATATTGCTCGCGTATCAAGAACTGTCGCCGGCGGTCGGCGTTTTAGTTTTCGCGCCACGGTTGCACTGGGCAATAAACAAGGATTAATTGGTTTGGGCATCGGCAAAGGGAAAGATGTTGCTCAGTCTATTGAAAAAGCATCAAAAAAAGCTGAAAAGAAAATGATGCAAGTAGTGCGTTCAGAAGGAACAATTCCAGTTGATGTTATTGGACGATTTAAAAGCGCGCGAGTTTTATTGAAACCGACTCAAAAAGGACATGGTTTAATTGCGGGAGGCGTTGTTAGATCTCTTTGTTCCTTGTCGGGCATTGAAAATATCTCAGCTAAAATCTTAAGCCGCACTAATAATAAAATTAATATTGCCCGCGCTACCCTGGAAGGATTCAAGAGAATAAATCAATTTCACGCTAAATCAGAATATTTAAAGCTTCAGGCATCTAAAAAGACAACCGAAGAAAAGAAGGTAGCTAAAACATCAATATCAAAAATAAAAAAGGAAGTTAAGAAAGATAATTAAATACTAATTTTCTATCATACTATTTATGCAGTTTCATGAATTAAAACCAATTCATTTATTAAAAAAGAGAAAAAGAGTCGGTCGTGGCGGCAAAAAGGGCACTTATTCAGGTCGTGGTGTTAAAGGACAGAAATCGCGAGCCGGCGGCACTCCTCGGCCAGTTTTAAGGGATATTATTAAGAAATTTCCCAAAAGACGTGGCTATAAATTCGCAGGCGTTAAAAAGCAAAAACCTGTAGTTTTGAATGTAAGCATTTTAGAAGAAAAATTTAAAGCAGGCGAGATTATAGATATAATTAAACTGCGCGCTAATAAATTTATTAGAAAAAAAGACAGATTGGTGAAAATATTGGGCGATGGAGAGCTTAAAAAATCTTTAATTTTCAAAGGATATAATATCAGCTTTTCAAAATCCGCCTTAGAAAAAATTAAGAAAGCTGGAGGAAAAATTGAGACAAAACAAAAAATAAGATCAACATTGCCTAGAGCGGAAAGGCCAAAAAAAGTAAAAAAAACCGCAGAGCCAGAAAAAAAGAAGATATCCAAAAATATAGCAAACAAAGAAGTTGAGAAACAGACAAGCCCAAAAAAAGAGAAAATTGACAAAAAACCAAAGGATGTTAAACTCAAAAAAGATATTAAAAGAAAAATAAAAAAAACAGTTAAGAAAAAGAAGGATGCAAAGATTGGAAAAGGATCAACAAAATCAAAATCAAGGATTATTAAGAAAAAAGATATTAAGAAAGTCGCCAAGAAAAGATAAAGATTAAAAGAAGAATTCCATATTTTTTAAAAACAAAAGAGCTTAAAAACATTTTTTTAGAAGCTCTTTTTGTTTTTCGTTTTTTTGTGGTAAAATAAGAGAAAACAATTAAGTAATTAAGTAATTTATGTTTAAAAAACGTAAGAAAGAAAAAAAAGACAAAGAAGAAAAAAAATCTAAGAAAAAAACTCTTGGCAGACGGACAAAAAATACCATTATTGTCATTATTCTCCTCGCTTTGTCGTTCTTAAGCATAGCGGCTTTTTGGAATAAAGCTGGCGTGGCGGGCGAATATTTTATAAAAGGAACGCGTTGGTTTTTAGGAGGAGGCGCTTATTTGATTCCTCTTATTTTTATAGTAACTGCGCTTTCAATTTTATCGCGGCTCAAAAAACCGCTATGGGCAACATCAATAGGCGCCATTTTATTATTGCTTTCTCTGGTTAGTTTTTTGGGCATAATAAATACTGATAATGGCGGTGTTCTTGGCAAGATCATTGGTCAATTGATGCTTCGCTATTTTGATTTTACGGGCGCGTTTATTGTATTATCAGCATTTTGCCTAATTTCTTGCATTTTAGTTTTCAATCTGTCTTTTGGGTTTCTGTTTAAAAAAGAAAAAGAAAAGGAAGAAAAATTGGAAGACAAACAAAATATTCTTCAAGAAAGTAATCAGCCCACCCTTGGTTTTAATAAAACAAAACCGTCTTTTTTAAGACGTATTTCATCGGGGGAAACAAAAATATTACGCCATCCTATTTTTAGTTTAAAACATATCGGGGGCGAAAGCCGAACAAAAAATGAGCCTGAAAAGACACTCCAACAGTCAAAAGAAGAAGGATATGATTTTCCACCAATTGATTTATTATCATATGAACTTTTAGATAAGGAAAGCGTTGATAAATCCGAGATTAAAGCTAATAATGAAATTATCAAAAATACTCTTGAAAACTTTAATATTTCCGTGACAATGGGCGATGTTAGCGTGGGTCCGACCGTTACTCAATATACCTTGAAACCATCTCAAGGAATTAAGCTCTCTCAAATTGTTGCTTTGCACAATGATCTTTCCTTAGCGTTAGCTGCTCATCCCCTGAGAATTGAAGCGCCTATTCCTGGAAAGTCATGGGCTGGGATTGAGGTGCCTAATAAAAATCCGCATTTAGTAAGACTGAGAAACCTTTTAGAAGATCCTCAATACAGTAAAAGAAAAAATTACCTCACTATTCCCTTGGGAAAAAATGTTTCTGGGGACGCTGTCTATGATAATCTTGCGAGAATGCCTCATCTTTTAATTGCCGGAGCAACCGGAACAGGCAAGAGCGTAGCTATTCATAATATTCTAATTTCTTTTTTGTATCAAAACAGTCCGCGTACGCTTAAGTTAATTTTAATAGATCCTAAAAGAGTTGAACTAACGGCTTACAATGGTGTTCCTCACTTATTAACTCCAGTTATTGTTGATGCTCAAAGGGCGATTAATTCTCTAAAGTGGGCCATATCTGAAATGGAAAGGCGCTATGAATTACTTTCAAAAATTGGCGCGCGCGATATTCTTTCTTATAATGAAAAAATTTCGAAGCTAACAAAACAACAAAAAGAAAATGATGCGGATAATCATAAAATCCTTCCTTTTATCGTAATTGTTATTGATGAACTTGCTGATATTATGATGAGCTATGGACGAGAAACTGAAGCGGCAATAGTGCGGTTGGCTCAAATGGCGCGCGCGGTCGGCATTCATCTCATTCTTTCTACGCAACGTCCTTCCGTAGAAGTTATTACGGGATTAATTAAGGCTAATATTACTTTTCGTATTGCTTTTCAGGTTGCTTCTCAAATAGATTCGCGGACCATTATTGATATGGCGGGCGCTGAAAAATTATTAGGCAAGGGCGATATGCTCTATCAGACCGGAGACAGTTCAAAACCGAAACGGATTCAAGGAGCATTTATTTTAGAGCGTGAAATTAAAAAAGTAGTAGACTTCTTTAAAAAACAAGATTACGAGGAAGAAAGTCAAATTAATTTAGGAATAGGCGAAGATAATGAAAGAGTTAGTATTGATAGTTTTAAAGATTATGAATTTGAGGACGAACTTTATGCTGACGCAAAAAAACTTATTTTGGAATCAAAGAAAGCTTCAGCATCGCTTCTTCAACGCAGAATGAGAATAGGATATGCAAGAGCGGCTCGTATTTTAGATATGCTCGAAAGAGACAGTATTATTGGACCGCCTCGGGGATCAAAGTCGCGCGAAATTCTTATTAAAAAAGAAGATAATGCATTTTAGAAGAGTTTATTTAATGCATTTTTTGTGGGGAATTTTGTCAATTTTAATTTTTGTTTTTTTTCTAGAGAAATTATTAAGCGTTGTTCTTCCGCCAAAAATTATTATAACTCAGCCACAGGCCAAAGAGATCAAAATAGAAAGCGACGAATATCTAATTAGAGGATATGTAAAAAGAACATATCTTTTAAGGATTAATGGCCAATTGTTTCCTTTTGACGAGGAGGGTAGTTTTGAAAAAAACGTGGATTTGCACAAGGATTTGAATTTTTTCACTATTGAAGCGGAATCGCGTTTTGGCAAAAAAAATAATTTTGAATTAAGGATTTTAAAATTAAAGTGATATTTTAACCTGTCTTTTTATTAAATTTTTATCATTATGACTTCAAAAAAAGAACCAAAAATACAAAAAACAATTAAAGAAAAAATAGTTGGCGATACAGAGAAAAAAATTCAAGCTGTCGTTGACGAAATCAAAGAAAAATATGGCGAGGGCGCGGTTATGAAATTAGGAGAAGCAAAAAAAGTCGATGTCAACAGTATTCCAACTGGTTCAATATCTTTAGATATTGCTTTAGGAATTGGGGGGATTCCCAAAGGAAGAGTTATTGAAATCTATGGACCAGAATCATCGGGAAAAACCACACTAAGCTTGCATATTGTTGCGGAATCTCAAAAAAAAAGCGGTGTTGTTGCTTTTATTGATGCTGAACACGCTTTAGACCCTGAATATGCTAAAAAGATTGGAGTCAAAATAGATGATCTTTTGATATCTCAACCTGATACGGGCGAACAAGCGCTTAATATTGTTGAAACGATGGTGCGCTCAGGGGCAGTTGATTTAATTGTCATTGACTCGGTGGCCGCCTTGACTCCGCGGGCTGAGATTGAAGGCCGAATGGAAGATCAACAGATTGGTCTTCAGGCCCGACTTATGTCTCATGCGTTAAGAAAATTAACAGCTATTGTGGCAAAAAGCGGAACAAGCATTGTCTTTATTAATCAAATTAGGATGAGGATTGGAATTATGTTTGGTAATCCTGAAACTACTCCGGGGGGCAAAGCGCTTAAATTTTATTCTTCAGTCAGAATTGAGGTCAGAAAAGCGGCTCAACTTAAGAAAGGCGAGGAAGTTATTGGCGTGAGAGTTAAAGCCAAGGTTGTTAAGAATAAAGTCGCGCCTCCTTTTAGAACCGCAGAATTTGACATTCTTTACAATGAAGGTATTTCTTACTTGGGCGATGTAATTTATACGGGCGTAAAATATGATGTGATTAAAAAAGCTGGATCTTGGTTAAGTTTTGACGGCAAAAAACTGGGGCAGGGAGTTGAAATGTCGCGCGAGTATTTACGGAAAAATCTAAAAATTGCTAAAACCATTGAAAAGAAAATTTATCAAGCAATTGAAAGCGAAAAAAAACTTTAAGATATCAAATAATACAAAATACAGAGATTAAATCTCTGTATTTTGTATTGGTTCTTGTTAAATAACTATTTTTTCTATTTCTATCGTTTCGGTTTTTTTACTAACGATTTTCGTAAGCAAGAACAATCTAAGCCAAACCCAGGAAAGACCTCGGATTAAAAAATAATATGCCCAAGAAAATAATTTTAAGAAAAGGAAAAAAGCTAAGGCAGCTGCGCCAGAGAAAATATTTTGATATTTCATCAAAGTATCCCCTACATAGTTCTTTACTAAATAGCTTATTAAATAATCAGCCGATTCATTGTTTAGAGAAATGCCAAGTTTATCCTCAAGAGATTTTCTTGTCAGAAGAATTATCTGAGGATCTGATGGATTTATTTCGTCTTCAGCAGTGATAAACTTTCGCCAGAATTTATTTTTTAAAATTAAATGAATAGCATTATCAATCTTTATGTTTTTATTATATCCCGGAATAAGCAGGCTTAGCCCTTGATGGCTTAAATTAACTGTGTACTTTTCAAGACGAGGGATGAAATAACCGGCTTCTCCTTCATAAGCAATCGCAACATAAAAAGAAAAAGAGATAACAAGCAGAAAAATTGTAACCGCGGATCTTAGGCCAATTCTGCCGCTAATTAGGGGATTAAAAGGAGCATGTTGTTTATCATAATGATTTATTCTTTTGCCCCAAATGTAAAACAATAATATTAGAATTAAAAATCCTTCAAAAGCAAAAAGATTAAGGCCGAAAATAACAAAATACGGCACATTGACTAATAAAATTAATCCTGATGTTAAATAAAAACTTTTTAGAAGATAGGCGCAATTTGCAAAGAAGGCAAAAAATAAGCAAAAAAAGAGAAGGGAAAGAAAACTTATAATTAAACTTGTCATGCCACCGTTTATTAAAAAAACTAAATCAAAATTTACCTTTATTAAAAGCCAGAAGATAAATGACAAGAAAAAACCTAAAAAATAAAAAAGCGCTATTTTCAAATATCGCTGTTGATTTATAGTTTTTAGATATGCCATGTTTTTTTTAATTTAATGTTATGCTATCGCCTCTCAATGGCGCAGTTGCGTCAATGCCTAAATTGTCCTGAATAGAATTTACTAAAGACAGGGCCACTTCTTCTTCTCCATGAACAACAAAAATCTTCTTGACAGGTTTAATAAAGCCCCTTAACCAAGACAGAAGGCCTTTTTTGTCTGGATGCGCGGAATAACCGCCAATCGCTTTAATTTTACACCTGACATGGATCGGCGTATTGAAAATCTTTACGAATTTCTCGCCCTCAAAAAGCCGTCTTCCTAATGATCCAACTGATTGATAAGAAATAATTAGAAGTAAATTCTTTGAATCAGACAAATAACGCCTTTCGTGATGAAGGATTCTTCCTCCATTAGACATGCCTGAACCAGCAATAATTATTTTTGGCGCCGGTATGTCATTTATCCTTTTTGACTCTTCAACAGTTTTTGTTAATTTAAGCCCGGGAAATTGGAAAATTTCATCTCCGCTTGCTATTAGATATTTGGCCTTATTATTATAGTACTCGGGATATTTTTGATAAATATCTGTTAATTTAATGGCCAAGGGGCTATCAATAAAAATTGGTATGCGCGAGATTCTATGATTTTCCACTAATTCATTGAGCTCGTATAAGATTTCTTGAGTTCGCTCTAGGGCAAATGAAGGGATCATCAAAACTCCGCCGGACGAAATTGTCTCTTCTATAAAATCTTCCAAAAGCTCTTTTCTTAATTCTCTGTTTTCGTGCATTCTATTTCCGTAGGTTGATTCAATAAGAATATAATCAGCTTTTTTAATAAGCTCCGTTGGACGCAAAAGAGGAGTAGGTGGATTTCCTAAATCACCAGAAAAGACTATTTTTCTTTCCTTTTTTCCTTCTTTAGCCCAAATTTCTATAATAGCAGATCCAAGCACATGGCCAGCATCACGAAATCTTACACTAATTTGCTCATCAATTTCTATTTTTTTACCATAATCTACGCCCTTAAAAAGCGATAATGATTTGTTAATATCTGTTAATTCATAAAGCATTTCTTTTTTTGAACGTTCTGTTTCATAGCGCATAATTTTAAAAGCATCTTTAAGCAACGGATCAGCCAAATCTTTGGTTGGTAAGGTAGAATAAATTGTTCCCGAAAATCCATTTTTCACTAATTTTGGCAAAAGACCAATATGGTCAAGATGAGCATGTGTGACAAAAACAGCCTCAATTTCTTTTGCGTCATAAGGAAAAGGTTGGTAATTCTGCGATTCAGAGAAAGCGCTTCCTTGGATTAGCCCGCATTCAACTAAATATTTCTTTTGACCGATCTCAAGGAGATAGTTAGAGCCGGTGACAGCTCTAGCGCCACCACAAAAAGTAAGTTTCATATCTTTGTTTTTAATAAATCAAGACCCTTTCTATTTTATTAGGGAGGTTTTTCAAATTATGAATTTATAAATTAAATAAAAATAATTTAATTATTGTTTATAAAATTTTCAATCTCTTTAATTCTCTTTTTCATCGCTTCTTCTGTTTTTGCTTCTAAATTTAATCTTAGCAAGGGTTCTGTATTTGAAGGGCGGACATTAAACCACCAATCATCAAATTCAACAGTCAAGCCATCTAAATGGGAAATTTTGCCTTTTGGGTATTTTTCTTCTAATTTTTGAATAATTTTTTTCTTATTTTTAACTTCAAAATTGATTTCTTTTGAATGATAATATTTTTCAAAGGGCTTTACTAATTCTTTTAAGCTTTTTTTTGATTGGGTCATAATTTCAAAAACTTTTATCATTGTTAGAAAAGCCGATTCACAATTAAAAAAATCCTGAAAGAAATAATGACCCGATGTTTCTCCGGCAAAAAGGGCCCCTTCTTTTCTCATTTGTTCTTTAATAAAGGAATGACCTACTTTGGAGATTAAAGGTGTTCCGCCCGCTTTTTTAATTGCCTCCTTTGGCGTCCACATAGACCTAAGATCAAAAATAACTTTACCCTTTTCTTTTTTCAAAATTTCTTGAGCCAAAAGAGATGTAATATAATCCCCCCTCACTACTTTGGCATCTTCGTCTAAGAAAACAACCCGATCTCCATCTCCGTCAAAGGCGATGCCTAAAGAAGCCCTTTCTTTCTTCATTGTTTTTTTTAATTCATCTAAGGTTTCTTCTTTAAAGGGATTAGCTTCGTGATTGGGAAAAGTACAGTCAATTTTAAAATAGAGAGGGACATAATTAATGTTTAACCTTTTTAAAAGCTGGGGCAGGATTAAAGCAGTCATAGCATTAGCTGCGTCAATAACAACTTTTTCTTTAATATTGACTTTAGCGGTTTTCATTAAAAAATCTATATAGTATGGAAGAATCGGTTTTTTATCAATTTTTTCTTTAGTTTCACCAGTTTTAAATTTTTCTCCTTGAGCCCTTTTTTTAATAGTCGTTAATCCTGAAGCGCTACTTATGGGGATAGCTTGGCTTCTGGTCATTTTAAGGCCATTATATTCGGCTGGATTATGAGAGGCAGTTATTATAATTCCACCTTGGGCGGTTAAAAAATTAACTCCGAAATAAAGCATCGGAGTTGTCGCGTAACCAATATCAAAAACATCGCCGCCTTGTTTTATAATACCTTGAGATAAGGCGTCAAAAAGCTTATCTGAAGAGAGGCGGGCGTCTCGCCCTACGACTATCTGGGGCTCATCAACTTTTTCTTTCTCGCGAATAAAATCAAGGTAAGCTCTGCCAATATTATATACCGCTTTTTCGTTGATTTGATCGGGATAAGTGCCGCGAATATCGTAAGCTTTAAAAATAGAAGAATCAAACATTAATTTAATTTTAAACTTTAAATTTTATATAATGATATCATTTAAAATAATATGTATCAAATTGTATGTCTTGACTCCTCTCTTATACTTTGCTAACATAGAAAATCATTCGCGTTTTTATTTAGATCCGTAAAAGTTTGAGGATTATTATACTATGAAGATTTATGAATTAAATTTACAATTTTCAGGCAAACTTGAAGAAAAAAAACTTCAAGAAATTTGGCAAAAGATTAAGAAAGATATTGTCGGTAAAATAATAAAAGAAGGAGAATCAAGAAAGATTATGCTTGCTTATCCAATAAAGAAAGAAATTTCTGCGTTTTTAAATTCATTGATATTTGAAACTTCTCCCGAAAATGTGGTAGAATTAAGGGAGGCATTAGAGCAAGAAGAGAAAATTCTTCGCTATCTAATAACAACTAGAAAAACAGCAGATATAATCCAAAAAAGGGTTCCTAGAAAGTATCTAAAAAGAGAAACAGAGAAAGAAGAGAAGATAAAAAAAATAAGCGGTGTTAGTGGTCAAATTAAAAAAGAAAAGATAAAAAAACCAGAATTGAAGAAAAAACTCAAAATTAAATTAGAGGACATAGACAAATCATTAAAAAAACTTTTAGAAAAAGAGCTTTAAATAGCCGTAAAGCCGTAAAGCTGTAAAGCCATAAAAGAAATCGTTATGGCATTATAACTCTTATAGTCCTTACGGTATTAATTTATGAATCTCAATAAGGCTTTTATCTTGGGGCGGCTTACCGCCGATCCTGAAGCTCGCACCCTTCCATCGGGTCAGGCAATTTCGAATTTTAGTTTGGCTACCAATAGAGTCTGGAAAGATAAAACTGGCAATCGCCAGGAATCAACTGATTTCCACAACATAGTATTGTTTGGGAGATTGGCGGATGTCGCAAATCAATATCTGAATAAAGGAAAAATGTGCCTTGTCATTGGCAGGATTCAAAACCGTTCATGGGATGGCAAAGACGGTCAGAAACATTATCGCACAGAAATTATTGGAGAAGAGCTACAGCTTGGTCCTCGTATGCAGCCAGATTCGTCTTCAGGCAGTTCAACGAATACTTTCCAAAAAAAACCTGCTAAAAAAGAAGATGAGAAAGATTTAGAGACAGAAGACGAAGGAGAAGTAGATGTAGAAGATATTCCTTTTTAGCTTTCCCTGCCTGCCGGCAGGCAGGCGTCAAAATTTAAAAATTTTATTTTTTAGTTTTTCATTTGAAATATGCGTAATTGTTTTTTTTGCCAAAAAAATATAAAAGAAATTGACTATACCAATACGGTTGTTTTAAAAAAATATTTAACGCCCTTAGGCAAAATTTTGCCCAGAAAAAAGAGCGGTGTTTGTTCAAAGCATCAACGCAAACTGTCAAAAGCCATTAAACATGCTCGGATTATGGCTCTTTTGCCGTTTACAAATAGATAAAAGCTTTTTTAATTAAAGTGCGTTCTTGTAAAGCGTACTTTTTTTGTTAAGATAGAATGGAGTTCAAAAAACAAAAGACCCGCCTACGCTGCCTTCTTCACCGAAGTACCTTCAGCTACGGAGGCCGAGAAAGCTTCGGCGGACACAATGTTTTGTAATTCCTCGTGAACTCGGAAACAAAATATAATGGAGATGAGTTCTTTGAAAAAATACATACCCAATCTAGTAACTTTTTCTCGCTTGCTCTTTTTATATTTTATTATTTGGTTTTTAGTTCATGATAAGTTTTACTTTCCTGTAGGGATTCACATTATAACTAATTACCATATTATAGCAGCCCTATATTTTTGCGGGGCAATGAGTGATATTGTAGATGGTGCACTGGCAAGACGCTGGCATGTTGAAAGCTCGCTAGGAGATACATTGGATCACCTAATTGATAAAGTTTTTGTTCTTCCGGGTGGATATATTCTATTTAAACATTTGCTAGGCATTCCTTTTGGCATATTAGCAGGACTGGAATTAATAACAATAGTGATTGGAATAAGAGTATATTTCCAAAGGAATAAAGGAATAAAAACGAAAAAGTTTCCTAATATTTTTGGAAAAGTAGCTTATGGATTCCTAATTGGCGCGCTGTGTGTTACGCTTGTTTCAGTCAAATGGACGCCGTATTGGTCTACATTTCGCTGTGTTGTTAACGCGTGTTTACTAATAGCAATCAGCTTGAGAACTGTTAGTTTAGTTAAATATTTCTGGACCAAGAGTTAAATTGCCCTGAATATTTTCGGGGCATTTTTTTATACATTTAATTATTAAGGCGCGAGAATTATGTTATCCCCAATTATTATTGGGAGTTTTTATTATAATTTGCTATAATAAACAGGGTTTGTTATAGATTACTATAATAAACACAGTTTGTTATAGATTACTATAATAAACACAGTTTGTTATAGATTACTATAATAAAC
>CAYNNF010000003.1:0-11083 GCA_964398685.1 uncultured Candidatus Saccharibacteria bacterium | reverse complement strand
AGGAAATAAATTTGTATTAATTATTTTTATGGAAAATAGAAAAATCCACCTTCTTGTTGTTGAAGATGATGAATTTTTAGTCAAAATGTATGAATCGGGACTTATCAAAGAAGGATTTCAAGTTTCAACCGCCGGAGATGGAGAAGCTGGACTGATGTCTGCAAAAGAACTGAAGCCGGATTTAATTCTGCTTGATTTAATCTTGCCCAAAATGGACGGCTTTAAGTGTTTGGAAAAGTTAAAGGAAGATCCAATTATAAAAAGAATTCCAGTCATTATTCTCTCTAATTTAGGGCAAGATTCCGACCTTAAGAGAGGGCTTGAAATGGGCGCGGAAGATTATTTAATTAAAACAGACTATACCGTGAAACAGGTTGGAGAAAAAGTAAAAAAAATCTTAGGAATTAATTAAAATTATGGACATTGGAGAAGGCAAATTAAAACAAATCTTGGTTAATCCGGGGATTTTGACAGAAAAACAATTTGAAATTGCTTTGAAATTAGCGGGAGAAAAAAAACTTTCGCTTGCAAAAATTCTCGTTGATGAAGATTTTATATCCGAAGAACACTTAGGCCAGCTAATCGCCGAAGAGATGGGCGTTCTTTTTATTAATTTAAGAAAAACCGTTATCTCTGATGAAGTGCTTAAAATCATTCCTCAATTAGTTGCCAAAAGCCAGCAAGTTATCTCTTTCAGAATGGATAAAGAGGGATTGCGGGTTGCCATGGCTAATCCTCAAAATTCAGAAATGGCGCGTTGGTTAAAGAAAAAAACAGGCAAGAATATTATTATTTATTACGCAACGCCCAAAGATATTAAAACCGCCCTTTCTCGTTATCGAGCGGGATTTAGAGAACATTTTGAAAGCTTAATCAAAAGACAGCTTGGCAAAGCAAGTAGAACAACTAAGCCGGAAGATGCTCCCGTAATTAGGGTGGTGGATAGTATCATTGATTATGCTTACGAGAACAGAGCTTCTGATATTCATATGGAACCCAGAGAAGAGAAAGTTGTAGTTCGTTATAGAATTGACGGAATTCTGCATGATGTTATCTATCTTCCGGTGAGTTTCCGCGACCCCATTATTATGAGAATTAAAGTATTGGCTAAAATGAAAACTGATGAGCATATGTCAGCTCAAGACGGTAAGTTTAGAAAAAAATTTGGCGAAGATACATTTGACATTAGAGTATCAGTTGTCCCAATTGTTAACGGCGAAAAAATTGTTATGAGAATTCTCTCGGGCAAATCACGCGCCATTGATTTAAATGGATTAGGTTTTGACGAGAGCGACTTGGAAAGAATGCAGAAAATTGTTAAGAAATCCTATGGGATGATTTTGTCTGCCGGTCCAACCGGCTGTGGAAAAACTACTACGCTCTATGCAATTCTACAGCAAATAAACACGCCTGAAGTAAATATATCAACAATTGAAGATCCGGTTGAATACGGGATAGATAAAATTAATCAAATCCAGGTTAATAAAAAAACGGGACTGACTTTTTCCACAGGATTAAGGGCGATTGTTCGCCAAGATCCAGATATTATTATGGTTGGTGAAATTAGAGACGAGGAAACTGCCAAGATTGCAATTAACTCCGCCATGACGGGTCATTTAGTCTTATCAACTATTCACACCAATAATGCCGCTACCGCCTTTCCTCGTTTAATGGATATGGGCATAAAAGCATTTTTAGTGGCTTCGTCGGTCAATATTGTCGTTGCTCAGCGATTAGTAAGAAGGGTTTGTGTTAATTGTCGCGAAAGCTACACTTTAGACATTAATACTCTTAAAAGAACGCTTCCGGAAGAATTATTCAGTTCTTTAATTAAGGGTCAGGAAAATGCGAAAGAAGTTAGAGTTTATCGCGGCAAAGGTTGCAAAGAATGTGGTTTCACCGGTTACAGAGGAAGGCAGGGTATTTTTGAAGTGCTTGAAATTCAAGAAAATATTCGGGAGCTTATTATGCAAGATTCTGACGCTGACGAGATAGAAAAGCAAGCAATTAAAAATGGCATGACAAGGATGATTCAAGATGGCGCCAGAAAAATAATCAAAGGGATTACAACCATAGAGGAAGTAATGAGAGTCATACAATAATAACTCAAAGATCAAAAATCAGAATGCAAAATGATAAGGCAAAGCTTAAAAAAATTTCATTCAAAAACTCAAAATACAAAAATCAGAATGCAAAATGATAAAGAAAAATTCAAAAAGAATTTTATTGAACGACTTATCAAATTTTCAATAGCCATTATCAAATTTTCTGAATCTCAAAGAAAACAGAAAATACGTTGGTGTTTAACCGATCAACTTATAAGAAGCGCTACCTCAATAGGAGCCAATGTAGTTGAAGCTAAAGCATCGAGTTCCAGAAAGGAATACATCAATTTCTTTCAAATTGCCCTTAAATCTGCAAACGAAACCGTATATTGGCTTTTAATATTTAAAGAATTAAAAACAACAGACAGGGATCAGTTGGAAAAGTTATTTGACGAGGTGAACGAAATAGCAAAAATTATCGCATCCAGCGTGTTAACGCTTAAAGGAAAAAAATAATTATTCATTTTAATTTATTATTTTATATTTTTCTATTTGATATTTGACTTTTGATGTTTGATTTATTTTCATGTTTAACAAAGTAAAAACAATTGATAAAATTCTCTTCGCAAAATACCTTTCACTAATGCTTTCTTCTGGTGTTTCTCTTCAACAAAGTATTTTGGAACTCCAAGAGCAGTCTTCTCCCACATTAAAGAAGATTCTTATAAATCTTGCTGGCGAAATTAAGGGAGGAATGTCTATCTCAAAGTCGCTTTTGAAATATGAAAAAGATTTAGATCCGCTTTTTATAAATATGATAAAAATTGGAGAAGAATCAGGCACGCTTGAAGAAAGCTTGAAACACTTAGCTAGTCAGCTTGAAGCAACTTATGAACTAAAAAAGAAAATAAAGGGAGCGATGATTTACCCTACTTTGGTTTTAGGAGCAACGCTAATGATTGGTTTTGGTCTGGCGACTTTTGTTCTGCCTAAACTTTTAACCTTTTTCAGAAGCATGAATGTTGAACTGCCGTTAGTTACTAAAATTCTTCTTGCCTTAGTTTCTAACTTGGAAAAATATTGGTTTTATTACATTGGGGGAATGATACTCTTTGTTATTTTAATGAAATTGATTTTGAGAGTTAAAGCAATCAAATTATTTTGTCACCGTCTTTTAATTGAAATGCCTGTATTTGGCAAGCTCGTCAAGAAAGTAAATTTAGCGTATTTCTCTCGAACATTAGCCACTCTCCTTAAAAGCGGAGTAACAATAGTTGATGCATTGGAAATAAGCGCTGCTACTTTAAATAATTTAGCTTATAAAGAAACTCTTAAAAAAGCTTCGGTTAGTATTCGGGGGGGAAAAGGATTAGGCGCCTTTTTAAGAGGGACATCCCATATTATTCCCGGCATGACGATAAAAATGATTGAAATTGGAGAAAAAAGCGGCAGCTTAGAAGAAACGCTTTTTTATATCGCTGATTTTTACGAAAAAGATGTGGATGTGGCAACAAAAAACTTAGCCAATATTTTAGAGCCGATTCTCTTGATTGGCGTAGGTCTTATTGTTGGTGTTGTCGCCATATCTATTCTGATGCCGATCTACCAATTTACTAGCGATATTCAAGTGCGTTAATTTTGCCTTAATGTTCAAACAAAAAAACACAAACGCGTTTACTTTATTAGAAATTACCCTTGTTATTGCTCTGTTTGCCATTATTTTAACGGTCGCTGTTCCTTACGGATTGCGATTTTTTAATGTAGAACAGCTTAATGGAACATCGCGCGAACTTTTAGAATCCCTAAGATTATCCCAATCCCAATCTATGAGTCAAAATCTGGATAGTAGTTTCGGCGTTTATATAGAACAAGATAGATTTATTCTCTTTAAAGGAGAGAATTATATAGGGCGCAATGTTCAATATGACCAGATTTATTATTTACCAGAACAAATTAACATAAATGGATTGAGCGAAATTGTTTTTGCAAAATTGACGGGATTGCCTAATCAAAGCGGAGAAATAATTTTAACAAGCGGAGGAAGAGAAAATATTATTTACACTAATAATCAGGGCTTAATCTCTCTTAACCTCAATGTATCTATTGGGGTGCCTTAAGACCGAAAGTATAAATGCAAAAATTATTATGAGAAACAAGACAGGTTTTTCCATTATAGAATTGTTAATAGCGATGGCGGTTTTTGTTTTATTGAGCGCAAGCATTTCTGTTCTGATGTTTTCGGGAGAGGATTTGTTGAGGATTAATTTGGTGTCATATAAAGCGCTTCTTTATGCTCAAGAGGGCATAGAAGCTGTGCGGTCTATTCGTGATGGCGATTGGCAATATTTAACCCAAGGCAGTCATGGATTGGCGCAGGAAGGGACTGCGTGGATATTCTCAGGAATAAGCGATATTATTGAAGAAAAATATCGTCGCAGCATCACATTGACAAGTATTAACGAAAATAAATTTGAGGTGATTAGTCAAGTAAACTGGTTTAATAATTTTGGCCAAGAAAAGAATATGATACTCAAAAGCTATCTGACTAATTGGCAAAGAACTCAACAAGCAGGAAGCGGAGTTATTGATTTAGGCGATAGCGCAAAAGACATATATGTTTCTGGTAATTATACTTATTTGGCTATTGACGATCAGCACAAAAGCATGGCTGTAGTTGATACCACAAACCCTTCTCTTCCACAAATCATATCTACGCTTGATATTAATAGCAAAGGCAAGGATGTCGTTGTTAGCGGCAATTACGCTTATTTAGCTGTTAATACCAATAAAATTGCTGTTATAGATATTTCAGATCCGCATAATCCAAGTTATACGACCAGCATTAATGTCTCTGCTCAACCCACATCAGTCTATGTTTATAATAATTATCTCTATATCGGTCAAGATAAACAAAACGAGGGTCTAATTATTTACAATGTGGCTAATCCTAAAACGCCCTATTTTTATGCTTCATATAATGTTGGAGCAGCTGTTCACGACATCAAAGTGGTTAATGGTTGGATCTATATGGCTATTAATGCCGGGCGCGGATTTGATGTAGTGGATAAAGGATATTATGCTTATGCTTTTGTCGCCGTTGATTCTGAAAAAGGAGGATTTGAAACTTATTATCTATATGGGCGGATTATTTCGCGCTTAGTAATTGTTGATGTCGGATCAGAATGTAATAATGTCTATTATTATAATAATATCGCTTATGTGGCGGCGAAAGCCGGAGAAGGAGGATTAATTCGCATTAATGTTGCATCTGCTTATGCCCCATACTTTATTGATAATTTTAACATTGGAGGAGAAGGCAACGGCGTTTTTTACAAAAATAGTTATTCTTATATGGCAGTTGAGAATGTTGACGGAGGATTAGCAATAGTGAATACTCCATAAAAAAATAATATGAAATTCAATTCATACAAAATTATTTGGCTTGGATTATTGGTCTTATTGGTCATAAGTATTACATGCGTGGTTTATTATTTTTCCACAAAATCTTCTATTTACGATTCCACCAAAGAAACATCAATTCCTGAGCATAAAAAGATTAAATTGCCAGGCGAAATTATTTCTCAGTCCGCGGAACCTAAATTACCAGAGAAAGAATATGATGACAGCATAACTTCAGGTCCTGATGCGCCGAAACAAAATGAAGATCTTTATAACACAGACGCGCCCATAGCAGGCAGCGCCATTAAAGTTCCCGATGAACCAGCTCTGCCTCCCAAAGAGGAGGACATTATAAAACTTAGTATAGAAAATGGAGTTTTAAGCTTAGACAATATTAATATTTTAAAAAATCAAGCAGTTATTTTAAAAATTACAAGCTTAGACGATGATTATATTTTCATAATTGAAGAAATCGGTATTAGTGAAATAATAAAAGCCAATAAAAGTATGACGATTTCTTTCAGGGCGCCCAGTAAAGCGGCGGAATTAAATTACTATTGCCAAAATTATAAAACTAAAGAAAAATTAGGAGAAGGAAAATTGATTATAAAATAATTTTTAAATTGAAATATTGATTAAAAATTTAAAATTTAAAATTGAAAATTTATCTGGTTTTACTCTAGTAGAAGCTCTGCTTTATATTGCGATCAGTAGCGTTCTTTTGGTAGTTATTACAAATTTAGGTTATAATGTTTTTATTAACAGACAAAAAGTTCTTGCCGGCGAGGAAATTATTGAAAACGCCAATTTTGTTTTTGCTAAGATAGGGTACAATATAAGAAAAGCGAAGTCAGTTATTCTACCCCTTAGCGCAGGCGATGAACTTTCTTTGGAAACGAAGAACCCAGAATTAAATCCGACAAGATTTTATTTGGATGGTGCTGCAATGTTTTTTGCGCAAGGTATTGGATCCGGCGCGGCCCTTACTACGAACGCGATTGAAATAACTGATCTAAATTTTGTCAAATTAACAAATAATCAAACAGGCATATCAATTAAGATAAACATTGAACTTTCTTCATCTAGATCGGGAACTCGCTTGAGTTTTACAACGACCTTTAACTTGCCTCGTTGAACTGAAAATGAAATATCTATTAAAGCAAAATGGATACATTGCGATAGTTGGCGTTGTTTTGTTAGGCGCTGGGATTTTAATCGCTTTAATTTCGCTTAGTTTCGGCGCTACTACAGGAACGAAAATCATTTGGCAAAGAGTGGCAACAGAAAAAAGTTCATTTTTGGCAATTGCCTGCGCAGAAGAAGCGCTTGAAAAGATTTGGCAAGATTTGGAATACCAGGGCAATGAAATCTTGACATTTGACGAAGGATTGTGTGGAATTTTACCTGTGGAGAATGGTGTCGGCGGAGAGAAAACTATTAAAACTTACGGCAGTATTTCTGGCGCTACGCGCCGCTTGAAAATTATTATTGCAACCACTACTCCTCAAATTGAAATAAGCCAGTGGGAAGAAGTAGCAGAATTTTAGTTATAATTATATGGCTTTTAATCTTTTTCAATTTTTTAATCGAGACGAGATTAGTGTCGGTATAGATATTTCCGACAAGTCAATTAAAGTTTTAGCTTTGAGTAGGCAAAAGAACGATAAGCTTTTAGCTGAAGCTTTCGGCTATATTAGTATTGAAGAAGGCATAGTTGAAAATGGCCGAATTATTGACAGCGAAAAACTTTCTAACGCGCTTAAAGAAATTTTTGAAAAAATTCGGCCAAAACCAATAACGCCAAAAAAAATTTTTCTCGCAATACCCGAATCAAAAACATTTATAAATATTTATAAGGTGAATAGCAATTTGACGGGCAAGGATCTTGAAAATAAAATCAGAGTTTTAGCAGCCGAATCAATGCCCTTTAATCCCAATGATCTCTACTTTGATTTTAAAGAAATCTATGAGGATAAAAAAACAAAAAGAAAAGGGATTTTTTATGTTGCTTCTCCCAGAGAAATTATAGACGGATACTTAGACAGTTTTCATAAAATTGGCATTAAAACAATTGTTATTGACATTGAATCGGCCAGCTTAGCGCGCGCCTTAATAAAGAAAGAAGACAAACAAGAAAATATTTTAATTCTTGATATGGGGGCGCGAACAACCAATATGAGCATTATTGATAGAGGCGAGATTTGTTTAAGCGCTAGTTTTCCTTTTGGAGGAAATCATTTAACCAAAGCTATTGCAACCAATCTTAAGCTTTCTTTTGAAGAGGCGGATAGAATGAAGATAACATTGGGCCTGAACGAAAAAGTAGGTGATAATAAAATTTTACCTATCTTTAATTCATTTTGTTTGCCAGTCATTGGTGAAATTAAAAAGGAAATAGACCATTATCAAACAACAAATCAGCGTAAAATTAAAGCCATTGTTCTATGTGGGGGATCAAGCTTAATGGCAGGGATTGATGCCTGCATTGAAAGCAGAATTGGGATTCAAGTTCAAAGAACTAACCCGTGGATAAATTGGAAAATTGAAATAAACTCTAAAAGTGATAAAATGTATCTTGAGAAAGAAGCGCCCATTCTTTACGCGACTGTAATTGGATTGGCGCTGAGGGGATTGGAAAAAAACTCTCATAATGTTAATATTAATTTAGTTAATTTTAAGGGTCATTCTTTAGATGTATGACCTTTAGCAAGAAAATTAAAATATAATTTGTTTTCTAGCTTTTGTCATGACAAAAGCTTGGTTACAGGAGGAAGAAGAATAATTTCAAGATTTTCCCTGATATTTTATTTAAAAATAATAATTAATCTAATCTTGGATTTATTCGCAACCTAACCTGTTGATTAATATGAGAAAAGGTAATTCTAAGGGCTTTACGCTTATTGAACTCCTTATCGTTATAGGCATTATCGCGATATTGGCAGCGATTGTTATTGTAGCAGTTAATCCGGCAAGACAGCTTGCTCAAGCAAGAAATGCTACTAGGCAAGCAGGCGCGAGTACTGCTTTAAATGCTATTACTCAGAATATTGCTGACAATGGCAGTTTTGTTTGTGCTGCCGGCGCTGTTCCAGCGGTAGCAACTAATATGGGAAGCGATACTGTGGGCGGAGATTATGATGTTTGTTCCTGTATTGTGCCAACTTATGTTGCTGAAATGGTTTTTGATCCTTCCGTTGGCTCGTATACTGATTGCACAGATTATGATAGTGGCTACACAATTATGTTAACAGCGGAAAATCGTGTTACTATCACTGCTCCATCTGCTGAATTAGACCAAATTATTTCTGTTACTCGTTAAAACGGAAATATAAGCAATTTATATCAGGGAAAAAAGGACTCTACGCAAGTAGGGTCTTTTTGTTTTACAAAAATCAAAAAAATGGTAAAATAGAAAATAGATATTAATAATATTTTCTAAAATTATGTCTCTTAATACTTTTATAAAAAAAAGACCGTACTTGACATGGTATAAGGCGAAGCCCGAAATGCTTTCAGACGGCGCAGTCGTAGAGGTCGTTTTGAACTATGGTGATTTTGAGGATGTTAAAAAACTTATTGCTCTTTTAGGCATCAAAAAGGTAGCTAAAATTTTTAGATCACAGATAAAAAAAGAAAGAGTAAATTACGATCCAAAAATTCTTAATTATTTCAATCTTTATTTCAAAAAGTATGCTTCATAAAGAGATAATGACAAAAGAACAGGTTGAGCTTTTGTCTCTCATAAAATCATTTTCGCAAGATTTTGGTTTAGTAGGTGAAACAGCAATCGCCTTGCATATTGGCCACCGCCGTTCTATTGATTTTGATCTCTTTACTAAAAAAGAATTTGATAATTTGGATCTTAGGCAAAAAATTACTAAATTTGCGAAAATTGAGAGAATAATAACAGATCAGAAAAATCAGTATACGGTAATGGTTAATGGAGTGCGCCTAACTTTCTTGTGTTATCCTTACCCAATACCTTTTACAAAAAGTTTTGAAAATGTAATAAAAATAGCTGACTTACTTACTTTATCAGCAATGAAAGCCCATACCCTTGGTAGGAGAGTAAAATGGAAGGACTACATTGATCTTTATTTTATAATAAAGAATTATTACAATTTTGAAAAAGTTGTCCACAAAACCAAAAAGATTTTTAAATCTGAATTTAATGAAAAATTATTCAGAGTCCAGCTATCGTATTTTGAAGATATAGATTATACAGAAAAGGTTATTTATATGGAAGGCTTTGAGACAAAAAATGATATAATTAAAAAATTTCTGATTGAAAAAGCTTTAATTTAAGTTTTTGATGAATTAATTAACAGTCATATTGCAATAGAAACTTGAAACCAAGCATTATGAAATTATTTAAAATTAAAAAAGAAATTTGGGTAGTTTTATTGATTTTAGGTTTATTTATCTTAGGGATAGTTTATTATCCTCAATTGCCTGCCCGCGTGCCTTCTCATTGGAATATTCACGGAGACATTGACGGTTGGTCAACGCCCTGTTTTGCTGCATTTTTCTTGCCGATGATTATCTTGGGCATTTATTTGTTCTTAAGTTTTATTGTTTTTTTAGATCCTTTCAGAAAAAATATTGAAAAATTTTATGATGTTTTATGGCAATTTAAATTAGCTATGATTCTTTTTATGGGAGGGCTTTACGGCGTTACCCTGATTGCTGCCTTAAGTAAGAACAGAATTCTCGTTGATAAAATCGTGATTATCGGAGTCGGCGCGCTATTCGTCTTCATGGGGAATTTAATGCCTAAAATTAAACGTAATTTTTTTATCGGCATTCGGCTGCCTTGGACTATTTACTCGGATGAAGTATGGAGAAAAACTCATAAAATGGGAAAACCTGTTTTTATGACGATGGGATTGATTGTTTTGCTTAGCGCTTTTATCTCTAGTGAGATAGCATTTATTATTATGCTTATTGCGGTTTTTGGCGGGATTCTATTCCTAAGCGTTTATTCGTATTTAGAGTGGAAAAAGATACCTAAAACCGACAAAGAAGGACTTTAATGAATATATTAAAAAATAAATTTTTGTTTATTGCTATTTTAGTAATTATTTTAATTATTGCTGGAGTTGTTTGTTGGAGAATTAGAGTTGTTAAAGCGCCAGAACTGAACGAAAATACCCCTGAAGCTTCTGAAAAAAAGTCATTAAGTTTTGAAGGAAAAATTTATTCAACTCCTGAAGGCGCTCAATTTGATGATTATTTCGTTTCATCAGATGGTCAAGAATATGGCATTGAGGCGAAGACCGGCAGAACAGATATTAAAAATGTCATAACCAATTTAAAAGATTCTGGAAAAACGGTTATTATTGAGGGCATTCTTTTAGAAAATGTTATTGATTATGGCGGACGCCAAATTCAAGCAGCGCAAATTCAAGAAAAAAGCGAAGAACAAATAGAATTAGCCAATCCCGCATCTGTTTATTGTGAAAAACAAGGAGGCAAGCTGGAAATACGCGATATGAATAAAGGCCAGGTTGGCATTTGTGTTTTTGATGAGAGCGAATGTGAAGAGTGGGCTTATTTTAGAGGAGAATGTGAGAAATAAATGAATGTTAATCCTTGACAAATTTATATTTAGAGATAGGATAGAGATGAAATGGAAATGA
>CAYNNF010000002.1:58773-87127 GCA_964398685.1 uncultured Candidatus Saccharibacteria bacterium | reverse complement strand
AATATCAGGAACAAGCAGTTTTAAATGCTAAGAAGATTTTAGAAGGATATGGCGGTGTTTTTATATCTGATGTTGTGGGACTTGGAAAAACATATATTTCGGCTATGCTGGCCAATCAATTAGATGGTAGAACCTTAGTTGTTGCTCCGCCAGCGCTTTTAGACAAGAACAACCCCGGTTCTTGGCGGAATGTTTTCTCTGATTTCAGAGTAGCGGCTGATTTTGAGTCATTGGGAAAGTTAGACAAACTTATTAAAAGAGGAACAGATAAATATAAAAACATCTTCATTGACGAAGCACATCGATTTAGAACCGAAACAAATATTACTTACGAAAAACTTGCTCAAATTTGCAGAGGGAAAAGAGTTATTTTGGTAACGGCTACCCCTTTTAATAATTCACCCAAAGACATATTGAGCCAAATCAAGCTTTTCCAAAAAGCGCGAAAAAGCACTATTCCAGGATTACCAGACTTAGAGTTATTTTTTTCTAAACTTGAAAAAAGAATTAAGATTTTAGATAGAAAAAGAGATCACGGCGAGTATATTAGAACAACAAAAGAAAACGCAACAGAAATTAGAGATAAAGTACTTAAACATTTAATGGTCAGAAGAACAAGAAAAGAAATTGAAAATTATTTTGGCAAAGACCTAAAAAAACAAGGACTCAAATTTCCAAGAGTAGCTAAACCCGAGCCAATATTTTATGAACTTGATAAAGAAGAAGACATTGTATTTAATAAAACCATAGAAATTATTGCCACAAAACTTAAATATGCACGTTATACCCCACTACTTCCTGAGTACTATAGAGAAAAAATTACTCAACCAGAGGAGTTATCGCAGAGAAACATGGGGCGATTTATGAAAATTCTTTTTATAAAGCGCTTAGAAAGTAGCTTCTATGCTTTCAGAAATACTATTAATCGATTTATTGCAACTTACGAAACTTTTTTGAAAGAATTTGAAAGAGGACATGTTTATATGAGCAAAAAGTACATTAATAAGATTTTCGAATTTATTGAAAATGACAACGATGAAGCAATTCAGAAATTAATAGATGAAAAGAAAGCAAAGCCTTATCTTGCTAAAGATTTTAAAAAAGAATTTAAGCAAGATTTAGAATACGATTTAAGCCTTTTAAAAGAAGTTAGAAACTTATGGAATGGCATTAACCATGATCCAAAATTAATTAAACTTGTTAATCTTCTTTCTTCCCGCAAGCTTTTAAAGGAAAATAAATTAATTATTTTTAGTGAATCAAAAGAAACAGTAAATTATCTTGCTAAAAATTTAAATAACAAATTTTCTAACCAAGTATTATCTTTCACAGGATCTTCAAATGCTATTACGCGAGAAAAAGTTATAGAAAATTTTGATGCCAGAGCGCGTTTTCCTAAAAATGATTATAGGATTCTTATCTCAACCGAAGTCTTGTCAGAAGGTGTTAATTTACATAGTTCAAATATAGTGCTTAATTATGATATTCCATGGAATCCGACTAGATTGATGCAGAGAGTTGGGCGCATTAATCGCGTAGATACCAGTTTTGATGAAATTTATACTTTTAATTTTTTTCCAACCCGGCAGGCAAACGATCAAATAAAACTTAAAGAAGCCGCTGTGGCAAAAATCCATGCTTTTATAACACTTTTAGGGGCTGATGCTAAGCTACTCACTGAGAGCGAAACAGTTGAGTCTCATGAATTGTTCAGTCGCTTAACATCTAAAAAAACAA
Source organism: uncultured Candidatus Saccharibacteria bacterium (assembly GCA_964398685.1). Taxonomy (GTDB): domain Bacteria; phylum Patescibacteriota; class Minisyncoccia; order JBAYJV01; family JBAYJV01; genus CAYNNF01. The sequence goes on along the minus strand of CAYNNF010000002.1, from coordinate 85,390 downwards.
TTACCGGAGAAGACGAAGAAGACGAGAGTGAACTCAAATATTTACAGATCATTAGAAATATTCGCGATGATGATCCTGATTTATTCGCCAAAGTAAAGTATTTGCCAAAGAAAGCGCGCACTGCAAAAAAAGATCAAAAAATAACTAATTCATTATTAACATATTTTCGCAAAGGAAAACTTCAGAAATTCTTCTTAGCCGTAAAGAAAGATTCCCAAGAATTAGATTTTCTCACTACAGCTAAGCTTTTAGAGTCAGACACCAACACAAAACGCGAAAAGTTGGGTGAAGACTTTAATGCTTTATTAGAAGAAAATAAGCAAGCATTTTTATTTGCCACAATTGAAGATATGCCGGAAACCAAAAAAAGAGGAGGCAGAGACAGTGCCACCCAAGTGTTAAGAATATTGAAGGCCATAGAAAGAGATTTAAGACAGTTTACCGAAGACCAAGAGCTTTATCTTAAAAAAGTAATGAAAGAATTGGCTGAAGGATCCTTACCAAAACAAACCACTAAAAGAGCGCTTCAAGAATTAACCCGGGAGATGAAAGGAGAAGTTAGTTCTCTAAAGGTCTTAGCAGTTTTACAGAAAAATATTCCAGCCGAATTTTTAAAAGAACATTTTGCAGAAAGTGCTGCTCAAACTTCAGGTCCAAGAGAAGTAATTTTATCCGAATATTTTTTGAAAACTAAGATATAAATCTATGACGAAGATAATGTTTTTAGATGAGTCCGGGGACCATAGCTTAGATAAAATAGATAAATCTTATCCTATGTTTGTTTTAGCCGGTTGTATTTTTGATATAGATTATTATTCTAATGTGGTGGAACCAAATATTAATAAACTAAAAATTAAATATTTTGGCAAAATAGACATTATATTTCGTTCTTACGACATTAGGAAACAAAAAGGTGATTTTTCTTGTTTGGTTGACAGGAAAAAAAGAGAAAATTTCTATGATGATTTAGACAATTTAATAAAATCGCTTGATTTTAAAATTATTACGGCTGCTATTAATAAGTTAAATTTAAAAGAACAATATCACGAACCAGACAATCCCTATAATCTTTGTTTGCAATTTATACTTGAGCGTTCGGTTATGTTTCTTGGAAGAACCGACGACAAGTTGATTTTTAGAATTGAATCAAGAGAAACACACAATGACAGAAAACTCGCTAAGGTTTATGAAAATTTTAGATTAAACGACCATAAATTATTTAAAAAAGAGGAAATTCAATCAAAATTTATAGATTTATCCTTTAATCAAAAAACCCAAAATATAGTAGGACAGCAAATAGCGGATTTGGTTGCTTACCCTGTTGGCATATCTGTGTTATATAAAAAAAGAGAAAATAAAGCTTTTGAAATAATCAAAACAAAATTTCACAGTAAAAGCGGAGAATATTTGAATTATGGTTTAAAGATTTTTCCATAAAACAAAAGAGGGCCCAGGAAAGCCCTAGTCCCTCTTCATTGGTCTAATAATAGCATACCCTAACTATTTGTCAATAGTTTTCACAAGAAGTTATCCACACCCTAAATCATGAATAAAGATTCTGCAAGACAATTAATTAAAGAAACCCTTCAAAACCATTTCGACAAGGGTCGCTTTGTATATTTTATTAGAAATCTTCTTAATCATATTGAAGAGGCCCCATTTATTTACCGAGGAAATTTCATTCCAGATGCTTTTGATTCTTATATTAAGACCCTTGAACGGGTAGGCAAATACCAAGATCCAGAAGATAAGCAAATTGATATTTTAATAGTTCAGCTAAAAAAAGAATCCTCCCTTGAGCACGCCAGAACAATGCAGAGAAATTTTATTGCATGGTATCTTAACGGAAGCCGGGGCGGTAAGTTAAAGGACGCAGCTTTAGTAGCTTTTGTCTCTCCTGACAATAAAGACTGGCGTTTTTCTTTGGTTAAGATGGAATACAAACTTGATAAGACACAGACTGGTCGGGTAAGGGCCAAGGAAGAATTAACGCCAGCTCGGCGCTATTCTTTCTTGGTGGGAATTCATGAAAGCAGTCATACTGCCCAGGGTCAGTTGGTCCCGATTTTGGAAGACGACAAGATTAATCCAACTCTCAAACAACTTGAGGATGCTTTCGATATTGAAAAAGTTACTAAAGAATTTTTTGAAAAATATCGTACACTTTTCTTAAATATTAAAGGATCGCTTGATGGGATTGTTCAAAAAAACAAAAAAATCAGGCAAGACTTTAAAGAAAAAAATATTGATACCGTTGATTTTGCTAAAAAACTTTTAGGCCAAATTGTCTTTTTATATTTCTTACAGAAAAAAGGGTGGTTCGGTGTTAAGAAAGGCGCCATGTGGGGAACTGGTTCGAAACAGTTTTTGCGTGATTTATTTGACGCAAAGATTATTACTTATAAAAACTTCTTCAATGACATATTGGAACCGCTTTTTTACGATGCGCTTGCTCGAGACCGATCAGATATAGATCATTGGAATGATCACTTCCAGTCAAAAATTCCATTTTTGAATGGCGGTCTTTTTGATCCAATCAACAATTACGATTGGGTCAATACAATGATAAATATTCCTAATGATTTATTTTCAAATAATCGTAAAAATTTAAAAACTGGTGATATCGGTAACGGCATTTTGGATATTTTTGATCGTTACAATTTTACAGTTAAAGAAGACGAACCGTTGGAAAAAGAAGTTGCCATTGATCCGGAAATGCTTGGCAAGGTATTTGAAAATCTACTAGAAGTCAAAGATCGCAAATCTAAAGGTACTTACTACACACCACGTGAGATCGTCCATTACATGTGCGAACAGAGTTTGACGAATTATTTAGCCACCGAACTCGAAAGCAAGGTTTCCAAAGAAGATTTAGATAAGCTAATTAAGTTTGGAGAGAATGTCGCTGAACACGAAGCCATATCAATAACGAAAGAAGACAATCCAGAGTATGGTGGCAATTACAAGAGACTATTTCCAGAGACAATCAAAACATTTGCTAATGAGATTGACAACAAACTCGCCACGATCAAGGTTTGTGATCCAGCTATTGGTTCCGGAGCTTTTCCGGTCGGTATGATGAACGCCATTGTCAAATCTCGCATGGTGCTGTCAATCTATCTTAAAGATAAAAATCGGACTTTATATACATTCAAGCGTGACTGTATTCAGAATTCTCTTTATGGCGTGGATATTGATCCGGGAGCAGTAGAAATAGCGAAACTTCGTTTGTGGCTCTCGTTGGTAGTTGACGAGAATAATATCAAACAGATCAAGCCATTGCCGAACTTGGATTATAAAATCATGCAGGGTAATAGCTTGCTCGAAGAATTCGAGGGTATTAAGCTCTTTGATGAGAAATTATTGTCGAAAACCTCAAAACAAGAAGTAATACATAAAATTGACCAGATTGATATTCTTATTAGAGAAAATGACAGTCAACGACTAAAATTCTATGAGAAAAATCCACGATGGATGAAAAATAAAAAAATAGAAAAACCACCCGAATTATTAACCTTAGAAAATAATTTAATAATTTTAGGAAATCAAAAGGCGATATTAAGCAATGAGCTGGAAAGCTTAGAATTTGTCAAGCAACAAAACGAATTGGGTTTATATCAGAAGTCTAGAACTAAATCTTTAGGTGAGGATTTAAAGTGTCTGCATAGGGAATTTTTTGAAACGACTCAAAAAAGCAAGAAGGACAATATCAAAAAGCAGATTGAACAGCTGGAATGGGAGCTTATTGAAGCAACGCTCAAAGAACAGGGCAAGACTTCCGCTCTCAAAAAACTTGAGGAATTCAGGCGATCAAACACCAAGCCATTCTTTCTCTGGAAGCTTAACTTTGCTGATGTGTTTGAGGATAAGAATGGATTTGATATTGTGATCGCAAATCCACCATACATCGATTCAGAATCTATGGTCAAAAATGGGCAAGGAGACATACGCCAAGCGATACAGAAAACGTATAAATGGACTAAGGGAAATTGGGATATTTATATCGCCTTTTTTGAACTTGGATTTAAAGAAATGAATCGAAACGGAACCCTGACATTCATTACGCCTGATAAATGGATATCGAAGCCATTTGGAAATGAGTTCAGAAAAGGAACGATTGATAATATTTTTTCTATATTAAGGGCCGGTAGAAAAATATTTGATGACGCAAAAGTTGACTCAATAATATCTTTTTTCGCAAATAGAAAAAGTAATGATATTAAGATAGTTAATTTTGAAAATGGTGAATTTATTCTAAAAAGAGAGGTGAGTAAAAAGTCACTGCCCACACCTTTTGTTTTTGATGGTTTATTTTCCGACAATCTTGATCTAATATCAAGAATTGGTGTATCAAAAAGTAGGTTGTTTGATTATTGTAAGTGTGAAAACGCTTGTGCAACATCTGATGCTTATAAACTAGCGCCACTCGTCAAAAGTCTTAAAAATGATCAGTTCAATGAGAAAAAATATCTCAAGATAATTAACACGGGAACTATCGGTAAGTTTTATTCAAAATGGGGCGAAAGAGAGATGACTTATTTAAAGCACAAGTATTTATATCCCGTAGTAGATAGGAAAGATTTTTTGAACCTATTCCAGAATTCTTACGGGGCTAAATCATTAGAGCCCAAAATTATTATCAAAGGACTAAATTTGCTTGATGGATGTTTGGATGAAGACGGGACGGTTATTCCTGGCAAAACCACTTTAATAATTACCGACAGGAATATTAATAAATTAAAATTTATACTTACTATTATTAATAGTAGGTTGGCGTTTTTCTATATTAAAGAAAAATACCCTGCCTCAAGTTATAATCAAGGCACAAGCTTTACAAAGGACATGATTAATAATCTGCCGATTCCAGAGTTAAGCGATAAAGATCAAAAAGATTTGATAAGTATTTCGGAAAAAATACCCCCAATTGTCACATTAGACAATTATCAAAACGACAAAAAGGAACAAGCGAAAGTTCATGACTTGGAGCATCAAATAGACGAACTGGTGTATAAACTTTATAGTCTTACCGAAGATGAAAAAGAAATAATTCGAAAATCGTAATTATTATGACTACAAATTTTTCTGATAAAACAACTCCTCCAGAAAATAGTCCAACTTCCACTAGGAATGTTGAAATATCTGATTTGATTGATCGGGAATTAATAACAAAACTGGATTTAATTAAAAGTACTGGTACTTTGTATAAGAAATATTCTGAGATATATTCTGGTGGTATCTATGCCTTAAACGAGAGAAGTAGAAATGAAAATCTTGATTGGATGTCTCAATCAGCAAATTCTTTTCGTGAAATTTTTTATGTATTGCAAAAGAATGAAACCAAAGCTCTAAAAAAAATTTTGGCAGAGTTTCTAAAAAAATCCCTCACAAAAAAAGAAGTTGAAAAATATAAAGAATATCTAAGCAATTTGTATTCTCTGTTTTCAGATCTGACTCACCATTTTTCTGGCATAACAACTAATTTAGATGAACAGATTTACTCAATTAACGAAAGCCTTGTAATTAAAGCGAATGAGTTAGATCAAGACAAATACTTTAAAGCGGTTAGGCTCTATAAGGAATATCTAAAATTATTAATTACTACAGCAATCGAAATACACCAAAGAATTGATAAATGTATAAGGGACAATAAAAGAGATAAAGAACTAATTAAAGTTTTCCTAAACAATAGTTACGACTCAAGGATGTATTTCTTTTCAAAGGTAGACGAAAATTGGTTGCATTGGCTTTGGACAAAAGGTTTTTTAGTTGTCCTAAAGAAGCCGGTCGACGATCAGACAAAATATTCTTATCGAATGCCAGAGCTTGAATATTTGATGAGAATGGCAGAAAAAGAGTCGGCAGAGATAGCCAAGATTATTGATTCTGTAAAAATCTCTGAGACGAACTTTAATCCTGAAGTTGTTGACAGATTTTTATGGATAATAACGGCCCTTCCGGTAGAGCAAGTTAGAACGCTTACAGCAAAGATACGAGACGAGAAGTGGGTTTATTTAATGCGAGCCTTTCGTAAGTCCGGCTATGATTTTGAAAAAATCGTAAAGAGATTGGTTGAAGGCAAAGAAAGCGATGCAATTTTAGAATTAGCACAGGCTATTCTTATTGTTAAAAGCAAAGCGGAAATTTCAGAAGAAGGAACCAGTTTTAGCATGGATGATCCTTTCTATGTCAGCGATATTGATGCATCAGGTATTTTTGAAGCTTTGGCGGATATCCAAGATTCACACAAAAAGGAAGCACTAAAGGTCACCGCTGGCATAATGGCAGAAATAGTAAAATTGGCTAAACCCGATGAAACAAAAGTGTTTGAGTATATGGATTTATTTTCTCTGTTTGATGTTGATTTTTTCTCACTTGAAATTGAAAACCAGAGAAGCTCTTCCTATCGTGAAGATATAAAAAATCTTACCGCGACAACCAAGAAGTTAATTGAAAGAACCATCGGTAAAAAGTGCGGTGATGATAATGAGGCAAGAAGGTTATTTAAATATATCAACAAATTGCCCTCGTGTCGTTCAATGTGGCGATTAAGGTTGTTTGCTCTAGCACAATGTCCGGAAGTATTTAAAGAAGAATTAAAAAGTGCCCTTTTTAAATTATTTGAGGTTAAAAATTATTACGAAATAGAGGGCGGGGCTGAATACAAAAAAACTCTTAAAATTGCCTTTCCTTATCTGTCTAACGCTGATCAGCGAGCTTATGTTGCAAAGGTTTTGCAGTATTTTTCGGAAAAAGCAGAACAGAACCAGGACCAAAATTGGCATAAACGAACTGGTTGGGAAATTTTATCAAGTATCTGCAATTATCTAAAAGATGGCGATCCTCAAAAATGTGAGAAGGCTTTTGGTAGTAAATGCGATGAAAAATACGAACCAGAACCATCAATCGGTAGAGTGCAGTCCGGCTTTGTTTCTCATAGATCCCCAGTAAACCTTGGTGACCACACAATTGCACGAATCATTGAAAATCTAAAATTCGAATGGACACCAGAAAAGCTTAATGGGCAATTCAAAAACGATGACTTTTTGAACCCTCGAGGCGTTGAAGGTCTTGGTGATGCCCTAAAGGAAAATATTAAAAAACGAACAAGTGAATATCTAAATAATATTAACAGCTTCTTTGATAGAGACGCTATTCATCCGCATTACATGTATTCGCTTTTGCGTGGCATTGAAGAAATGATTCGTAGCGAGCAATCATTGGACTTGGTGCAGATTGGTCAGATTTTTGGATTGTTTAGAATCATAAAAGACAGCGGCGAGAAGACGCCTTTCAAGAGAAAGGATGACAAATCTTGGTCAGCTGATTGGATAGAAGTCCATAAAGTAATTACAGACACATTGCTTAATGTCTTAGAAAATAAAGAAATTAAAGGATCCGTACATAAAGCACACAGAGAAGAAATTAAAAACCTAATATCTTATCTATTTACAATCAAAGATAGTCCATCAAAAGAAGACGAAGATCCGAAATATGGTGATCCTTATAGTGTGGCTATCAATTCTATTCGAGGACGAGCGTACGAGGCATTTGTCATATTTACTGAAAATGACGGAAAAAAATTAGCCGAGGATATGAAAGAAATCTATAAAAAGGTTCTCTTAGATGATTCTCTTGCGGTCCAGTTCGTTATCGGCAGATATTTAGCAACATTTTATTTCCGCGACAAAGAATTTGTAATCAGCCTATTTTCGGAGATTTTTTCGAAGGACGATCCAAAGAAAAAAGATATTTACTTAGCGACTTGGGAGGGGTATTTGTCAAATACTCTATACGACAAGTTATTTGTTGAACTCAAAGATTATTATAGTTACGCAATCACGCTCGATCCTAAAGATTACACACAAAGGAAATATTCAAAAGGACTTGATGAGTCTTTAGCGATCCATATCGCACTTGCCTTTGCTCATCTTGGATTAGACATTAAGGACCCATTGTTTGTGCAGTTTTGGAGTACGCCAAATGTAAAAAGACATCAGGAATTTATATCTTTCATTGGTCGCAGTTGTTTAACACGAGATCAAGCCAGTGACCAATGGTTATCAGAAAACAAAGTAAGAAAAGAAAAACTTATCAAGTTTTGGGATTGGGCATTGAAGAATGTTTCGGAACCCAAGGCTTTATCTGGTTTTGGTTTTTGGATAAATCCTGATAAAGAAATTTTGGCTGATAGTATCGTGATCGAAAAAATGGCAGAGACGCTAAAAAAATCCGATGGCAACATTGATTGGGATTACGGTCTTATAAAGAGATTACCGATTTTTGCGGAAAAGAATGGAGACAAAACACTAGAAATCATTTCAAATTATTTGCTTGATTCTAAAAACAATCTAAATCAGAATCGTCGTGCACCACTTTTGTATCAGACAGAGATTAAAGACGCTTTAAGTATCGTTTATAAAAATGGAAAAAGAGAGACAAAACAAAAAGTAGCAGGCCTAATAAATATACTTATTGAGAAAGGAAGCAATGTGTTTTGGAGCCTTAAAGAAATTATAAGCGAAAATCAAAAAGAGGCATGATTGAAAATCTTAAATCAACAATAAATTTATGAAAGATACAAATATTTTTATGAAAATTAATTTGATCAACCAAAAAACCAAAATAATAAATTTATGAAAATTGATCTTTGGGAAATGATTAAAAACGCATTGCCAATTTTGTGGAAATTTTGGCCCATTTGGGTAATTTTGTTGGCCATCATTGCAATCAGGTTGTTTTTTTATTTGTTTGATTTAAAAATAGATCACTGGCGCATTCGCCGGAAATTTAAAAAAGGAGAAACATGGCGTTCTAATAATGAACTTTTGCAATGGTTACGAAGAATGAAGCCATGGGAATTTGAAAATTATATTGCAGGTTTATTTTCAAAGCTTGGTTATAGAATAGAAGTTACGGGCGGGTCTCATGACGGAGGCATTGATGTAATTGCCGAAAAAGACGGAATAACGAATTACATTCAATGCAAAAAGTTTATTACTTCCGAAGTGACCGTTGGAGCTGTCCGGGATTTTTACGGTTCTCTTGCTGATCATTTGGCTAATGGAAAAGGATATTTTATTACCACGAACAAATTTACGCTGGACGCAGAAAAATTTGTCGAAGACAAACCTATCGAATTAATAGATAGCTTTAAATTGGTAAAATACATAAGAATGGCGGAGAAGGGTAATAAAAAAACAGAGGTGATTAAAGATAAGCCTAAAGTTTGTCCCGATTGCGGAGGTAATTTAATTGGTAAAACGGGGAAGTATGGAAAATTTTTAGGCTGTTCAAATTATCCAAAGTGCCAATATACTGAGAATGTTTGAAATACTAGATACAAGAACCAAAAACAAAAAAATTGCTAAAAAATTAAAATAAATAAAGTAGAAAAAATAAAATTATGGCAAAAGTTAATCATCCAATTAAAAAGTTTTGGGAATCAGATAAAAAACCTTCCTATTTAGACATTTCTAAGAGAAAACTCGGGAAAATTCCCCCTACGCACAATGTCAGATTTAAAAGCAAAACTCAAAAAAACAAAAGAGAAGGCAATATCCAAAAATAAATTGACCAAATGGTGTATAAACTCTACGGACTTATGCAGGAGAGATTAGAATTATAGAAAATTTTAATAAGAAATAAAATATGCAAGATATACAAATGGATAGACGCATTAATCTTATTAGCGAATGGGTTTCGATTGGAACAACGTTTCTGTTAGCGAGCGTTGCCTTTTTAGCGCCTTATGTCATTGAAAAATGGAAACATAGATTTTATTCCGCAAAATTAGCTTTTAAGTTTTTCCACACACCTCCATACTGTCATATTACAGAAAAGAAGAGAGCAGGTGTGAGTCTTCCTGTTTATTATTTTAGGTTTAAAGTTGTAAACAAAGGTAAAACTCAAGCTGAGCAATGCGAAGCTGTGCTTGAAAAAATTTGGAAGGAAAATAGTGCGGGTGAACTTAGAAAATTTGCTGGATTTTCGCCAGTTTCACTTAAATGGTCTGGTACTCAAAATGAAAAATATTTTACTATACAGCCAGGTAGAGAACTTTTTTGTGATATAGGTCTAATCCATCATCCGAATTATGAACAAAAGTCTGTGTATAGAGCCATAACTGAAGAAGAAAACAAGAAAAACAAATTTTTCTTCGAGCTTTCAGAACGATTTTACGCACAATGGGATTGTTTAATTCCGGGAAAATATCAAATTAAAATAACGATTTACAGTAAGAATGCAGAAAAAATTAGCAGGAAGTTTAAAATTACTTGGTCTGGAACTTGGAAAGACGAAGAAGCTGATATGCTGAATGAATTAGTGATTTTTTAAAATTTAGATTATGCAAATTAAATTACCAGATATAAATTCGTTAATGAGGAAAATTTTACCGGTAAAAGCTTCTTTTATTGGTGATTATATCCACCCAGCATTAGGAAAAACTGCGACACAAACTATAGAACAATGGAGATTAAATTATTTAAAAGAATTAAAACTAAATAATTCTCTTGATAATATTGAGAAGTTTAAGGTTTTCATCACCAGTTTATTATTAAGAGCTAATAAGGGAGAAGTTGGCGGAAAACTATATAATGCTTTCAATAATAAGGTTAAAAAGTTTAGCGATTTAAATAAAGGAAATATTAGAAAAGTTTTGAAAGATTCAGGTTATCGTTTTCAAAATCAGGGGACAGAAACAGTATTAAGTTTTAAAAAATTGCTATTTAGCAAATATCAAGGAAAGTGGGATAAGTATTTTAAAGAAGCTAGGGAAGATTATAGAAATAATTTTCTAAACGATGATTTTTTGAAAATAAGGGGAGTTAGTTTTAAGGTAAGAGATTTAGCTTTAAGTTGTTTTCTAAAAGAATATTCTGCTAATGATTTTCATGTAGTAGATGTTTTAGTAAGAACAGGTTTAATTTTATATGGATATGGTGATTTAAATTTTGGCACTAATCCTAATAATAATGAAAATTATTTATTTTTGAGGAATTTAATAATCACTATTTCTGAACAAACATGCTATTCTCCAGGAGAAATTGATAGAATTTTTTGGCATTTTGGTCGAGCAATTTGCAAAAGGAAACCGCTGTGTGAAAAATGTCCTGTAAAGAATATTTGTTTGACTTATCAATATGAAAATTAAAGCTGAAAAAGACTTAATTAAGCATGTCATTAATACGTATAGAGACGCCCGAAGAACTAAATTTGCTAATAATAAAATATTTAGAGGTAGATCTCATTCGATTAGTTCGATCATAGAAGATTTATTTGCTCATTATTTAACTCAAAATATTGAATGTGATCAAATATACATAGATCAACCTTTAAAAATTGAAGGAATAAAGGGAAGAAATATTTATCCCGACTTAGTTATCATAAAAGACGACAAAATAATTGCTTTACTAGATTTAAAAATGGATTTAGGCTGGAAAAGAAGAGAATTGTTTAATCTAGCTAAAAAATATTCCAATTTGATTAAAAATATTAGGAATAAAAAAGTTTCATTAAAAATTGGAGAGACCAAAGAAAGACGAGATTTTAAAGTTAGCAATAAGATTACCTATGATATTGTAATAATAAGCGATACAAATATTAATAAAGAGCTTCTAGAAAAACAACTAAAACAGATTGAAAAATTAAAACCCAAAATAGATGTGTTTATTCTAACAAAAGGCAAACACCCAAATAGTTACAATCTACCAATTCAATCTTTGTTATCTCAAATAATTGTTAATAAAGCCGATTTTGATAGAATGTTTAGAAAATTAAAAGCCAAAAAATATTTTTAGAATGAAATTTACAAAATTATGAAAAGGCTCACTTTCTATACAAACGAAAAAATCTCACAAGCAAGATTAGTTTTTAGACAACTTACAATCAATAGCATAGATGATGGTAACAGGTTTTTTGAAGCATTTTGTCCGGGGAATACAATTAATGTGGCCGATAGACCGTTTGAAAGATTCCAAGATTACGAAACATTTCTAAAGATTCTTAGAGACGATGATCAAATAAAATACGAGAAAATTCATAAAGGAACACCCTTTTATTTTTTAGCCTGGACCGCTTTCGACTTAAAAAATTATGAAAAAGCGGTTTTTTATATGGATGCGGCGATTTCGGAAGACATAAGAGCGCTTCCTAAAAACTGGATTAATACACCGGCAAGTCAATTCATAACCCTTAATCACGAAGGAAATCAAGCGGCAAAGGGAATAACAGAAGAATTAAGAAATGAAGTTTTAGATCAATTGAATCGTTTTAATGCAATCTCTGGCCTTAACAGCATAGACATAGATAGCTTTGTAAATAATTTTGTAAAGTTTTTGGTTATCCAAAAAGAAAATCATTCCATAATAACCGCACTTTATTCTTATCTCTTAGAGTTTAAAGATATATACCTTGCCTTATTGTTGAGAAGCACCGAAGGTGGCTCTATTGAACCAGCCTTAACTTATTTATTTAAGGGTAGTTTAATCTTTGAATCATTATTAAAACATTTATATCCTAATAAAGATAACAGAAGAGATAAATGTGAGACTCTCGGCGATGTTTTTAAGACTTCAGCATTCAAGACAGAATTTACTACTACTAGAATCTCGACGACAGCCAGTACATTAGAGGAAATACTTCGATCTATTGGTGGAAACGGTTTGCATACTGCATTTACTGTGACTAGTAAACTACGCAATACTACCGGACATAATTTGACATGGGTTGATGTTTTTGATGAACCTGATAATCTTAAAAAATTCTACGAACAACAGGTAAATGCAATTTTATATATAGCGCAGAAGAAATTTTTAGAACATTAGTAAGAAAATAAAGAATTTCATGTAAAGACATAATTAAAGTATGAAAAATGATAAATATAATTTCAAAACTTTCTTTGCGGAGAGATTTATAAAAATACAAAAGAGAGAAATACTAAAACAAAAATTAAAAAAGAATACTATTCTTTTAAAATAAGAATTATTTTGCATTATTTTTGCGGAAATCGATCAGTTGAGAAGTTAAAACATAAAGCATTTGAAATCAAACCACATATAATTGGTGACAGTTTATGTTTTTACAATAATCAATCAATCAAGAAAAAAGGCATTTTTTGGTTAATGGAAAAATTCAAAAAGTGAAACAATATCTTCATCTCAAACCAGATAAATATTACAGCGATCTTTATGACCGTTTCACTATTGAAGAATGTAAATACTGGGAAGATAAGAAGAGTATTGACGATTCGCCTTCAATCAAAGACAAAAATTCTGGTAAAGCAAAAATTAAAAGAGAATTTTCAATAAAAGTACTAATTCCCACAATTCTTCATTTTGTTAAAGGCGAGCGCTATAAAAAGAAAGCAGAAACTATTCGTGATTGGACGAGGCGTGATCAAGCTAAAGATGACCTATTGGCTTCAGCAGTACCGCCAAAAGCTGAGTGTTTAATCTGTGGAAGCGATTTAATTCCTAATTTTAGAGATCTTCATGATGGTTGGCTCGACAAAGAAGACAGAGTTCTTTTTATGTATGATTGCCCAAATAGATGCCTGCCTCGACGAGCATTTTTTGATAATGGAGAAGAATGGAAGCCAAAACCCCTTTTATGTCCTAAGTGTAAGACCGAAATGAATAGAAGCCATAAAAAAGAAACTAATAAAATAACTACTATTTATACTTGTCCAGAATGTGGTTATAAAGAAAAAGATACATTGGATTTAAATAGAAAATCTGAAAAAGTTGATCCTAATTTTGAATCAGATCGCAGGAAATATTGTTTATCAGACGAAGAAGGAGGAAAATATATTTCATGGATAACAAACTTTAGAGAACTTATGGAAAAAATCAAAGACAGAGAGGAGAACAAAGAAGCTTATAAAGCTGTTTCTAAAATCAAAAAGCTAAAGATTAACGATCTTGAGAAACTTTTAACCTCTCAATTAAAAAAGAACGGATACATTAAGTTAAAGTTCAATGATCCGGAGATAGCTAAGGATGTTATTGTAAGTTTTAGCGTAAGAGATGAAAAACCAGAAAGAGAAGAGTATGATAGTAGGAACCAGCTAAGAAAACTTATTAACAAAATCCTAAAAAATACCAATTGGCGGTTAATGAGCAAAGGAATTAACCACAGACTTGGTATTTTGACAGGAAGATTGAGAGGATATGAAAGAGAAGAAGATTTGTTAAAATTAGTGAAGAAAAATAAATGATTTGTATTTATTGCGGTAAAAATGAAAATGAAACAAGTTTTAAGGGTAAAGAGCATGTTATACCACAAAGCTTTGGAAAATTTGGTTCCAAAACTCCGACACTACACTGCGTTTGCGACGAGTGCAATGATTATTTCAAAAAAGAACTAGATCAAAAGCTTGCCCGAGACACTCTTGAAGGCGTTACGCGTTATAAGAAGGGTATAGTTTCAAGAGAGAAACGATTTCCAAAAAGTTTACGGTTTGAACTTGATGAAACCGAAGAAGCTGGAGAATACGGTGGTGCTATCTTGGGCGGATACGATCCGATTACTGGCGAATCATTGCCGTTAGTATCTCAATTTTGGATACGTAACATTAAAAATAACAAATGGGAAAAGTATTCTATTGAAGAGATAAAGAGTATATCAATTACAGATAAAAAGTACGGCCCTACCACTTCAGGCGGTCGACAGATGAGGGTAATGGCGTCATCGAGAGAAGAATACGACGCAGTTATTCAAGAATTAAAAAACTATAATATACCGTATAAGGAAAAAGAAATTTTGGGACAACCTCCTTTTCTGAAAAATGTGGATGCCAAGGGGAAAGTAGAATTGCACGCAATAATCCAAGGTACAATTGATAAAGTCAGGAAAAGAGCGTTTGTCAAAATTCTTTTCAATTTTGCCACTTATTATATGAGTGTTGTGGAAACATCGAAGCCTGAATGGGGTAAGGCAAGAGATTTCGTGCGATATGATGGCAAGATATTACCTGGTTGTATGTCTCAAAAATCATTTTGGGATGGACAAGAAACAAAAAATATGCGTTTTGCAAGTAATAGTTATAATATCCGGATAGAGAACCAGAAAGGAAATATTGTTGGCGTGATACAGTTCTACAATTTATTCACATACGAATTTATTTTGGTTGAAAATTATTCTTTGCCACCCGAGAAGGAAATTGCGTATAGATTTACTCCTGGTCAAGAGCCGTTCTTGGGCATAAAAATGTCAAAAAGAACTATATAGAATTCTTCTTTAATTTTTAAAGAAATGAAGAATAAAATATCTATAAAAAAACAAATTGAAAAGATTCTTAAAAATATTGATAGTGTTGCAGAAAAATCTAAATATCTGCATGAAGTTGCTAATGAATATCAAAAGGTCAGAGATTTATATTTTAAAGAATTAGAGAATAAGAAGAGTGCCCAAAAAATGCAATGGATGATGGATATATTAAATTTTGTAATTACTGATAATATATTAAAAGAAATGATGTCCGGGACGACAAAAGACGGAAAACCTTGGAAGTATCCCGATAATTCTACTTTTACTGAAAGTGGTTTCAAGGAAGCAGAAAAAGCTCTTAGGAAAACAAAAAGTATTGTATTAAAAGCAAGATATGCTGATTTTCTTTGGTTGTCTAAAGGAGATTATAAAAAAGCCAGGATTGCATTAGATGCTTACCTAAAGTTAATTAAAAAATATGAAGAAGCGGACAAAAAAAATCCCAATAATCACTACGGACTTGATGTTTTGTTATCTTTCAAAAGAGTTTTTCAGATATCAAAAAGCATTAACTATAAAAAAGGTGATATAAATAATGAGTTAAAAAGACTGTGCTTTAATTTTAATCCGGATAGTAGCTCAAAACTAAAATTGACAATAGATCTTATAGAAATCGCTTTTGATAATAGGAATTATTTTAAAAACAAAAAATTTTGGGAGGAATTAGTTATCGTTTGCGAAAATCATTATAAAAAATTACACGAAAATAAAAACTGGTATTTTGCCAGAGAGTATTTAAATAATGCTAAAAAAATTGAATTAGTGATTTTAGATAAAAAAACTAATAAATGGGATAAATTAATTGCAGAAAGTTATTTGTCTGAAGCGGATAATTATAAATCACAAAAAAATTTTGCAGAATTATCTTCTTTAATAAATGCAATTGAAGAATATCAAAAATTAAAAGATTTTAAAAAAGTTGAAGAATTGAAAAAACGATATAAAGAATCGTCAAAAAATGTTCAATTTAACGAATTTAAAACAGAAATTAACCTTTCTAAGGTTATTAGTCATGCGAAGAAACAGGTCAATAAATTATCTAAGTTGCAACCAGAAGAGGTATTTAAATATTTAGTAGTCAGCCCAAACTTATTTCCGAGATTTGACGATATAGAAAAAGCAGTAAAAGAAAACGAAAAGAAGTTTGTATTTCAGCATATATGTAATCAAAGTATTTTTGACCAAAATATGAACATCGCACGCGAATATTGTTCCGAAGAAGAAAAACATTTCGCCGCAATCTTGCAGCAATTCGGCATGTCTTTGGTTATATACAGAGTTTATTTGGAGATTATCTTAGAAAAATTAATTAAACAAAACATTTTAACGTGGGCGAATACGAAAGCTTTCCTGAAAAAATATAGCTGGTATAAGAAAGTATACGAAATAAAAGACAGGAAGGGAAAAATTTTATTAAAAACGCAAAAATGGATTGACCTTATTGAGCCGGGGATAAAACTATATTTAATTAGTGCCAAAAAATATCTTAGAAACAGAAAGAAAAACCTGCCTTATTCAAATATTGTTCTCGCATCAGATTCACTGGTCATGAAAATCGAAGGGATAATAAGAGAAATTTTTCACATATTAGGTAAACCCACCTTTACGATAAGGGATGAAAAGGACGGAAAGACTACCACAAAAGAAAAACATTTAAATGCTTTCTTGATCGATGATTTTGCAAAACAAATATTTAATAATGATTTAAGATTATTAATGAGGTTTTTATTAACGGAGCCCTCTGGTCATAATTTAAGAAATAGTATCGGACATTGCTTAATTCAAAGAGAACATTATAATTTTCTAAACCTTCATTTAGTTTTCTTAATTATCCTTAGATTGGGAAATTATAGGTTTGAAAAAAATAAAAATACTATAGACCGAGACACCTCAAGCCAAGTTCTGGAATAATCATCAAAAAAGCCTTATAATGCTTGTATTGGTGTAGTTCTTGACCGAGACACACCGCCAGAGTAAGACAAATCGCCCAAACTTGGGTGATTTGTTATTTATTAACTGTATTTTCAGAGGTTCTAATCTTGAGAAGTTCTTTCTCTGTCACTGCGGGATTTTCAGAGATAATTTTGAAGTAGGGATGAGTTCTATTGTTTTAATTCCAAACTTGGTTAAAAAACTTGACTAAAATTTAATTAATTGTTATGATGATCTCATTAGGTCAAATCTTTAAATGGGAGGTGAAATAATTAGCGGTTCTTTTACAGTGAATCTGTATGACCTGATCAGATTTAAAAACCAAAAAAGCGTTCTCACAAAGGAGGACATCAATGTTACGAAAATTCTTGCTTGTGTTTCTGTGTTTTGCGTTAATAGCAACGACAGTGGTATTTGCTACCACAGAGCCCAATTTCACGGTAGTAGTTCTTGGCTGTGGAGGCGGACCCTTCCAAGACAACATTTCCAGCTATATGATCTGGCCTACGGGTTTGACCAACGAGGCCGTCCTATTTGACGCCGGAACCCTGTTGGTCGGCATCCAAAAGGCGGCAGATCTAGGCAATCTCTGGGATTTCAAGATCCCTACCGATTCCGACCTGACCCTTCCGGGCTTCGTTCTACAGAATATCAAGGCGTACATGATCTCGCATGTTCATCTTGATCATATCGCTGGACTGGTGATCGACTCTCCGGTAGATTCCAAGAAGGACATCTTGGGTATTAGCTCGACTATCGGTTACCTTCAGAAAGACGTATTTAACTGGGAAGTATGGCCGAATTTCGGTGACGCCGGTCCTGGATACCCATTGGCAACATACCATTATGTCATCATGGATCCCGGCGAGGAAATCGCCATCTCGAATACATCGATGACGGTCGAGGCGTACGTACTCAGTCATAGTGCGCCTTACGAATCCACTGCATTCCTGCTCGGCCATGACGGCTATTACGTCCTCTACTTCGGTGATACCGGCCCTGATCTGGTAGAGAAATCAGATCGGATGCAAACTGTCTGGGAGCGGGTTGCTCCTCTGGTTAGAGAGGGCAAGCTCCTCGGCGTATTCTTGGAGTGTGCCTACGAAAACAGCCAACCCGATAGTTCACTCTTTGGTCATCTCACTCCATCATGGATGATGTCAGAATTCCATCAGTTGGCTGATATAGTGGCTCCTGATGATCCTGAGCATGCGCTGAATGGCTTGAACGTAGTTGTGGCTCACATTAAACCAATTGTGAAACAACTCCCGGCGCCGGGAGTTGTAATTCCCGAGCAATTTGCAGAGCTCAACGATCTGGGCATCAATTTCATTGTTCCTTATCAAGGGATGCGCATCGGCTTCTGAGAACAGCTACCTAAAGTTTTGATTACAAGGGCTGGCGGAAAATCGTCAGCCTTCTTTTTTTTATATTTGTTTTTTTTATCTCATTTTCCTAAAATATTATAGATCGGGATACCTCAAACCGAGCTCTGGAATAATCGTCAAAAAACCTTATAATGCTTGTATGGACATAATTTCAATGAGACACACCGCCAAATTGCGTTTTTTAATAATTTAACGAGACAAGAATTATGGACTTTTTAATCTCTTTATTGCCGACAATTGAACATTTTCGCCTTTTGGGATATTGGATAGTTTTGCTGATATCTTTTTTAGAGTCGTTAGCATTTGTCGGTATTGCAATTCCCGGCACTATTTTTGTTATATTAGCGGGTTTTGTTTCGGCAAAAGGTTTTTTTGATTTGGGAGATGTAATTTGGTTTGCCGCTATTGGCGCAATTATGGGCGATGCATTGAGCTATTATTTAGGAAGTCATGCAAAAAAAATATTCAAAGATGACAGTAAAATTTTCAAATCAAAATATTTAGATGGAGGAAAGTCCTTTTTTAGCAAGTACGGAGGAAGAAGCATTTTTTCAGGCAGATTTGTGGGACCCATCCGGCCAATCATTCCTTTTGTTGCGGGAATGTTTAAAATGGATAGAAAAAAATTTCTTTTGTGGAACATTTTTAGCGGTTTTGCATGGGCAACTAGTTTTTTATTAATTGGTTATTTCTTCGGGCAGGCATGGGAAACCATTATCTTGTGGTCAACAAGAGGGGGCATATTTATAGCGGTGTTCGCTGCTTTTATTTTCGTTTTTTATGTGTTGAAGTGGCTTATAATCAAGAATGGCAAAGAAATTTTATTTTTCTTAGTTTCTATATGGTGTTCAATAAAAAAGGCAATTGCGAATAATCCTGATGTTCAAAAACTAGCAAAGAAACACGCCTTACTTTTTAAATTTATAAAAAACCGGCTAAATAAAAATAAATTTTCTGGCCTGCCGGCAACCTTTCTCTTTTTAGCATTTATTTATATATCTTCTCTTTTTATTGGAATCGTTGAAAATGTTATTACGGCGGATGTCATTGTCTCTACAGACACTCGCATTGCTAATTTACTTTCTGTATTTAGGAGCGTTAAGATAACAAAGTTTTTCCTTTGGATTACATTGCTTGGTAAATGGCAAATTGTTTCAGTCTTTGCTTTTGCAACGGTTGGCATTTTATGGCTATGGCGTAAGCGATCGTACATTACTCCACTCCTTCTTGCTATTATAGGCAGTGAAATTTTTACAGGATTAGGCAAGGTTATTTTGCGTCGTCCGCGGCCAGCATTGGCAGTTTACGCAGAACATTCTTTTTCTTTCCCAAGCGGACATGCTGCAATCGCGGTTGCCTTATACGGTTTTTTAATGTACATATTTATTCGCAACGCGAAGCGATGGAGAATAAAAATAAACTTATTTTTTGCGGGGATTGGGCTTATATTGCTAATTGGTTTTAGTCGTTTATATCTTGGCGTTCATTATGTGAGCGATGTCTGGGGTGGTTACTTGGTTGGCGTGTTGTGGCTCATTATAAGTATTAGTATTTCAGAATGGCTGCTTTTAAGAAAAAAAGGCGCTGTTTTATTTTTACCTCAAGCAAAAATACGCATTATTTCAATAGTTTTAGTTTTTATTTCACTTTTGTTTTATACTGTATCTGCTGTCAACTATCATCCACAAATTGAACAACCTCCGGTTTTGCAAAAAGAGATTATCATTCAAAATGTAAGCGAAATTTTCTCACATGAACAGTCAAAATATACAGAAACGCTAACTGGAGAAAAACAAGAGCCTATTAGTTTTATAATTCTTGCTGATAATGATGAGCAACTCATTAAAACTTTCAAAAAGGGAGGATGGTTTTTGGCAGAAAAGGTAAGCGTTTCCTCAATAACAAAATTAGCTAAAGAGGGCTTTTTAAAACAATCATATCCTCAAGCGCCAATGACACCGTCATTTTGGAACAAACAGACACACAACTTTGGCTTTGAAAAGGCCACTCAATCTAATAGTATTAGCCAACGCCACCACGCAAGATTTTGGAAAACAAATTATCTGACAGAAAATGGAAAGAGAGTTTATTTAGGGACCGCAAGCTTGGATAGCGGTATAAAATGGGGCGTTACGCATAAAATAGAACCAGACATTGATACGGAACGCGAATTTTTGTTTGAGGACTTGCAGAATTTAAAGCTAATTGAAAATTTTAAAAAAGACCAATTTATTGAACCTACTTTAGGAGAAAATTTTTCCGGAGATCCATTTTTTACCGACGGCAAGCAATACATTATTTCTATAAAATAGACAACCTATACTTGACGGACGTTCAATGTCCGCCATATAAAGATTAAAAAAGCGCAAATTACTGAAACTTGCGTTTTTCTTATTTTAATTTTACAGCGGATGTCGAACATCCGTCAGCTTTTTATCGTCTGATAATCACTGAAACAATATAAAGGATATAAATTAAAACAAAAGCCATGCCTTCCCAGCGCTCCAGCGTATAATGTTTTCCTTCAAAAAAGTCAAGAAAATGCTTTTTGCCATGGATTAAAAAGAAAAACAAGAGCAGGCTGACAAGAATACATAAAACAAGATCTGGATTTAGATTGATACTAAAATTAAGCGGACGAATAAGAGAACTTAATCCTAAAACCCAAAAAACATTAAAGATATTTGAACCAATAATATTGCCAATAGCAATGTCAGCATTTTTTCTAAAAGCAGCAATTATTGAAGTTGCAAGCTCTGGCAAAGAGGTTCCAACAGCAACAATAGTGAGCCCGATCATTGCTTCGCTTAGGCCTAAATTCTTTGCAATTAAAACAGCGCCATCAACTATCCATTTTCCTCCCAAAAATAATCCGAAAGATCCTGCCACAATCATCAATAAGGATGATGACATTGAAACAGTTTTGACATCAATTTTTTCTTCTCCCTTAACCCTTGCGCTAAAAAAAGTATAAATAATAAATAGAATAAAGAATGATATCAAAATAACTCCATCAATATGCGAAAGAATATTTTGAGTTTGATGAAACAAGAAATCATTTGCTAAATAAAAAAGAACAATAACTGCCAAAATGCTAAAAGGAATTTCTCTCCAAACAGTGCCGCGCTTAATTGTTAAAGGATATATTAGAGCTGCTATGCCTAAAATTAATAGAATATTTGAAAGATTTGAGCCAATGATATTGCCAAAAGCAAGACTGGCATTGCCTCTAATGCTTGCGATAATATTAACAATTAATTCAGGAGCGGAAGTTCCAAAGGCAACAATAGTTAAACCGATGACTAAATCAGATATGCCCCATTTTTTTGCCAAAGCGGATCCGCCATTAACCAAAAGACCGGCGCTCTTAATAAGAATGAAAAAACCGATAGCAAATAAAAAATATGTAATCATATAAAGTAATTATATCATATATCATAATTCAATTTCTAATAGTGGATAAGTAAATTTGCTAAAGAATATCTTTTTTAATATAATATAGTAAATTCATATAACCTGGAGGTCATGTTTTGTGTCGTGTTTTAATTTTATGTCAAAAATTCTCCGTCCCATATATGTAGAAAAAAACGAGGGTGTTGGATCAATTTTAGGCCGTATTCAAAAAACCAGTGAAAACGATTTGGCTTTAGTTTTTCCACCGGATAGCGTTGTCTTTCATAATGTGCTTGAGATAGAATTTCTCAAAAGAGAGTTAGACAGAATCAATAAAGATGCTGTTATTATTACAAGTGATCCCGCTCAAGCGGAGTTAGCAAAAGGATTGGGGTTTAAATCAAGCGATGACATAAAAAAAGACGGGGAAACAAATAAATTCTTAAAAGATTTTTATAAGAAAAAGGAAGAAAAACAGATTAAAACAATTAGTCCTTTAATTAAATCGCAATCGCAAGTGTCCGATATTATTTCTCGAAAAACGCAGGACAAAAACTCTATAAAACTTGAGGTTAAGCCAATAGAGCAAAAACCAGAGCCGCAAAAATTTGAACCTATTCAGATTGATACAGAAAAAAAGGAACAGGAGGAAGAAATTGAGTCAAGAGTTGAGCCGATATCTCTCACAGAAGAAGACATTGGACAAGAAGCAAAACAGAAAGAAAAAAAGACAAGTTTTTTTCATAAATTTAAACCAAAAATATCTTTTTCAAGGATTAAAAAAGTATCTTTGAATAAAGCGGCGAAAAGTCCCCTTAAAAAGATTTTTGTTCTATTATTACTTTTGGCTGTGGGAGTTTTTGTTCTAACCGCTACTTTTGTTTTTCCAAAGGCCGATATTTTAGTAAGCCCTACGAAAGAAAAAGTTCAATTAAATGTTGACGTTGTCTTTAATCCCGAAGTTAAAGCAGTTGATTTTGAAGAAAACATTGTTCCGGGACAAATTTTTAAAATTACAAAAACGATATCTAAAGAATTTTCAACAACACAAGAAGAAGATATAAAAAGAAAAGCCAATGGTGTGATTACAATTTACAACGCCTATAGTTCGGAATCACAGACATTAGTAGAAACAACACGATTTAAATCTCCTGATGGCAAGATTTTTCACATTATAAAAACAATTACAGTGCCTGGAGCAAAAATTGAAAATGGCAATATTATTCCTTCCTCAATTGAAGCTAACGTAATAGCCGATGAAGCTGGAGAGGATTATAATATTGGACCAAGCAGATTTGATATTCCCGGATTTGAGGGAACAGATAAATATAAAGGATTTTACGGTGAATCAAAAAAGAATATGACAGAAGGATTGATTAAAAAAGGATTAGTTGTTGGCAAAGACGATGTGGCGAATGCGGAAGCAGAACTTAAAGATCAATTAATTAAAGCCGCCAAAGAAGAACTTAAAACTCAACTTGGGGAAGATCTTAAGCTTATTGAAGAATCGCTTGTTGCCGATGTTGTAGAATCTGTTCCAAGTCCGTCTTTAGGCGAACCTGCTGATAAATTTACCTTAAATCTCAAGGCGTTAGCTCAAGTATTTGCTTACAAAGAGTCTGATCTGAACGACTTAATAGAAGAAAAAATAGCTCTTAAAATTTCTGATAAGCGATTAACTCTTCCTAAAACTCAAAAAGTTGATTTTCAGTACGAAAAAGTAGATTTTTCTTTAAGCGAAGCAAGTTTCAATTTAATCGTTGAAGAAGATATTAGTTGGAAAATAGACGAAGACCGTTTGAAGGAAATTTTAGCTGGTAAAAATGAAATTGAAGCGCAAGAAGCAATTAAACTTTTTTCTGAAATTACATCAGCGCGGGTAAGTCTTTGGCCCTTTTGGCTGAAAAACATACCAAGAGATTTTAGAAAGATTAGAATAACTATTGACTATTAATCGGTTTTACCCTACAATGGTCAAAGTAATAAAATTTATACTATATGGCAAGTGATCAAAAAGATACGATTCAGAAAGAAGGGGTAGTGGTGGAAGCCCTGCCAAATACAACTTTTAAGGTAAAATTTGACGATGGGAAAGATGCATTAGCCCATCTTTCTGGTAAAATGAGAATGTATCATATTAGAGTTTTAACCGGAGATGTTGTGCTCGTTGAATTTAGTCCTTACGATGATTCTAAGGGGCGCATAGTTTTCCGCAAGAAATAATATTTTTCAGAGAAGTAATTTTTTTTATTCAGTTTTTGTTTTTTTATGAAAGTCAGATCCTCGGTTAAAAAAATTTGTCAACATTGTAAAATCGTTCGTCGTAAACGGCGCGTTTATGTTGTTTGCAAAAATCCTCGCCACAAACAAAGACAGGGCTAAATGCTCACTTCGTTCGCTAAATGAAAAGATTAAAGATAAAAAACAAAAATTATTGTAATTAATTAAGAATTCAAAAAAAATCAACCCAAGTTTTTATTTTTTATTTTTTATTTTTTAATTTGAGCGTAAGCGAATATGCCTCGCATTTCTAACACCGATATACCGGAAAATAAACACATAGTAATATCATTAACTTATATTTATGGGATAGGGCGTGTTTTGGCTGAAAGAATTTTAAAAAAAGCTAAAATTGACTGTCGAAAAAAAACATCTTTATTAAATAATGAAGAATTGTCGCGTTTACGCAATATTATTCAAGAAGAATATAAAACAGAGGGTCGGTTGCGCGAAGAGATTCGATCAAATATCAGTCGTCTAAAAGAAATTCATTCTTATAGAGGGTTAAGACATAGCAGAAATTTGCCCACCAGGGGCCAAAATACAAGGCAAAATGCCAGAACGGTCAGAGGTAATGTTCGTCGCACCGTAGCCACTGGTCAGAGAAAAGCTACTGCTAAAACATAATTAATTTAATTTTGAACAATGGGAAAGAAAAAAGTTATAAAAAGAACAGCTGAAGAAGTGCTTAAAGACCAAGAACGATTAAGTGTTGCTCAAACAAAGGCACAGGAGAAAACAACTAACCAAAAACTCACTAAGGGTAAGGCATATATTAAGTCAACATATAACAATACCATTATTACCCTTACTGATAGTTTCGGTAATGTTATCGCCTGGTCTTCTGCTGGAGCAGTTGGTTTTAAAGGACCGAAAAAAGCCACTCCTTACGCGGCTTCGCGAGTAGTTGAAATTTTAATAGAACGAGTCAAAAAAACTGGCCTTTCGGCAATAGAAGTTTTTGTTAAAGGGATTGGATCTGGCAGAGAATCGGCAATTAGAGCTTTAGCTGCTTCTGGAATGGAAATTCTTTCTATTAAGGACATCACGCCGTTGCCTCACAATGGACCTCGTCCAAAAAGAGCGCGAAGAGTTTAATGTTTTTATTCGTATTGATTCGTTACAAATTCGTGTAAATTCGTGATTTTATGAAACGTTATAAATCAAAAGTTGAAAGAAAATACGGAGAGAATCTTCAAATTAAGGGAGAGAGAAGCTTGTCTCCGAAAGCAGCGTTTCGTCGCCGTCCTTTTGCTCCGGGATTACAAGGCAAGAAAAAATTTCATAGAAAACTTTCTGAATATGGCCGTCAATTAGGCGAGAAGCAAAAGCTGAGAATATCTTATGGCCTTAAAGAAAAACAGTTTCGTAATATTGTTAAAAAGGCAACTTCTTCAAAAGAACAAGCTGATGTTTTGTTGATGAAATTATTAGAGAGAAGATTAGACAATGTTGTTATGCGTTTAGGCATAGCAGAATCGCGCGCTCAAGCTCGTCAAATTGTTAATCATGCTCATATTTTAGTCAACGGAAAAAGAAACAATATTCCATCTTATACCGTTAAAAAAGGCGATATTATTTCAATCAAAAAACGTTTTAAAGAATCCGTTTTTTTAAAAAATATTCAGCTCAAACTTAAAAATTATACCGTTCCTTCATGGATTACACTTGATAAAGCAAAATTGGAAGCTAAAATTAGTTCATATCCCGAGAAAGAAGATCTTAAAACCAATGTTGATTTGCCTCAGGTGATTGAATATTATTCAAGGTAAGCTTGACATAAGGAATACAACAAGATAAACTATAATTAGTCTATCAAATATGATAGGCTAATTTTAGTTCTTCAAAAGGGAGGAAGAAATGGAAACTATCAAAAAGTTTGAGAGAAAAGAATTATATTGGGATATAGGACTTAGTATTCTCCTTGGTATAAGCTTGTATCTGGATTTTGTTCGTAATCTATCTCCAATAGCATTGTTGCCTCTTCTATTTTTTACTATACGAATTGTTATAGTTCACGGCAAATTTTTTGGGAGCTGTGATACTATCGAAAAAATTCAAACAATGAAAGACTATATAAAGAAAGACACAGAAAAGAAATTTGCATGGATCATTGTTAGTATAATTTTTTTTGTTGCCAGCATGATATGGCTTAGCTTTTCTCCAAAACAACCCCTTGTTTACCTATTGATGATTTTTGCTTTTTTTTCGTTTGCGAAAGCAATACACAAATTGTTATTTTGGATAATGAGTAGACAGGCTAAACCAATTAATGATAATGACTAGCGCAGAGCGCTAGTCATTTTTTATGTTAAAAATTGACGCGAAAATGATTTAAAACAAATTATTTTTTATCG
>CAYNNF010000002.1:43664-58673 GCA_964398685.1 uncultured Candidatus Saccharibacteria bacterium | reverse complement strand
TTTTTTATGTTAAAAATTGACGCGAAAATGATTTAAAACAAATTATTTTTTATCGGGAAAGATGCAACGACAAAAGCTTTGATAAATTTTACCCACTTATCCACAATTGTTTTATTTGTTTAAATTTCTTACAATCTAAGTAATACCTGTAGGCGTTCGCCAATCTCCTGTATTGGCGAAATAAAGGCAATAGGGTATTTAAGACGCCCTTTTTTTAATTGAAATTATGTCTCAAATTAGCAAAATAAAAAAAAGAAATGGGAGAATTGTAAAATTTGATATTAAAAAAATAGAAGCCGCTATTCACAAAGCCATTGTTGCCATTGAAGCAAAAGATGGAAAAAGAGCGGTTTTTTTAGCGAAAAAAGTCGTGATTTTGGCTGAGAAAAGAACAAAAGCTGGAGAAATGATGACAGTTGAAAAAATTCAGGACATTGTTGAAGAAGTATTAATCAAACAAGGAGATATTACAACCGCGAAAGCGTATATTATCTATCGCCAACAGCATAAAGATATCCGTGAAGTTAAAAAACTGCTTGATGAAACAGCAATAGTTGAAGATTATCTTTCCGGAAGCGATTGGCGCGTTAGAGAAAATTCTAACATGAGCTATTCTCTTCAAGGACTGAATGTTCATATTAGCTATCATATAATTGCTAATTATTGGCTAAGTAAAATTTTTTCGCCCGAAATTGCGAAAGCTCACAAAAAAGGCGATTTTCATATTCATGATTTAGGCACATTAGGAGTTTATTGTGTTGGTTGGGATTTGGAAGATATTTTAAAAGTCGGTTTTAAGGGAGTGCCTTGGAAATTAGAAACAAAACCGGCAAAGCATTTTTCTACCGCTTTGATGCATTGCGTAAATTTTATGTACACAATGCAAGGGGAAGCTGCGGGCGCAATCGCTTTTTCTAATTTTGACACTTTGCTTGCGCCTTTTGTTTGGTATGACAAGTTAGATTACAAGACAATAAAACAAGCTCTGCAAGTTTTTATCTTCAATATGAATGTTCCCACTAGGGTAGGGTTTCAGTGCGTATCAGATGATACCGAGATATTAACCCCTGGTGGCTGGAAAGGATATAAAGAGCTCAAAAAAGGAGATATTATTCGTACCTATAATTTAAAAACAAAGAAAATTGAAGATCAAAAGACGATAAGTATTTTTAAAAAAAATTACAAAGGAATAATGTATCAGCTGCAAAATCGCATCCAAGATCAATTGATATCTCCTGGCCATAAAGTTGTGAGAAGAAAGTTTAATACCGATCGCTGTGTTTTAGAATCCATAGAAGATGTCTTAAAACTGAAATCTCCGTTTATTATCCCTGTTGCAGGAGAGAATATAAATAAAGAAGCAAATATTAGCGATGAGCAGATTAAATTGATGGCATGGATTATTAGCGAAGGCACCATTGATCGATCAAAGAAATACCGCAGTTGCCATCGAGTTAGTATTTATCAGTCTATGATTAAAAATCGTAAGAATTATAATGAGATTATCAATTTATTGAAGCATTTTAAATTGAATTATTCAAAGAGCAGAACAAGTAGCTTGGGTCAAAATGTTGAAAGAATGAGGTTAAATGCTGAAAGCTCAAGAATAATTCACCAATGGTTTGGAAGTAAAGAGAACATTCATTTTATTCCTGATTGTTTATTGGATTTAAGTGAAAGGCAGTCTAGGTTATTTTTGACAACCTATTTAAAGGCAGATGGATCTGAGGGCTGTAAAATTTCAACGACTGAAATGGAATTATTAGATAATTTACAAATTATTGTTGTAAATTCAGGTTACGGCTTTACTGTTTTAAAAAGGAATCCTACAATTGGCACAAAAGACATTTTTGTTTTAAGAATTATTCGACACAAAGAGACCTATATTTCAAAAGTTCAAAAAATAGATTATGAAGGCATTATTTGGTGTCCTCACACAAAAAACGAAACCATAATTGCAAGAAGAAACGGAAAAGTATTTATAACAGGAAATACGCCTTTTACAAATGTTACATTAGATCTCCAACCTCCTAAGTATATGAAAGATATGTCTGTTATTATTGGGGGTAAACTGCAAAAAAAACAATATAAAGATTTTCAAAAAGAGATGGATTTATTTAATCAAGCATTTTCTGAAGTTCTGGGCGAAGGAGACGCAAACGGAAAACCCTTTACATTTCCTATCCCGACCTACAATCTTTCCAAAGATTTTGACTGGGATAACCCTAATTTAAAATCCATTTGGGAAATGACAGCTAAATACGGAATACCATATTTTGCTAATTTTATTAATTCTGACATGAACCCGGAAGACGCCAGAAGCATGTGTTGCCGCTTGCGTTTGGATAACAGAGAATTGAGAAAAAGAGGGGGCGGACTTTTTGGCTCTAATCCCTTAACTGGATCTATTGGCGTAGTAACTATTAATTTGCCGAGAATTGGCTATTTAGCAAAAAATGAAAAAGATTTTTTTACGCGCTTAGTTAAATTAATGGATTTAGCTAAAAATGCGTTAGAAATTAAAAGAAAAACTCTTGAATATTTTACGGAAAAAGGATTGTATCCATATTCGGCATTTTATCTGCGAAACCTAAAGCAAGCAACAGGAAAATATTGGAAAAATCATTTTTCAACAATTGGCATAATCGGGATGAATGAAGCAATTTTAAATTTTATGGGTAAAAATCTTGGAGATGAAGACGCCATTCAATTCGCTCAGAAAATATTAGATTTTATGAGAGAGAAATTAGCGGATTATCAAGAAAAAACAGGAGAAATATTCAATTTAGAGGCGACGCCCGCCGAAGGAGCTTCTTATAGTTTGGCTCGCATTGATAAAAAAAGATATCCCAAAATGAAAATTCATCAACGAGGCAAAGAAGAATCTTATTACACCAATTCAACTCAATTGCCGGTTGGTTTTACAGATGATATTTTTGAAGCGTTAGATTTGCAAGACGGTCTTCAAATTAAGTATACCGGCGGAACGGTTTTGCACGGATTTTTAGGAGAAAGAATGCCGTCGGTAACATCAGTCAAAAAGTTAGTCAAGAAAATTGCTGAAAATTATAGCTTACCCTATTTCACCTTGACTCCTAATTTCAGTATTTGCGAGAAACATGGATATATTTCGGGCGAGCATCTGTACTGTCCTCAATGCCAACAAGAAGGGAAAAGAACAAAATGTGAAATTTATTCACGAGTAGTTGGGTATTTAAGACCAGTAAGCCAATGGAACGCCGGCAAACAACAGGAATTTAAAGATAGAAAAACATACGATAAACAACTTAAATCGTGCTAATTACACGGATTGGTGGAATAAACACGGATTATTAGTGCAATATTTATGTGATTTGTGAAATTAGTGTAAATAATATCGTGAAAATTGGCGGATTTCAAAAGACTTCGCTCATTGACTATCCTAAACATCTTTCGGCAATTATTTGGACCATAGACTGTAATTTCAGATGTCCTTTTTGCTATAATCAAGAATTGGTTTTTGGTGGCGCGCCCTTAGTGTCTGAAAAAGAAATAATTAATTATTTAAAGAAACGTCAAGGAATTCTTGAAGCATTGGTTATTACTGGCGGTGAACCTACTCTTCAAAAAGATTTAAAAGGTTTTATTAAAAAAGTTAAAAAACTTGATTATTTAGTAAAAATTGACACTAATGGAACTAATCCTAATATATTGAAAGAACTCTTAGACGAGCATTTAATTGATTATGTGGCAATGGATATTAAGGCGCCCAAGGGAAAATATTCAATTTTAGCAGGCGCGGAAGTAAATCTTAAAAATATAGAAAAATCAATTAAAATAATCAAAAAACAAGCGCCAGATTATGAATTTAGAACAACTATTGTGCCTGATTTGCTTAAAAAAAGAGATATTATAGATATTGCCAAGTGGCTGAAAGGTTCAAGGCGTTACATTCTCCAACAATTTCAAAAACCGTCAGATTTAATAAATAAAAATTTTAACAAATTGAAACCATATAAAAAGGAATTCTTTAAAGAAATATTAAAAGAAATTAAACCTTATTTTGATTGTTGCGAAATAAGAGGAATCTAAATTTTTTACAATGAGAGAAACTTTTAATATTCCTTTATTCTGTTTTGTTTTTATATTAGGCGTTGCTCTGGGATCATGGGCGGAAATTCCTAACCAATGGATATTTTATGATTTAATAATTGGACTGTTATTGTTTCTAACTTATATTTTTAAGAAAAAGCCCTTGCTAATCTTGGCAGGGTTTTTAATTTTAGGATTAGGGCTGGGTGTTTTTATGATAAATAAAGCATCGGTCAAGCTTGATGAACTGAAAAACATAGAAAAGTTTTCTCAAGAAGTTGAAATGAAAGCTAAAATTATTTCAGAGAAAGACACAAGAGAAAAATATTCGCGCTATATTGTAGAAGATCTAAAAACAAATAAAGGAAAAATCTTATTGCTCACAGATAAATATAATAATTTTAAATATGGCGATATATTAAAAATTCAAGGTACGATAGAATTGCCTCAAAATTTTTCTGGTTTTGATTATCAAGGATATTTAGCAAAAGAAAATATCTACTACATCTCTCCCTTTCCCATAGTTAGCGTGTTAGAAAAAGTAAAAAACAACATTATTAATAATTTTCATAATAATCTTTATGGGTTAAAAATGAAAATCAGACAAAATGTTATGAGGGGTTTTCCTCTAAAAGAAGCAAATTTTCTTAGAGCAATATTATTGGGGGACGAAGGTGTGGTGGATGAAGATTTTAGGCGAGAACTTTCTCGTTCAGGCACTTCTCATATTGTTGCTATTTCGGGGCTTCATTTATCAATCTTGTCAGTGTTTATTTTTTCAGGACTATTGATGCTTGGTTTTTGGCGGAAACATGCTACGGCAATAACTATTTTTATACTTATAGTTTTTGCTATTTTCATCGGCTTCAAGGCGTCGCTCCTAAGAGCCGTTTTGATGGCGAGCTTAGCCTTCATAGCGTTATCTTCAGGAAAACTCTTTAAAATTGAGCAAACTCTCTGTTATATTGCTTCTATAATGCTTGCTTTCAACCCATTGCTCTTAAAATATGATGTTGGATTTCAGCTATCATTTCTTGCGGTTTTAGGAATTTTTCTTTTGAAACCATTATTTGATTATATTTTTCAACAGAAGTTTAAACTTTCTCAAATTTTAACTGACATATTAACAGTAACTTTAGCGGCGCAAATTTTCACATTGCCGATAGTTATCTCTAATTTCGGAATTATTTCTTTTATTGCTCCTTTTGTCAACTTTTTTGCGCTTTTATTGATTCCTTTTATTTTAGGGATGGGATTTGTCTGGATCTTTCTTTCTATTTTTATAAATGTTTTTTGGTTGACAATTTTTCTTTCTCCGCTATTAAAAACAATTTTAGGGTTTATTTCTTGGGCAGGAAATCTTAATTTGGCGGCGACAGAGGTTAAATCAACTTCATTAATAATATTTAATACCACCTATTATTTGTTGTTGATTGGCATAATTTACCTTTGGCGCAGATTTTATAAAAAGAATTTAACGCCTCTTGCTTTATGGAAAAAATGGAAAGATGAAAAAAGTTTTAAATAAAATTATATTGATTGTTATTCTAATAGTCATAAACTTCTTTTTATGGCAGGAAGTTCTTTTTTCCAATAAAGAATCAGGACTATTAACGGTTAGTTTTTTAGACATAGGAGAGGGAGATGCTATTTTGATAGACGATTCTTTTGGCAATCAAATTTTAATAGACAGCGGGAATGGAGAAAAGATTTTAAAAGCTCTTGATAAGAATATGCCGATTCATGATAAAAAAATTGAACTTGCTATCTTAACTCACCCAGATGCCGATCATATGAAAGGATTTATTGATGTTATAAATGCTTATGAAGTCAGTGAATTTCTTTATACGGGAGTAAAAAAGGACTCTCGCGCTTACAACGATTTATTGGAATTAATAGAAAAAGAGAGCATAGATCTAAAAATTGCAGTTCAGGGGCAGGATATTGCCTTAGCCAATGGCGCCGACTTATATGTGCTTTATCCAGATAAAAATCTTGAAGGATTTGAGAGCGAAAATACTAATGATTATTCCGTAATTACTAAATTAATTTTTGGAAAGTTCTCGCTTCTTTTAACTGGCGATGCTGTGAGAATATTGGAAGCTTATTTATTAAATTCAAATCTTAAATTAGACTCAACTGTTTTAAAGGTTGGCCATCATGGTTCAAAATATTCAACTCATCCTTTATTCCTTATTAGAGTCAATCCAAGGGTGGCAATCATATCGGTAGGAAAAAATAGTTATGGCCATCCAGCGCCAGAAATTTTAGAAAGATTAAGCGACATATTAACTCTAAGGACAGATTTAAATGGAGATATTAGAATAACAACGGATGGGCAAAAAATGCAAATTTTGCCGGAGTATGAACTTGAAAACAATTATTAGCTTTGTTATCATTAATTTAACTTATAACTCGTTATTTTATTAATTTATTAACTATCCATTATGGAAAATAAACAAGAGCGGACTTTAATTGTTATTAAGCCGGACGCATTGCAAAGAAATTTACTTGGTGAAATTATCGCTCGGTTTGAAAGAAAGGGCCTTAAAATAATCGGACTTAAAATGGTAAGCATGGACGATGTTTTGCTTGAAAAACACTATTCTCACCATAAAAATAAACCATTTTTCACAAGCCTTAAAAAATATATGAAAAGCTCTCCAGTCATAATGATGGTTCTTGAAGGACTTGAAGTTGTTAATGCAGTTAGGTTGATAACTGGCATTACCAAAGGAAGAGAGGCAGACGCAGGCACTATTAGAGGAGATTTTGCTATGAGCTCCCAATGTAATATTATTCATGCTTCTGATTCGTCGGATAGCGCCGAAAAAGAGATTTATCGTTTCTTTAATAATGACGAGCTATTCGGCTATACAAAAGTTGATTTTGACTATATTTACGGAGAAGAAGAAAGATAGTCGCCTTCGGCTAAATTAAAAAATTAAAGATAAAAAATAAAAAATATTGGTAGAATTTCTTTTGTATTATACTGTGGATAACTATTCTTGACGAACTTCCCTTTTATCTTTAAAATAAGGGGACGCGTTGAGTTAAAATTCTTAGCATACAATAAATATATGAGGCCTAGCGAATATTTGCTTAACCCTGAAAAACTGCAAGACTTGATAAGTTATGTTTTGGTTGTTGCTTTGACGGTGGGCATTTTTCTTTTTCAGGCGTTTTTTTTGAGTAAAAAAAGAATTTTAATTGGGCAAAGAACAGAACAATAAATTAAAGCAAAACTGAAACAAAGAGTTAAGAACTCTTTTTTTTAATAATTTTGCATAGCAAAGCAAAGCTTGATACAATAGGACTGGCTTTGATTGAGGATGGGCCTTGGGTTTTGATCTATGCTATTTTTCTGGGATTCTGATATATCGGCTTCCGTGGAAGTCGGTTAAGGAAACCCCCGCCTGCGCCATGCTTCGGCGGACAGGCCCGCCCGGGCCACGCTTGCGTGGCATGTCTGAAGTTAGGACTATATACTGTCTCTATTTTGAGATGGTTGAGCAGGCATTAGAATTTTTAGTTCAAAAAATCCTTGGTCTTCCCAATTGAGGCCATACAAAAAATCCGTCTTCTTGACGGATTTTTTGTTAAAACAAGCTAAAACGCTTGACTTTTTTTATCAGTATGCTATAATGATGTATAGATGAGGGCAAAAAGGGAACTTTGTCAACTTGCCCAGACCTGACAGCAGCCTTTTTTAAAAAGGAGTTGACGGTGCGTTGCGCGCAATGCATCTTTATGGCCAAAAATCTGTTTGTGCCTAGCCCTCTCTATAATCTACGTCTCCTCGTTGGGCGAATTCAGCGAGCGTAAAACGGTAAAGAGCTATGATCCTCATGTTGAGGGGAGCAAATTCCGTAGCCAGGTACGTAACCCTGGCTCTTTTTTTACTTAAAAATTTAAAGACATTTATTTTTTGATTGTTTTCATTACTAACCAGGCGATGATACCACCCATTAAGGCCGTGAGAAGCTGCGGCCACGACATCATTGCCACTACTTTTGTGGCGACTTCTTTTTTCAAAAGAAGACCAATCACAATTGAACTGGTTGAGAAAAGAAAGATAAATTTAATTAAGCTTGCCGAAACAACAGCTAACCAATAATTTTTCTTTTGAACTAAACCAAAAATAACAATAAGAAGCGCGTTGGAAATCATAATAAAGGGCACCATAGGCGCTAAGATTGCTGGCAAAAGTCCAAAGCTGAGAGCGATGACGCTTGGAATGAGCCCAATCAATATTGCGGCTTCTGCGCCGAGAAACACTACGGAAATAAATAATGTCGCGTTAACAATTGGTCCCGTAATTATTTGAACATGCAATATTGCCGGCACAAAACTAGCAATAAACATTAGACTGGCAAATGTCGTTAATTTAATGGCGACAGGCATTGTTATTCTTAGGGATTTCCCTAAGGATAACCCCAAGGATGTTGATTCTGTTTTAATTGTTTTTAAGTATTTCATATTATTAATTACTAAGTATTTCAACTTTGCCTCTTTTTTGTTTGTGATAAGAAGTATGAAGAATCTCTTGACGCGCTTTTTTATTTTTATCAAAAAACTCGCTATAAATTTTTTTAACCGTTGGATTTTCGTGGGCTCGTCTAATTTTTGTATTTTTGTCTATTTCATAGAGCCCGTTCGCTCGCGCCAAACGAATATTTTCATCTGTTGGCAGGGGCTGGCCGCCACCGCCAATACACCCGCCCGGACAAGCCATAACCTCAATACAAGTATATTGTTGAGGATTTTCTTTAATTTCCTTGATTATTTTTTTCACATTCCCTAAACCGTTAATCACGGCAATTTTATGGCATTTGCCCTTAATGTTTATCTCTGCTTTTTTGACATCCTCCATTCCCCTAACTTCTTTAAATTCAATTTTATCAAGTTTCTTGCCTGTTAATTTTTCATAAGTTGTTCTAAAAGCTGATTCCATAACGCCTCCTGAAGCGCCATAAATAACGCCCGCTCCCGATGGTTTGCCAATTAAAGCATCAAGCTTACCTGTCTTAAGATTAGCAAAATCTATTTTTTGTTTAATTAATAATCTTGCAAACTCTCTTGTCGTTAAAACATAATCAACCGCAGGCATACCGTTAATTTTAAGTTTTGAGCGACTAATTTCGTATTTCTTGGCAACGCAGGGCATGATTGAAACGACAACTATATTTTGCGGATTAATTTTCTTTTTTTTCGCCCAATAAGTTTTAATAATGCCTCCCAACATTGCCTGAGGAGATCTCGCAGTGCTTAAGTTAGGAATAAATTCAGGGTGAAAAAATTCAATATATTTTACCCACGAAGGACAGCACGAAGTAAGGATGGGCAAATTCTTGCCTGAATGGATTCTTTCAATAACCTCTTGAGACTCTTCAAATGTCGTAAAATCAGCGCCAGTGGAAGTGTCAAAAACATAATCAAAGCCCAATTTTTTAAGAGCCATAACGATTTTTCCCGTGACAACTTCGCCATAATCCATACCAAATTCTTCTCCAATGCTGGTTCTAATTGATGGCGCAAATTGAGCGACGACAATTTTATTTTTTTGCAATAACGGTTTCTCAATTTCTTCAAATTCTCCTTTTGATTCAAAAGCGCCGGCGGGGCAGTGAGTAATACATTGACCGCAATAAACACAGTCAATATCTTTCTTTTTAGTAGGAACAATTTTCATTTCATGACCACGCTTCTGAACTTCAAGATATCCTATTCCTTGTTTTTGGCACATATCCACGCAATTACGGCAATCAATGCATTTTGAACTGTCAAACTCAACAACTCCTCCAAACCTATAGGTGGGATAATTAGTTTTTCTATCTTTAAATCTAGTGATTTCTACATCGTTTTTCTTAGCCAATGTGAGTAATTGGCAATTATAGTTCCAGACGCAATCATTGCATTCTTCTTTATGTTGGGAAAAAATCAATTCAAGATTAATTTTCCTTGCTCTTTTTACTCGCGGGGTATCTGTAAAAACTTCCATACCTTCTTTAGCAATAGTTGAACAAGCAGTAACCAATTTTTTTTGACCCCTGATTTCAATACTACAAACGCGACAATTTGGCTTGATATCTAAATCAGTATGATTACAAAGATTTGGTATATAAATATTATTTTCTTTACCTGCTTCTAAGATGGTTTTGCCTTGTTCTGTCTCAACCTCTTTGTTGTTAATTTTAAATTTAATTTTTGGCATTAATAATTTTATTTGTAAGTGATTCAATAGATGATCCCGCAATCATTCCTAAAGGACAAAGAGTCGTGTCTTCTAAAACATGGAAAATATCATTAAGAATTTTTTCATCTTTCATTGTTTTTTTAAATTCTTCAAAAAGGCGGTAAACACCTTCTCGACATGGCGTACATTTATCACAATTTTGATACATAGCAAATTTGAGTATTTTTTGGGCGAGAAGCGTTGGGTTGGTAATTTTTTTATTATAAATTACAACAGACGCTAATCCTTGCAGGGGTTGGTCAATTTCTTCAGGAGTTAAAAATTCTCCCAAAGTCCCGCCCATTTGAATAAAATAATCATTATCTTTGGGTAAGTTTTTAGTAGCTTCTAAAATTTCTCTGATTGTTAAGCCATCTTTTAACTCAAAAACACCTTTATTCTTAATATCTCCTGATAGGCAATAAAGCCGTTCGTTTTTGTACTCTCCTTTTGCGATTTTTGCCACGCAATAAAAAGTTTCAACATTATTTATTAAAGTCGGCTTACCAAAAAGACCATAATCTGAAGGATAAGGCGGTTTGGATCTTGGTTCTGGCCTTTTTTCCTCAATTGCCTCTAAAATTGACGTTTCTTCGCCTGCCAAATATTCACCTGGTTTTTTAAAAGTTTTTATCGGCAAGTTTTTTACTATTTTTTTAATTTTACTTGCGAACTTTTTGTAATAATCCTTGCGCAAATAAATACACGCCTCACTATTAGGAAATGTTTCAAGGGCAATTTTGAGGCCGTCAATCAGTTCTTTTAGATAATTTTTCAAGATATAACCATCTTTTGACATTTGGGGATCGCCCTCGGAACCATTTACAATAATATATTTTTTGTCAGATTTGACTTGAGCGAAAATTTCCCACTTTTTTCCAGTAGGAAAACCGGCTCCGCCTCGTCCACAGAGATTAGCATTTTTTATATTTTCAATTACATTTTTATGCATATTTACACATTTTAACATTTTTTGGAAAAAAGAAAAAGCGCATATGTTATAAAATATGTTGGAAGCTCAGCCTCCAACATATGTCTAAAAACACTATCTTTTGTTTTGGATTCTTTGATAGAAAGTTAAAGAATTATTGATTTTTGCGTCTTTCAGAGATGCGCATTATTTGTATGCAAGGGGATTATTTGGTAAAGTATAGAGTAACCAAAGAAGAAATTGTTGAAATGATAAATGGCATAATTCATTGAGTAAAATGCAAAATTAAAAATATGAACAATGGCGAATTTGAAAAGACAGTTAGGGAGGCGATTGATTTAATCCCGCAAAAGTTTTTAGCAAGACTTGATAATGTTGTCATAACCGTTGAAGATGAACCGAATGAGAAGCAAAAGAAAAAATTGAGAATGAGAAATGGGATAGTTTTATTAGGGCTCTATGAGGGCATTCCCCAGAGTAAAAGAGCTTTTTATAGTGGCGCTTTGCCTGATAAAATTACTATTTTTAAAAAGCCGATTGAAGAAATTGCTGGAGAAAACGAAGAAAGAATCAAAAAGATGGTCAAAGAAGCGGTTTGGCACGAGATTGCCCATCATTTTGGGTTGAATGAGCAGGAAGTCCATGAAGCGGAAAAGAGAAAAAGAGCGCAAAGCTAAATTTATCCTATGAGGTTGAATCGGCTGCCAAGTTGCGCGCAAATCACCGACTGGCATCAAAACAGGGAAGTCCGACTTCCCCGTTTAACTTTCTCGCTTAAACAGATCCCAACAAAAAAACCCTCTAAAAAGAGAGATTTTTTTATCGGGGCGGTGGGATTTGAACCCACGATCTCACGCACCCCATGCGTGCGCCCTAAGCCACTAGGCCACGCCCCGGTAATCTGATATTAATTATTAAATTTTGCCTTTTTTATTAAGCGTTCTAATACAACGAGTACAAGCGTGGATGCGTTTGCCATCAACACGAGTCCACTGAATATTAGCTCGTCTCCATGCCTTTCCCGTTGGATTCACATGGCCTCTAAGTTTTTTTGTTGTGGTTGTGATTCTTGAAGTTTTTCCGCAAATTTGACACTTCATAGAGATATCAATTAAAATAGCAAGTAAAAATGGGATATTTTTGTGTTCCCAGAATCTAAGTTTATTAGTTTTTAAATGTTAGCATGCTTTTTTATAAATTTCAATATGTTAAAATGATTAAGAATTAAATTTAGACATTAAATTTTAAAATTATGAATAATCTTCAGAACAATTTAAATAATCAAAAACCGACAAAGACAAAAATAAGCAATAAACTATGCTTTTGTTGTGAATTTTTGAGAAAAATCTGGAAGGATAAGAAAAAAATTATTATTGGCGTTGGCATCGGCACAATTCTTGTAGTAAGCGGAATATTGGTATGGCAGTTTTGGCCCGATATCTTTTCGCCAAAAAGTACGCCGGGAACACTAAATAACCGAACGAAACAATTAACATTGGAAAGTATTAAAAATACTGAATATTATTGCAAGCCATGCAACGCGAATATTCAACTTGCAGATGGACATTATGTGAAAAAATTTCCTGATAGTGCCTCTGTGCTTAATATTAAAATATTTAATGACATGGTTGCTTTTGGTGACTTGAACGATGACGGAATACAAGATGCAGCTGTTATTTTAGATAGTTCCGAAGGAGGCAGTGGACATTTCTATGAATTAGCTGTTTTGGCTAATACTAACGGAGAACCATTGTATCTTGATTCTGCGATAATAGGAGATAGGGTGGTGATAAATTCTATGACCATTCAATCAGGAGTGATCATTCTCGATATAATCACTCATGGTCTCAATGATGCCTTATGCTGTCCTACCACAGAAAAAATTATAAGATATGAGTTGTCTGGAAATCAGTTAGTAAAAATCTTGGATAACGAAACTGTTGACTGGAAAACTTACACAAACACAGAATATGGATTTGAGATAAAATATCCTTCTTCATGGAATATAACAAAGGATGCTTTACAAAAAATAGGCGAATATGGCACTGCTAGTAAAAGCTTAGAAATAGTTGGAAATTCAGCCATAGAAGTTCCAAAACTATATTTATGGGTAAATCCCTTAGGTTTTGGAGTAAATCCTCCCGATATAGTATATGAATTAATCTTAAATAAAGAAAATAAAATAGAGATTAAAAACCGAGAGGAAATACCCCAAACTGAAGAAAATTTAAACGTAGATAAACAAACTATTATTTTTTGTAAGACAGCTGAGCTGGGTACTAACATGTACGCAATTGAGTTTGTGTTTGACGAAGAAGACGAGGGAATAAAAACTTTTAATCAAATTCTTTCTACTTTTAAATTTGTTGATTAATACCTATATACCAATAAAGCATCAGAGCCATTGATAATATGTCTATTGTCTAATACAATAGACATATGTCTAATTTTTTAGATAGAGAATTATGAAAAATATTTTTTTTAACACTAATACTCAAAAAGTTTTAAGATTTTTTATTCAAAATCCTACTCAATTTCTTCTTGCCTCTGATGTTATAAAGAACACAAACATTAGCCGAGCTGGGATTAATTTTGCATTAAGAGAATTATTAAAAGAAGGATTAATTCAAAAGGAAGCCAAGGGAAAAGCTTATATTTATCGGGTTGAATCAGAACTATCGGTTTTAAAGCAATTGAAAGTTTTGGATTCAGTAATGAAACTTCATCCTTTGGTAAAAAAAATAGAATCCTTGGCTGAAAAAATTATTCTTTTTGGATCCTGCGCTCGGGGAGAAAACACCGAAGATAGTGATATAGATTTAATGATGATAAGCCACAATAAGGACGAGATTAAAGACGGGCTATGTCAGTTCAAAAAATTACCCATTAAATCCATGATAAAAACCCCAATTGAATTTGCAGATTTAGAAAAAAAAGATCCTACTTTTTATTTAGAAATAACAAGAGGGATAGTTTTATTTGAAAAGAATAATGAATAAGAGAAACAATGGATATTAAATTTAAAAGATGCTTGGAGAAAAAGTCAATTCGGAAATTTTCCCGAGGACCTGCTTTAGTTAAAAAAGAAACCTTCAATGCGGAGATAGATTTAAAGTCGGCAAGGGAAACTTTTACTGGCAAGAATTATAAATGGGCAATTATTCAGACATATTATTCTATGTTTCATTCAGCTAGGGCGTTGCTTTACGCTAAAAGTTATCGGGAGAGAAGTCATTTGTGTTTAATTGAGGCGTTAAGGAATTTTTATGTTGAAAAAGGGGAAGTTGGATTTTGGCTGGTGGAGGCCTTGCAAAAAGCAAAGACCCTTCGCGAAGAAGCTGATTATTACGGCGAATTTACAAAAAAGAACGCCGAGGAATTAATAAAGAAAGCCGAAGAGTTTCTTTCTAAATCTAAAGAACTTTTAAAGGTCAAATAATTAATTTTAAAAACTATGAACAATTTTAAAGAAAAATTAACGCTTGAGAAGAAAATATCTCAGCAAGAAGAAATGCCAAAAAAGAAAAAGATTTCTTGTTGTGATTTTTTTAAGAAAGTTTTTACTGATAAGAAAAAAATTATTATTGGCGTTGGTATTGGCATAATTCTTGTAGCGGGAGGGATACTAACTTGGCAATTTTGGCCGAATCCTCCTTCTGCCTCGGTTGTTCCTACTTCATCAATTTCAACTGCTATTATTGAAGGATCTTTGGGATATCCAAGCGATTTTATCCCTCTTGATATGAAAATCTGCGCGGAGAATAATAAAACA
>CAYNNF010000002.1:42250-43564 GCA_964398685.1 uncultured Candidatus Saccharibacteria bacterium | reverse complement strand
GATTGGCAGACTTTATGAGAATTATAGCCTAAAAACTAAAGATCTTCATCGCCAAATCCTCTCTACTTTCAAATTTATTGATTAATTAAACATTAAAATAATATGGATTCAGAAATTGCTATTTTTCAAATTATAGTTTTGATTTTT
The DNA here is from genome assembly GCA_964398685.1 of uncultured Candidatus Saccharibacteria bacterium. Taxonomy (GTDB): domain Bacteria; phylum Patescibacteriota; class Minisyncoccia; order JBAYJV01; family JBAYJV01; genus CAYNNF01. Next base: position 43,417 of record CAYNNF010000002.1, on the reverse strand, counting down.
TCAGTTATCATTCATGAGGTTTCTCACGGATCTATGGCTAATTACTTAGGCGATCCGACTGCCAAAAGAATGGGGCGGCTAAGTTTAAATCCGATGAAACATTTAGATCCTCTTGGATCTTTTGTCGTGCCGTTTTTTCTACTCATTACGCACGCGCCCTTTATTTTTGGCTGGGCTAAGCCAGTTCCTTTTAATCCCTATAATCTTCGCGATCAGAAATACGGACAGGCCAAAGTGGCAATGGCGGGACCGATGGCTAATCTTTTGCTGGCTTTCGGCGCCGGTATTGTCTTGAGATTTTTGCCCTTAGGAATGCCTCAAACAATGATGTTGGGGAAACTCTTAAGTATTGTCGTCTTAATTAATGTCCTTCTGGCAATCTTTAACCTTGTTCCGATACCGCCCTTGGATGGCTCAAAGATTCTTTTTACTTTTTTGCCGGCGCGAATGTGGAAATTGCAACAAAATTTAGAACAATACGGATTCGTGATATTATTAGCATTTATTATGTTATTTTCAAATCGTCTTTGGCCAATTATTTTATTTATTTATAAAATGATCGTTGGTCATTTTAATTTTCTTGTATAATCTACATACATAAATGCAAGTTTCTTGGCACGAAATTTCATATCAAAGCGTTCTTAAAAAGTTAAAGACCAGCGAGAGCGGTCTTTCTTTAAAAAAAGCAAAAGAACTTTTGCTTCAATATGGCTTTAATGAAATTGCTGAAAAAAAACGCTTTGAAATGCTTAAGTTATTTCTCGCGCAGTTTAGAAGTTTTTTTATCATATTTTTACTTTTTGCCGTTGGAGCTTCTTATTTGGCGGGCGAAAAGATAGACGCTTATATTATTTTGGCGGCTGTTTTATTAAATGTGTTTTTTGGTTTTTTTCAGGAAAGGAAAGCAGAACGGATTTTAAGCGCTTTAAATAAAAATATCACAATAGAAGTTCATATCTTGAGAGAGGAGAGGGAAATGATAATTTCGGCTCGGGAGTTAGTGCCAGGCGATATTGTTTTCTTACGGCAAGGCGATAGGGTACCGGCCGATATTTATTTGAGTCATGTAGAAAATTTGGCAATTGACGAAGCGTCGCTTACGGGAGAATCAGTTCCTGTAAGTAAAATTAATAAACCTTCAAAGGGAAACGCAATTTTAGCTGAGAG
>CAYNNF010000002.1:38170-42150 GCA_964398685.1 uncultured Candidatus Saccharibacteria bacterium | reverse complement strand
GTAGCCGTGGCAGTTTCAGCAATTCCCGAGGGGCTTATTGTGGCCGTGACGGTAATTTTAGCTATTGGCGCGCGCGAACTTTCTAAAAAGAAGGCCTACTTAAGAAGATTATCAGCTGCCGAAACATTGGGCGGAGTAACGGTAATTTTAACAGATAAAACCGGCACTCTCACTCAAGCAAGGATGACGGTAGATAATCTTTTTTATGAACCATCAAAGCAAAATAGGGACTTATTTTATAAAGCGCTTATTTTTACTAATTCGGCGCGCATTGAAAATCCTCACGAGAAGTTTGCAGATTGGCGCTATATAGGCAGCCCAACAGAGAAAGCAATTTTAAAAAAAGCGATTGCGGAAATTGATCAAAAACTTTATTTTAATAGAGAGGCATTTATTTTAGATAGTATTCCTTTTGACTCTCTAATAAAATATCAGGCCAGACTGACCAAAGGGAATAATAGTAATTTTCTTTATGTTGTTGGCGCGCCTGAAAAGGTTTTAAATTTTTCCATTTATATTAAAACAACTAAAGATCAAGAGAAAATTACCCCTAAAATTTATCAAAAACTAAAAAAAGATTATCGTGATTTGGCTAATCAAGGATTAAGAATTTTGGGCGTAGCGTACAAAAGAACGTCATTAAACCAACAAAGCTTAGAAGGCGCAGAAATAAAAGGATTAACTTTTTTGGGATTTATCACATTGAAAGATCCGTTAAGAAAAAATGTGAGAGAAGCGCTTGATTTAACCAAAAAAGCCGGCATTAAGACGGTTATAGTTACAGGAGACCACGCCTTAACAGCCAAAGCTGTGGCAGCTGATTTGGGCTTTGATGTTAAAAAGGGAGAAATTATTGCCGGCGAAGAAATTTCTAAGCTTTCTGAGGATGAACTCAAAAAACGCCTTGAAAAAACAATTATTTTTGCCCGCGTTTCGCCCTATGATAAAATAAGAATTCTTCAGGCCTACCAAAAAGAAGGAGAAATTGTGGCAATGACAGGCGATGGTATAAACGACGCCTTAGCTCTTAAGGGCGCTGATATTGGAATTGCTTTGGGATCAGGACAGGAAGTTGCCCGAGAAGCGGCCGATTTAGTGCTCCTTAATGATAATTTTAAAAATATTGTTGCGGCAGTGCGTTATGGCAGAATAATTTTTGAAAATATTAAAAAAGTGATTGTTTATTTATTAACAGACAGCTTTACCGAAATTTTGCTTGTTGGCGGAGCAATCATTTTGGGTACGCCTATTCCCTTATTGCCTGCCCAAATTCTTTGGGTAAATTTAATTGAAGATAGCTTGCCTACTTTTGCTATTGCTCTTGAGCCGGGAGAAAAAGGAGTAATGAAGAAAAAACCGCGCCATCCCAAAAGTCCGCTCATTGACAAAGAAATGAAGTTTATTATTTTTGTTATAGGATTATTGACGGATATTTTGCTTTTTGGACTTTACTGGTATTTAGTTAAAAAGGGGTTTAGCATAGAATATATTAGAACAATGATTTTTGCCGGACTAACTATTGATAGTTTCTTTATTATTTTAGCAATCAAAAGTCTCAGAAACCCTATCCTTAAGACTAATCTTTTTAACAACCCTTATCTTGTTTTTTCCGCTTTGTTCGGCGTAATGGTATTAATTTTATCTATTCATTTGCCGTTTTTACAGCGAATGCTTAAATTAGTCGCATTATCTCCGAAAGATTGGCTTGTAGTGCTAGGCATTGGCGTGATAGAATTAATAGGCATAGAATTTGCTAAATGGCTTTTTCATCGCAAGGAGTGGAACAATGCGTAGCTTACTAAAAACAGAGAACTATAATGACCATATAGTTAGATGATTAGATTGTTAGATTGTTAAATTGTTTAACAATGTAGCAATTCAGCCATTTAACCATTCAATATTTATGAAAATAAAAGAAATTTATGAATTGGCGATTAAGTTAGGCAGAAAAAGTGATTTTCGTTCTCAGGATCAGATTGATTCACTTTTAAAACGCGCCAAAAATAATTACGATAAACTTTCAAAAGAGAAAAAAGAGGTGTTTGACGCGGAAAATCTAACTAATCCTTACGCCGATAGTCGTATTTTGGTGAACACAGACAAAGAAATTAAGAGAATTATGATCGGTATAGATATGAGGGAGGCCGAACTTCTTTTGGCTGATAGGTTGGGCAATATTGATCTCGTTATTTCTCATCATCCCGTTGGCATTGCTTTGGCTGGGCTTGATGAAGTTATGGAGCTTCAAGCGGATGTTTTAGAGCAATATGGAGTGCCAATCAATGTAGCCGAAGGGCTTTTAAAGAAACGAATTTCTGAAGTGGCTCGAGGAGTTTCTGGATCAAATCACAATCGCGCCGTAGATGTGGCGAATTTACTTGATATGCCTTATATGTGTCTTCATACTGTCTGTGATAATTTAGCTGCCAATTATTTAAAAACGATTATAGAAAAAAAGAACCCTCAATATGTCGGAGAACTTCTTGATTTTCTCTCAGAAATTCCTGAATATAAGGAAGCTGCCAAAAGAAAAGCAGGCCCTAAACTTTTCGCAGGATCAAAGGAAAATCGTTGCGGCAAAATTGCCTTAACAGAAATTACTGGCGGAACAGAAGGTTCGCCCGAAATTTATGAAAGATTGGCGCAAGCGGGCATTGGCACGGTTGTTGGCATGCATATGTCTGAGAAACATACCGAAGCCGCCGAGAAAGCACACATTAACGCTGTTATTGCCGGACATATTTCATCAGATTCAATTGGCATTAATCTATTTCTTGACGAGATTGAGAAAAAAGGAATTGAAATCGTGCCAGCGTCAGGATTGATAAGAATAAAAAGAACAAAATAATAAAACGCAAAAAATATAGTATGTATGAGCGAAAAATTCCAAAAAAATTAAACATTTTTTATTAAAAACATATGCCATTTGAGCAACGACCAGATTTTAAAACAGAGGCAAGATTGCCCGAAAAGGAAAAAGAAGAAGAAACAATTGAAATTGATAAGGAATTCATTGAAGATGGTGTTTGGCGGCCGTCGGTTTTTGAGCAATTTCGCGATTCTTTAGGAGTTGGAGCATCAACCAAGGAATTAAAAAAAATTATTGGCAGAGAGAATGAAAGAATTCGGGTGACCGCAAAGCAGGACAGGTTTGACAAAAGTTTTTCTGAGGAGGACAGCAAAACGAGAAAAGATAAAATTAGCGCAGGCAGAATCATTATCAATCTTTTAAGAAGAATCGCGCCGGAAGCCGATTCTCACAATGTTCAAAAAACTGCGCTTGAGCATAGTAATAATGTGATTGTTGTTGACCAGGAATATTTGGGCAAAGAGAAAGAAGAACGCGCCAGAATTTTGGCTGACGGCATGGTAACTAATCTTAAAGAAATTCCCTTAATGGTTTCAGGAGCTGATTGTGCGTCGATTGGCATTTATGATTCTGAACACCAAGCAATCGGAGTTTTTCATTCGGGCTGGAGAGGAACACTTAAGCAGATTTCTCAAAAAGGCATCCAGGCAATGGGCGAAAGCTATGATTCAAAGCCGGAAGAATTACTAGCAGTTGTAGGGCCACGCGCTGACGGAGAAAGATTTGAAGTTGATCAAAAAGTTTATGATGAATTCTTAAATGCCAAAGATCAGGAAAACAAACCGATTTATCGCCCAGAGGAAGTTGAAACATTTTTTAAAGCCAATCCAGAAAAGCCAGGATTCTATTTTCTTGACACTGGGATAGCTATTAAGACATCATTAATTAATGCTGGCGTTTCAGAAGAACATATCCAACTTTCGCAATATTCAACAATGAGCCAGGAAGGCAACCAGCTGTTTTCTTCAGAACGGCTTGAGGGCAAAGACGCAAGAGATTCCTTCGCATTTATTATGGCGCTAAAATAATTTAGGATGTTTTATTTTTAATTTTAAATTATGAAACGAACTTTAATAAAAGATACACCGCAACACATTAATAAAACTATAAC
>CAYNNF010000002.1:36127-38070 GCA_964398685.1 uncultured Candidatus Saccharibacteria bacterium | reverse complement strand
GGATTGGCGATTAAAGAAGAATTACGGCTTAAATATCGTTATTTAGACCTTAGAAGAAAAAGACTTCAGGAAATTATAAAACTTAGGGCAAAAGCGCAAAATTGGGCGCGTAATTATTTAAGCGAGAAAAAATTTGTAGAAATTGAAACGCCGATTTTAACAAAATCTACACCCGAAGGAGCGCGCGATTTTATCGTTCCTTCACGGCTTCATCCGGGGGAATTCTATGCTCTGCCCCAAAGTCCTCAACAATATAAACAACTTTTAATGATTGCCGGTTTTGAAAAATATTTTCAATTTGCCAGAGTTTTTCGCGATGAGGACCTAAGAGCCGATCGCCTTTTTGAACACACCCAGCTTGATGTAGAAATGAGTTTTGTAGAACAAGACGATATCTTAGGTCTTATGGAAGATTTAATTATCGGTCTTTGCGAAAAAGTTTTTGGTAAAAAAATCCAAGAAAAACCATTTCCGCGCATTACCTATAAAGAGGCAATGGAGAAATATAAAACTGATAAACCTGATTTAAGAAGAAATAAGAATGATTCTGATGTCTTGGCATTTTGTTGGGTTATTGATTTTCCAATGTTTGAGATTTTAGAAGACGGATCTATTGACGCTGTTCATCATCCTTTTACCGCGATGAATGACGAAGATATTGAAATTTTCAAAAAAATTAATCCAGAAAAAATTAGCGATAAAGACAAAAAAAACCTTCTTAAGATTAGAGCCAAACAATATGACTTAGCACTAAATGGTATGGAGGTTATGGGCGGTTCAATTAGAACGCACGAAAGAGAGATTCTAAAAAAATCTTTTCAGATTTTGGGACATAGCGCTAAAGCCGTTGAGAATAAATTTGGACATTTGCTTGAAGCTTTTGGTTATGGCGTGCCGCCACATGGAGGAATTGCCTGCGGGTTTGATAGATTAATCCAGACAATTTTAAACGAAAAAAGCATTCGCGAAACTGTTGCTTTTCCAACTTCAACTTCGGGAACAACATCAGTTATGGATGCCCCGTCCGAGGTTGATCAAAAACAACTCAAGGAATTAGGAATCAGGGTTGTAAAAGAAGACTAAGCGTTAAGATCCAGTGACTACATTTCGTAAGTACTTGAGATTTTGATTTGTCAGTGATATTATCGCAATAGAGTCAACGCAGAAAAAGGAGGAGAAAATGTACTTTTATAATGCAGACTTACCTGGTGCTCCACAATTACTTGATCCTATGATTGCTTGGGAAAATGATTGGTTAAATTTTGCGTGTGAAAATCGTATAAATGCTGAAAACATGCGCTTAGAAGAAGGGGAGAAGCTAAGTTATTTGGATATTAATAACTACCCGGCAGGCCTTATTAAAGATATTGTCATAGGATATGTTAAAAAAGAGCTAATCGTTGTTCCTAACGCGCTATATATGGGATGCAGAAAAGATTATTATCCTGATTGGCTTAAAGAACGTTTATCTAATCCTATATATGACTATGAGATTTGGACCACCTTTATGGCGCCATTAACCGGTCTTTTGAGAGTTTGTTGGAATCACAAACAAATAACCAATCCAACAAGAGAAGTTCCTTGTGTTTATATTCTGCGTAGGCATTCTTGAGCTTTTAAATTAGCGCGGAGAGGATCTTTAGGTCCTCTCTTTTTTTGTCCCCTTCCTTAATCTATATTTTTTTGATAAAATGGTTAAGTAAAATATTAATATAAAATTTGTGTTTTCTAAATTTATGAGTTTTTTAGATAAAATAATGGGTCTTATCAAGGGTAAACAGCCAGACGAGAACAAAGTTGATTATGTCCAAGGCGGGGCGCAAGAAGAATCTGCGCCTGAAAAAGATGTAGTAATTCCAACTGAGCCTGAAATTTCTACGGAAAAACCAGCAGTAATCAAAACAGAAGAAAATAACATGGTTGAAGAACAACCTGTTCCAGAA
>CAYNNF010000002.1:16936-36027 GCA_964398685.1 uncultured Candidatus Saccharibacteria bacterium | reverse complement strand
CTGAAGAAAATGTAAAAAAATTTGAGCAAAAAGAGGAAATTAATCCTAATTTGATTGAAAAAGAAAAAATAAACACAGAAACACAGAGCGAAATTGAAAATAGAGAAAAAATTGAAGAGAAAATATTAACACCAGAAGAAGAAAGAGAAATTGAAAGAAGAAAAGAAGCAATAGAAAGGCAAAAACAGGAAATGGAAAAAGAAGAAGAGCTTCCTGAAGAAGAGAAAGAAACTGTTAATAAAATATTAGCCGAAGCTAAAAAAACAGGAGTTTTAGCGACTATTCCTAATATGGAAACCATTTCTGATAGGTTAATAACAGCCATAATTGAAGGTGGGCAAAAACTGAAACATGCTTTGCGCGCTGTTGAATTGGCTAACGATCCTTTTCTTTTTGACACTTTTAGAGATAAACTAACAGAGGATAAAACTTGGCAAAAGCTTGAAGAAGCTGGCGAGGTCTGAAAGCATCTTTAATATTCAACTTTATTTTTATGGAGAAATATATTCTTTGGCTGGTTTTTGTAGTTTTTTTAATAACAATTATTTATTTTGGGCGTTTGATTTTTAGAAAACGCCAAAAGGGACACTTAAGAAACCTCTTAGGAATGTCTCTTTTTTTAGTTAAACTGCCTAAGTATGAGGCCAAATTAAAGGAAGGAGAAAGTCCAAAAGATTTTAGGGAGAAAATAGGAGCGATTGAACAGTTCTATGCGAGCTTTTCAGGGCTCAGATCTTCGGGGTGGCGTAAGTTTATTCATGGTCAGCCAAGAATTACCTTAGAAATAGCAAACACAATTAGACAAGAAGAGGTTGGCTTTTATTTCTCCGTGCCGAAAACTATGGAAGCCAAAGCAAAACAATATATTCAGGGAATATATCCAGCGGCGGAGATTGAAAGATGCAGGGACGATTATAATCCCTTTGTACCCCAAGGAATATCGGTGGGCGGTTATTTTATGTTGGAGAAGAATGTTTTTTTGCCAATTAATACTTATGCTCACTTGAATGTTGATCCCTTAGGACAAATTACCAATACTTTGGCAAATATTTTACCGGAAGAAGGATCGGCTGTTCAGATTGTTTTAAGGCCGGCTGATAAACATTGGCAGGCAAACGGAAAAATGGCTATTAAACTTCTTAGCGAAGGAAAAAATTTATCTGATATAAAAAAAGAAACTAAATTCGGACTTAAATTTGGAAAAGAAGTCGCTGATTTAGTTTCTTTATCTAAATCTTCGGAAATGCAGAAGGAAGAAGATATGAAGCCAATTAAAATTGACGAAACTGCTCTTGAACAGGTCAAGAACAAAACAAGCAAAACATTATTTAGCGTGGATATTAGGATTATTGCCTCTTCTCAGAATAAGGAATCAGCCGAAAGAATTCTTGAAAGTTTGCTGGGCGCCTTTGGCCAATATGGATTGGCTCAAGGAAATGAATTTAAGTTTATACGGTTGAAGAAGCAGGCTCTTAAAAAAATGTTTTATAATTTTAGCTTAAGAGCATTTGATTTCAGAAGGTCAATGATTTTAAATACTGAAGAAATAGCAAGCTTATATCACCTTTCTTTAGAATCCCTTAAAACACCGAAAATTAAAAAGCTTAGAATTGTCAAAGCATCTCTTCCGATTGAACTTCCGAGCCAAGGACCAGTTATTTTAGGAGAAGCTAATTTTCGCGATGAAACAAAAGAAGTTCGTTTTGCTAACGATGCAGATCGCAGAAGGCACTTTTATATTATTGGACAAACTGGAACAGGTAAAACATCTCTATTAAAAGAAATGATTCGGCAAGATATTGAAACAGGCAGAGGCGTTGGCGTCATTGATCCTCACGGCGATTTAATTGAGTCAACTTTAGCGAATATACCCGCAGAAAGAAAAAAAGATATAGTTCTTTTTGAGCCCTTTGATACAGCGCAACCAGTCGGTCTTAATATGCTTGAATATGAAACCGAAGAACAGAAAGATTTTGCTGTTCAGGAAATGGTTGCTATTTTCCAGAAACTTTTCCCGCCCGAAGTAATCGGACCGATGTTTGAACATTATATGAGAAATGCAATGTTAGCGTTGATGGCCGATAAAGATAATCCGGGAACCTTAGTTGAAATTCCGCGCATTTTTACTGATGATAAATTTATGGACGAGCGGCTTGCTAAAGTTGAAGATATCATCGTTAGACAATTTTGGGAGAAGGAGTGGAAGAAGACTACGGGCCAAACTCGTTCTGATATGTTAGGATATGTGGTCTCCAAGATTGGTCGTTTCATTGAAAATTCAATGGTGAGAAATATCGTTGGCCAAGCTCATTCTGGATTTAATTTGGGGAAAATTATGGATGAGGGAAAAATATTTTTAGCTAATCTTTCTAAGGGTCAAACAGGAGAAGTCAATAGTTCGCTTTTGGGGTTAATTTTGATGAGTAAGTTTCAAATGGCGGCAATGAGACGAGGAAATATTCCTGAAAACGAAAGGCGCGATTTTTATTTATATGCTGATGAGTTTCAAAATTTTACTACTGATTCAATTCCAACGATTCTTTCGGAGGCGAGAAAATATCGACTTAATCTTATTTTAGCTCACCAATTTATTGCTCAACTTGAAGACAATATCCGCGATGCGGTTTTTGGCAATGTCGGATCTATTATGAGTTTTCGCATAGGCGTAGAAGACGCTGAGAGAATTGAAAAACAGTTTGAACCAGAATTTGTGAGGCAAGATTTGATTAATCTTCCTAATTTTGAATCAATCCTAAAATTAATGATCAATGGGCAAATTTCCTCTGCGTTTCGTATGAAAACTATTCCGCCCAAAGAAGGCGATGTTTTGCAGATCACAGAAATTAAAGAAATTTCTAAACAAAAATATGCTCGAAAAAAAATAGAAGTTGAGGAAGAAATTGCAAAAAGAGCTAATTTAGGCAAATTATAAAGATTAGATTTTTTAAGTTGAGATTTGTAAAATAAAGTTAAATATTTATTAATTTTTATGCCATCACCAGCAGAAATGGGGTTTAGACAACCCCGACCCGAAAAACCGGATAATTGGAAAAACAAAGAGTACAATCAAGAAAATTTTGGACATGAAGCTGAAAAAATATTTATAGAAGCACTGAGAAAACATCCATATGTTGAGAAGATAGAGCGAGATGATTATAGCGATGAAAGGGAGGAAACAGATTTTTATATTACCTTTAAGGGGAGTAAAGAACCAATCAGAGTTCAATTTTCTTTGAAAGAAAAAATAGATCTTCCACTTGATATAGTATTTGTAAAAGGAGAAAATAGGATTTTTAATGATGCAAAAGAACGGTACAAAAAAAGAAAGGAAGAAGATCCGAACATTACTCTATCTGATTGCATCGCGAAACAAGACCTTAATGAACTTATTGGACGAATTTTTGATAAACTTACTCCAAACAGAAGAAAAAATATTTTAGCAAGGTTATCGGCAATATCTTAATAAAAAAAGACTAGTTTTTTAACTAGTCTCTTTGGGCTTAAGAACATTGATAGCTATTTCTCCCGCTGTTGTTGTCACGACAATACTTCCGTTTATTTTTTCTATCTGTTTTATGCGAGGATCAATATTAGGAAGCTCTTCAATGATCTTTATGAACATTTGTTCAAACTTCGTTTTGTGTCTTTTGTCCATTCTTCCCTCCTGAGGAACTTTTGTATTTCAAGGATAACACTTTTATTTTACTTTGTCAATCGTCAAGCTTGTGTAGATGTCCGACATCTACACAGAATATTAATATTAAATTAAATTATCAAATTTTTATGTTCAAAGAAAATATTGAAATAAAACAAAATGTGGAAACCTAATCTCTACGCGGATTATTTTAGGAATTTCTTTACCAGTTTTTCTGTTTCTTTGTAACCTTTAATCCAATTAATCTCCCGATCTCTTTTAAACCAAGTTATTTGCCGTCTTGCGTAGGCGTGAGTGGCATATTTTATTTTCTGAATCATTTCTGTTTCTGGATACTTGCCGTCCAAAAATTCGGTTACCTGCTTATATCCAATTCCCGAAAAAGCTGGACATGATTTAGAATAAAATTTAAGCAAATCTTCTACTTCTAAAATCAAGCCATCTTCTATCATTCTATTAACTCGCTCGTCAATTTGTCTGTAGAGTTCTTGGCGTGAGGTATTAATGCCAATTTTTAAGATATTAAACAGTTTTGGGCCTTGTTTCTGATTCTGAGAAAAAGAAGCATTTCCCAAAAGAGATACTTCAATAGCGCGGATTAAGCGCCTTTTATTTTTCTTATCAATAGTTTTTATTAATTGAGGATCAAGAATTTCAATTTGTTTTAATAATTCTTCGCAGGATTTTTGTTCTAATTTTTTGCGCAGAGCCAAATTAGGTTTAACCTTAGGGATTTCTAAGTTTTTAGTAATTGTATCAATATAAAGACCCGTACCGCCCGCTAAAAAAGCAAGATTGCCCTTTTCGGTTATTTTTTTAATCTTTTGGATCGCTAATATTTTAAATTCAGCTACTGAAAAAGTTTTTTCAGGTTCTAAAAATCGAACTAAATAATGAGGAATATTTTTTGAATAATATGTGTTATTTTTCCATTCTCCCTTAACTAATCCTGATCCAATAACAAAACCGCGATAAATTTGGCGAGAATCAGCCGAAACGACCTCGCCCTTGAATTTCTTCGCTAATTTTAGGGCGAGATCCGACTTGCCTGAACCAGTCGGGCCCAAAATGACAATGAGTTTAGGTAAAGCCATAAACTTAAAAATATAAGATAATAGTTCTATTTTATAGAATTATTTATTTTTTGGCAAATTATATAAAATCTGAAAAAAAACAATATGGGGAAGTCGGACTTCCCCATATTATTAACGATTGTATATTTGTAGAAGATTTGATAAAATTATACTATTATTATATATGTGCAATAATAGATAAAAGATAGATTTTATTTGTTTACTGGATTCTCAATATGCAGCGTCCGGATTTTGTTAACGATCAGATATACCATATTTATAATAGAGGCGTTGAAAAGAGGAATGTCTTCTTAAGTGATGAAGATAGATTTCGTTTTGTTCATGATCTTTTTGAATTTAATGATACTAAGCCTGCTTTGCATATTTATACTGGGCATCAACTTGGGGAAGTCGGACTTCCCCAAGTTAATTTAAATAAACAGAAACAGACAAAGAATCCTAAAGTCCGCAAACCAAGAAAATTATTAGTGGAAATTTTAGTTTTTTGCTTGATGCCAAATCATTATCATTTGCTTTTAATGCAAAAAAGAGAAAATGGCATAACTCAATTTATGAGGAAATTGGGAACTGGCTACACTAATTATTTTAATCAGAAATATGAAAGAGTTGGTTCTTTATTCCAGGGTAAATTTAAGGCGGTTTTAATCAAGAAGGAGTCGCAACTTTTATGGATTGTTCATTATATACATCTTAATCCCATTGAACTTTATGAGAAAAATTGGAAAGAAAGGAAAATTAAAAACATTGATATAGCCCTTGATAATTTATATAAATATCGTTGGAGTAGTCTTTTTGATTATACGGGCAGAAGAAATTTTCCTTCAGTTACACAAAGAGAATTTTTATTAGATATTTTTGGTGGAGAAAAAAGCTATAAAAAAGAAATTAGTGATTGTTTGACGAATTTTAACATTGATAACTTGAATGACTTGAAGATTGAATAGGTTCCAATCTTTTAAACAAAGAACCTTTCGTGAAGTTTGTTTTGAGTACATTTAAAGAGTCGAAAAATTTAAGGGAAGTAGGGGAAGTCCGACTTCCCCATATTAATTTTTTTCTATGTTGCTTTGACAATATTATTTAATTTGGTAAGATTAGTATAAACTGATGAAAACTTTAAAAAATATTTCACAAGAATTATATAATTTAATCAAAAACGAAAAGAAGAGACAACAAGAAACGATTAATTTAATTCCGTCAGAGAATTATGCCTCTCAGGCGGTGCTTGATGCGGCTGGATCAGTTTTGACTAATAAATATTCTGAAGGCTATCCAGAAAAAAGATATTATCCTGGTAATTTTTTTATGGACAAAATTGAAGATTATTGCAAAACAAAAGCTAAGGAAGTTTTTAATCTGAACGAAGAGTGGGAAGTAAATGTTCAGCCCTATTCAGGCGCTCCAGCTAATCTTGAAGTTTATTTTGCCTTGCTCAATCAGGGAGATAAAATCCTTTCTCTAAAATTATCTCATGGGGGACATTTAAGCCATGGACATAAAGTCAATATCAGTTCTCACTTTTATAAGATTGTTCACTATGGTCTGAACAATAAAGGATATATTGATTACAATGCCTTAGAAGCAATTGCGCTAAAAGAAAAACCAAAAATTATTATTTCGGGCGCAACCGCCTATCCAAGAGAAATTAATTTTAAGGAGTTTGGCAGAATTGCGAAAAAAATAGGCGCGTATCATTTAGCCGATATCTCTCATATCGCAGGACTTATATCGGCCGGACTTCATCAATCCCCCTTTCCTTATGCAGACGTAGTGATGACAACGACTCATAAAACATTAAGAGGACCAAGATCGGCTATTATTTATTCTAAAAAAGAAATTGCTTCAAAAATTGATAAAGCGGTTTTCCCTGGAATACAGGGCGGACCTCACGAACACATAATTTTAGCCAAAGCAATTGCTTTTGAAGAAGCGCTAATGCCCGAATTCAAGAACTATCAGAAACAAATTGTAAAAAATGCTAAGGTTTTAGCAAATCAACTGATAAGATATGGTTTTAAATTAATTTCAGGCGGTACGGATAATCACTTAATTTTAATTGACCTAAAAAATATGATTGACGCTTCGGAAGCGGAAAATCTTTTAGAGCAAGCTAATATTTTAGCCAATAGAAATACTATTCCGGACGATGAATCTCCCTTTCGACCGTCAGGACTGAGATTAGGAACGCCGGCGATAACAACGAGGGGTATGAAGGAAAAAGAAATGAAAAAAATTGCTGACTGGATTTCTCAAATATTAAAAAAGGAGGGAAAACCCGAAGAAATAAAATCTCGGGTAATTAAATTATGTAACAAATTCCCCCTATTATATGAATAAACCGAAAAGAGATATTTTTGCTGTTTTGGGAGTTGAACCAGAAATCGGAGGGTACGGCATGGCTAAATTTTCTCGTTCGCATAAACCCTATCAAGAAACAGTTGTTAATTTAACGCAAAAACAAGCAAGCGAGTTTTACAAAACTTTCTATTTAAAATATCGGCATAAATCCGTAGCAGATCTTGCGCACGGTATTTTTATTTTTCAGAATATATCCAATTATCCTGCCAGAGAAATTTTATGGGATGATTCGCTATTGGATGGGCAAGAAAGCTCAACTCGTTATTTAAATTTTGTTGATAAGGGAGTTCATATTCCGCAAGAAATAATTGGAACTGAATTTGAAAAATGTTTTCAAGAGCAAGCAAATAAAATGGTTAAAGAAAATGCTGAATTCCAAAAACTTTTAAGAAAATCAGTAGAAAAATCAGTTGAACAAGACATTAAACATAAAAGTGAATCGGAAAAACATATAAAAACTATAATAAATAATAAAATTTTTGATATTGCTCGCCAGGTTTTACCAGTTGGACATTATACAAATATGGGACTTATTATGTCGGGACGCACCGCAGAAAGATTAATGGGCAAACTTATGGCTCATTCCTCGCAAGAAGTAAGAGATATAGCAAAAGATTTTAAAGAAGCGGTTACTAAACGACCAGCCTTTATTCCATTTCAACAGAACACAAAAAAATCATTTTCTGCTTTGCCTACGATAGGGGAATTTATAAAACCGAATCAATATCAGAAAAAAGTTTTTGAAAATTTAGAAAACTGGGCTCAAAAAAATGTTTTAATAAAAAAAATTGACTACTTTCCTAACAAAAAAGTCCATTTAACAAGGCATCACAATTTAGAGCTTGAAACATTAACGAGTTTCCTCTATAAAATTACGCCTTATTCTTATGGTCAACTTTTAAATTTTGTTGAAAAATTATCTCTCCAGAAAAGAAAAGAAATTTTTAAAATTATTTATGAGCTAAGAGGAGAAAACGATGAATTATTGCGCGAAATGTCTTCGGGTTATCGGTTGATTTTTGATATTACGAGCGATTTTGGATCCCACAAAGATTTGCATCGCCATCGCAGATGTATTGAAATTGCAAAACCATTTAACGCGCTTTATGGCTATGTGACACCTAATCAAATTAAGGAAGCAGGACTTGAAGAAAAATATAAAGCATCTATGGACGAAACGGGAAAAATTGTTAAGAAAATTGAAAAAAATGAAAATAAATCCATAGGACAAACAGGCGCTTTGCTCTTGGGTTATGGCTGGAGAAGGAAATATTTGATGAAAATGGATGCTCAAGAACTTCAATATATTGTAGAATTACGGACAAGACCTGAAGGGCATTTTTATTATCGCGAAATTACCTGGCTGATGTACCAAACGTTTAAAAAATATTTTCCCAATCAAGCGCAGTATATTAAAGCATTTAATCCTTACAAAACATAATTCGTCCTGTTACCTGGTAACGGGAAATTAATGGATTTTGATATAAGACAAAAAAGTTCTTTAAGGAGGAAAAAGTGAAGACTGTTTTAGGCGAGATCAATCTCATTATTTGGGATTGGAGCGGAGTGATTAGCGATGATAGATGGCCAGTTTACGAAGCAAATATGGACATTCTTGCAAGATATGATAAGCCGAGGATTTCTTACGATGAGTGGTGGAACGATTTAAGTCTGACGCTTCAAGAATCCTTGGAAACACAGGGCATTAATTTAGTCCAATACGAAGTGGATAAAGTTTTCAGGGAGTGTTACGACAAAATGTTTCGGTTAGGCATTGTGTCAGTAATTTATCCCGAAGTTTTGGAAGCGTTAGAACAATTGAGTCATCAAGGATTTAAATTAGCTGTAGTTAGCGCTCATCCCATTCAAAATCTTGAAAGAGAGACCAAGATGTATGGTATAAGGGACTATTTTGATCTTATGTTAGGATGGGCAACAGCTCACAAGACAAAAAGCATTTTAGAGGTATGTAAATGTTTAGCAATTTTGCCTAAAAATGCAATTTATGTTGGTGATATGATAATGGATGTTCGTTCAGCCAAGAAGGCAGGAGTTCATTCTGTGGCAATTGCTAGAGATAATAACGAAAGTTATCATAGCAAAGAAGTTCTTATAAAAGAAAATCCAGAAATCTTAGCTAGAAATCTGGATGATCTGATTCAAAAACTCGGTGTTCGCGTTTAACGCGAGCACCTTTTTGTTATATGTATTTTACTCTGCTTTTCCAATTATTTTAATAAAATCTTTAATTTTCATTTCTCCAATATCTCCCTTGCCTCTTTCTCTTACCCTTACAGTTTTATTCTCTATTTCTCTGTCACCAATAATTAGAAGATAGGGGACTTTTTCTATTTCGCTTTCTCTTATTTTTTTTGAAACAGTTTCATTTTTTTTATTCATTTCAACGCGAAATGATATTGACCTTAACTCATCTAAAATTTCTTTTCCATATTCAATATGTTTATCTGAAATAGGGAGAATCTTAATTTGAACTGGAGCTATCCAAAGGGGAAACGCACCTCCATAATGTTCAATCAAAACTCCGATAAATCTTTCAAGCGAACCCAAAAGAGCGCGATGAATAACGAACGGCTTTTCCTTTTTACCTTTTTCATTTATATAATTTAAATCAAATTTTTCGGGCAAGTTAAAGTCAATTTGAATTGTAGAAATTTGCCACATTCTCCCCAAATCATCCTTGACTTTAATATCAATTTTTGGTCCATAAAAAACTGCCTCGCCTTCATCTTTTTGAAATTTCCAGTTTTCTTCCTTCAGGGCGCGTTCTAACATTTTTTCTGCCGCGAGCCAATCCTTTTCCGATCCCATATATTTTTTCTTATTTTTAGAATCGCGAACACTCAATCTAATATCATAATCTTCAAACCCAAATTTACTTAAAATTTCTTTTGTCAGCTGGATAATCTTTTTAATTTCATCAAGAAGCTGGTCTTTGTCTGCGCAGAAAATATGGGCATCATCTTGAGTAAATCCTCTTGCCCTGACCAATCCGTGCAAGGTTCCTGATTTTTCGTAACGATAAACTGTGCCAAGCTCGGTATATCTTATAGGAAGATCGCGATGGCTTCGGATATCTGATTTGTAAATTTTCATATGAAAAGGGCAATTCATCGGTTTTAATTGATAATCACCTTTTTCTTCTTTTCCCAGCTCTTCCATATGAAACGCAGGGAACATACCTTCTTTATAAAAATCAACATGACCAGAAGTTTCCCAAAGATGAAGCTTGGCAATATGAGGAGTATTGACTAATTGATAATCATGTTCTAAATATTTATCCAAAACATAATTTTCAATTAGACGTTTCAGTAAAGCTCCTTTTGGATGCCACAAAATTAATCCCGGACCAACCTCTTCGTCAATATGAAACAAATCAAGTTTTTTGCCTAAGACCCTATGATCTCTTTTTTCAATTTCTTTTTGGAGTTCAAGATAAATCTTTAATTTATTTTTATCTTCAAAAGCAACGCCATAGATTCTTTGAAGCTGAGGACTATTTTCGCTGCCTCTCCAGTATGCCCCGGCTACTTTAGTTAGCTTAAATGCTTCCGAATTTATTTCGCTGGAGTTTCCTATGTGAGGACCTTTGCATAAATCAATAAAATTTCCTGATTCGTATATAAAAACATGTTTTTCGCCACTTTCTTCTAATTCTTTAATTAGATCCAATTTATATGGCTCATTTTTAAATATTCTTTTGGCCTCCTGAATGCTTTTTTCTTCTTTCTTAAAATCAATGTTTTGAGCGATAATCTTTTTCATCTCACTTTCTATCTTTGGCAAATCTTTTTCAGTTAAATTTTCCTTAAAAGAAAAATCATAATAAAATCCATTTTCAATGGTCGGACCAATACCTAAAGATACATTTGAATAAAGATTTTTGATTGCCATTGCCATAATATGAGATAAGGAATGGCGAATATTATCAATTTTAGACATAAGATTATTGTTAAGTATTACCTTACTTCTCTTGCTTTTTCACAAATTAATTTAGGCATATCGCCCCTAATGTCAACTCTTCCCGAAATTAACAAAACTTTATTTTCTTGCCATAATAGGGGATTGAGTTTTAAGGTCTTGGGAAAAACAACTACCTCAATTTGTCCGCCGAGATCTTCAACTTTAACAAAAAGCATCGGTTCTCCTTTTTTCGTAACAATCTTTTTAACATTAATAACGACTCCGCCTACTTGTATTTTATCAGTGCCTTCTTCTATATTATCTATCCGAATTACTTTTTTTTCAAGTTTTTTAGCATATTTTTCCAAAGGATGAGATGACACATAGAGACCCAAAAGTTCTTTTTCCCAAATGAGCATTTCTTCTGTTTTTGCTTCGGGAAATTTTTTAAGACACAAATTCAAACTTTTTGATTCTTGTCCCGCAAATAGGCTTGTCTGTCCGTTTGCTTTATTTTTTTGCATTTCTTTGGCTATTCTTAGAACACTTTCCAAATTGCCCAGGAGAGTATTTCTTTCTTCTAAACTGTCTAAAACACCGGCCTTGATTAACGATTCTAAAGATTTTTTGTTTAGATCTTTATGATTGATCCTTTCAATAAAATCACTTGTATCTTTGAAAAGACCATCATTTTTTCTTTCTTCAATAATGGCAGAAATTAGGTTATGTCCTACATTTTTAATAGCTGACAGACCAAAACGTATTTTTTTTGGAGTACCCTGCTCAGGCTTAACTATGGTAAAATTTTCCCATGATTCATTAATGTCAGGAGGCAAAACCTTTAATCCCATTTTTCGCGTAGATTCAATTAATTTAGCAATTCGTTCAAGATTAGAACTTTCGGCGGTCATTAATGCTGCCATAAATTCGGCAGGAAAGAGAGCTTTCAAATAAGCTGTTTCATAAGCGATATGGGCATAGCAAGCTGCATGAGATCTGTTAAAGCCATATCTTGCAAAGGGCTTAATAAACTGCCAGATTTGTTGAGCCGTATGTTTGTCAATATTATTTTTGATCATACCCTGGATTAACTTATATTCTTGCTTTGCCAATAATTTCTCAATTTTTTTACCGACGGCTTTTCTCAATAAATCAGCTTCAGCATACGATAAACCGCCTAATTCTTGCGCCAACTGAATAATTTGTTCTTGATAAACAATAATGCCGTAAGTTTTTTTAAGCACGCTTTTTAACTTC
The DNA here is from genome assembly GCA_964398685.1 of uncultured Candidatus Saccharibacteria bacterium. Lineage (GTDB taxonomy): Bacteria > Patescibacteriota > Minisyncoccia > JBAYJV01 > JBAYJV01 > CAYNNF01. The sequence continues at coordinate 23,742 of CAYNNF010000002.1, read as the reverse complement.
GGATGAATATATTCAGGATCTTCTTGTCCAAGTTTTCTTCTAATAAAACTTGGAATAAGTTCCATTGGTCCAGGCCGATACAAAGATACCATCGCAATGATGTCTTCCATATCGGTCGGCTTTAGCTGTTTAAGATATCGCGTCATACCGTCGGATTCCAGCTGAAAAACGCCGGTTGTTTTACCGTCTCTAAGTAATTGGAAAGTTTTATCGTCGTTAAGAGGTATGTCGGCAATTTTAATGCGTTTATTTCTAGTGGCTTTTATAATTTTGAGAGTATTTTCAATAACTGTTAAATTTCTAAGTCCAAGAAAATCCATTTTTAAAAGTCCCAGAGATTCAATTGCGTGCATTTCATATTGTGTAACAATACTTTGGTCTCCGCGTGAAGCATATTGGAGAGGCGCATAATTTGTCAAAGGTTCTTTTGTGATTACAACGCCACAGGCATGGGTTGATGCATGACGCACCACTCCTTCAAGTTTTTGGGCATATTTAATGAGTTTTTTTGCTTGTTCGTCATTTTGACAAAGTTCTCTGAGTTCAGAAACCCCATCAAGAGATTGTTTAAGCGTCCAGCCCAGAGGAATCATTTTGGCAATTTGATCGCAGAATAAATAAGGAACTCCTAAGGCGCGCCCGACATCTCTAATTGCCATACGAGATGCCATAGTTCCGAAAGTAATAATTTGCGCCACTCGGTCCTGGCCGTATTTTTTGCGCGCGTATTCAATAACTTCATCGCGCCTAACATCAGTAAAATCAATATCTATATCGGGCATTGAAACTCTATCGGCGCTCAAGAAGCGCTCAAACATCAAACCATACTTTAAGGGATTAATATCAGTAATATTCAAAGCATAAGAAACAAGACTGCCGGCAGCGCTTCCTCTTCCCGGACCAACTACGATGCCGTTGCTTTTTGCCCAATTGACGAAATCTTGAACAATTAAAAAATAAGAAGCGTAACCCGTTTTTTCAATAACCGAAATTTCATAACGAAGCCGTTCCTGAATTTCTGTTTTATCAGCGTCTTTTTTAAAGCGTTTTTTTATGCCTTGATCAGTAAGTTCTTTTAAATAACTTAAGTCTGTTTTGCCTTCGGGAAGATCAAATTTAGGTAGACGAAATTTATCAAACTTAATTTTAAGATTGCATTTTTCAGCAATTTCTTGAGTTGACTTAATCGCGCCAGGATAATTTTTAAAATTTGCAATCATCTGTTCAGGTCCCGGCAAAGAAAGATCATAATCTTTCACCGTCAGTCTCTCGCGATCGCTGATTTTATTGCCGGTTTGTATTGCCAATAAAATATCCTGAGCCGCAGCATCGCTTGGATAGATATAATGAGAATCATGAGTGGCTACGATTGGAATGGAAAGTTTTTTACTCATCTGAAATAGCGCCTTATTAACAATGGTTTGTTCTTTAATTTTAGGATGGTGTTGCAGTTCTAAATAAAAATCGTCTTTTCGGAAAATATTTTTTAACCGAAGCGCTAATTTTTCCGCTTCCTTAATTTTCCCCGAAATAATTAATCTTGGTATTTGTCCCGCCACACAGCCCGAAAGACAAATTAATCCATCGGCATAGTGTTCCAGCAGATCATAATCAATTCTTGGCTTATAATAAAAACCCTCTAAATGAGCGAGGGTTGTTAATTTCATTAAGTTTTGGTATCCTTTTTCGTTTTTTGCAAGGAGAGTTAGGTGATAATTATTGACATCGGCTTTGCTCTGCTTATTCTTCATGCCTTCGGGCGCGATATAAGCTTCTACGCCAATAATCGGTTTGATGCCCCTATCTTTTGCTTTTTGGTAGAACTCAATAGCGCCATACATAACGCCATGATCAGTTAAAGCAATTGTATCCATTCCATCTTCTTCACATTTATCTAAAATTTCATCTATTTTTGAGAGTCCGTCAAGTAAAGAATAATGAGAATGGACATGCAAATGCGTAAATTTTGCTTTTGGCATGACCTACAGGGTTTTTAAAAATAAAAAATATGCTTTCTTTCTATTCTAATCTTTTTTAAATTAAGTTCAATTGGGGATAAATATTTAACCTTTCGCTTTATGAATGAAAGAAGATATGTTGGAGGCTGAGCCTCCAACATATCTTCTTTGTTTGTTTATCTTAATAGCGCGTCATACCTAAATTATTTTAATGTTATGAATATGGCTCCTGCTACCATTAAGAGAGCGCCGATAGCAGTTTTCCAGCCAAAATGTTCTCCTAAAAAAAGCGCTGCTAAAATAATTACAAAAATTAAGCTTAAACGATCAATGGAAACAACTTTGGTCGCTGGTCCTTTTTTGAGCGCGAAAAAATAAAAAAGCCAAGAAAGAGCGCCGGAAATTCCTGCTAAAACTATTAAAAACCAATCTTTAGAACCCAGAGATTTCAGAGAAAAACCATTAAATTTTTTTAAACCAAAACTGACCAAAATCAAAAAAATTGCCATAATGACCGAGCGGATAGTGGTTGCCAAAGTAGAGTCAATATTTTTCAGTCCCATTTTCCCAAAAATTGCCACTAACGCTGCCATCACAGAAGAAAGCAATGCAAAAATTAACCAGCTCATATATTTATTATTAAAAAATTAAGAATACAAAATCAATTGTTGCGACCTCAATCCTTCTTTTCATTTATTAATACAATTTTACCAAAAAGTTGATTGATTTAAAATAGCAAATTTCAAGAAATAATATTATTTATTGACTTTAATGTGCGATAAACATAAAATGTCATTATAGTGCCGGAGTGGCGGAATTGGTAGACGCGCACGACTCAAAATCGTGTGAGATTTTCTCATGTGGGTTCGATTCCCACCCCCGGCATATACTTGTCCGAAATAGGGCAATTTTTTAATTTAATTAAAATAAATAAATCTTATGAATATTTGAGAAGCGCCAAGTATTGGATTCCAAGCAAAAATAGAAAAAGAAATGGCGCGCATTAAAATTGGCAAAAAATATCAAAATATTAAAATAAGACAAGATTTAAAAAACGATAATTAAAACATTATTTTTTAAAATTATTAAATTTTGAGGAATTATAAGCATAGCTTGAGGAATTATAAGCATAGCTTGAGGAATTGTAAGCATAGCTTGAGGAATTGTAAGCATAGCTTGGGGAATTGTAAGCATAGTATAGCTTAAAACCATAGCTATGCTATATAAAAAGACCTCGCAATTCAATCGCGAGGCCGTATTTTTATACTCTCATTGCATAGTCAATCAGGAGAACAATCATTGACAAGATAAGCATCCACGCAAAGATAGCCATAAGGGCAAACTTTGCCATAGTTTTAAATAACCAAGGAATACCTTTGTCTAAAACATCTATTTTTGAAGCTTGATTAATAATGCTACTAAAAGTTGGAATTGTAAAGAACAATGATATAACCAACCCTGCTAACCAGACATACCAAAGACTGGCGATAGTGTTCATTTATCTCCTCCTTTATTTAATATCATATTAGCATGTCTATATATATTTGTCAATAGATATGCAATCAAACAAGACAAAACAAAAGACTTAAGTCTTAACATGTTTTGAACCAGAAGTATAAAAAAAGAGGACAGTTTTTTTCTGTCCTCTGTGTCTCTATGAGACTGTTGCTTTTCTGGTTTTGGCTCGCCTCCCCTTGGTTATTACTTGGAGTCTCTTGGCTCGCTTGCTGTTGTTTGTTGCCTTCTTGTCTTTGGCTAACCCCGAGAGAACTATTAACATTCTAACGCATAAATAAAAAATGTCAAATATCTCTTGACTTTTCAAGATATTTATTATAAGATACAGATGTTCTTCAAAATTAAAAAAATAAGGAGGAGGAATAATGAACAAAATTAGATGTATTCTTTATTCTATCGTAGTCATCGGACTTCTATTGTTTGTAGCTGGATGTGACGAGTCAAAGTCAGTTCAAACTTTCGAAGTTTGTACCCAAGAAACCGAAGGAACTGATCTGCGTATGGTATGGATTACAAGTACTAAATATTACTACGAGAGCAAACAAACAGAAGTGCGAGCTAAGCTTGAAAACCTTCTTAATGGTGGTGAATATAATGTGGTTTCTGTGAAAACATCTTATACAGAAGGATATCTTACGGGAGCAGAAGTCATTTACAATCCGTCATCTATCTGCGGGGACGGCAACAGGTTGCGCATATTGTTTGTCCATAACACGTATTTCTATTTCAGTGCCAAACAAAAGGACGTTAAGCTCAATCTTTACGAGATAGTAAATGGCGGAGAATATGACATTGTGAGGATTCAGACAATTTATGTTAAGGGATATTTGGTTGCAGCCGAGATTTATTACAAGCTTTCGTTGTAGAATCAAGAACTTTGCCGGTCACGATAAGTGACCGGCTTTTTATTGTTATTTTCTGGCTCTAAGCAGGATAATTGTACATAGTTATACTTTTACATAAAGAGCTATTTATTAACATTATTTGATCTCATTTATGGACTAAAACTTTCTAAACTCACGCTATTCGTTAAAAAATTTGTTAGCACTCTTGACAAGGGAGTGCTAATCGCTTAAAATGGATTTGTTTTGTTCTAAAAAATAATTAATTAGTCAATAACTATTGATTAATAATGATTCTTACTGATCGCCAAAAAAAAATACTAAAAATAATCATTGAAGAATATTCCAAATCAGGAAAACCCATTGCTTCTAAAGAATTGAATAGCTTACGCAATCTTCAATGTTCTTCGGCAACCATTAGATCGGAAATGAATTTTCTTGAAAGAGAAGGGTTTTTAAAAAAACTCCATATTTCTGCAGGCCGTATGCCTACGAATAAAGGATATCGTTTATATATTGGGGAATTAATGGACAAAGAAAATCTCGCTACTGACGAAAAAAGAAAAATTAGAGTTAAGGTAAATGAAATTAAAGAAAAAGAAGATTTCTCTCAAGAATTGGCGGAAATTTTGGCTGATTTTAGCAATTCATTAGCCTTAGTGGGAGAAATTAGAGAAAATCGTTTTTATTTCTCCGGCTTGGAAGATCTCTTGAGAAGAGTTGATAAAGAAATGTTTTCAACGATTGCCCACTTTCTTGAAGAGGCCGAGAGAGATTTTAAGACTTTTTCAAGCGACTTAGAAGAACCAAGTATTTTTATTGGAGAAGAACATCCATTGCTTAGCGATACTCAATGTGGTTTAATATTAGCTTCTTATAAAAGAGGCAAGAATAAAGGCGTATTAGCATTACTTGATTCTAATAGAATGGATTATGAGCATAATTTGTCGCTTTTAGAATATATTAATAAAATAATTAATTAAAAATAAAATCATAAGTTGTAATTGGTAATTAATAAGTAATTATGGAAAAAAAACAAGTTAAAAAAAATATTAGCGTCAAAACATTAAAAGAAATTAAAAAGGAAACGCAAGAATATTTGGAAGGATGGAAAAGAATTAAAGCAGATTTTGAGAATTATAAAAAAGGAGAGAAAAAAAGATTAGAAGAATTTGCGGTTTTTGTAAAAGCGGGATTTATCCTGCAAATTTTTCCTGTTCTTGATAGTTTTGACGAAGCGTTAAAACAAGTGCCAAAAAAAGAAATGGAATCAGATTGGACTAAGGGAATTTTGAAAATTAAAGAACAAATAGAAGAATTGCTTAAACGAGAAGAGATTAGGGCGATTGAAGCGGAAGGAAAAGAGTTTAATCCTTTTTATCATGAAGCGGTGGGGGAGGCGATTGGCAAAGATTCAGACAAAGACAAAGTTATCAGGGTAATTCAAAAAGGATATATGATGGGAGAGAGAGTTATCAGACCATCAAAGGTTTACGTGGGGAAATAATAAAAAAAGTCCTTGCGTTAGAAAAACACATCTAACACAAGGACAGTAGATCCACCATCTCCTATCATACCCATGTTTCCTCCTTTAGGAACTATAAGATTTATCCAAATATTATCATATTTAAATTAAAAGTCAATAAATTACTTAGTAATTAATAAATTGTAAATATCAAATTAAAATTATGGCAAAAATATTAGGAATTGATTTAGGAACAACTAACTCTGCCATGGCCTACATTGAGGGCGGAGAACCGAAAATTTTAGAGGATAAAGAAGGCAATCGTACTACTCCTTCTGTTGTCGCTGTTTCTAAAAAGGGCGATCGCTTGGCAGGATTACTTGCTAAAAGGCAAGCAGTGACTAATCCTGAGAGCACTATTTATTCAACAAAACGTTTAATTGGACGCCGTTTCTCAGATCCAGCAGTTCAAAAGGACATAAAACTTTTGCCTTTTGAGATCAGAGAAGCATCTGGTGGCGGTATTGAAATAAAGATGGATAATCCTTCAAAAGACGCAAAAGAAGCTAATTGGTATCGTCCTGCTGAAATTTCGGCAATGATTCTCCAAAAACTTAAAGTAGACGCTGAAGATAGATTGGGCGAAAAAATAGAAGAAGCCGTTATTACCGTGCCTGCCTATTTTGATGATTCTCAAAGAAAGGCAACCAAAGACGCAGGAGAAATTGCGGGCTTTAAAGTTAAGAGAATTATTAATGAACCGACGGCGGCTGCGCTTGCATACGGTCTTAACAAAAAAAAGGATGAACAAATTGTCGTTTATGATTTTGGCGGAGGCACTTTTGATGTGTCAGTCCTTGAAGTTTCTCAAGACACTGTTGAAGTTAAAGCAACTGGCGGAGATACTCACTTGGGCGGCGATGACTTTGATCAAACAATCATCAATTGGATAATAACAGAATACAAGAAAGACCAGGGGATTGATCTTTCAAAAGATAAATTGGCTTTACAAAGATTAAAAGA
>CAYNNF010000002.1:3402-16836 GCA_964398685.1 uncultured Candidatus Saccharibacteria bacterium | reverse complement strand
GTTGTCGCTATGGGCGCTGCTATCCAAGCTGGTATTTTTCAGGGCGATGTTAAAGATGTCTTACTCTTAGATGTAACGCCGCTTTCGTTGGGACTTGAAACATTGGGCGGTGTTTCAACTAAAATTATTGATAAAAACACAACTATTCCCACCTCAAAATCCCAAGTTTTTTCAACTGCTGCCGAAAATCAGCCTTCCGTTGAAATTCATATTCTCCAAGGAGAGCGTCCGATGGCCGCAGACAATAAAACTTTGGGACGCTTTATTCTTGACGGCATTCCGCCAGCTCCCAGAGGCATACCTCAGATTGAAGTTAGTTTTGATATTGATGCAAATGGCATTTTGAAAGTTTCGGCCAAGGATAAAGCAACCAACAAGGAACAATCTATTCGCATAGAGGCCTCTTCGGGTATTAGCAAAGAAGAAATTGAGAAAATGAAACAGGATGCTGAACTTCATCAAGAAGAAGACAAGAAAAAACAAAATCTCATTGAGGTAAAAAATACAGCTGAAGCTCTAATTTATACGACAGAAAAAACATTAAAAGACGCGGGAGATAAAGTTAAAGCTGAAGATAAATCTGCTATTGAAGAAAAAGTAAAAATCCTTAAAGACCTTAGCGACAAAGATGATAGCGAAGCTATTAAAAAAGCGACAGAAGAATTATCGCAAGCAATTCAAAAAGTTGGAGCAGAATTGTACAAAAATGCCGCGCCTCAAGAAAAAACTCAAACAGAAAACAAGCAGGACAATCAGAAAGAACCTATCAAAGGAGAATATGAGGAAAAAGAAAAAAAAGACGACAAAGACAATCAGGACAACAAAGATGATAAGAAAAGCTAAAGAGATTGATAAAATAAAAAATAAATGAAGAATTATAATTAGTAAAATTAAGGACGAATGTATTCATGAAGAACTATTATGAAATTTTAGGGGTATCTAAAAACGCCTCTAAAGATGAAATAAAAAAAGCTTATCGTAAATTAGCCCACAAATACCACCCTGATAAAGGAGGGGATGAAGCTAAATTTAAAGAAATAAACGGAGCTTATCAGGTGCTTTCAAATGAGCAAAAACGAGCTCAATACGATCAGTTCGGACAAACATTTGATGGCAATAATACTCAGGGTGGTTTTGATTTTTCTGGATTTTCTGATTATTTTTCTCAAGGCAGATCTTCTGGTGGCGTAAAATTTGATTTTGGCGATATTGGCGTTGGCGATATCTTCTCAGAGTTTTTTGGAGGCGCTTCAAACAGAAGAAGATCTCAAGCAAAAGGACAAGATATTGTTGTTGATATTAGTATTGATTTAAAAGAAGTATTGCGAGAAAGCAACAGGGAGTTAAATATTCAAAAATTTATTCGTTGTGATAGATGTCAAGGATCTGGAGCCGAACCAGGATCCAGCTTTGAAACTTGTAAAGAATGCGGTGGCAAGGGTAAAATTGAAACGATAAGGCGGACTATCTTAGGTAGTTTTAGAGAAGCTAAAATATGCGCTAAATGCAAGGGTCAGGGCAAAATTCCTAAAACAGTTTGTTCTCGCTGTCATGGCGAAGGACGAGTTAAAGAAGTAGAAAGATTAGTCATTAAAATTCCCGCTGGCATTGAAAACGGACAGGTGATAAAATTGGAAGGAAAAGGAGAGGCGGGTAAAACAAATGAAATTGCAGGAGACCTTTATGCAACCATTTACATTAAACCCCATCCTGTTTTTGAAAGAAGAGGATCTGATTTATTTGTAGAGAAGGAGATTAATTTTGCTCAAGCTGCCCTTGGAGATAAAATAGAATTTTCAACTCTTGAAAAAGAGATTACTCTTAAAATTCCTTCAGGTATCCAATCTAGACAGGTTATTGAAATAGAAGGAGCGGGACTTCCTTATTTAGGAAGAACTGCAAGAGGAAATATTTTGGTGAAGATTATAGTCAAAACTCCGAAACACCTTTCAAAAAGAGCAAAAGAGACATTTGAACAATTGAGGGACGAAATTTAGTTACACCATTTAATTGTTAGATATTAATCCGTATTAACATGAATTTAGCCGATTTACTTAATTCATCTCATTTTATTTCTTGGGATTTTCTAATGACTATCGCTGTTTTTGTAACATTTATTTTTTTAGGTTTTTTTTGGAAAAAGAAGCGAATTTTAATTATTATTTTAGCTCTTTACTTGGCAAGACTTTTTTTAACTCTTTTTTCTCTACCTGACCAATTAAAAAATTTCAAATCAGATTATTTTACTGGAAATGTTTTAGTTTTTTGGGCGCTATTTCTTCTCTTTTTCATTCTTTTCGCTGCTGGAGACATTTCTTTAAAAACAGCGTCTTCTAAAAAGACAAACAAAAGAAAAAAAGCGCGCTATTTGGCTTTAAAAGGAGCGCTTTATGGTTTTTTTGCCGCCGGGCTTTTTATAAGCTTTAGTATAACCTTAATGAATGTTGCTTTTGTTGGTAGCTTGTCTCTTATTGTAAATTATTTATTTGTTATAGAAATAGCTAAAATTGCTTGGGCATCCTTTCCCATAGTTGCCATGATTGTTTTTAATTAAAATTTCCATGCAAAATAACCTTGTCATTTATCGCAAATATAAGAACCCTTCGCTATGCTCAGGAATCTTGGTTTCTTGGTATGGTTATTATTAGTTTTTTAACCGATAGAGAAGATCTAAAACTATATGAAAAATAATTTAGTTATATACAGAAAATATAGGCCAAAGAATTTCTCAGAAGTCATCGGGCAAGAACATTTGGTCAAAACAATCACTTATGCAATTAAGCAAGGGAAGCCAGCTCACGCTTATTTATTTTCTGGCACTCGGGGCGTAGGGAAAACTACGGTTGCTCGTTTAATTGTTAAAGCGATTAATTGTCAAAATCCCGATAAAGGTTTTGATCCTTGCAATAAGTGCGCTAGTTGTTTAGCGATTGATCGTAACGCGGCAGTTGATCTATTAGAATTAGACGCCGCTTCTCATCGCGGTATTGATGAAGCTAAATCTTTAATTGAATCGGTAAAATATCCGCCCGTAGAATCAACCTATAAAGTTTTTATTATTGATGAAGTTCATATGTTGACAAGAGAGGCCTTTAATTCTCTTCTTAAAACATTGGAAGAACCGCCTCCTCATGTAATTTTTATTTTAGCGACAACTGAACCGCAGAAAATTCCTCAAACGATTATCTCTCGTTGCCAATATTTTGAATTTAAACGTTTAAGGCGAGATCAAATTAAGCAAAAAATCAAAACAATTCTAAAAAAAGAAAACATTGAAATGGACGAAAAGTCAATAGATTATGTTTCAAAAAGCGGACGAGGATCTTTAAGAGATATGGAAAGCTTATTAGAAAGAGTTATTTCTCAGAGCGAGAAAAAAATCCTATGGAAAGATCTTGAAGAAATTTTAGGCATAGTTAGCCCTGAAGTGATTAGGGATTTTCTTAAAATTCTTTTTGAAAAAGATGCTAAAGGAGCATTACAATTTATCCACAATATCTTTGAAGGGGGCAAGGACATCGTTCAGTTTAATGCTCAAATTATTGATTATTTAAGGTTAATTATTTTGGGAAAGATTGACAAAGAGCTTCTAAAAGTTCATTATTTAGATGCTCAAGAAGAAACTGATATTATTAGCTTAAACAAGACCGTTAATGAAAAAAAACTTTTAAAATTAATTGATTTTTTTTCTCGCGCCGAAAGAGATGTCAATAAATATCCCTTAGGGCAAATGTCAACTGAAATTGCGACGATTGAAGGAATTGAAATATTAAAGTAGTTTGTTTTTTAAATTTTAATATAAAATGCCGGGTCGTCTAATGGTAGGACTCCACCCTTTGAAGGTGGCCATCTTGGTCCGAATCCAAGCCCGGCAGCAACTTAGAGCGACCAAGACAGGTTAAAAACCCAACAAAAAAGCACGAAATTTCCATTAATTCCGTGTTTTTTGTTTAATCTAAATTCCTAAAGAAAAATTAAAAGGACTCAAGAAGATTTATAAAAAAAGACGAGGTCTTTTAATTAAAAAAAGAGGGATAACTACTTTGTTATCCCTTTAAATTTTGAAGATTACCGCCACGGAAATCTTCTTCTTCTCATTATCATTATTCTTCTTCTGTATCCTCCAAAACCAAATCCTCTTCCTCCTCCGCGAGGAAGACCTCCACGACCGAGACCATACAAAGGTCTTTTGTTTTGAGGGTCTTTGTCGGGATCTGTATTTGAAGAACAGGGACATATCTGTCTGCCTGTCATTGGTCCCTCGTTGCGAGGACCCATTCCGTTTCGATTGGGCATAATCGCCTCCTTTTTTGTGTTGGCCTATAAATATCAAATTCTTCTAATATAATTATAGCATATAATAAAAATTGTTAAATACCCACTCCATAATCAAGCAAGTTTACCTATGTATGGTATTTAAGATTAATATTTTTTATTTATCAACAGAATTTAGCTTGACAGAATGTATTATGGGCATATACTCATAATAGATAGTTAATATAAAAGTCGGGCTATCATAATTAATCTATTTAATCAAAAATATGTTATCAAAAATACCAATTAATTTAGAAAAAATTGATAAGGAAAATTTGGATGTGGAAATATTTTAGATATTGCCAAAGAAGAAAAAACACATGTAGGCGAATTTCAGACCTTGTTATTAAACAGAGACAAACAACAGATTGAAGAATTGGAAGCAGGAAAAGAGGAAATTAAAAAAGAAGTGGGAGAATAATAAATTAAATTAAAATAAACAATATGAAAATAGCAGTGAGTTCAATTGATAAAAACATTGAAAGTAATGTTTCTGATGTTTTCGGCAGATGTCCTTATTTTATCATCGCCGAAATTAATGATAAAAAGATAGAAAAAAGCGAAATTATAAAAAATAAGAACATAGACCAAATGGGTGGCGCCGGCATTTCAACCGCTCAATTAATGGCAGAGAAAGATGTTAATATTGTTATAACGGGCAATGTAGGGCCGAGAGCTTTGGATGTTTTGAACCAATTTAATATTGAGATTTATTCTGGAGAAGGTGTAATAAAAAGGGTTTTGCAGGAATTCATAGACGGAAAACTTAAAAAAATAAATTGATATGAAAATTGTTATTCCAACAAATACTAAAAAAGGATTAGAAGATAAAATAGCTGAGCACTTTGGTCGTTGTTTAAGTTATACTTTTCTCAACGAAAAAGGTGAAGTCATTGAAATAATAGATAACACCAGCGAGCATATGGGTGGTAGTGGATTGCCACCGGAATTGATGAAAAAACATGGAGCAGGTATTTTATTGTGTAAAGGCCTTGGCCCAAGAGCGATTAATTTATGCAAAGAATTAGGAATAGATGTATATGTATATCAAATAGATACAGTGAGAGATATCTTTAAGTTGTGGCAGGATGGCAAACTTCAAAAAGCAGGCGTGGAAGACACTTGTAAGCAACATAAACTATGAAAATAGCAGTTACGGGCGGAAAGGGAGGCACAGGCAAATCACTAATTGCCACTTCTTTAGCGGTTGAGTTTGCTAAAAATAGCAAAACTGTTCTTTTAGATGTTGATGTGGAATGCCCAAATGATCACCTTTTGCTTTCTGTCAAAAGAACACAATTCGCTAAAATTTACCAGCCCATACCCAAGTGGGATTTTAATAAATGCACAAAATGTGGCAAATGCGCTTCTATTTGCAAACAGAATGCGATCGTTTTCGTTAAGAATAAATACCCAGCTTTTGTGAAAGAAATTTGCATTGGTTGCAAAGCCTGTATTGTTTCTTGTCCTCAAAATGCCATTTCTGAAACCAAAAAGGAAATTGGCACAATTTATACAGGAAAAAATTATAATGTGAATTTAATTTCAGGCGAGCTTAAATTAGGAGAATTGGCTTCTGGAGAAGTGGTAGCTGAAGTTCGAAAACATTCTGAAAAAATCAATAAAAAATTAAAAGCCGAAATAATTTTAATAGATTCTGCGGCTGGAATTGGTTGTCCGGTAATTGCTTCATTAGTCGGCACTGATTATATTGTAGCGGTAACTGAACCGACACCATCCGCTTTGCATGATTTAAAACGAGTATTGTATCTGGCTGATCATTTTCAAATTAAGCACGGAATTGTTATTAATAAACATAATTTAGCGGAAAAATTTTGTTTAGAAATAGAAAAATTCGCCAAAGAAAAGAATATCGCAATTATTGGAAGAATTCCTTATAAAAAAGATTTTATTGACGCAACTATAAAAATGAAACCAGTAATTGAAATAAACCCAAGTTATCAAAAATTATTTCAAAAAATCATTGAACAAATAAAATTATCAATAAAATGAAAGAAAAAGTAGCTATTATCTCAATACTGGCAAATGTAATTTTGGCAGGAGGCAAAATTATTGTCGGCGTGTTTTCGGGTTCGGCCGCTATTTTAGCCGAAGGTATTCATTCCTTTATGGATATTTTTTCTTCAGCCATTGGCTACATCGGAATTAAAATATCCAGAAAACCGGAAGACCAAAAACACCCTTACGGTCATTATAAATTTGAGGTTCTGGCTGGTTTTTTTATCACTTTAATTTTATTTGGGACAGGAGTTGGAATTATTTACGAAGCATATCAGAATTTTTTAAATCCTCCTTTAATAAAAATCTCGGTCTTGGCTTTTGGAATAATGATTTTTTCAGCGCTGGTCAATGAAATTATGGCGAGGTTAAAAATTAGTTACGGCAAAAAAGAGAATTCTATTTCTTTACTGTCCGATGGGTTTCATTCCAGAGTAGATGTCTATGCTTCGTTAGTGGTTTTAGTAGGATTATTTTTGACAAAATATTGGATTTATATTGATTCAGTTTTAGCTTTATTTGTTGGCTTGTACATTATTAAAGAATCGTTTTCTTTGGGCAAAGAAGCAGTTGATTCTTTGCTTGATGTTTCGGCTGGCAAAGGGATTGAAGAAAAGATAAAAACAATCGCTAAAATACAGAACATTGAAATCGCTTCTTTAAAGACCCAGAAAAAAGGTTCGGCTATCACCGCTAACTTAGAAATAGAACTTCCAAGCAACTTAAATGTAGAAGAAGCGACTAAAATTTCCAACAGCTTGAGAGAAAAACTTATAAAAGAGATAGAAACTCTTCAGTATGTCGCTATCCAAATTACAAGTCATGAAGTGGAAACTGGGTTTTATAAGCCTGAATTTGGTCGTAGTTTCGGTTGGCAAAGAAAAGGCAAATTTAAGAATGAAATTAAAGAAGCATCTGGCAAAGGACCAAGTGGTTTTTGTGTTTGTGAAAAATGTGGCTATAAGACACCCCACCAAAAAGGAATTCCTTGCTCAACCTTGAAATGTCCGACTTGTAATATAAACTTAAAAAGAGAGTAGCTTAATAAACTTACCATAAATAATATGCCACGACCAAGACTTTGTAGAAGAATAGGATTTAATCCAAATATAACTTATTTTAAGCCGCAGGGCGTGCCAATGAGATTTTTAGATGTGGTTGAATTAACCGCTGAAGAAGTAGAGGCATTAAGATTAAAAAATTCAAAAAATTTAAACCAAGCAGAAGCTGCTAAAATGATGAAAACTTCTCGTAGCACTTTTCAAAGAATTTTAATATCGGCCTATAAAAAATTTACCGAAGCATTAATTAAAGGTAAGGCAATAAAAATTATCAATCTGCCTAAGCAGAAATATAACATAAATAATCCTATTTCAAAGTTCAAGACCGAGTTGGCCAGCACTTCAGCAAGCTCAGTACAAGCCAAACAATATGGACCTGGTACCAGAAATTAGGTACCGGAAATTATTCGACAAAACCCTTTTAATAATGTTTTATTTATGGTAGAATAATAGCTATTGAGTTTGTTAAGAAATAATTTTTTGATAAAATTAAAATATGAATAAAAAAGTTTTATTAATCTTGTTAATAATCTTTATTATTGGAGCTGGTATAGCTGTTTATTTTTGGAATCAACCAAATTTGATATCTCAAGAACAAACTAAAGAAACCGCGAATTGGAAAACCTTTATCCCTGCTGACAAAGGCGCAACTTTTCGATATCCAGAAAATCTATCAACTAACTATATTCGTCCTCAAGAATGGCCTCCGAAGTTAGTGATAATAGATGATGTTGGATTTTCATGCGAAGAAGGTGGACTCGGGATAAATGGCCGCCCTGGCATGACAATACAAAAAAAGATCAATAATATTGTTTATTGTATTGAAAATGTCAGCGAAGGAGCAGCTGGAACAGTTTATACGGATTATACTTATACATTCTTAAAAGATAGTAAACTGGTCAAGATTAGCTTTACTTTAGCTTATCCACAATGCGCTAATTATAATGATCCGCAAAAGACAGAATGTGAGCAGGAACGTCAAATTTTTGATTTGGACGTATTAATTAATCGTATTGCAGAAAGTGTGCAGTAAAACTTCATAATGTTTAGCAGTGGTGGGTTCAAGACCAAGTTGGCCAGTACTTCAGCAAGCTCAGTACAAGCCAATATATTTTAAAATCGCTTTTTGGGCGATTTTTTGGTAAAATAGTTTTGGTAAAATAGAATTAATGAAAAAGAGATTAAACAATTATGCGTTTATAGATAGCCAAAATCTTAATTTAGGAATCCAAGGCTTAAAATGGAAATTAGATCATCGCAAGTTCAGGGTCTATCTTAAAGAAAAATACCAGATCAGTGTCGCTTATTTATTTATTGGTTATTTGGCAGAAAATCAAGATCTTTATTCTGCTTTGCAGTCCGCTGGTTTTGTTTTAGTTTTTAAGCCAACTTTACCCGATAAAGATGGCAAAGTGAAAGGGAATATTGACGCTGATTTGGTTTTGCAAGCAATGATAGATTATAAGAAGTATGATAAAGCGGTGATTGTTAGTAGTGACGGTGATTTTTATTCTTTAGTAAAATATCTTTACAAAAATAAAAAACTCAAATGTGTGATGAGTCCTTATATCAAAACTTGTTCCGCCCTACTTAAAAAAACAGCTAGAGAAAAAATAGTTTTTATGAATAACTTGAGAAAAAAATTAGAATATAAAGAAAAACACCGCTAAGGGACGGAACCGCTTAGAGGTGTTTTTCGTATGTATTCTAGTATTAAGTATAGTAAATTGATTTATTTTGTCAATAGAACTATGTGTGGATAATTCACCCTTGTTATTTTGGCTTGAATCCATGTCCGGAGGCGCAATGTATTCAAAAAATCGTCTTTTAGGCGATTTTTTATTCAAAATAAACTTCAGGAAATAGTATATTTTCTTCGTAAACCCAGGTCAAGTGAACAAGGATAGAAGCCGAAGGTAAGTCGCGGCTTCAATCCGCCATGGGCAGTTCCCTTTAATCTTATATTTTATTTAACCGTAAGTAGGGGATTAGTTTCCGCAATTAGGCGAACGAAAACAAACTTATGAATAAAAATACAAAAAACTTACTAATGTTTTTTAATGATAAACGTAAAAAAATTATAATTATAAGTGGAATAATTTTAATGGTGGGAATTTTTATTGGAATATATCAATGTTTATTTTCGGCTCCGCAAAGAAAATTTAACGAGGAAAGGATTGTTGTCAATCTCGACACAACCGAAGAAGAATTGATTCCCAAGTTAAAAGAACAGGAATTCATCAGAAGCGAATGGGCGTTTAAACTTGTGCTAAAAACAAGAGGATTAGAGGGAAGAATAAAATCGGGTGGATACAAAGTTTCAAAAAATATGAATGCTTGGTCTTTGGCGTTAGCATTAGCTAATTTTCGGGATCAGAGTTGGGTAATGATACCAGAAGGGTTGAGAAAAGAAGAGGTAGCAGAAATATTGAAAAAAGAACTTGGCTGGACGGAAGAAACAAAAGAAGAATTCTTAAATTACGCTAAAGAAGGATATTTATTCCCTGACACCTATTTATTGGATGTCTTAAATATTAAAGATGCAGGCAAAAAAGTAGCAAAAAGAATGGAAGATACCTTCAATGAAAAGTGCCAAGAAATCTTTAAAGAATTGACAAAAAATAATATTCGCAACGACACCGCAATTATTCTTGCCTCTTTGATTCAAAGAGAAGCCGCCAATGAAGAACAAATGCCCCTAATAGCAGGGATTATTTGGAATAGATTACTTAAACCAATGCCTTTGCAGATAGATGCAACTATTCAATATATTGTGGGACAACCAGATAATTGGTGGAGACCAGTAACACTAAAGGAATACAAAACAGAATCACCGTATAATACTTATCTTCACGAAGGTAAACCGCCAGCGCCAATTTGCAATCCAGGATTGGCAGCGATTAAAGCGGTAGCCCACGACCAGTCCAGCGACTATTTTTACTATTTGCATGATAGCGAAGGACAAATTTATCCTGCCAAAACTTACGAAGAGCACTTGAAAAATATTGAAAAATACTTAAAAAACTAAAACAAAAAAATTATGTAACCACTGAGCGACCACATTTTTATAAAAAAGTTGCTTTTTGTAGTAAAGTATGTTAAAATATAAACAGCTAAAGCATAAGTGAATGTAAGGAAAATAAAAAAGGAGGAAATAGTGGAACAAGAACTGGAAACAAAAGAAAAAAGTGGTAATTCTTGGTCTTGCGGGATGTTGGTATTTTACGGGATTTATGAGATAGCGATACTTGGGATACTTGTTTCTCTGATGGTATTTTATCTTATTCTTGTTATCGCTGATCGTAAGCTTAATAAGGTGGGATTAGGAAAAGTAGCTGGGGTCGTTGGAACATTAAATCAAAAGATCTTAAACAAAATCTTTCTTTATCTAAAAAAGCAATAGGAGGGAACATGGCAATAACGAGATACTGGATCAAGTTAAGAGAACCATGGAAAACCAATAGAGAATTGGTCGCAGAAATCAACGAATCACTGCGCGAAATGGGGGCAAGGATTGATCTTCGAGCGGGTGGATGGAATCCCGAGAAACAAAAAGAAATGGAAAAATGGAATTTTTGGGATTTTACCACTGGCTGGATAGTTGCTCAGAGAAGGAAAGAAAGGGAGATTGTGGTTTTTTCAGGGGAAATTCTAAGGGCTATTCTCAGAAGCAACATAGGAAAAGAAGCAGATTAAGGGCAACAGTGTTGCCCTTTTTGTTTCTAAAAAATTTTGTTAAAATGAATAATATGGAGATGAATCAATTAACGCAAATTTTAGAAAAGGAACCAAAATATCGTTTAAGGCAATGTTATCAAGCTATATTTTGTGATTTAATAGACGACTGGCAAAAGGCAATGAATTTGCCATTGGGTTTGCGCAATAAGCTTTCTCAAGGTTTCCCATTAAATATAAAAGCTGATTTTTTTGAGTCAAAAAATAAAAAAACAATTAAGGCGCTCATTGAATTAGATGATAAACAGAAAATAGAAACAGTTCTAATGAAACACGATGATAGGAACACTCTTTGCGTCTCCTCTCAGGTTGGATGCGCTTTAAGGTGTAATTTTTGCGCAACAGGTCAGATGGGTTTTAAGAGAAATTTATCAGATTGGGAAATTATTTTACAAGTGCTTGTTTTTGCTAGACGAGAAGATTCAAGAATTGGGAATGTTGTCTTTATGGGAATGGGTGAGCCCTTTTTAAACTATGACAATGTTATTAAGGCGGTCAAGATTTTAAACGATAAAAGCGGTTTTAATATTGGGGCTAGACATATTTCCATTTCAACGGTAGGAATTATAGAGGGAATTAATAAAATGGCAGACGAGAAAATACAGATAAATCTTGCAATTTCGCTTCATGCCCCTGATGATGAATTGCGTAAAAAACTTATACCAATTGCTAATGAATATTCAATAAAAGATATTTTAGATGCGATAGATGACTATATTCATAAGACCTCTAGGAAGGTAATGTTTGAATACTTACTGATTGATGGTATCAACGATCAAGAAGCTCAAGCGTACGCTTTGGCAAAACTAATGCGTAAAAAACTTTATATGGTTAATCTTATCCCCTGTAATCCTGTTGGCGCATATCGTCCATCTTCTAATAATACCATTAAGCAATTTAGGGATATTTTAGAAAAAAATGGGGTTAATGTTACTCAACGCCTTAGACTTGGTGATGATATAAAGGGGGCATGCGGCCAATTAGCGGGGAGGACAGAACTTTAAAATAAGAAATACATGAAAAAAAATATTACAATTTATTCATGGAACATTAATGGTATTAGAGCAGTAGCGCGAAATGGTTTTATAGATTGGGTTAACAATGCTAAGCCAGATATTTTATGTCTTCAAGAAATAAAAGCAAATGGAGAAGATGTTCCAGAAGAAATAAAAAAAATAAAAAATTACTATTTTTATTCTTCTTCCGCCGAGAAAAAAGGATATGCGGGAACGGCCGTTTTAACAAAGATAAAACCGATTAAAGTTATTAATAAGATTGGTATTGATGAATTTGATAAAGAAGGCCGATTTCTTCTTTTAGAATTTGATAAATTTTATCTTTTCAATGTTTATTTTCCCAACGCGCAAAGAGAATTAAAACGACTTCCTTTTAAGAAAAAGTTTAACGAGGCGTATTTAAAATTCATTAAAAAATTGAAGGATAAGCCATTAATTTTAACAGGAGATTTTAATGTTGCTCACAAAGAAATTGATCTTAAAAATCCTCAGCAGAACACAAAGAACGCTGGCTTTACCATTGAAGAAAGAAATTTTATAGATAAATTAATCAAAATGGGATTTAGCGATAGCTTTAGACGGCTTCATCCCGAGAAGATACAGTATAGTTGGTGGACATACCGATTTCACGCAAGAGATAAAAATATTGGTTGGCGCATTGATTATTTTTTTGTAGCCAATTCGTTAATGAAACAGATTAAAAAGGCCGAAATAATGAATAATGTCTACGGTTCTGATCATTGTCCCATAGTTATTGAAATTTACGCTTGACAAACCATTATTTTTGACTATAATGGATGAACATTGTTTTTATCGTATAAAAGCGAAAAAACAGATGTCGTACTCTCTCTTTCCACGCTAAAGCTTTTTCCTCGCAAAACTTATGTTTTCGGGACCAACTTAGTTAGGACGAGCCGAGAGTAGGTCGTTAAATTAAATAAGTAAACATAAGTCTTACAATGAACAAAAAGCTTTACGTAGGAAACCTTTCTTACAACACCACTGACGATATGCTCAAAGAACATTTCGCCAAAGCAGGAGAAGTTGCTTCAGCAAGCGTCATTACCGATAGAATGTCAGGAAGATCAAAGGGTTTTGGCTTTGTGGAAATGGGCAGCGAAGAAGCCGCTCAAACCGCAATTGACACCCTTAACGGCAAATCTCTTGACGGAAGAGAAATAAGAATTGACGAAGCAAGACCAATGAGAGAGAGATCTTTCGACGGTCCACGACGTTAATCCTACAAATACAAACCACAAGAGCGCCCTCAGGGGCGCTTTTGTTTTTTT
>CAYNNF010000002.1:0-3302 GCA_964398685.1 uncultured Candidatus Saccharibacteria bacterium | reverse complement strand
GTGAGCGTTAAAATAGAAGGAAAAAGAGGTTTAATTTTTAAAAATGTTATTGTGAGGGTGGCAGAAGATTATACGCTTGCTTGCCATATTGACACTGACGAAGGAAACTCTTGCGGATTTGGCAAAGTTTGCGGAGAAGGAGAATTGTTATTATAAGAACCGTATCTCGCTTCGCTCGATAGAACCTTGTAATTTTTCGCTTTGCTTGAAATTATGAAAATACTTGTTATTAATTCAGGATCTTTCAGCTTTAAGTATAAGGTTTTTAGTAAAAACCTTGATTTGAAAGAAGAGTTGCTACGTTCAAAACCATGAAAACGCTTATTATTAATTCAGGATCTTTCAGCTTTAAGTATAAATTATTTAATGAGGGTTTTGATTTAGAAAAAGAGGGGAATGTTCAAACAGGGAATACAACAACGGAAGAAAAATTTAAAGAAGCATTAAAAGAAATAGGCGATACTTCTGAGATTAAAGCAATTGGCCATCGCGTTGTTCACGGAGGAAGAAAATTTACCAAACCTACGAAAATTACGCCGGACAATTTGAAAGAATTGGAAAAATACAACACGCTTGCTCCCCTTCATAATCCTTATAATTTAGCTGGCATTCAAGCGGCGTTTAATCTATTGCCGGATATACCTAATATTGCGGTTTTTGACACAGCTTTTTATAAAAATTTGCCGGAATATGCAAAAATATACGCGCTTCCATTAAAATATTACGAAAATGGAATTCAACGTTTTGGCTTTCATGGCACTTCTCACAAGTTTGTCGCGGAAGAAGCTGCAAAAAAATTGGAAAAACCGCTTGATCAGTGTAATTTAATTACAATTCATCTGGGTGGCGGTTGTTCAATCACAGCCATTAAAGAGGGAAAAGCGATTGACACATCAATGGGTTTTACGCCCCTTGAGGGTCTTGTGATGGGAACGAGAGCGGGCGACATTGATGCCGGGATTATTATTCAAATTTTAAAAGAAGAAAAAATATCTGGCGATGATTTAGATAAATTACTTAATCAAGAATCGGGCATCAAGGGAATTTCAGGTTATGATGATTTTCGTGATTTACTAAATGGGATAGAAAAAAACGAATATAACGCAAAACTTGCTTTTGATATTTTTGTCTATCGCATTAAAAAATACATTGGCGCGTATTTTGCGATTTTAAATCATATTGATGCGATTGTTTTTACTGGCGCGATTGGAAGCGGGAAAGAAATAACGCGCAATAAAATTATTGAAGGAATGAAAATTTTAGAAAATGTTCCTTCTTTTGCGATTGAAACAAATGAAGAATTAGCAATTGCTAAAGAAGTTAAAAAAAATTAGAAGAACCTTTCGCTTCGCTCAAGAACCTTGGTTTTTTGTGGAAACAAAAAAGTTAGAAGAACCTCGCCTTGTCGGCGAGAACCTTGGTTTTTTGTAGAAACAAAAAAGTTATGAGATATTCTTGGAAAATTGGAGGACCTGCCGGCTATGGCATCAAAAGCGCCGGTCTAATCTTTGCTAAAACCTTTTTAAAAAAAGGATATTTTGTTTTCTATTATTCTGAATATCCGTCTTTGATTAGAGGCGGACACAATACTGTTCAAATTGACATTTCTGATAAACCGATCGGATCTGCAAGCGAAAAAATTGATTTTCTTTTGGCCTTAGACGATGAAACGATTAAGACCGATAAACAATATTTAAAAAAAGATGGAGCCTTACTTTATGATGATACTTGTCAAGATGAGAAAATTTTACCTAAAGAAAATATTTATTCTGTTCCTTTTACTGAATTGGCAAAAAAAACGGGCAATGAAATTATGAGAAATAGCGTTGCCTTAGGCGCAACTCTTGCCTTGTTTGACAGCGAGATTGAGGAGCTTAAAGAAGCAGCGAGCCACGTTTTTAAAAAGGAAGAAGGAGGAGAAGCAAACCGAAAAGCCATTCAAATAGGATATGATTATGTTAAAGAACATTCTGAAGCAATTACAAAGAACAGATTGAATAAACTAAAAAAGAAGGATGAAGAAAAAATTCTTTTGACAGGAAATGAAGCGATAGCAATGGGCGCTTTAGTCGGAGGATGCAAGTTTTTTTCTGCTTACCCGATGACGCCAGCAACAGCAATTTTGCATTATTTGGCAAAACATCAGAGAGAAACTGATATGATTGTTCATCAGGGCGAGGATGAAATAGGTGTTATTCATCAGGCCTTGGGCGCTTCTTTTGCCGGCGCAAGATCAATGGTTGCGACTTCAGGCGGTGGGTTTGCTTTAATGAACGAGGGTTTATCTCTCGCGGGGATGACAGAAACGCCCTTAGTTATTGCTGAGGTGACGAGGCCTGCTCCGGCGACTGGGCTTCCAACATGGTCTGATCAAGGAGATTTATCTTTTGTTCTGAGCGCTGGACATGGTGATTTTCCCAAAGTTGTTTTAGCTCCCGGAGATCCCGAAGAAGCTTATTTACTCACTCAGCGCGCTTTTAATTTCTCTGAAAAATATCAATTGCCGGTCATCATTTTAAGCGATAAGTTTTTAGGCGAAAGCAAGTATTCGGTTATCAAAAACCAAATAAACAATCTTAAAATTATGATTGAAAGAGGCAACATTGTCAAATCTGAAAGCGCGGCAGAAAACTATAAAAGATATTTAAATACTAAAAATGGCGTTTCTCCGCGCGCTTTTCCGGGAACTAAGAATGGAGAACACATTGCCAATAGCGACGAGCACGATGAATTCGGTTTTTCCGTTGAAGGTTATGGCGCGTCAAGGATTGAACAAATGGATAAACGGAAACGGAAAATGGAAGGAGTTTTATCCGAAATGCTTCCGCCCGTTTTTTATGGTCCCAAAAATGCCGATCTAACAATCGTTAGCTGGGGATCAAATAAAGGGCCGATATTAGACGCTTTAATGTCTATTGATTATAAAATTCCGGGAAAAAACTTGACCGTTAATTATCTTCATTTTTCTTATATTTATCCCTTGCCAGAATCGGTTGAACCGTTAATAAAGAAATGCCGCCATCTTCTTTCGGTGGAATGCAATCAATCGGGACAATTCGCTAAATTATTGAGACAAGAAACAGGAATATATGTCAAGGATAAGCTTTTAAAATATGACGGCAGGCCATTTTGGCCTCAAGAAATTATTGACAAAATCCAATTTTTACATATTAAAAAAAGTAAAAAATTTTTGTGGAAAATATGGAAAAATTAAATCCAAATTCATTCAATACCTCTGTTATGCCAACATGGTGTCCTGGCTGTGGTAATTTTATAATTTGGCAAGCGGTTAAAATGGCATT
>CAYNNF010000001.1:97171-103581 GCA_964398685.1 uncultured Candidatus Saccharibacteria bacterium | reverse complement strand
ATTCATGCTGTTGTTGCTGGTATTCATCAAGATACTGGCCGCATTGAGATTATCACTAGTCATGTTGCCCCTTCAAGAGGAATAAGAAGGGGAGTTGTCGTTGAGCCCCAGGCTTTGATTGAAGTTCTTGAAGATATAATTGCCGTTATAAATAAAAAGGTCTCTTTTTCTGTATCTAGTGCTTATGTGACTATTTCCGGATCTCATATTGAAACTAAAACAAGCAAGGGAGTAGTTGCTGTTTCTCGCGCTGATGGCGAAGTTTCTGACGAAGACATGAGAAGAGTAATGGAAGCAGCCGAAACTTTTTCATTGCCCAAGAATAGAGAAATTATCCATGCAGTGCCCCAGGATTATGCTGTTGATAAAGAAATGGGAATTGAAAACCCTAAAGGTATGACTGGCGTGAGATTAGAGCTAAACGCTCTTATTATTGAAGCCTTTAAACCTCATATTAAAAATCTTAACGAATGCCTTGAAAAGAGTGGCATAAAAAACGAGGGTTTTATTTTTAGCCCCTTAGCATCGGCTATGGCTTGTTTATCAAGACAACAAAAGGAGCTAGGTGTTATTATTGTTGATTTAGGCGGGTCAACAACCGACATTGCAATTTATGAAGAAAATTTGATTCGCCACGCCGCTGTTTTGCCCGTAGGGTCAAGCCATATTACTAACGATATTGCCATTGCCTTTAAAATACCCATTGATTTAGCAGAAGCTCTTAAGATCAAATTTGGCTCAGCGTTGGAAAAAACAGTATCCAAAACTGAAAAAATAGATTTTAAAAAGTTCGGCATCGCTGAAGAAAAGATTGATAGAATTGAATTGGTCAAGGTAACAGAAGCAAGGGTCAAAGAGATTATGGAGTTGGTTAATAAAGAGCTTAAGAGCATTAATAGAGAGAAAATGCTTCCTGCGGGAGTTGTTTTAGTTGGCGGTGGCGCTAAACTGAGCCATCTTGTAGAATGCGCTAAAGAAGAATTGGGCCTGCCCGCTCAAATAGGATATCCTATAGATATAGAAGGATTAATTGATGAAGTTAATAGTCCGAGTTTCGCGGCAGCCGTAGGTCTTATAAAATCATCTAAGGGTCTGCGCCAAAGAAGTTCTTCTCTTGGTAAGACTGAAGCATCTTATGGAAAAATATTTGAAAAAATTAAAGAATTCTTCAAAAATTTAATACCATAGGGGAATCGTAAAAACAAATTACGAAATTAGTTTAATGCAGAGAAATTTTCTCTGTTTTTTTTATTATATAAAAGGTAGTTAATTTTTTGCCTGAATTTTAAAAAAGATGTTATTTTATGACGAGATATCATAAAAATGAATCCTCAGGTTATCAACAGTTTGTCCTATATTGTTGTTATATAAGCGTTTGATTTGTTTTTGTAATTATTTTAATATTCTGTATAATGGTAATTAAACAAGTGAAATTATGACCAAATTTCTTTTCGGAAGTTTAAAAATTCAATTCTTCCGTCAAGGTTCTCAGGTAATCCTGGGGTCCTTCAAATTTATATTAAACTTGTAGCTGTAATTAATTTAAAAATATGCCTTATATAAAACCTGACATTGAAACTTTCGCCCGCATAAAAGTTATTGGAGTTGGAGGGGGAGGAAATAACTCAGTTACTCGCATGGTTGATGCTGATATTAAGGGAGTAGAGTTTACAGCCGTGAATACCGACGCTCAACAGCTTCATCATGCTAAAGCAAGTACCAAAATTCATATCGGCAAAAACCTTACCAAAGGGTTAGGCGCTGGTATGAGTCCAGAAATTGGACGGCAGGCGGCCGAAGAAAATAGAGAAGAAATATATGAAGCAGTCAAAGGAGCTGATATGATTTTTGTAACTTGCGGTATGGGTGGAGGCACCGGTACTGGGGCTGCGCCGATTATAGCTGAGGCCGCCAAAGAGGCAGGATCGCTCACTGTTGGCGTTGTCACGAAACCTTTCAGTTTTGAAGGAAAGAAAAGAGAATCCATAGCTAATGCAGGGATTGCAGTGCTTAAAGATAAAGTTGATACATTAATTACTATTCCCAACGATAAAATTTTTCAAATTATTGATGAAAAAACATCTTTGATAGACGCCTTTAAAATTGTTGACGATGTTTTACGCCAAGCAGTCCAGGGTATTTCAGATCTTATTACCTTGCCTGGCGTTATCAATCTAGACTTTGCCGATGTTAGAGCAATTATGTCTAATGCTGGATCTGCTCTTATGGGAATAGGACGCGCTGAAGGTGAAAATCGCGCCGTTGAAGCCGCCAAAGCGGCTATTAATTCTCCTTTGCTTGAAGTATCGATTAATGGCGCTAAGGGTGTACTTTTCAATATCAGCGGCGGTCCTGATTTGGTGATGCAGGAAGTGAGCGAAGCAGCTAAGGTAGTTACGGAATCAATTGATCCTAACGCTAAAGTTATTTTCGGCGCCGTAATTAGCGATGATGTTAAGAAAGGAGAGGTCAAGGTAACTGTAATAGCAACTGGATTTGATGATTTAAACTCTGCGCAACAAGAACTTATGGAACAAAACTTTCAAGAAGTAGATGAAGAAAATAATTCAGAAGACATAATGTTTCCAAAAAATAATGTTAATTTAGAGGTCAATTCTGTATCCTCAGATGAAACAGAATTTGAAGTACCAGCTTTCATCCGTAATCGACTTAAGAAAAAAGGAGGAGAATAGAAGAAGAAAATAGCGGCTATTGCATTACTTAAAAAAAGTAATATAATGGCATTTGTTCGCATTCGCAAAATTTGCAGAATGAGCATGGTTTTTATATCTAAGAATTATATAACCAACATATTTTTGTTTTACTTTTTTAAATACTATGATTAATGAGATCAATCTTCCCAAATCTCCAAAGATAATACAGAAACTTGACAATTTTGTTACCATTCAAATTGATGGATGTTATCCCGGATACGGCATTACCTTGGCTAATTCTTTGAGGAGGGTTTTGCTGTCTTCTCTTCCAGGTACCGCTATTGTAGCTTTTAGAATCAAAGGAATTGAACATGAATTTTCAACTCTTCCTTATGTAATGGAAGATATAATTAAAATTGGCATTACTCTCAAAAAAGTTTGTTTTCTCTCTCAAGAACCTTTATTTAATAAAAGAGTTCAAGCTAATATTAAGGTTAAGGGCGAAAAGAAAATTATGGCAGGAGATATCAAGATGCCAGCCGGTATAGATGTGATCAATAAAGATCTTTGCATTGCAACACTAACTGACAAAAAAGCCGAATTTGAAATGGAACTTTTTATTTCGGGCGGTTACGGCTATGAAAAATCAGAAGAAAGAGAAAAAGAAAAATTACCCGTTGGAACAATGGCTTTAGATGCTATTTATGCTCCAGTAACGCATGTTAGTTATGAAATTGAAGATATGAGAATAGGAGAAAGAACTGATTTTAACCGAGTCACTATGAATATCCAAACTAATGGTTCTATTAAACCAATAGATGCTTTCAACCGCGCAAATTCCATTTTGGAAAAACACTTTGCTTTCCTAAGAAAATCTAAAAATGTTAAGCAAGAAAAACCAGTTTCTTCTAAAAAAACTAAGCTTATAAAGAAAGCTAAAGTTATTGCTTCTGCTCCAAAAAAAATAAAAGATATTGATATTGATGATAAAATTGTTAAAGCTTTAGAAAAGAATGGCATTAAAAGTATTGCTGGTCTAATTAAGAAAAAAGAGTCTTCTCTGAGAAAAATGAAAGGAATTGGACCGCAATCAATTAATAAAATAAATAAACAGCTCAAGAAGTTTAATCTTGCGCTCAAATCTTAAAATTCTATGAGAAAAAGGAAAAAAGGACGAAAATTCGCAAGAAAGAAAGACCAACGCCATGCTTTAAGGAAAACTTTAGCCGGATCGTTAGTAGAAAAACAAAGGATAAAAACAACACTTGCCAAGGCCAAAGAGTTAAGGCCCTTTGTGGAAAAATTGGTAACTCATGCGAGGAAACAAGATGTGGCAGCGATGCGTTATTTGTTGCGTTATCTTCCTAAAAAATCAGCCAAGAAACTTTTAAATAATATTGCCCCCAAATTCAAAGATAGGGCAGGAGGATATACCAGAATCATTAAAATAGGGACGCGCAAAAGTGACAGTGCTAAGTTGGCTCTTATTGAATTTGTGCTTGAAAACAAAGAAGAATCAGCTAAATCACCAAAACAACATGGAAAATAAAAATCAGCTGTTTTTTAAAAATGATAATATTATTGTCTTAGATGCTAAAGAACAAAGTATAGGCCGGCTCGCAACCCAAGCAGTATTTATTTTGACAGGCAAAAATTCTCCTGATTTTATGCCTAATATAATGAGCAAGAAGACGGTTCAAATAAAAAATATAAAGGATGTTAAATTTACCGGCAGAAAATTAAATGAAAAAAAATATTACCATCATTCAGGATATCCGGGAGGTTTAAAAACGGTTTCATTAAAAAAAGTATTTGAAAAGAATCCCGAAGAAGTATTAAGAAAAGCAGTTTATGGTATGTTGCCTAAAAACAAGTTAAGAGATCAATATATTAAGAGATTGGTTTTTATAAAAAAAGAAGGTTAAAAATTAAAATATGCTTTCTATACCAAAAATAATTATTTCCAAAAAATTTGTTCAAGCAGTGGGTCGCCGCAAGGAGGCAACTGCTCAGGTTAGATTATGGACAGCAAGTCCGCAAAAATCAGTCAAACTCGGCTATTTTTTTGTCAACGGCAAAACCTTAACAGAATATTTTAAAAAAGATATTAATCTTTTAAAAATTGCCCAATCTCCTCTAGAAAAAATTAAATCAGAAGAAAAGTTTCTTGTGTCCGCTAAAGTTAGCGGGGGAGGTATAAATGGTCAAGCAGAAGCTATCAGGCACGGACTTTCTAGAACATTGGTAGAATTTTTCCCTAATTTTAGAAAAAAATTAAAAAAAGTGGGATATCTGACAAGAAATTCTAAGGTAACAGAAAGAAAGAAATACGGGTTGAAAAAAGCGCGTAAAGCTCCTCAATTTTCAAAGCGCTAAAAAGCGTAATAATCAATTTCTCTTTTTTAAGAAAATAACTTTCGTTTATGGAAGAAAAATTTGTTATTCATGGTGAAAAACCCTTAATGGGCGAAGTAATTATTAAAGGATCAAAGAATGCTGCCACTCCGATTTTGGCGGCTGCTCTTTTAACTAAGAGTCCTTGCCTTATCAGTAACGTTCCTTTGATAGAAGATGTTTTTAGGATGATTGAGTTAATTGAGAGTTTGGGCGTGAATGTTAAGTGGCTAAGTAAAAATAAGATTAAAATTCAAGCAAGAGAGTTAAATCCTTCCCGGTTAAAAAATGAAATTATCTGTCAATTGCGTTCTTCGGTTCTTCTTTTGGGTCCACTTTTGGCACGATTGGGAAAAATTGAATTTCCTTCTCCCGGAGGATGTATTATTGGCGCCCGTCCCCTTGAAACTCATTTAAGAGCATTTGAATCCTTGGGAGTAAAAATCAATAGAAGAGGAGAAAAATATATTTTTTCGTTTCCGACAAAACTCAAAAATAAAATAAATGATATTATTTTGAAAGAGTTTAGCGTTACGGCAACAGAAAATATCTTAATGTTTGCTAGTCTTCTGCCCCAAAAAACAATCATCAGGCTGGCAGCTGCAGAACCGCATATTCAAGATTTAATTCTTTTTCTTCAAAAATTAGGCGTAAAAATTGAAGGCAGTGGAACTCACTGTCTTGTTGTTGAAGGCAAAAACCAATTAGGCGGAGCTGAGCATCATCTTGTTCCAGATTATATAGAAGCTGGAACTTTTTTAATAGCCATAGCCGCAACTCGCGGCAAGGCCTTGGTTAAAGGTGTTATGCTGGATCATATGGATGCTATTATTTATAAACTGCGGGAAATGGGCGTCCGCCTGAAAATATATTCACGAAAAGATAATTTAAGTGATATTCTGGTTCTGCCAAGCTTAAAACTTAAAGCCGTCAATATTCAAACTTTGCCATATCCCGGATTGCCAACTGATATTCAAGCTCCTTTTGGCGTCTTGGCGACTCAAGCTGATGGAACAAGTTTAATTCATGACCCTCTTTATGAAGGACGGCTGCGTTATGTTAATGAGTTAAACAAAATGGGAGCAAATTGCCTTATAGCAGACGCTCATCGCGCCTTTATTGTTGGTCCCACGCCCCTTTATGGAAAAGAAATTACTAGTTTTGATATCCGCGCAGGCGCAACACTCATTATCGCAGGATTAATGGCTAAGGGAAAAACAATTATTAATAATATCTATCAGGTTGATAGAGGATATGAAAAAATTGAAAAACGATTAAGAAAGTTGGGGGCAAATATTAGAAGAGACTGTAAAACATGAAACATAAAACGTAAAACATGGAACTTAGTAAAGAAAAGAATGA
>CAYNNF010000001.1:95159-97071 GCA_964398685.1 uncultured Candidatus Saccharibacteria bacterium | reverse complement strand
AAGTTTATAACGTGTTTATTAAAATATATGAGAAATAGAGAAACTTTAAATAAAATCGACTCGGGAGAACTCCACGAAGAAAAAGATTCGGTTGCGAAAGAAAATATCACTGAACAAAAAGAAACTTCTGATATGGAACAATTAAGTAAAATTGAAGAAAAACATAACCGGGGAGAAGAACTTTCAAAAGAAGAGCTATGTTTTCTTTATGAAATTGACCGTCCACCAATTGAATTCCCTGATGATCACATAGAAGCTAAGCAAGCCAGAAAATTGATTAAAGATATTATGATAGACAGAGATATAAAACAAGATTATGCTACAATATTTGAATGTTCTCGCAAAGAAGTTAATTATACTGGTTTTATGATAACTGATGACACTGTTGTCTGTCTTGGTAGTATAGGAAGTTATTTTTTTGAAGTTGAAGATAAAATGCCTCCAAATCTTAAACATGTCACTGGCGATGTGTATGCTTGGCATCATGAAATGAGAGCTTTCGGTTTCCCCGGAATAAAGAGTCTTCGCCAAATTGAATCAATTGGAGAAAGTGCTGATTTTACGAATTCTGAAATAGAAGATCTTGGCGAACTCCGTTCAATTGGTAAAGATGCGCGATTTAGTTACTCTAGAATAAAAAGTCTGGCCAAAATAGAAACCATTTACGGTGATTTAGATCTTAGAAAGTCTAAAGTAAAAGATCTTGGTAATCTCCGGTATGTCGGTGGCACAATATATGTTGATAAAGACAGTCCTCTTGATTTTTCAAATATTGAACATGGTGAAATCGTCAGGAAATAATGTAAAGTTAATATAGAATTTCAAAAATATTTACCAAAATTTTAATTTTTGAGTTTTGAATTTTGATTTAATTATAACGTGTTTATTAAAAAAATTGGCATCGATTTAGGTACGGTCAATACCTTAATATATATTCCTAAAAAAGGCGTGGTTTTAAACGAACCGTCCTTGGTTGTTTTCAGTAATGATAATGATAGTCCTTTAGCTATAGGAAAAAGGGCAAAAGAAATGATTGGGCGGACTCCTGAAGAAATTACAACTTGTTCGCCTTTGAAAAATGGAGTGATTGCGGACTATAAGACTACAGAGATAATGCTGAATTATTTTATTAATAAAGCTATTGGCCCTTTTCAATTTTTAAAGCCCGACATCATTATTTCTGTGCCAGCCGGAATAAGTTCAAGCGAAAGAAGAGCAGTAATGCAAGCAACGCTTCATATTGGCGCAAAAAATGTCTATCTTGTAAAAGAGCCTTTGCTGGCAGCAATTGGGGCGGGCATTAAAATAAACCAACCAGCAGGACATATGATAGTTGATGTAGGCGGCGGAACATCAGAAGTGGCTGTCGTTTCTTTAGGATCAATTGTTACCTGCACATCAATCAAAATTGGCGGCATTAAAATTACTGAAAAAATTATAGATTATGTTCGCAAAAAATATAATTTAGAAATTGGCTTTTCAACGGCGGAACAGATTAAAATTCAGGCAAGCCAGCCAAGCGATAAAGAAGACGACAATCGTATTATTGAAGTTAGGGGACAAGATATCATTGAAGGACTTCCAAGTATCATTGAGATTCAAGAAAACGAACTTCATTCTTGTGTTAATGATATTCTCTTAGAAATCACTCGCGCAGTTAAAAATGTTCTCCAGGAAACACCGCCAGAATTATCTGCTGATATTCTTGAAGAAGGCATAACTCTCACGGGAGGCGGCTCATTAATAAAAGGCCTTAGTGAAATAATCTATACAGAAACGGGCATTTCGTGCCGTCTTGATAATGATCCGCTCACATGCGTTATTCGAGGTATTGGCCATGCTTTGCAAAGTTTAGATATTTATAAAAAGGCGCTACTTTCTAAAAAACCTCTTTGAGAGATAAATGATGAAT
>CAYNNF010000001.1:86523-95059 GCA_964398685.1 uncultured Candidatus Saccharibacteria bacterium | reverse complement strand
GAATTATGAATCAAGAATTAAGAAGAGAAAGATTGCTCTGCTGTAATAAAAGGTATAGATTGCTTCGTCGCTGCTGCTCCTCGCAACGACAGAAATGACAGAAGGTATAATAAATCGCTTCCCGCCTACGCCAAAGGCTTCGGCGGACAGGACAGACAAGGTTCAAAAAGTTTGCAGATTATTAAATCATTAGAAATTCATTGGAAATTAGAAATTAGAAATTAGAAATTAGAAATTATTTTCTTCGTCTGTTGACTCGCGCGTTCCTTATGTTATAATGATTTTCATTCAAAGTTCCGCTTTCATCTGCCAGCAGACAAAAGAATAAAAAATTCTTTTGTTCTTAGTTTAATTATTTACATTATTATGCCTACAATTAATCAACTTGTTAAAAGGCCGAGAAGAAAAATAAAAAAGAAATTTAGCACCCCAGCGTTAAAGAAATCTTTTAATATTTTAAAAAATAGACCTCAATTTTATAATTCACCTTTTAAACGGGGAGTAGTGACAAAAGTTTCAACAAGCACGCCTAAAAAACCAAATTCAGCTTTGAGAAAAATTGCGCGCGTACGCTTAACCAATTCTATAGAAATAACTGCTTACATTCCAGGAGAAGGACACAATATTCAGGAGCATTCAGTAGTATTAGTAAGAGGCGGTAGAGTAAAAGACCTTCCTGGTGTTCGCTATCATATTGTCAGAGGAACATTAGATGTAGAGGGCGTTGCTGCCAGAAAGAAAAGAAGAAGTAAATATGGAACAAAGAAAGCAGAAGGCGAAAAGTAAAAATAGAATTAAGAATCATTCATAATTCATCATTCATAATTCATAAAACATAAAACATGCGTAGAAAGAAAAAAATAGACAGACCCTTAGTTCCAGATCCTTTATATAATGATGTTTTAGTAGCAAAATTTATCAATCATTTAATAGTCTCTGGCAAAAAAACTGTTTCCAGGAAGATTTTTTATTCAACAATGGAGATTATTAAGGCGAAAAGTAAAAAGGACCCATTGGAGCTTTTTCATAATGCTATCAGCAATTTAGCGCCTAGGGTTGAAGTAATTTCACGACGTATCGGTGGCGCTCATTATCAAATTCCTAAAGAAGTGAGTGGCGAACGCAAAAATACTTTAGCGATGCGTTGGTTAATAAACGCGGCGAGAAAATCAAAAGGAAAATCAATGGAGGAAAGATTGTCCGCAGAAATTTTAGCAATTTTGAAATATGAAGGCGAGGCCATGAAAAAGAAGAAAGAAATAGAAAGAATTGCAGAGGCCAATCGCGCTTTTGCTCATTTTGCCTGGTAGTTTTGGCCATTGGCCTCAAATGCAAAATTAAAAAATAAAAAATAAAAAAAATGGAGTTGTTTTTTTTAAATTTAAAGTTTTAAATTCCCCATGCGGCAATATCCAATAAATCAACTTAGAAACATTGGTATTATAGCTCACATTGATGCCGGTAAAACGACAATGACTGAGCGCGTTTTGTTCTATACGGGAATTTCCCATAAGATTGGCGAAGTTCACGATGGACAGGCCATAATGGATTGGATGGACCAAGAAAAAGAGAGAGGCATTACCATTACATCGGCAGCAACAACTTGTTTTTGGACGCCCACTTATCATAAGGAGGATAAACAAGACGAATATCGCATTAATATTATTGATACTCCAGGCCATGTTGATTTTACGGCTGAAGTTGAAAGATCTCTGAGAGTATTAGATGGTGGAGTGGTTATTTTTGATGGTGTTGCCGGCGTTGAGCCACAATCAGAAACCGTGTGGCGCCAAGCGGACAAATATAAAGTACCACGTATTTGTTTTATTAACAAACTTGATCGTTTAGGGGCAAATTTTGAGAAAAGTTTTGCTTCCATTCTTGATAGATTAACTTTTAACGCCATTAGAATGCAGATTCCGATGGGGTTAGAGGATAAATATGAGGGAGTAATTGATTTATTGATAAGAAAGGCTTTTTATTTTGAGGGCGACCATGGTGAAAAAATCATAATCAAAGAAATTCCTCAAGAATATCAAGAAGAGGTAGAAAAAAAACGCCATGCACTCATTGAAAAAATTGTTGAAACCGATGAAAATTTAATGGAAAAGTATCTTGAAGAAAAAGAACTCTCGGTAGAAGAATTGAAGCAAGCGCTTAGAAAAGCAACGATTGACTCTCAGCTTGTTCCTGTTTTTTGCGGTTCTGCTCTGAAAAATAAGGGGGTGCAACTGGTTCTTGATGGAGTGTGTGATTATTTGCCTAATCCCGCTGAATTAACGCCAATACAAGGGATAAACCCCAAAACTGAAAAAATAGAAATGAGAGAAAATAATGATGATGCGCCTTTTGCCGCTTTGGCTTTTAAAATAGCCACCGATCCTTATGTCGGTCAATTGACTTACTTTAGGGTTTATTCCGGCGTATTAAAAAAAGGAACATATGTTTTGAATACTAGAACCAATAAAAAAGAAAGAATCGGCCGCATTTTAAGAATGCATTCTAATAAGAGAGAGGAAGTAGAAGAAATTTATGCTGGCGGAATTGGCGCGGCCGTAGGTCTTGATAATACTACTACTGGTGATACATTATGCGACATTGATAATCCAATCCTTTTAGAGTCTATTGATTTTCCTGACCCTGTAATTGATATTAGAATTGAGCCAAAAACAAAACAGGATCAAGAAAAAATGGGAATTGCCTTAAGAAAACTGATGCAAGAAGACCCCAGTTTTCATGTAAAAACAGCTGAAGAAACAGGCGAAACAATTATGTCAGGCATGGGAGAATTACATCTTGAAGTTATAGTTGATAGAATGTTGCGCGAATTTAAAGTTGGAGCTAATGTTGGCAAGCCTCAAGTTGCATACAAAGAAACCGTTCTTGCTACCGCAAACGCAGAAGGTAAGTATGTCCGCCAAACCGGTGGCCGAGGACAGTACGGTCATGTTTTATTAACAATTGAACCAAGAGAGCAAGGCGAAGGTTTTGAATTCGTCAATAGTATTAGGGGTGGCACTATTCCTCAAGAATTTATCCCAGCGATTGAAAAAGGCATTAAAGAAGCGATGGGCAGGGGTGTCCTTGCCGGTTATCCAGTCGTTGATCTTAAAGCAACGCTTTATGACGGTTCCTTTCATGAAGTTGATTCCTCTGAAATAGCCTTTAAAATTGCGGCTTCAATCGCTTTTCAAGAGGCATGCAGGAAAGCTAAATTAATTCTACTTGAACCTATTATGAAAACACAGGTTACAACTCCTCCACAGTTTATAGGGGACGTAACGGCAGATTTAAATTCAAGACGCGCCAAAATTACTGATATAGGAGATCTCTCTAATATGAAAATTATTGATGCTATGGTACCCTTATCCGAAATGTTTGGATATGCCACCAGTTTACGCTCTTTGACTGAAGGCAGGGCAATTTATACAATGGAGTTTAATTGCTATCAGCAGGTTCCTGAAAATATTACACAAAAAATAATATCACAGCGAAGCTGAGAAGGGATATAGAACGTAGAACAGAAGAATCTTCCAACGACAGAAAGCAAGGGTTCTTCTAAATTCATTCTTCTATCAGTATTGACATCCAACTTTTAATAGTTTAAGATGTAATCATTAATAAAATTTGTTTTAGCGCGGAGGATTATTTTTTGTCTGTTTTCTCTTAATAGACAAAGAATACTACTTTGCAAATTTCCAATTATGGCAGAAAAATTTGAACGTACAAAACCGCATATTAATGTAGGCACCATTGGTCATGTCGATCATGGTAAAACTACTTTGACAGCAGCTATTCTTAAGGTTTTGTCCCTTACGGGACACATGGCCTCAAAAAAAGGTATTGATGAGATTGATTCTGCTCCAGAAGAGAAGGCCAGGGGCGTTACAATTAATTTAGCGCATGTAGAATACGAAACCGATAAAAGACATTATGCCCATATTGATGCTCCCGGTCATGCTGATTATATTAAAAATATGATTACCGGAGCGGCTCAAATGGATGGCGCTATTTTAGTGGTTTCAGCTGCTGACGGCCCAATGCCTCAAACACGAGAACATATTTTGTTGGCGCGCCAAGTTGGCGTTCCTTCAATAGTTGTTTTTCTCAATAAAATTGATCAAGTTGATGATCCAGAGCTTATTGATTTAGTGGAAGAAGAAGTTAGGGAATTATTAACTAAATATAAATATGATGGAGATAAAATTCCCTTTATTCGCGGATCAGCCCTTAAAATCTTAGAAGGAGTTAAGAGCGCAGACGATGAATTAGCAAAACCAATCATTGAATTA
The DNA here is from genome assembly GCA_964398685.1 of uncultured Candidatus Saccharibacteria bacterium. GTDB lineage: Bacteria > Patescibacteriota > Minisyncoccia > JBAYJV01 > JBAYJV01 > CAYNNF01. The sequence goes on along the minus strand of CAYNNF010000001.1, from coordinate 90,767 downwards.
CTCAAAACCCTTGATGAATATATACCTATTCCAGAAAGAGAAACCGATAAACCTTTCTTAATGCCGATTGAAGATGTTTTCACAATTGAGGGTCGCGGATTAGTTGCTACGGGCAGAATTGAAAGAGGTATTGTTAAGCTAAATGATGAAGTAGAAATTGTCGGTCTTAAGCCAACTAAAAAAACGGTTGTAACTGGGATTGAGATGTTTAACAAAAGTCTTGATGAGGGCAGAGCTGGCGATAATGCTGGAGTCCTCCTCCGAGGACTAAAAAAAGAAGACGTTGAAAGAGGCCAGGTGCTTGCGGCGCCAGGATCAATTACACCTCATACAGAATTTGAAGCAGAAATCTATGTTTTAAGCAAAGAAGAAGGGGGCCGTCACACTCCTTTTGCCGCTGGTTATAAGCCTCAATATTATATTCGAACAGCCGATGTTACTGGAGAAATAAATCTACCGGAAGGAACAGAAATGGTCATGCCAGGCGACACTATTACTCTTAAGATAAAACTTCAAAAAGAAGTCGCTTTAGAAGAAAAACAAAGGTTTGCGCTTAGAGAAGGTGGCCATACAGTTGGCGCCGGAGTTGTTATAAAAATTATTAAATAGCTTTTTGAGTCAGATTATTAAACTTGTATGCCTAAAACTGAACAAGGAGAAAAAAATAATAAAAAGAAGGTTATTGCGTCCAATAAAAAAAAGACGACCAAGGCCGTTAAAAAGGACATTAGAGAAGAACAAAAGATTCGGATTAAGCTTAGAGCTTATGATCATCGTTTGGTTGATGAAAGCGCGCGCAAAATTATTGACAACAGCTTAAGACAAGGAGCTAAAATTTGCGGTCCTGTACCTTTGCCAACAGAAATTCATAAGTGGACAGTTAATAGTTCTACTTTTGTTCATAAAGATGCTCGCAATCAGTATGAAATGAGAATTTATAAGCGGATTATTGACATTATTAATCCCAACGCTAAAATAATTGATTCTCTTTCCAGATTGGACCTTCCTGCTGGTATTGATATTGAAATTAGATATTAAACATATTGGAATCTATAATTCAAGTTTTCCCGTCAAGCCTGCCCCGGTGAACCGAGGGTTCTTTAACCTAAAATTCAAATTTAGTTTAATAATGTATGGCTTTAATTTTTCAATTTATTTTTGGATTTGTTTAATATAATATAAGATTTAACCCCCAAAACCTGGTTAAATCCAGGTTTTTTAGTAAGTAATACAATGGAATCTTCAAAATCTACAAGCTTTATTTTGGGAATAAAACTGGGCATGTCGCAAATTTTCAATGAAAAAGGCAGAGTTGTGCCTGTTACATTGATTCACGCCGGACCATGCCCTGTTATTCAAGTTAAAGATAAAAAAACTGACGGCTATGACGCTCTTCAGCTTGGATTTTTGTCTAAGAAAAAAATGAATAAGCCGATGAAAGGACACTTGAATAAACAAATTTCCTGTTCTCAAGCATTCAGATATACAAGAGAGTTTCGTTTAGATACGCCTCTTGATCTGAAGCCGCAAACAATTATTAAAGCTAATGTCTTTCAAAAAGGCGATAAGGTAAAAATAAGTGGCATTTCAAAAGCAAAAGGATTCCAGGGAACAGTTAAGAGGCATAATTTTAAAGGCGCGTCTGCGACTCATGGAACAAAGCATGCTCATCGCCAGCCTGGTTCAATCGGATCAACCGACGCTGCGCGAGTCTTTAAGGGTAAGAAAATGTCGGGCAGCATGGGTGGCGGAACGATTACTCTTAGAAATATAAAGATCGTAGATGTTCAAGAAAAAGACAATCTTCTGGTAGTAAAGGGCGCTGTTCCAGGAAATGTTAAGGGTTTATTAAAAATTATTAAAACTGGTTAAAAAAAGCGCCCGCTCATTAACCGTTTTAATGGTTGACGAGAGAGCACTTAGAACAGAAACTATCAATCAGAAAGAACATAAAGTGCGAAACAAACTCCTGCCACAATTATCCTTGCCCCCATACTCTCCCCTGAGCATTCCTTCGTAAGATTCATTCCTATCCATACTACTAATCCAGAAACACCTCCGCCAAGCATTATCCTCAAGTTTCTCCTCATTTCAACCTCCTTTTCAGATTTTTCCGTTAACATTCACATTATACCAAATTAAACTATGGAAGTCAATACTTACAATCAAATAGGCGAAAAAGTAGGGAAGCTTAGCTTGCCAAAAAGTTTTTTTGATAAAAAGATCAATCATGATTTAATTCATCAAGTAATTTATGTAGAGAGATCGAATCAACGCCATCCCTGGGGTCATGTTAAAGATCGTTCCGAAGTGAGCGGAGGCGGAAAGAAGCCATGGCGCCAAAAGGGAACAGGACGAGCGCGACACGGCTCAAGCCGTTCTCCCATTTGGAGGGGAGGCGGAATAACTTTCGGCCCAAATAAAAAAAGGGTTCTCTATAAAAATATTAATAAAAAAATGCGGCGCTTAGCGCTGGCTGAAATTTTAAAAGATAAATTAATAAAAGAAAGCGTTATCGTTCTAAAAGATGGTTTTTCTGTGGACAAGCCAAAAACAAAGATTCTCTCAGCGAGCATAAAGAAAATATTGCCCAAAGGAAAACCCTCTTCTTGTCTCCTCATAATTGAAGGAGTTAATAAAAACTTGAGTTTGGCGGTAAGAAATATTAAAAATATCAATTTAGTCGATGTTCGCAATATCAACGCAGATACTCTCATTAGCCCTAAAAAAATTATTATTACCCAGAATGCGCTTGAACAACTTTTTGAACGGTTACGCTTGTCTTAGTGATTAAAATTTATGGACAAAAAAATGGTTAAAATTAAAGATAAACAACCTGTTGCTGGCTTAAAAAGGGATAAAGATTGGAGAAAGATTTTGGAAAATTTAAGCGCGCCTCATGTAACAGAAAAAGCAACCGCTCAAGAAGAATTATCAAAATATATTTTCAAGGTTACTCAGCGGGCCAATAAGATTAGTGTCAAAAAAGCAATCGGCATTCTTTATAATAAAAATGTTAGAAAAGTAACGATTATCAATGTGAAACGAAAGCCTATGCGTAAAGGAAAAAAAGTGGGCTACCGATCAGGTTATAAAAAAGCAATTATTACTCTAAAAAAAGGAGAAAAGCTTGATCTTTTTGCTAAAAGATAATCACTGTTATTAATGTCCGTAAATTATGGCTAAAATTAAACCTCTAAAAAAATTACTAACTCCTAAAAAATCCAATGCAGGCCGATCTCATGGCAAGATCACGGTACGACATCGCGGTGGCGGGCATAAGAGAAAATATCGTCTTGTAGACTTTCAGCGCCTTGATATGCTTGGAATTTCTGCTAAAGTAGAATCATTAGAATACGATCCAAACAGATCGTGCTTAGTCGCAAAAATACTTTATGCTAATGGAAAAAGAAGTTATATTTTAGCGCCCGATAAACTCAGTGTGGGGGATAAAGTTATTACAGCAGAAAGCGCGCCAATCAAGCTTGGCAATAGAATGCGTTTAGAGAATATTCCTGCTGGCACTTCCGTTTATAATATTGAAATTATACCAGGACAAGGGGGAAAATTAGCGCGTTCAGCTGGAAATTACGCTCAATTAACTGCCAAAGAGAAAAAATACGCTCAATTGATTATGCCGTCTAAAGAAATACGACTCGTTTTAGCAAAATGCTTCGCCAGTATTGGACAGCTTTCTAATCCTCAAGCCAATACCAAGAAATTAAGAAAGGCGGGACAAAAGCGTTGGAGAGGCATCCGCCCAACCGTTAGAGGTTCAGCCATGAACCCTGTTGATCATCCTCATGGCGGAGGCGAAGGCAGATCTCCGATTGGCCTTAAACATCCAAAAACTCCTTGGGGAAAACCGGCGCTAGGCAAAAAAACTCGCAAGAAAAAATATTCAGACAGATTAATTATCAAAAGAAGAGCAAAAAGAAGAAGATAGGTTAGTAATTAGTAATTAGTAAAAACATGTCTCGATCACTAAAAAAAGGATATTTTATTGACGCAAAGCTACTGAAGAAAATACAAAGATCAGCGCCAGGGAAAGAGCCCATTAAAACATGGTCAAGGCGTTCCACTATTGTGCCAGAAATGATTGGTTATAGTTTTAATGTTCACAACGGAAAAGAGCATATATTAGTGAGCGTCAGAGAAGAAATGGTAGGACATAAATTGGGCGAATTTGCCCCAACGCGAAAATTTATTAGACACGGTGGCAAACTCCAGAAAGAAGAAGAAAA
>CAYNNF010000001.1:82631-86423 GCA_964398685.1 uncultured Candidatus Saccharibacteria bacterium | reverse complement strand
TATGATTATTAAAGCTAGACTTAATCATTTGCAAATATCTCCAAGAAAAGTAAGGATTGTTGCTAAAATGATTAAGAATATGAATACAAAAAAGGCCGAACAGCAGCTTTTATATATGAATAAAAAATCGGCTCAACCGCTTTTAAAATTATTGAAAAGCGCGTTAGCTAATGCTCAACATAATTTTAATATTCAAGAAACGAGTGATTTTTATGTTAAAAATGTCAGAGTAGATCAGGGAGCTACATTAAAACGTTGGAGACCGCGAGCATTTGGGCGCGCATATACTGTAAGAAAAAGATCTTCTCGCATATTGCTTGAAATTGAGATAAAGGATGATAAGATAATCAAAAAATCTAAGGAAGAAATCTCTCAGAAAAAAACTGGTAGCGCGACAACAAAACCTTCTCCTTTAAAAAAGAACGATGATGAAAAAACCGCAAAAGAAAAAGAACCAAAAACATCTTTCTTTAACAAGGACTCGTTTTCTAAAAAAGAACGATTAAAAAACACAAAAAGAAGGTTTTTCCAAAGAAAATCTTTTTAGCAGTTATAAATTAAATTATTTATTCTATTATGGGTAAAAAAGTACATCCTACATCTATCCGCCTTGGCATTAATGAAGAATGGCTAGGCCACTGGTTCAGTAAAATTAACAAGGGCGGACTTAGGGAATATAAAAACAATCTAAGAGAAGACTTATTAATTCGTTCCTATCTTAAGAACGCTCTCAAAAATGCTGCTGTTGAGAGAGTTGAAATTAAACGTTCTCCTCAACAAGTTAACATTGTTATTCACAGCGCCAGACCAGGTTTAATTATCGGCAAAAGCGGCAGAGATATAGATAAGCTGAAAAAAGAAATTGGCGAGCTTGTTTTTTCAAAGAAAGACATAGGTAATCTTGTTTTTTCAGAAAAAAATATAAATAAGCCTTTTTCTTCAAAAAAATCAATAAAAATTGATATTGAAGAGGTAAGAAAACCAGACACCCACTCTCAATTAGTAGCAAGAAGTATAGCTGAACAGCTTGAAAAGCGTTTTCCCTATAGGCGCGTTATGAAAAAAACGCTTGAAAAAATTATTTTAGATAAAGAGTTGAAGGGTGTAAAAATAAGATTAGCTGGCCGCTTGAATGGAGCAGAAATCGCTCGCTGCGAATGGTTAAGTAAGGGTAAAATACCTCTTCAAACTTTGAGCGCTAAAATTGATTTCGCTCAAGAAGTTGCTTTCACCACCTACGGCACCATTGGGATTAAAGTATGGATACACAAGGAAAAAAGTCAAAATATTAGTTTCTAATTTTATTCAATGCTGTTACCAAAAAAAGTAAAACATCGAAAATGGCAAAAAGGATCATATAAAGGCAAGGCTTATCGCGCCAATAAGATAAGTTTTGGAAAATTCGGATTAAAGGCCCTTGCTATTTGCCGTATATCGTCAAGACAAATTGAATCAGCAAGACGAACAATAACGCGCCATCTTAAAAAGGAAGGAAAAATTTGGATAAGAATTTTCCCTGACAAACCCATAACCAGCAAAGGGACAGAAGTGCCTATGGGGGCCGGTAAGGGAGATGTTGATCATTTTGTTGCCATTGTTAAGCCGGGAACTATGCTTTTTGAGATTGACGGCGTGAGCGAACAATTGGCTCAAGAAAGCTTGAAAAAGGCTTCTTACAAACTTCCTTTAAAGACTAAATTTGTAAGATTGATTAATTAAATAAAAAGATGAAAGAGGCTCAAAAAATTCGCCAAAAAAATACTCAGGAAAATAAGAAAGAGCTTGATCAACTTTATGAAAAGCTGATTAATCTAAACTTTGAAAAAGAAACGGGCAGGTTGAAAAAGGTTCATCAAATTAAAAAAGCTAAGAAACAAATTGCTCGCCTCTTAACAATCATTCAAGAAGATAGTAAAGGAGAGATAAAAACTACTCCTAAATTGACAGATGTTGTCTCAAAAAGCTGAAATTTTTAATGATATATATGAAACAAAAAAAGCAAATAGAAAATAAATTACACAAACAGCTTAAAGGCAAGATTGTTTCTGACAAAATGAACGAAACAGCTGTAATTAAGGTTACTGTTTTTAAAAAACATCCCATTTATAAAAAGCGTTATAAAAAATCTAAGAAATATCTTGCGCATAATATTAATAATCAATTTAAGACAGGCAATGAAGTTGTTATTGAATCCATGAGGCCCTTGAGCAAAAGAAAATGTTGGATGATTAAGCGTCTGGTTACTAATGATAATTCAAAAAGCAAGCCTAAGGATGTGAAAGTTTAATTCCATCTACAATATTAATTGAAAGAATAAATAAGATATATGATTCAATCAGGCTCAAAATTAAACGTTGCTGACAATACTGGAGCGAAAACCATTCAGTGTATTAAAGTGCTGGGTGGCTCAAGAAGAAGATACGCTCGAATTGGAGATATTATTGTAGTTTCAGTCAAGCTTGCTGAGCCGAGAAAAAGCGTTAAAAAAGGAGAGGTTGTTAAGGCCGTCGTAGTAAGACAAAGAAGCCCTTTTAGGCGCATTGACGGTAGTTATCTCAAGTTTAATGAAAATGCGGTTGTTATTCTTGACGGTAAAGAACCTAAAGGAACGCGCATATTCGGTCCAATACCGCGCGAATTGAGAGAAAGAGGATTTGCCAAGATTATTTCTCTGGCTCAAGATGTCATTTAATGTCATTACTCTTATGAAAATTAAAAAAGATGACAAGGTCTTAATTATTAGAGGCAAGGATCGCGCAAAGAGTGGTCAAGTTTTGAAAGCATTGCCCAAAAACAATAAGTTGATTATTGAGGGTTTGAATTTAATGACCCGCCATGTTAAACCCCGAAAATCAGGAGAAAAAGGGCAAAAACTTAGAGTTCCGAGTCCTATTGATGTTTCAAATGTTAAAATTATCTGTCCTAAATGTAAAAAACCAACGCGCATTGGCTTCAGAAAAGAAAAAAATAGAAAAATTAGAATCTGTAAAAAGTGCGATGCTGTTATTGATTAAATATTAAGTATTATGTCTCATTCAGAAAAAATTTTTAAAAAAGAAATTGTTCCTGCCCTCCAAAAGGACCTGAAAATTGCTAATCCGCAAGCTGTTCCTTGTCTTCAAAAAATTGTCCTCAATACCGGAGTAGGGAAAATTGTATCACAAGAATCTAAATTTTTAGAACGCATTGTTGGAGATATGGCCCTCATAGGCGGACAGAAGCCAATTATCGTCAAAGCGCGCCAGGCAATTTCAGGATTTAAGCTTAGAGAAGGAGCTCCTGTTGGCGTTAAAATAACATTGCGGGGCAAAAGAATGTACGATTTTACCGAACGATTAGTTAAGGTTATCTTACCAAGGATGCGTAATTTTCAAGGATTATCGCTAAAATCAATTGATCAAAACCATAATCTGACAATTGGCCTAAAAGATGTTACTGCCTTTCCTGAATTAAGCCATCAGAAGAAAATAGAATATAATTTCGGCTTAGAAATAACTTTTGTAACAAAAGCAAAAACTGGCAACGAGGCGCTGTTATTATTAAAAAAATTAGGATTAATTTTTAAAGAAAATAATTAAAATTATGGCACGTACCGCGCTTATCGTAAAAGCAAATAAAAAACCTAAGTTTTCTACACGAACAATAAGACGATGTTTTCGCTGTGGCAGAAATAGAGGTTATATCGGAAAATTCGGTCTTTGTCGGATATGTTTTCGTGAATTAGCTAATAGGGGAGAAATTCCTGGTGTTAGAAAATCAAGCTGGTAAATCAATAATGACTAATTACTAAAT
>CAYNNF010000001.1:64662-82531 GCA_964398685.1 uncultured Candidatus Saccharibacteria bacterium | reverse complement strand
ACTAATTACTAAATGACCAAATTTTAGAAATTAGAAATTAAAAATTAAATTAATATCATGGATCCAATAAGCAACGCTTTAATTATTATAAAAAATGCCTTGATGGCGCATAAAGAGACCTGTTCTTTTCCTGCGTCAAAAATATTAACAGAAATAGTTCGTGTTTTGAAAGAAGAAAAGTATATTGAAAATTTTGAAAGAAAAAGCAAGGCGGACAAACACGAACAATTGGTGTTAAAATTAAGTTACATTAACAATCAGCCTGCGATTACAGAGGTAAAACGTATTAGTCGCTTAGGTAGAAGAGTTTATCTTAAATATCAGGATATTAGGGTTTTGAAATACGGCGTTATTATTCTTTCCACTCCTCAAGGTATTTTAACCGCAAGAGATGCTAAAAAGAAACAAGTGGGAGGAGAAGTTATTTGCGAAATTAAATAAATATATATGTCAAAAATTGGCAAACAACCAGTCATAATTCCCGAGGATATTAAAGTTGAACTGGATCAAAATAAGATAAAAATCGTGGGACCTAAAGGAACTCTTGAAAAATTTTTACCTAAAAATCTTGAATTTAATTTTCGGGAGAATGTCTTGACCGTTAAACCGCTCTCGTCTGATAAGCAAATTAAAGCTCTTTGGGGAACATGGCGCTCGCTTATCAATAATATGGTGATCGGTGTAAAAGACGGTTTTAGCAAAGAACTTGAATATAAAGGCGTTGGTTATAAGGCCGTAGTGGAAGGGGACATGCTTAATCTTGCTTTGGGTTTCTCTCATCCGGTCAACATTAAGGCGCCTGAAGGAATTGATTTTAAGACTGAAAAAAATTCAATTACAATTAGTGGCATTGACAAGGAACTTGTTGGCCAAGTAGCTGCTAAAATAAGAAAACTAAGACCGCCTGAACCATACAAAGGAAAAGGAATAAAATATAAAGATGAGGTTATACGACGAAAAGAAGGTAAAAAAGTAGTGGGATCAGGATTCTAACATTATGAAAAAAAATATTAACCAAAAAAAATCTTTCAGAAAACAAAGGATTCATAGAAAAATGCAAACTTTGGCGCATTGGCCCCGTCTTGTAGTTTTTCGCAGCCTTAAACAAATATCTGCTCAGATTATTAATGACGAAGAGGGCAAAATTCTTGTTTCGGCTACAAGCTTAAAGTTAAAATCACTGAAGAAAAAAAACACCAAAACTGAGATCGCTGCAGAGATTGGAAAATTAATTGCAAAAAGGGCTCAAGAAAAAAATATTAAGAAAATTGTTTTTGATAGAAGCGGTTACAAATATCACGGCCGTATCAAAGCATTGGCTGAAGCCGCTAGAAAAGAAGGATTAATTTTTTAAATTTTTTAAGGAGTGAATATTTAATTAGAAATTAAATCATTGGGATTTGATTAGAAATTAGAAATTAGAAATTATATTCCATGTTTGAAAAAATTTTTCGTATTTTCCGCATTAAAGATTTAAGAAAAAAGATTTTCTTTGTTTTGGCTATATTGGCCATTTCTAGGTTGATTGCAGCTATTCCTATCCCAGGCATTGACGCAGAAAAGCTTCAAAGTTTTTTTTCGGGTAATCAATTTTTTGGCATGATTAATGTTTTTACAGGAGGAGCGATGAGCCGAATGTCTATCGCTATGTTGGGGTTAGGCCCTTTCATTACTGCTACTATTATTATGCAGTTGCTAACAATGATTTTTCCCCGCCTTAAAGAAATCTATCAGGAAGCAGGAGATGAAGGAAGAGAAAAATTCAATCAATATGCCAGAATTGCGACTGTGCCATTGGCTATGGTTCAGGCCTTTGGTTTCCTTAATCTTCTTCAAAAACAAGAAGTTATTGGAAATCTTTCCTCCTTAGATCTCTTTACCAATATTATAACTATTACTGCTGGAGCGCTTCTGTTAATGTGGCTAGGAGAATTAATAACGCAGAAAGGCATTGGTAATGGCGTTTCTTTACTTATTTTCGCCGGCATTGTCGGAAGGGTGCCTCTTCAGATAGGTCAAACTATAACGACATGGGACTCAACAGCTGTTTTCTCTTATGTTCTTTTTATCACTATTTCGTTAATTGTTATCTCTAGTGTTGTTTTTATTACAGAAGGTCAAAAAAATATCCCTATATCTTACGCAAAAAGAATAAGGGGACACCGTATGTACGGCGGAGCAAACACCTTTCTTCCTTTAAGAATTAATCAAGCAGGAGTTATCCCTATTATTTTTGCTATTTCGGTTTTGCTTCTTCCTGGCATGATCGCTACTTTTCTTTCAGGAGCATCAAATCCAACATTAGTGCATTTTGCCGCTTCTCTTAACGGCATCTTTCAAAATAAGGTTTTTTATACAATGACATATTTTATTTTGGTAGTTGCTTTTACTTATTTTTATACTGCAGTCACCTTTGACCCAAAAAATGTTGCCGAGAATCTTCAAAAAAGCGGTGGATTTGTTCCGGGAATACGCCCCGGAGATAATACATCACATTATATAGCATACATTTTAAATCGCATTACCCTTGTGGGAGCAATATTTCTTGGATTAATCGCAATTCTACCCATGATAGTCCAGGGATTAACAAAAGTTTCTACTTTTGAATTTATGATTGGTGGCACAGCTCTCTTAATTGTCGTTTCTGTCGTCTTGGAAACTATGAAACAAGTTAATGCCCAGCTTGTTATGAGAGATTACGAAACCTTTTAAATATGAAATCGCTTAATCAAATTATTATTTTGGTTGGTCCCCCCGGTTCCGGAAAAGGAACTCAAGCCGAATTGCTTTCTGAACGGCTTAATCTAAATATTATTCATTTAAGTCAAGTTATTAGAGAAAAATTTGAAAGCGCCCCCAATGATCCCGATGTCATTGAAAGCAAACGAGGTTATAGAGAAGGAAGGTTAACTGATGGCAAGGTTATTGCCATGTGGATAGGGGCTGAAATTAAAAAGCTCGGGAAGGTATTTGTTAGTCAAGGCCTTATCCTTGACGGCGCCGCTCGCACCATTGACGAAGCAAAAGGCTCAATTAAATTATTCAATAAAATCCTTGGCAAGAATAAAGTCAAGGTTTTTTTTATTAACATTTCTTCCGAGGAAACATTGAAGAGAAATTTAAAAAGAATTGTTTGTCAAAAATGCTTAAAACCAATCAATCCCGAATTAATTGGAAAGATTGATAAATGCCCTTATTGTGGCGGTGAATTGGGCAAAAGGGAAATGGATCAAAAAAATATTGTTGAAAATCGTTTAAGGGTTTATGAAAAAGAAACCCTTCCTACTATTAAATACTTAAGAAAACAAGGGCTAGTTATTGATATCAATGGAGAACAGTCAATTGAAGATGTTTATCAAGATATTGTGAAGAAATTAATCTAACTTGAGTGAAGTGAAGAGTTTTTCTAAAAAATTAGAAATAGGGCTCAGAAAAATAACTCTGAATCCTTTTTTTTATAAATAACAAATTTATTTTGGGGAAGTCGGACTTCCCCATATTGGCCTTCTTCAGTATTGATAGTAGGAGAAATCAATGTTAAACTGGAGTTTCTATGAAAATTAAAATCAAAACCCCCAAAGAAATTGATATTATGCGACATAATGGACATGTTCTTGCGTTAATTTTAAAAGAACTAAAAAAAATAGCCAAACCCGGTATTTCGGGAAAAACATTAGAAAATCTTGCTAATAAATTAATTAAAGAACATGGCGGTACGCCTTCTTTCAAAGGATTTAGCGGCTATCCCGCATCTCTATGTTTTTCTATTAACGAAGAGATAGTTCACGCTCTTCCAAGGAAAGATAAGGTTATCAGAGAAGGGGATTTGGTCAGTTTAGATTTGGGTTTTTATAAAAATGGGTTTCATTCCGATGCCGCTATTTCTTTTGCAACCCCTCCTGTAAGCAAAGAGGTTTTAAGGTTGCTAAGCGCTACTAAAAAAGCGCTTGATTTGGCCATAAAGAATATACGGCCAGATACCAGATTAGGGACAATCAGCGCCATTATAGAGAAAACTATTGAAGAACAGGGTTTCTCTGTCATAAAAGAATTGACCGGACATGGTGTTGGCAAGGACCTTCATGAAGAACCCTGCGTTCTTAATTATAGCTCGCATGAATTAGGTCCACTTTTAAAACAGGGAATGACTTTGGCAATTGAACCCATGGCGTCTCTGGGAAGCGATAGGATTAAAAAAGGCAAAGATGGTTTTTCGTACGAAACAAAGGACGGCTCTCTTTCGGCACACTTTGAGCATACTATAGCAATAACTGAAAATGGATGCGAAATTTTAACTCAATATTCATAAATTGATATGGCAATTTTAGCCATTGATTATGGAGACAAAAGAATAGGCATAGCAATTGCGCAAGATGGGTGGATTAAACCACTTGATGTTATTATTAATGAATCAAAAGAAAAAGCAATTGAACAAATTAAAGCGCTTATAGAAAAAAATAAGATAACAAAAGTCGTAGTAGGATTGCCTAAACCGCTAAAAATGACGACAAATGAACGACTTGTCATTACCAAAAATTTTGCCGAACAATTAAAAAATAAGATTTTTGTCCCTGTTGAGTTTTCGAGTGAAATTTTCACCACAAAATTAGCAAAAACTTTTTCTTATGCAAAAAAACAGCAAAAATATATTGACTCTCGCGCTGCCTGTTTTATACTAGAACAGTATTTAAATTCTAAAAAAGATACAAATAAGAAGGAAACAATAAATAAACAGGATTAGTCTCTATGTTTTTATCAAGGTTCCCCGACATATCGTCGGGGGTTCTTATACTAGAGCAATATTTGAAAACAAAACAAGGGGAATGTAAGGAACGATAAATAAACAAGATTAATTTCCATTTTTTATCAAGCCTGCCTGCCGACAGGCAGGGAAGAGCAGAAATCAGAAGATCTGTTTATATTTTGTTCTTTTTTATCTTTTATTTTTTATCTTTTATTTTGTAAATGCCACATCTAATTGTTTTTTTATTATCAATGAGCCCCTTGTCTGAGCTTAGGGGCGCCATTCCTTTGGCTTTATTATATTATAAATTTAGTTTGCCTGAAGCCGTTTTTATTAGCATTTTTGGTAATATTTTAGTAGCTTTCTTGTTGCTCATTACGCTCAATTACTTTATAGAAGATATTATTAATCGTGTAGCTTTTTTAAGAAAAATTGTTGATTGGGTTTTTGAAAAAACGAGAAAACGCCATAAGGCCAAATTTACAAAATGGCAAGATTTAGCATTGATAATTATTGTGGCCATTCCTTTGCCATTCACTGGCGCGTGGACAGGAGCTTTGGCTTCTTATGTTTTCGGCGTTCCCTTAAGAAGATCTTTTCCTTTAATCACTTTAGGAGTACTCATTGCCGGAATTATAGTAACATTATTAACAGTAAATGGTATTTATATTTTCAGTTAAATAAGATAAAATAAGGAAACAAAATAACTTGAAATTTTGTATTTTATAGAATTAGAAAAATATTAATTTTTGACGGAATAATATGAATAAATTTTATATAATCGCCAACTGGAAGATGAACCCCCGCTCCGAAAAAGAGGCAAAAAACTTAATAGAGGGCATAATTCCGGCCGTTAAATCCGTGAATAAAGAAAAGATCAGCATCGTCCTCCTTCCTCCGTTCACATGGCTAAAGGTTTCTAAAGATATTTTGAGTCAAAATTCTGGATTATTTGAATTAGGCGCTCAAAATATTTTTTGGCAAAATGAAGGAGCTTATACGGGAGAAATATCTCCTGCTATGATTAAAGATTTGGGATGTAAATATATTCTTATTGGACATTCTGAAAGACAAATATACTTTAATGAAAATGAAGAAATGGTTAAGAAAAAACTGGAAATTGCGCTAAAAAATGAACTGATACCCATTTTGTGTCTTCATTCCAAAACACCAGAAGAGGTTATCGCTGAATTAAATTTTTTGGTTAGTAATGTCAAAGATAAGCTTAACCAGATTATTTTTGTTTATGAGCCCACTGAAGCCATTAGCACTCAAGGCGGAGAAGTGCCTCCCAAAGACAAGCTTCTTCAAATTAAAGAGGCATTTGAACAAGTTTTGGGACAAGACAAAAAATTACTTTACGGAGGAAGCATTAATGCCCAAAACATCAAAGAACTTACAATTGATATTGGCTTTGACGGAGCATTGGTGGGAGCAAAAAGCTTAATAATTAAAGAATTCTCAGCTATTATTCGTCAATTTGTTTAATATGTTAAAAAAAATAACTAATCTTAATTTAGAGGCCAAGACAGTCTTGCTTAGAACTGATTATAATGTGCCTTTGACAGGCAAAACAATCAATAAATATAGCTTTTGGCGCATTAAAGCAACATTCAAAACAATAAGGTATTTAGTAAATAAAAAGAGTAAGATTATTATTGTGTGCCATTTGGGCAGACCCGATGGAAAAGTGGTAGAAGAATTAAGAATTGAACCTATTGCGCGATTTTTGGCTAAATCATTGAAAAGAAAATTAATTATTTATAATAATCAAGCTTCTTCTTACGACCAAGAGTTAAAAAGAATTACTCAAATAGTTTACTTTATGCCAGCTTCCCGTCAAGATTCCCCACGACATTACGTCGGGGGGGTTCTTCGAAATATGCAAGCAGGTGATATCTTAATGTTAGAAAATATTCGCTTTCATCCTGGAGAACAAGCGCTAAGTCAGGTATTCGCCGAAAAACTGAGTAATTTGGCAGATGTTTTTATTAATGATGCTTTCGCTAGCGCGCATCGCAAAGAAACTTCTATTACTCTTATTGCTAAAATATTGCCATCAGCAGCAGGCTTCTTGCTACAAAAAGAAGTTAAGGCGCTTAACAATATTAAAAAGAACCCGCGCAAACCCCTAATTTTTGTTATGGGCGGAGCTAAAGCTAAAACTAAAACGAAGCTTATTCAAGTATTTCTTTCTAAGGCGGACGGGGTTTTGGTCGGGGGAGTTTTGGCCAATACTATATTAGCTGCTCAAGGTATTGCTGTGGGAAAATCAATAATAGACAAAGAAACTGCTAAATCAATAAACGGACTTGAAATTACTAATATTAATCTTCATCTTCCCGTAGATGTAATTGCGTCTCCAACTAAAGATGGAAAAAGCCCTGTTGCGCTCAGGCCCGTTGGCAATGTAGGAAAAGAAAATATGATCTTAGATATAGGTCCTGACACAATCTTGCTTTTTAAAACTATTATTGAAAAAGCAAAAATGATTATTTGGAACGGTCCTATGGGATATACTGAAGTAAAAAAATTTAAACATGGCACCGATGAAATTTTAGAAGCGATTATCAAAAATAAGAGTGCTTATAAAGTTATTGGGGGAGGAGAGTCCATTGTTTTAGTCCATCAACATAAAGTTTCCCAAAAAATAGATTTCATTTCAACTGGCGGAGGATCTCTTCTTAAATTTTTAGCGGGAGAAAAACTTCCTGGAATTGAGGCACTAATAAAGAATAAAAACATTAATTTTTGACGGAAGAGTAAAAAAATGAGATTATATAATAATAAAGACAAAGAGTTGTTGAGCATTATTAAGTCTATATTTCAAAATCTTGAAGATCGCTATGTTTTTTTTGGTTTGGGAGTTAATGCTTTTAATCGTCTGGGTCCGGAAAGTTTTATTCCTCACTATAGAATTATTAGTCTTAGAGACCCTTTGGAGAATAAGTTTATTGAAGAAGATGTTGAAATTTTTTCTCTTGAGAAAAATCTTAAATCCAAGCATATTAACGCGCCGCGCAATTCTAATACCCTAATGAAGGATCTAAAAACTCAAAAATACATTCAAAGATTTAAGCATAAACAGCCTGTTTTTTTTGTTTACAAGCCATTTGTTTCAATGCAAAAAATTGTTAGAGAAAATAAATGGATTCTTTGCGCTAATTCATATAAATTTGGCAAAAAACTTTTTGAAAACAAAATTTATTTTAGAAATATCCTACAAAAATTAAATTTACCTGTTCCTCCTGGAGAAGTTATTAAAAGTCCCGGCATTCTCGTTAAAGACTTTGCTAAGTTAGAAAAGAAATATGGCCTGCCAATGGTGATCCAACATCCTACCAGAGGAGGGGGAAGAGGCACTTTTTTTATTAATAGTAAAAAAGAAGCTAAACAAATTTTACCTAACTTAGAAGATAACACGCTTGTCTTAAAATATATTAAGGGCCCGTCTCCCAGCATTACCGGCTGCGTCACTCCTTGGGGGATAGCTTACACCTACCCTCAATATCAAGTTTTAGACCAAGAAGCATGTTATAATTTAAAAATTAAAACAGGCAATGGTCTTTGGTGTGGACATGATTGGACATTTTCTCGTGATAAATTTGACGAAAAGACGCTTCAAAAAATTTATAACGCTACAATTGATATAGGAGAATATTTAAAATCTCAGGGATACAAAGGAATTTTTGGGTTGGATTTTATTCAAGACAAATCCACGCAAGAGTTCTATATTGGAGAATGCAATCCTAGGCTACTTGGTTCATTTCCTGTTCTCACAATGATCCAAACAAAAAACGAAGAAATCCCTATAGCTGCTTTACATTTTTTATCATTTCTCAAATTAAATCCACAGCAACATAATATTATGCGACATATCTTTGGCGATATTGTTGCTCAAATGAAATCTCCTAAAATTGGCGCTCAGCTGATACTGCATAACAAAGAAGGCAGATGGGTGAAGAATGAAAAAGAAATTAAGCCAGGAATTTATACATTACGCAATAACCATCTGATTTTTTTAAGAGAAGGATATCTTCTCTCTCATTTAAAAAGTAGAGAAGAGTTCTTTGTTAGCGACGGAGTGCCTCATAAAATGTCTCCTTTTAGTCCTAATAGAAGAATTATGCGATTCGTGACCCTAAATCAAGTACTCAAAAACTATAAAACTCTGACACCTTGGGCGAAAAGCGCAACGAATGCAATTTATAAAGAATTAAAATTAAAACCCGTACGGTTTTTTGCCTTAAAGAGATTTTTTAATCCTCATTTCATGGCAAAAGGATAGATAAGGAGGTGATAGCAGTAAAAAAAAGAAAGCGTGAAAGATTGAACGACGCACATTGTAGCTTATGCGACATCTTTAAGTTTTTAATCGCGAACTACTTACCTTCTCCTTTTAAATAAAAACCTTCAAAAAAACAACGCGCGAGAATCGTTTCTCGCGCATTTTTATTATCCGTTTGATAGTATATGTCTCTTTCTACTGTTCGTTCTCTACATATATCAAATTATTCTTATATTCGTTGCATTTTAAAAAAAGAAAGGATTAAAAATTCATTTTTCTAACGAAAGAGAAAAAAGGTAAAAAATAGGGTATAGAGGGAATAAAAAAAGCGAAAAAATTTTTGGATAAAAATCTTTTTCTTTATATTTTTTAAAAATAGTTAATTCTCTTCCATTCTACTCTTACCTCTTACCTATGTCGCATAATTTTAAGGTTGGCTTTTGCGCGCTTTTGCCCTCTTCTCCGTAATATTTATTAAATGCTAAATTAATTAATTGATCTAAAAGTTCACTATACCCTACTCCCGATGCTTGCCACAGTTTCGGATACATACTAATCTTGGTAAATCCAGGAATTGTATTTATCTCGTTTAGATAAAGTTTTTTTGTTGTTTTATCCAAAAGAAAATCAACTCGCGCCATTCCCGAAGCTTTAATGGCTTTAAAAGCTGTAATGGCCGTATGTTGTATCTGTTTTGTTTTTATTTTGGAAAGTTTGGCTGGAATAATTAATTCAGATTTATTATCAATATATTTGGCCTCATAGTTATAAAATTCGCGAGAAGCAATAATCTCTCCGGGTACTGACGATTTGGGATTATCATTTCCTAAAACCGAACATTCAATTTCCCTTGCATCTATTCCCTGTTCAATGATTACTTCCCTGCTATAATAAAAAGCAAGAGAAATTCCCTTTGTTAGTTCTTCGTGATTGCGCGCCCTGCTAATACCAATGCTTGAACCAAGATTAATGGGTTTAACAAATATAGGATAAGAAAGTTTTTTTTCAATCTTTTCAATTAAATTTTTTTTCTCCTTTTCCCATTTTTCTTTTTTAAAAGAAAGCCAAGGAACAATTAAAATTCCAGATTTTTCAAAAATTATTTTTTGAATTCCCTTGTCCATCCCAATAGCCGAGGGCAAAACCCCCGCGCCTACATAGGGAACATTTAAAATCTCAAGCATGCCTTGCATCGCGCCATCTTCGCCGTAATGACCGTGAAGAACAGGAAAGACAACATCAATACATTCATTCTTCCTAACAAGTTCTTTTGTTATTATTTCTTTTCTAATTAAAGCCGGCAAAAGTTTTTTTGAATCTTCAATGTTAAGCCATTTGCCAAATTGGTTAATAGCAACGGGAATAATATCGTATTTTTTCTTATTAAGGGCGGAAATAATTGAAGAAGCTGATTGAATGCTAACTTTATGTTCAGCCGATTTCCCTCCAAAAAGGACCAATACTCTTTTTTTATGTCGCATAATGTTTAGCGCTCCGTTAAATATTTGTTGAAATTAAAAAGACAGCTGACATATATTGGAGGCTCAGCCTCCAACATATTTCTCTCTTCGGAATAACATACCGCATTTATTAAAGATAGTTAAGCGGATTTAAAGTTCCGTCAAAATAATTGAAATAAACTTGGTCATTTTTTAAATAAGTAAAAAATTTATAATAAACGCTAAAATGCAAATGCGAACCCGTAGAAAAACCAGTTGAACCTTCATAGCCAATAACATCCCCGGCATCCACACCTTCCCCTACTTTGAGAAAACTGGGCTTTATCATGTGAGCATAAAGAGTTACCATCCCATTTTTATGTTTAAGCGTTATCCAGTTTCCCCAACCCTTATTATGCCCTAAAATTAACACTTCCCCATCAGCTGCCGCTTTTACGGGCGACCCAAGTCCAGCCGACATATCAATACCATTATGTCCCGCTCCTCCATAAGCGCCACTCCGCGCGAAGTCGGTCATACCATACCCTTGTGTCAAAATTGTATGATCCTCCGGCCAACGAAAAATTTTCACACCTGCTGGAGGAATTTTTCCAATTTCGCTATAATAAAGAAAATTTTTGCGTCTTTCTACTTCTTTTTCAAGCTCAGCCATTTCTTTGAGAAGTTTGGCTTTTTCTTGTAGCGTAATGGAAAATAATTTTTGATATTTCTCTTCTTCTCCTTTTGTTGCGTTAAGTAATTCTCTTTGAGAAGAACGATCTTGACTAAGAGCATATTCTTGAACGGTTGTTCTTTGTTTGAGTTCTTCTAATTGTTGTTTCTCTTTTTTTGAAGCTGTTTTTTTATCTTCAAGCGCATTTTTTAGATTCTTGACTTCCGCTAATGATTCGTTGAGGCCTTTATGAACAAGGTTAATATATTGCGTTTGGCTGAAAAATTCAGAGAATTGCTTGTCTTCAAAGAAGATTTCTATCAAGCTCTTTTTATCAAAATCATTGATAATGCGAATCATACCAGTCAAAATATTTTTTTTCTCATTTATGTTTAAAAAGGTTTTATCAATCTCTATTTCTAAGCTTTGAATTAAGAGGTTCTTAAGTTTGATTTCTTGAGAAGTCAGATAAACATCATTCTCTAACTTTGCAATGCTACTATTAAGAATGCTAATTTTATTAGCCAATGAATTGATGGCTTTATTTTGTTCATTAATATTTTCTTGATAGACGCACGATTTATTCTCTAATCTTTCTGTTTCTTTTTCTATATTAGCCATTTCTTCCTGAATCTCGTCCAAAGTAATTGCCCTGCTACTCAACAAAAAACAATAATTAAAAGAAATTACTGTTAAAAATATCGTCAAAATTTTAAAAAAAGAAAAACGCATTTATAAATGATGAATTACTCATTATTCGCTTTGCTAATTGCTTTTTTAATCCTTTTTATGCTTTCTTTTTTGCCTAAAATCGCCGCCACATCAAAAGGACTGGGAGAGGCATTAAGTCCCGTAAGAGCAACTCTCAATGGCCACAAAAGACAGCCGCGGTCTTTGTTAAATTCTTGGGCTTTCTTCAATAAAATTAATTCTAAATTATCTTTTTTAAATTGAATATCACCCAAATCATTAAACGTTTTAAGGCTTTCTTTTAAGCTTTCTTTAATGTCTTCTTTCGTCATTTGCTTCCAACAAAGCAAGATTTGTTCATATTGCGGTTCATCAAAGAAAAATTTCGTATCTCTCTCAAGATCGCTCAACTTTTTAAGCCGTCCGCGGGAGACCATACTAACCTTAGTAAGATATTCTTTGTTTTCGTTATGGCCCTTTAAGTATTTCAGCGCCATTTCTAAATACTTCTTCTCCGGAAAATTTCTAATGTAATAACCATTAATCCATTCTAACTTATTCAGATCAAAAATAGCTCCTGATAACTGCGCCCTTTTAAGTGAGAAGTTTTCAATAAGCTCAGATAGAGAAAATATTTCTTGGTTTGTGCCTGGGTTCCACCCTAAAAGCGCCATAAAGTTAATCATTGCTTCCGACAAATAACCATTCTCTTTGTAATCTTTAAGGGAAACAGTATTGTGCCGTTTAGAGAGCTTAGTCTTGTCAGGTCCAAGAATTAGAGCTAAATGAGCGTAGCTCGGAGAAGAAAAACCAAGCGCTTGCGCCAATAGCAACTGTTTGGGAGTATTTGATATGTGGTCTTCTCCTCTAATTACATGACTAATGCGCATTTCATAATCATCAACTACAGCCGCAAAATTATATAAAGGTTCGTCAAGATTTTTGGCAATAGAAAAATTACCAATAATTTCCGTATCAAATTTAACCCTGCCCCGAATGAGATCTTTGAAAACTATCTCTTTTTTCCGAGGAGTTTTGAAGCGAATGACAAAACTTTCTCTATTGCTAATTTTTTCCTTAATTTCTTTATCGCTTAAATCACCGCACTTACACCAATGAACGCTCCTTTTTGTTATTAACAAGTCTGTCTCGCTTTTTTTGCAAAAACAGTAAAATGCTTTATCTTCTTCAAGAAGTTGTTTGAGATATTTTTTATAAATCTCTATTCGTTCTGATTGGCGATAAGGACCATATTTACCGCCAATAACAGGTCCCTCGTCTCGCTTTAAGCCAAGCCAATCAAGGCCATCAATAATATCCTGCTCAAAATATCTTTGAGAACGTTTTTTGTCTGTATCTTCAATCCGTAGAATAAAACTTCCCTCATGTTTTTTAGCAAAAAGAAAATTAAAAAGAGCTGCGCGCGCAGTTCCAATGTGAAAAAGTCCTGTGGGAGAGGGCGCTATTCTAACTCTAATTAATTTTTTTTCGCTTTGATCAGGTTTTATTGGCATAAGTTTGAAATACAAAAATCATTCTCAATACTTATTTATTATATCATAAAATATGGAGTAGAAGAACCTTAATAAAAAAACGAAAAAGCCCTTACTGTTGATACATAAGGGCTTTTGATCTTCAGTCCAACATACATTTTCCAAAGAAATAAATATCATGTTTTGTAATTCCTTCAATAACAGGAAATTTATCGGAAAAAGTATTGATATCGCTTGAACGGTCTAAAACATGAATGCCTAAATTTTTTAGAAGCAAATTTATTTCTCCTTGAGAAAAGGAATCTGCGCCAAGTCCATAAACACACCTTCCTTTTTGAGTCTCCGGAGTTAGAATGATAACTTTTCCCAAAAAAACAAACTTGGTAATCGGCTCAGATATTCTTTTCTTTTCCTTAGGATAAGATATATGAGCAAATTCAATCGCTATAACTGCGCCATTGGGAAGTTTTTTTAAACTTAAAACAATTTCTGTAAAATTACGGCCATTGATTAAAGGTTTATGGGGATTATGCTCTTTGTCGTAACGCCAAGCTAATTTTTGTTCTGGCTTAAGCCCTTTTGCGCTGTTGCGATAGCCCGTTAAATATGTTCTTGGAGATGTGCAGTCCTGGATTGCTTGGCTTGCCCATGTCAAGAGAGATTTTTCTCTTTGATTAACCCTAATCTTTTTTACTGCCATGAGCAAAGAACACGTTTTGTCTTGTTCACATTTAGTGTTAATTCTTGTAAATCGCGACATCGCTAACCTCCTTTTTTAAAGAACTTCGTCAATTCTTATCTTCTATCTTTCCACTTTTTCAAAAAAAATCAAGAATTATTCATCACTCCTAAAATTAGATTTGCAATATCTTTGGCGGCATTGGGCTTGGCAAATTTTTGGGCGAATTCAGCCATAAGAGCTAATTTCTTTTCATTGTTTAATAAGTCATTAATATCTTTTAAAAAAATATTTTTCTTCAGGTTTGGCTTTTCTACCACTAAACAAGATCCTGTCTTCATATAGGCATAGGCGTTCTTTCTCTGATGGTCCGATGCTGAACCAATTAAAGGAATTAGAACTGACGGCTTGCCTACTTGAGCAATTTCAAAGATCACGCTTGCTCCTGCTCGAGAAATTATGATATCTGAAGCGCAATAGGCCGTTTTTAAATCATTTTCTTCCATAAAAGGGTATGCTTTATAATTTTGAAATGAAATTTTAGAATTATTCTCTTGAATATGATTATTGTATTTTTCTTGAATTTTTTTCTTAAATTCAGGAAAATTCTTTTTACCAATAACATGAATAAGGGAAAATTTAACTGCCAAAACAGAAATTAAGTTAAAAATTAACTCGTTTATCTCATCAGAACCCTGAGATCCTCCTAAAATAAAAATTGCTTTTTTATTAGAATCAATTTTAAGTTTTTGCTTTGCCTTAATTTTGTCCCCTTCATTGCATTTAAAGTCTCTGGTAGGATTTCCTGATAGACGCGCGGAAGATAATGAAAGATAATCTGTGGTTTCCTTGAATGAAATTAATGTTAATTTTGCCCATCTGCTAAAAATTTTAGTGATTAATCCGGGAGACACATCCGATTCATGAAGAACAATGGGAATCCTTTTTATTAAAGCTATTGCCCCTACAGGTAATGCTCCATACCCTCCTTTCAGAAAAACCAAATTTGGTTTAACTTTAGATATAAAAATAAATGCCTGAATTGCGCCAATTAAAATTTGAAAAGGCGAGATTAAATTTTTAAAAGAAAAATAACGCCTTAGTTTGCCGCTTATAATCTTCTTAGGAATAAATCCTTCTTCTCTGATTACGTTAAAATTTTTTTTATTTGGCAGGGCAAAATAAAACTCTGTGCCTATGTTTAGATTATTTTTTACAAGTTCTCTCGCTATAGAAATAACTGGATAAAGGTGTCCACCTGTCCCCCCGCCAGCAAAAACTATTTTCTTTTTCATATATGCTTTACCTTTATGAAATAATTAAAATGAAATTTCCTTTACTCTTTCTTTATGATCTTGTTTTGGTATAACAAGAAATATTAAACAAAATTCCAAGAGACAAAAGAGTGACTAAATAAGAAGACCCTCCATAGCTAACTAAGGGCAATGTCATGCCAGTTAAGGGAGATAACCCAGAAATAGCCGCAATATTGATAAATGCCTGATAAATAATTAAAGAACTAATCCCGATAGCAAGCAAAAAACCAAAATCATCAGGCGCTCTCTTGGCAATGCGCATCCCCCTGAAAAATAAGGCCAAATAAGAAAAAACTAAAATAACTCCCGCAACTAATCCCATTTCTTCAATTAAAACTACAAAAATTGAATCTCCAATAACTTCCGGTAAATATCCTGTTTTTTGAAAACTTTGGCCATATCCTTTTCCCAAAATTCCTCCTGAACCAATACCAATCAACGCTTGACGAATTTGATATCCTGATGCTAAGGGATCTTCGCCGGGAGACAAAAAAGATTTAAGTCGCGGCAGGCGATAAGAAGAGAAAAAAGTAAAAAACAGAAAAAGGATAATGCCAAGGATTGCTATAACAGCAAGATATCTTTTTTTTGCGCCCGCTAAGAAAAGAAGCAGATAGCTGCATCCTAAAACAATCATAAGGCCGCCCATATCCGGTTGTAAAAGAAACAGAACGGCTAAAAAAGCATTTATCATCAAAAAGGGGAAGATTGTTTTTGGAAGAGAATTAATTTGTTTTTTTCTCTTAGAAAGCCACGCTGACAAATAAATAATAACTCCTAATTTTGCAAACTCCGACGGTTGAAAAGATAGATTTCCAAATCCCAGCCATCTGGTTGCTCCTTTTGATTCCATTCCATAGCGAGGTAAAAAAAGTAGAATCAGAATTAATAAAGACAGGACGAATATAGGAAAGGAGATTTTTTTCCAAAAACTGTATTTAAACTTAGTGGCCGAAAAAAACAACCCAAGCCCTATTAATGTTCCGAAAATAAACTGATGCTTAAGATAATAGTAATTTTCTCCGGCCTTCATTTGAGATTTAACTAAAGAAGCGCTAGCAAGAATTAATAAGCCGCAAAATATTAAAAAAAGTATTAGAAAAAACAAGGTTTTGTCGGGTTTATGCTTGGAAGTCATGGAACATGCGTTTGTGTTATTTCTTTAATCGCTGCAATAAATTGTTCCCCCCTATCAAATTCATTTTCAAAAAGATTAAAACTCGCCGCGCCGGGAGAAAGCAATACTATGTCACCTTTGTTAGCCGCGTTTACCGCTATTTTTACCGCTTCTTTCATATTATTTATATCTTTTCCCACCACCAACCGCGCAAGTTTTATTTTTGACGCTAAGGATATTTTAATCTCTTGATATAGTTTCTCTGAAGCATTTCCATTAATTAATATAAGTTTCTTCACTCCTTTGATTATCACATCTGATAAATCTTTATAGTTTAAATTTTTATCTTGGCCTCCCGCAATTAAAATAATTTTCTTTTTATTGCCAAAACTTTTAATTGCCGCAATAACTGCGTCTGGAATAGTTGCCGTTGTATCGTTGTAAAATTTAATTGATAAGAATCTGCCAATATATTCTAATCGGCCTTTCTGCGCTGAAAAATTTTTAATAACTTTCCTGATGATCTTGTTTGGCAAATGATAAAGCTTAGCAATAGTGATAGCTGCCAAAACATTGTAAAGATTGTGCTCTCCCTTAAGTTTTAGGTCATTGATTTTAATGATAGGTTCCTCTTCGTTTTTATAATAGAATGATCCTCTTTTTATATAGGCGCCGAGATTTTGCGCAGGAATTGTTTTATTTGAATTCCTACTGAAAAAGATAACTTTGCTCCTGGCCTCATTTTCAAAACTTTTGACAATGCGATCGTCATAATTCAAGATTAAAAAATCCTTTTTTTTCTGATAATGAAAAATGCTTTTTTTTGCATCAACATAGGCCTGAAAATTTTTATAGCGATTAAGGTGGTCAGGAATGAGATTAAGAATTACTGCTATTGACGGACTCTTTTTGTGAGAAACAATGTCATCAAGTTGCCAACTAGAAAGCTCTAAAACACAAAGGGATTTTTTATTTAGTTTTTTTAGCTCGCTTAAGGCGGAAATTCTAATATTGCCTGCTAAATAAACTTTATCCAGGCGCGATGAAAGAAGTTTGTAAACTAATACAGCCGTCGTAGACTTTCCTTTACTGCCAGTGATTCCTATGATCGGACAAGGACAAACCTCAAAGAAAATACCAATATCCGTATCAATGGGAATATTGTGTTTCTTGGCAATATCTAAATAGCGTGAATCAGGGTCAATTGCCGGATTTTTAATGATTAAATCAGTTTCGCTAAAATCTTCGCTTCTATGCTGGCCTAAAATGAATTGAATGTTTTTGTATTTTTTTAAATAATTTAGGGAAAGTTTCAATTTTTGGGCAGATTTTAGGTCCGTCACCAAAACTTTTGCTCCTTGTCTTGCCAAAAACTCAGCGCTTCCCACTCCCCCGCCGTGAAGGCCTAATCCCATTACAGTAACTTTTAA
>CAYNNF010000001.1:46296-64562 GCA_964398685.1 uncultured Candidatus Saccharibacteria bacterium | reverse complement strand
CAGCGCTTCCCACTCCCCCGCCGTGAAGGCCTAATCCCATTACAGTAACTTTTAAATTTTTAAAATTTTTAATCATAATTTATGAACAAGGTTCTTTTTTTCCAATTAGAAATTAAGTTATTGTTCCACGTTTCTAGCTATTATTTCTTTCCCTAAAAATATTTTACTTAATTCCTGAAATCTTAGGGGAAAATCAGTCACCCAAAATTCTTCTTTTTTATTTTGCTTCCCAATTAATTGATCGTTATTAAAAGTTAAACTATCAACCAATATTTTTGCCGGATCAATTAGTTTAATCTGCAAACCCAAAACCTTCTCAATCTGTTTTCTGATAAGACTATAGTGAGTACATGAAAGAATAAGTCCTTCTGCCTCCTGTTTCTTAATGGGCGCGAGATAGTGTTTAAGAATAGAAAATGTTTCGGGCCTATCAACCCATCCTTCTTCTATTAATGATACTAATAAAGGACAAGGTTGAGAAATGATTGCGCAAGAATTGATTTTTTTTTCATAAATACCCGATTGGATAGTCGCTCTTGTCCCTATTACTCCTATGCGATCAAGGTTAAGGCGCAAAACTTCTTTGACTGTTGGCGTAATAACATCATAGATTGGAATTCCTTGAAATTCTTTTCTTAAATAATCTGCCGCTAAAGCTGACGCGGTATGACATGCGATGATAATGATTGTTGCGCCTTGATTTAACAAAAAACGGGTATTTTTATAAGCATAATCCTGGATACTTTCTTTGCTTTTATCTCCATAAGGAAAATGAGCCGTGTCTCCTAAATAAATAAAGCCTGCCTCAGTAAACCTTTTTTTAAGCAGGGTAACAACGCTTAGTCCGCCAACACCTGAATCAAAAATACCAAACATTTTAGTGATAACCTAAAAGATAAATAATTAACCCAATGGAAGCCATTACTCCAGCCAAAATCCAAAATCTCATTGTAACTTTTGATTCGTGCCATCCCTTTGCTTCAAAATGATGATGAATCGGAGTGGAAAGAAAAATTTTCCGCCCAAATATCTTTTTGGAGCTCACTTGCAAAATTACAGACGAAGATTCAAGAACCAAAATAAAAGCAATGAAAGGTAAAAGAAGGGCAGTATTCGTCAACATAGCTATAATTCCCAAGGTTACGCCCAAGCCCATTGAAC
The DNA here is from genome assembly GCA_964398685.1 of uncultured Candidatus Saccharibacteria bacterium. Taxonomy (GTDB): domain Bacteria; phylum Patescibacteriota; class Minisyncoccia; order JBAYJV01; family JBAYJV01; genus CAYNNF01. The sequence goes on along the minus strand of CAYNNF010000001.1, from coordinate 63,401 downwards.
CAGTATCTCCCATAAAGAACATGGCAGGATAAATATTGTACCAAAGAAAAGCCAAAAGCGCTCCGATAATTGCCCCGCAAAAGGCCGCCAAGTCCATTCTTCCCTGAATAAAGGCAATTATGCCAAGGGCGATGAAGGCAATCATCAGCACGCCGCTTGCTAATCCGTCAAGCCCGTCAGTTTCGTTTGTTGAAAATGTAGTTGCCACTATAACGAAAATAAAAACAGGAAGATACCAAAGGCCAATATAAAAATTGCCTAAAAAAGGCAAGCTGATAAGGTCCCATTCAAGTTTATAATAAAACCACCAAGCGCCAAAACTTGCTACCATTGTATAGAGAATAATTTTTTCTCTTACCCTTAATCCCCCGCCCCTGACGCCTATTCCTAAAATACCAAGAACATCATCAATCATTCCCAAAAAAGCGCAAACTAACATTGACCCGAGAGGCAAGAGCGTTTCTGCTCGAGAAAAAAAATTAATATTTTCTAAATAAGTCCCTTGCCCCAATCTGCTGATTAAATTAAAAATTATCATAACAATTACAACCGTTCCCCAAACTAAAATTCCTCCCATTGTGGGCGTGCCTTCTTTCTTTTTATGAAGCCGCATAAAAATTGGCACATTGCTCCGTGAAATTTTTTTAACCAATTTATGGCGGCGCAAAAAATTTCCCAAAAGCGGAGTAAAAAAAAGCGCTACAAGAAAACTCGCCACTACTGTGATAATTAGTCTAATAATTTGTAGAGTTAAATCGTCCATAAGGTATGTGAAAGATATAATTTCTAATGACTACTAAGTTTTATAGCTTTTCATTCAAAGACATACGCCTTATTTACCCAATTAATTAATTTTTCCATTTCTGCCGCGCGATTTGATGAACCTAAAATAATTAAAACAACTTGATCTTGAGAAAAATTTTTAACAATCAACATACATCCCTGGGCCAAATCGGTGTGGCCTGTTTTGCTTATTAAAATATCATTAGAAATTTTTTCTAAAAGTTTATTGGTGTTATAAAGATTAACCTCTCTGCCCGCACGGGAAAAAATTGTTTTAATTTTAAGAACTGAACTTTCAAAAATTTTATTATTATCCTCTAAAAGCGCGTGCGTTATTTTTAACAAATCCCAAGTATCGGAAAAATTGTCACCGTCAAAGCCGATCGGATTAGAAAAATGCGTGTTAGAAAGACCTATCTCGACCGCTCGGAGGTTCATTAATTCAACAAAATTCTTAGCTTTCCCCTGTTTTATTAAAACGGGCTCTAAAGACCGCACCAATAAAGAAATAGCTTCATTGCTAGAGCTAATTAGGGAAGCAGCTAACAGATCTTCTACTCTATATTCTTCGTTTTCCTGAAAAATATTTCCGTGCCCTTCAACAGACAAATCTTCTTTTTTAAAACAAAGCCAATCTTCAAAATAATCCTTATACTCGCTAACTATAACAGTTGTCATTAATTTAGTTAAGCTAGCGATAGGAAAATTTTGAGTAATTTTTTTTTCAAATAGAACTTTTTCTTTATTTAAGTCGTAAACCAAGACCGATGAAGCAGACGTGTCAAAATCTTCGGTGGACCAATCGCGCCTTGGATAATAATTTTCTGCGGTTTTTCTTTCTTGGAGCATTGCCTGATTGAGGTTTTCTTTATTCATTGCGGTAGCAGAAAAAATCTTTCCAGTTTGATTTTCTGTTAACTTAAAAACATCAGCAATCTCGCTTAAGGAAGCATTAAAAAAAATAACATTATCTGAAACAATCTTCGTCTCAATTGACCAAAGAGTAATGATTAAGAAAAAAAGCAAAATTTCAGAATATAAGATTTTCATGATTAGCGGCGAATTTCCTTAAAGAGAAGGTATGGATGCAAGATGTCAGGTATTTTGACAGACCCATCTTTTTGCTGATAATTCTCAAGGATTGCGACCATAATTCTTGGACTTGCCAATGCTGTATTGTTTAAAGTGTTGCAATATTGGATTTTGCCTTCTTTAGTGCGATAGCGTATTTTTAAACGGCGCGCCTGAAAATCACCATCATTTGAAGCAGAATGAGTCTCGCGATACCCATCCCAATAAGGCATCCATGTATTAATGTCATAGCGCTTCTTGTTAGGAAAACCAAGATCGCCTAAACAGTTTATTACCACTTCGTATGGTAATTTTAAATCCTGAAGTATTTCTTCGCTTAAATGAACAAGTTTTTGATGTTCTTCTTCGGCTTGATCGGGCTTACAGATGACAAAAAGCTCTACCTTATTAAATTGATGCACTCTAAAAACGCCTTTTGCTGTTTTTCCATAAGCGCCGGCCTCTCTCCTAAAACAAGTAGAAAAAGACACATAATAAAGGGGTAGTTTATTTTCATCAATAATTTCATTGGAGCGGTAGGATGCCAATCCCACTTCTGCCGTCCCTGCTAAATAAAGTTCATCTTTATTGATTTTATAGACCTCATTTTCATCGGCCGGAAAAAATCCTGTTCCTACCATTGCCTCTTCTTTAACTAAACTGGGAACAATTAAATAATGAAATCCCTTCTCTTGCGCCTTATCAAGGGCAAAATGCATAAGAGCCATTTCTAAAAGCGCGCCCTCGTTTTTTAAATAGTAAAATCCGCTACCAGAAACCTTTGCCCCTCTTTTTAGATCAATAATATCCAACGCTTCGGCGAGAATTGTGTGATCTTTAAAAGGAAAATCAAACTTTTGCGGTTCGCCCCATTTGCGAATGACTTGATTGTCTTCTTCTCCTTCTCCATCAGGAACTTCAGCGTCAGGAATATTTGGTAAAGAAAGGAGAAGTTTGTTTAATTCAAGTTTGATTCTTTTAAGCTCCGGCTCTTTCTCTGACAAAATGGCCTTAATGGATTTTGCTTTTTTAAGGTCTTTTTCTTTTCCTGTCGCGCTAATATTATTTTTTTCTTTTCTTAATTCTTCAATGTCATGGGTTAAATTTCTCCATTTCTCGTCAATTTTTAACAAGTTTTCTACATCAAAACCGATGGCTCTTCTTTGAAGCATTTTTTCTACAAGCTTTTGGTTATCGCGGATAAAATTAATATCTAACATAAATTAATTATTCCTTAATTTTGAATTTTGAATTTTAAGTTTTAATTTTTCTTTGGTCTCATTAAGGGAAAAAGAATAACCTCTTTTATGCTTAAACTATTTGTCAATAATGCCGCTAATCTATCTATTCCCATTCCCCATCCCGCGGTTGGCGGCATTCCGTATTCAAGAGCTTCTATAAAATCTTTGTCATAAGGATGAATTTCTTTTTCCCCTTCCTGGGCGCGTTTTTTCTGTTTTTCAAATCTTTCTTTCTGCTCTAAAGGGTCATTTAATTCCGAATAAGCGTTAACTATCTCCAATCCTTCAATAATTAGCTGAAAACGGGCTGCTACATTATTATCTTTTTCTGCGCGCTTAGCTAACGGTGAAATAGGCAAAGGATGATGAATGAGGAAAAAGGGGTAATCTATCTTTTTGAGACAAATTTTCTTAAAAACTTCGTCAATCAATGTCCATTTGTCTCCTTCTTTAATTTTCTTTAATCCTTTTTTCGCAAGAAGCGCCTGAAGTTCTTTCTTGTTTGTCTTATTGCAGTCTATCCCCGCCATGTCTTTCAAAACATTTTGATATTCTAACCGTGATAAAGAATTATTAAGATATTTACTAATCTTTTTTGAAAAATCTTCTTCAGGAAAAACTTTAAGAATTTTGCGAAACATATCTTCTGTAAAATCCATAAGTTTTTCATAGTTAGAATAAGCCCAATAAAATTCAAGTTCTGTAAACTCAGGATTATGAGAAGAATCAATACCCTCATTGCGAAAACATCTGCCAATTTCATAAATCTTATCAAGACCACCTATAATTAATCTTTTATGGTAAAGCTCGGGAGCAATTCTCAAATAAAGTTCAATGTTTAAAGCATTAAGCTCAGTTTTGAAAGGACGCGCTAAAGCTCCTCCTGCCTGATTTTGCAAAATTGGCGTTTCAACTTCCATAAAATCGTTCTTATCTAAAAAATCACGCAAGCAACTGATTAACTTTGATCTAATCTGAATTTTCCTCCTTAAATCAGGATTAGTTATTAAATCAAGATAACGTTTGCGGTATTTTATTTCATCATCTTGCAGTCCGCGCCACTTATCAGGAAGCGGTCGTAAAGATTTGCTTAAAATACGCCAATTTTTAACCTCAAGTGTTAATTCCTTGGTTTTAGTGAAAAAAAGATTGCCTCTGCTTTCTATATAATCTCCTATGTCAACTATATCGCCAAATAACTTAAAAGCGTCTTCTCCCAATGTGTCTTTTCTAAGAAACAATTGAAGACGTTTTCCATCTTCTTCAATGTGCAAGAAAACTGATCCGCCATGAGACCTTAATCCTCTAACTCTGCCTGCCAAAACAAGCTCAGATCCCTTTTCCATAATTTCTTTTTTGTTTCTGAGTATTTCTTCAATCGTCGCGGTTTTCTCGCTATACATAGAATAAGGATTAATACCAAGCTTTTTAAGTTTAGTTAGTTTATCAATTCTATTTTGGCGAATATCTTTTAAAGACATAAATATAATTTCTAATTTCGAATTTCGAATCAATTTCTAATGATTAATGATTAATGATTAACCATTTAGCCATTTAACAATTTAACCATTATCTTATCTTATCTTAATAATTTTATAAATCTTTTTTCCTCCAGGCGTTTCTGTTTCCACAGTTTCGTTTATTTTCTTGCCTAAAAAGCAACGCCCCAAGGGCGATTCATAAGAAATTTTACCCATCGTCGGATCCGCTTCGCCTGAGCCAACGATATGATATTTATATTCTTTCCCTTGATTGTCTTTGATGTGAATTATAGAATTCATACCAACTACCTTGCCATTATTAACTGTTTTGATTATCTCTGCATTGGAAAGAATGTTTTCTGCCTCCCTAATTCTCCCTTCATTAAACGCTTGTTCTTCTTTAGATTTGGCGTAATCAGCATTTTCTGATAAGTCTCCTAATGCCTTTGCTTCTTCAATCTTTTTGGCAATGGTAGCTCTTTTTTTAAAATATTTTTGAAGCTTATTGTTAAGCTTGTCAAAACCTTCTTTTGTTAAAATTTTAGACATGGAGGTGAATTATGAATAGTGAATTAGAAGAACCTGGCCTCGCCAGAACCTTGATGGAAGATAGAATTACGATTTAATTTCACTAAATTTTTCATTACCATAGCAACGGTAATTGGACCAAGTCCTCCTGACGAAGGAACAAAAATCCTTGCTTTTTTCTCAATTCCCGCAGGATCAATATCTCCTCTAAACACATTTTTGCCATTATGAAGAGTTTCAATGCTCATTCCTGCGTCAATAACAACCGCGCCTTTTTTGATAATATTGTAATTAATAATATTTGTTTGCCCTGCGCCTGATATTAAAATATCCGCCTTTTTTGTATAATCAGCCAAAGAAGGCGTAAACTTATTGAGAACAGATACGGTTGCCTGTTGATTTAACAATGAAAGTAAAAGCGGTTTGCCGGTTAATTTACCCGAACCAATCAGAACAACCCGTTGAGCTTTCACCTTTATATCATATTGATCTAGAACCTTCAAGACGGCTGCAACAACTGGTGGAAATATTTTGAGCTTATTTGTGTAAAATTTTCCCAGAGAAAGGGATGACAAAACATCTATATCTTTACTTGGCAGAATAGCGTCTAATATATATTGACAATTAAGAGAGGCTGGTAAGGGTAATTGGACAATAATGCCATGAATATCGTGGCGTTTAGCTATTTTGGCTAAGGATTGGCGAAGCTGGCGATTAGAAATACTAACTGAAAAATTAAAAAACTTGAAATCTATGCCTATTTTTTTTGCCGCTTCTTCTTTCTTCTTAATAAAAGAAGCGCTAATCCTATTGTCGCCAAGAAAAACTACCGCTAAGCAAAGTGGTCTTTTAATGTTCTCAACTTCTTTTTTAAGATTATCTAAAATCTCATTAGCTATTTTATTGCCGTCAACAATAATCATAAATATATTTTATAACATCTTCCAATTTCACCATCTCCACATTTTCTTCTCCTCTTTTTTTAATTTCAACCATGCCTTTTTCCATTGTTCTCTTGCTTACCACAATTCTTAAGGGACAGCCAATTAAATCTGCCTCTATTAATTTCTCGCCACTGGAAACATCTTCTCTATCGTCATAGAGAACTTCAATGCCCTCGCTTTCAATCTCATAAACTATTTTTTCTATCGCTTTTTCGTTTTTAAGGTTTAGATTTAAAATATGAACTAAAAAGGGACTGACTTCTTTGGGCCAAATAAGGCCATTTTTATCAGAATGCGTTAAAGCAATAGTCGCCATAATCCTTCCTATTCCAATGCCATAGCATCCCATTGAAACCAGTTTTGTCTGCCCGTTTCTATCCAAAAAATTTAGACCGAACGCGGAAGAATACTTTTCTCCCAGATTAAAGATATGCGCGCATTCAATGACTGATCTTGTTTTAAGTTTTTTATTGCATTTCTCGCATAAAATGTTTTTTTTATCTTTATTCTTCGCTAAAAAATATTCTTCGCTAAATCCTGTTTTGCATTGGTCGCAAAAATATATTTTATCTTCCCCCAGTGGAGATTGGACCATAAATTCGTGTGAAGATTCTCCTCCGATACTGCCTGAAAGAGCGTTAACTTGGATAAAATCAAGATTAAGCCGTGTAAAGATTTTTCTGTACGCGCCTTCCACTCTCTTATAATATTCATTTAAATCTTCTTTATTTTCATGAAAACTATACAAATCTTTCATCAAAAATTCCCGTGTTCTTAATAAACTGCCTGTTGAGCGTATTTCATTGCGAAATTTTGTTTGAATTTGAAATAGAAAAATTGGCAAATCACGATACGATTGCACTCTTTTTTTTACCAATCCCGTTATAACTTCTTCGTGCGTAGGACCTAAGGCAAAATCTTTATTATGTTGATCTTTGAGTTTGAATAAGGGCGGCTCCATTTTATTCCAACGTCCCGACTCTTCCCAAATTGTTTTTGGCTGCAAGCTTGGCAAAGAAACTTCTTGAGCGTTAATTGCTTCCATTTCTTCCCGAATTATTTTTTGAATTTTTCTTAAAACACGCCAGCCCAATGGTAAAAAACTATAAACGCCAGAGGCTAATTTTTCAATAAAATCTCCTTTATGCAAAAAATCTAATCCTGAAAATTCTTCGGATTTAGTAATGTCTTTATTTGACTTGTAAAATAATTTTGATTGAAGCATAGGGATAAATAAAAGATAAAAGATAAAATATAAAAATAAAGGAAGAATTTTTTTAACTAAAATAGTTTTACAACATCTCTAACCGTAATAAATATCATAAGAATAATCAAGAGAGAAAAACCAACGGTATTAACAATCCTTTCTGTCTTGGCTTTTATTGGCGAACCCTTTATCTTTTCAATAAGAATAAAAAGAAAATGACCGCCATCAAGCGCGGGAAAAGGCAATGTATTAATAACCGCCAGATTAAGTGAAATTAAAGCGCCAAAATGAAGAAAATAAACAAAACCTAAAGAAGCTGCTTGAGATGTCATTTTAAAAATGCCTACCGGTCCGGCAATATTTCCTATTAATTCGCTCTTAAATAATAATCCTTTTAGGACAAGGTAAAAACCATTGATAATCATAATCAGCATAGAAAAACTATAGCTAATCCCCTTCCCGATGGCTTTATACCAAGGATAACTAACAATACCGGTTTTAATCAAGCTTACCCCCAACGCTCCTTCTCCTTCGGGAAAATCAATTCTAGGAATTCCCTTAAGCTCAATTATTTCTCCACCTCTCTGAATTGTCATAAATATTTCTTCGCCTTTATGCTTGTTAATGAATTCTTGCACCTGATCAATTTCGGCAATGATGGTTTCCTCTTTAATGTTTAGTTCCTTATTTTTAATCTCTAATTTTATTATCTTATCTCCTGTTTGGAGTCCCATTGTGTCAGCGGGAGAATCCTTGACTGTATCCATAATCACAACATATTCATCCTTTAGGTTGCCTACTGTATTTTCATTAACTTCAACCGGAGCGCCTAAAAGAAAAACAATACTTAAAAAAATCATCGCCAAAACAACATTGGCCGCAACCCCCGCCAAAATGACAATTGACCTTTTGAACACGCTCTTAGAATTAAAGCTGTCTTTTTTATTTAAGGAACTTTTGTCTTCTCTGTCTTGCCCAAAAATTCTGACAAACCCGCCAAAAGGAATAAGGTTCAGTGAGTAGATGGTGCCGCGAATTTTTAGAAGATTTTTCTTCCTTCCCCACAAAACTTTGTACTTTCCTATCTTTTTGTCTCTATATATACCTACGATTCGTGGCGGATACCCTAAACCAAATTCATCCACTCTAACGCCTACCTTCTTGGCGCTAAAAAAGTGACCGGCTTCATGAGCCAAGACTAAAATGCTAAAAAGTAATATAACTAAAAAAATGGACATAGAAAGAAAACGTTAAACATGAAACTTAACAAAGAAAAGAGAATTACTAAGAGATACTGTTTTAGGTTTTAGGTTTTAGGTTTTGTATTAATTCTTGATTTCCTTTTCTTTTCTCCCTTCTAATTCATCAATTTGCTTATTATAGTCATCAATAAATTTTTGAATTTTTTCTTTTAACTTAAATTTTTCGTCTTCGCGAATATCTCCATCATGCTCTAATTTTTGAATATCGCTCCATATCTTTTCACGGCTACTCCTTAATGATATTTTCGTTTCTTCTGAAAGAGCATGAACTGCTTTCGTCATTTCCTCTCTTGTTTCGCTTGTCATAAGAGGCAAATTAATGCGAATCCATTGACCTTCAATTTGGGGTAATGATCCCAAGGAAGCTTTCGTTAGCGCATCGCTCACCGCTTTGACCGCATTTTGGTCCCAAACTTCAATTTTAATCTCGCGAGGAGCTGTTATTGTTATTAAACTCAGCGCTTTTAAGGGGGTTCGCGCGCCGTAATAATCAATACTGAGATCTTCTATTAATCCTATACTTGCCCGACCCGTATGAACTTTGGCTAATTCAATTTTAAGATGGCTCACTGCTTTGTCAAATTCTTGTTTTAAGTTATCTATAAAATTATTTATCATATAAATAGTAATTATGAATTATGAATGGAGAATCATGTAAGGAGTTATTGTTTTAAGTTCTAAGTTCTAAGTTTCCTTCGTTCCGTGTGCTATCCGTGTTTCCCAAGTTTCAAAAACAATCTTTCCAATACTAACTTTAAATTAGCGTGAGTTGTCTCTAAAATTGTTTTAGTTTGCTTAATATAGTATATCTGAAAAATTGTTTTTTTGCATCTTTTATTGGCACCATTGTCTTTCAGCGAACTACCCAATAATCCAAGCCAATCACTGAGTAGTTCAATGATTGTTTCCTTGTTTTTTTTGGACAAGTCTTCGGCCAAAATGAATAGTTCGTTAAGATTGGATCCCAAAACTTTTTTATGAAATATAGCTGTTTTCTCTAAAGCAGGCGCCGTTTTTTGGTTTATTTCTCTTAAGACGACACAGCGAGAAAGAATAGTTAGCGGTAAAAGCTCAATTCGGTGACTTAATAAGAAAAAAATTAGATGAACAGGCGGTTCTTCAATAATTTTAAGCAAATTATTCGCCGCTGGCAAGGTTAGAAGATGCGCGCTTTGAATAATAACAAGGCGTTTTGCGCTAAATATCGGCTTTAGTTTGGCAAAACCGAGGATTTTTTCAATTTCTTTTTTTTCAATCACTCCTTTTTCGTTCGGGTTTATGATTAATCTTTCGGCTATAAAAGCTTTATTTATCATTTCTTTCTGCGCGTCCAAAAGAAGCTGGCTAATATCATTAATAAAGCGACTGCTAATCTCCGGTTTTGTTTGGAGCATTAAGTAGCTGTGCGCTAAGCGCTCATTTTCTACGGCATTTTTAATAAAATTATAAATAGTTTTCATTTTAGCATTTAACAATTAGCCATTTAGCCATTTAGCCATATTTCTTGAATTTCTTTTTTAAATCTTGCGCTTGAGAATCCCTCCACGCTTTTTTTTATTACTGCAGGCTTATATTTGCCAATATTTTCTGCTACTTTCTTGATTATGTCAGATAAATCTTGTTTATTGGTGAAAAATTCACCAGATATGCCTTCTTTTATTAATTCCCTTGCCCCTCCTTTGTTATACACGATGGCCGGTTTTCCCAATTTTAGCGCTTCAACTATTGCAATGCCAAAATCTTCTTCCGCCAAATGAATGAGAGCCACACTGCCCTTGATTAAGTCCATTAGTTTATTTTTATCTCTAATAAAGTCTCTAAAAAATATTTTATTCCTTAATTTTGAATTTTGAATTTTGAATTTTGAATTTTTTCTGGTAGGTCCTTCTCCAACTATCACCAAATTATACGGCAAATTTTTAAATGCTTCAATCGCCCAATCAACATGCTTATATGAACTCAAACGGCTCACCACAATAAAGTACTTCGATGGTTGATGCTGATCTATGCTGATATTTTTAGTATTGTTTCGCGTTTTGTTTCGTGTCAGTTTAGTGTGTATGTCCACGCCTGGATATACCACATCCGCCCTTCTCTTATAATATTTCCTTATTCTCTGCGCCGTATATCGAGAGTTAGCAATTAATATGTCCGGTCTTTGCGCCGCCTCAAAATCCCATATGCGATAGAAGTGAGTATAGGCGCGTTTTAAAAATGATTCACTCGCTGATTTACGTTGATAGTTACGCAGATTAACGCCGATCTCTTTTGGCGTAAGTTTAGTGTTTGTTTCGTCTTTAAAGTTTCGCTTCTGTTTTGTGTCTTGAAGCGCCCACCTGGTCGGAGTATGCAAATAACAAATATGCTTTGTTTTGATGGGAACAATTATTCCCTTCATAAACCCAGAGCTGGACGAAATAACCAAGTCATAATCTGAAAAATCAAACGATTCCACCGCTATTGGCATCCATGGCAGCAAAATGCGGTGAATATCCGTGTAAATCCGCGTAAATATCCATGTCAATCCGCGTAAAAAAGCATAACGCCTTTGTAAATAAGAGCTTCTAATTTTTATATTTGGGAAATGCTCGTCAACAAACTTCTTATCGTAAAACAAAGTAAAAATTGGCGCTTCGGGAAAAATTTTATGCAAATCAAAAAGAACTTTTTCTGCCCCTCCCCAGCGAATTAGAAAATCATGAGCAAGAGCTACTTTCATAAAGCACTAAATATCACTAATAAATAAGAAACACTAAATACCACGAATTTAGTGGTTATTCGTGTCAATATTCGTGGTTATTAGTGTTCTTATAGTTTTCCGCGCGCATTTTTTCCACGAAAATCTTTTGACATTTTCATATCCTCTCTTAATCAATTCATCCCGTAATTTCTTATCACTAACTATTCTCTGCATCGCCTCCGCAATCCCCTCTGGCTTATTGGGATCAACCAATAAAGCACTAACAGAATCTGGCAACTGGATACTGGATGCTGGCTTTTTGAATTTTACATTATCATTTTTTCTCTTTGATTTTTTTGAAAATTGAAAATGAATTTCATTGACGGAAGAGTTGAAAATTGAAAATTTTAAGTCAGTTATCTCTCCCATACTTGAATTATCACTTGTAATAACCGGCGTGCCCATGCTTTGCGCCTCTAAAATCGGCATCCCAAATCCTTCGTAAAAAGAAGGGAAAACAAGCGCTTCCGCATTTTTCAACAATTCCCATTTCTTTTTTTCGTCCACATAACCCATGAAAATAATATCTTTTTTATGTTTCATGTTATAAGTTGAAGAACCTTCGCTTTGCGAAGAACCTTGACGGGAGAGTAAACATTTTACAATCTCCCAGCCGTATCCCTTCCCCCCTGCAAGAATCAATTTGTAATCGCTGATATCCATATTATCGCCTCCTTCAGATTGCTTCGTCGCTTCGCTCCTCGCAATGACAATGGGGGCGTCATTGCGAGAAATGACCGCAGGGAATGACGAAGCAATCTTATTGTCATTCGGTAATTGGTCGGCTTTTCCTTCTTGAATCTTGAATCTTGAATCTTGAATCTGCTTGAACATCTCAAATGCCCTAATTATGCCCAATATGTTCTTTTTCAACTCAATCCTTCCTAAATACAAGAAATAAGGCTTTTTATTTTTAAATTTTTTATTATCATTCTGATCCTTGATTTTTGATTTTTGATTTATTGTCACGCCATGGTAAATAACGCTTATTTTCTCGGGATTACACTTATATATCTTTACTAAATCATATTTCGTATTTTCGCTTACCGCAATAATTTTCCAAGCATGTTTCGTCGCATAACGCGTTGACCACCTTAAATATTTGCGTGAGAACCATCCATAATATTCTGGAAAATACTCATATTCAAGACCATGAACTGTCACAACTGTGTACCTTGGATGAATCAAAGGCATCACGTGGATAGAGACGAATAATTTTATAGCTACTGGCTTCTGGCAATTAAACCCTATCTTGCCCTTAATTCGTAATTCGTAATTCGTAATTCTAATCTTAAATATCTCCCATGAAAGGCCTATTTGTGTCCATAAAAACGGCAATTTAATAATTTTAAGGTGAAAATTTCCCGGGAAATCTATCTTCTCCTCTATTTTATTCGTAAAAACAATAATTTCCTCTTTAATGGAAAAGTTTGCTAAATGTTTAAGCAACTGAAAAGTATACTCCTCTACTCCTGTCCTCTGCTTTAAAAAAGCGTTTTTAGCGGAAATAATAATCATGGAACATGGAACATGGAACATGGAACATGGAACACATGAAGCAGGTTAAAACTTCTTCATTGTAGTCCATAACATTGCTCCAATTTCATCAGATAATTTATTGGCTTTTTGATAATCTTCTTTATTTAAATAATTCTCTTTTAAGGAAAAATATATAAGATATTTTGATTCCTTTAGAGATCCATAGGAAATTTCTAGAAAATTCTTATAGACTTTTTGCCTTTTTCTTGCGTACCCTTCAATATAATTCAAAATTACAGAGAGAGCAGCCCTTCTTAATTGAGAGGTTGTTCCATATATCTCTTCTTTGGGAAAATTTTTTGTAATTTTGTATACTAAATGAACAAATTCATCCATTTTTAATTTTAATTTATCATGAAATTGTATATTTTTCTGTTCCATGTTATGTGTTATGTGTTATGTGTTCATCAAATCCCACCATTTCTACCTCGGGTTTTAATTTCACGCCAAACTTTTTAAAAACTTCTTTCTGGCATAATTCAATCAGATCTTTTACATCTTTTGCCTTAGCGCCTCCAAGATTAATAATAAAATTACAATGTTTTTCCGATACTTGCGCATTGCCAATTTTCCTGCCGCATAGCCCTGCTTTTTCAATAAGCATGGCCGCTGGGATAATACGCTTTACACCAATCTCACCAATTTCACTAATGCCCACTAATTTTTTTATTCGTGAATATTCGTGCGAATTCGTGCCATTAGTAAAAGTTATGTTTTTGAATACTGACCCACAACTCGGATATTCCAACGGATGGTGTTCTTTGCGATATTTTATATACCCCTCTATTTTCTTTTTATTCATAATTTTTGATTCATGATTCCATTCCCCGTCAAGGTTCCTCCCGACGTACGTCGGGGGGGTTCTTCTGATTCTTTTGAGTCTAAGCACTGTCTCAAGAACAATCATTCCGCCTTTTTCTTTAACAATACTCGTCCGATAGCCAAATTTCATGGTTTTATTGTTCATTCTTTCTAACTTATAGCTTATTCCCTGTTCCCTGCCTAAAATCTTCACCGATTCAACAACATCTGCCACACACGACCCAAACGCTCCCGCATTGCCCCTAATCGCTCCGCCGACTGTTCCTGGGATCCCCGCCGCCCACTCAAGACCTGATAAGCCGTTTTTTAAGGAAAATTTAATAACATCGCTCAATAAAGTTTCCGCCCCAACCTTGACATACACAAATTCACACAAATTAGAACACAAATTAACACTAATAGATCCGTGTTGATCTGTTTTCCTATTTGTATAAATCTGTGAGTTATCCATCCGGATAACTAGTCCATCAAATCCCTTCTCGCCAATTAAAACATTAGTTCCTCCGCCCAAAATAAAAACAGGCACATTTTCTTTATGCGCAAAACTTAATGCTTCAATTATTTCTTCTTTATTACCTGCTTCGCAGAAATACTGCGCCAGTCCGCCAATTTTGTAATTTGTATAAGGCGCTAAAGATATATTTTTTCTAATTTTTATTCTCATAAGATTTTGGGGCGTTAGGTGTTCCATGTCATTCCCCATCATACTTAAAAAAGTCCCTCAAAACAAGGGACTTTTTATTAGAATCCCGCAATAAGAATATTGTTTAAAGAATCTTCCCGGTTTTTATGGTGTTTCTGCTGGAGCAATGGTGTTTTCAAGTGCTTTATTTCCCGATTTTAGGTTTTTTAAAATTGTTTTAACTTCTTGACTGTCTGGATTTAGTTCAGCCACTCTTTCAAACTGCAAAATTGCTTCCGCATTCTTTCCTTGAGAAGAATATGTTAGCCCAAGAAAATATCTTGCGTTTGAATAATCTTCTTTAAGAAGCACTGCCTGACCAAAAGATGCTTCCGCTTTTGGTATATCATTATTTCTATAGTGAAGTAAGCCTAGCCCAAACCAAAGGCCGGCATCTTGAGGATTCAGAATAACAAGATTAGACGCGCTTATGATTGCCTCACTAATCTTTCCTTGAGCATTATATATTTGCTCTAACAATTGATGCGCGGAGGTATAATTAATCTTTAGCGTAATTGCCTCATTAAGATTTTCGATTGCTTGCGTCAAAAGTTGTCTCTGTGTTTCCAATACTTTATCTTTTTGGACCTGGTCTTGAAGAGAATTTATAGTATTTGCTAATCTCACCGCTTCAGCAAACCGACTCCTTGCTATACTAAATACAAGAGCGGGGTCTCCGGGGCTTAATTTCAACGCCTCTTCATAATTGCTAATCGCAAAACCATAGGCATCATTGGTAAGAACGATTAAGTTTTCGTAAACTTGAGCCAAATTTACATAATTTTGGCATTCAGTTCCATCTACATCTATAGCCATTTTAGCAGCAATAAGCGCTTTTTGAACATAGTTTGAAATATTCTGATCCTGACTTTGAAGAGCTAAATTAATTTTGCTTAAATATAATTGAGACACACTGCGAAGAACACTATCATTTGATTTATCTAAATTATAAGCATTAGCAAGAAAGCCGATTTTTTTATTTAATTCTTCTTGAGTTTTTGCGATTATCTCTTTCTGCTCAAGTCCTTCAACATCAATGATTTGATTGGACATTCCCCTAAAAGCATTCACGGAAGAAACATAACGTTGGACACCGAAATACTCAATAAAAACCATTGCAACCATTATAACAACAGAAACAAGGCTTAAGATAAGAGCTTTTTGAATTGGATGAGTAAGGTCTATTTCCTTTTTAGAATTATTTCTAACTAATAAAGCAATTAATAAGAAGAAAGCAAAATACAAAGTTAAATTAAAGGAGCATAAAAACCACATTAGGACCAGATATGCGATGGGAATAAACAAGTAATGATTGCCTGACTCGTTGAGAGAGTTTTTCTTTTTCTTGACCCCCCGTAACAAAATAATAATAAAAAGAGAAAGAATTGAAACCATTCCCAAATACCCGACTTCCACCATCCATGTAGTAAACGATGAATAACCTTGATAAAAACGCAATTGCCAAAAATCAGTTTGGTTTAAATCAAGAGGACGATACAAAAGCCACATTTTATTAAAATTTCCTAAACCAACACCAAAGAACATTCGTTCAAGATTACTTTTCTGATTTAACGTCTTGCCGGCAATTGCAAGAGATGTTTTGAAAGTTGGATAAACCTCGGTTGGTAAATTTTTGAGATTTATCTGGGGCTGCTCTATCCCAATACGCGCGCCAAACATCCCCCAGAGAACAAAAATTAAGGAGATAACCAAAACAGCTATTGGCAAAGAAAAAGATTTAATCTGCGCGTCTTTTTCTCTTCTTATTTTTGCGATTATCAAAAGGATTGCTCCCAAAATTAACCCACACCAAACAATACTGAAGTTAACGAGAAAAAGAAAAATAAAACTAGATAAGACAATCCCAATTAATACTCCTTTGTGCCACTTTATTTCTTTTTTTTCTTTCTCTCCTCCTATCATAAATCTTCCTAATCCTAGAATAAATATCAGCCCAGCAAGAACAGCTACTGAATTCATCGTCCCTACCGGATTAAATCCTATTGTTCTGGTAAACCCTCCAAAAATATTTAACCCGAAAAGCTTGATCAGGGAATAAAGCACAACCATTCCTGAGGAAAACAGAAATGCATCTATTAATTTAATTTTTCGGTTTTTTGTTCTGTCATTAGTAACGAGTAAATAAAAGATGCCTAAAAGAGCAAAATTCCATAGATTAGCAAAATTAGCCGAAGAAGAATAAAAACTTGTTATAGAATCAAGAGAGAAGATTGTGCTTATTGTAACGACCAGAAGCAAAAGCCAGATGCCGATATTAACCCTGCTTTTTCTATAAACTATCTTGCCTTTGCTCATATTCTCATAGAGCCAAAGAATAAAGCCAGTTCCGACTAAAATTGTCATTAAAAGCTGTTTGGCTAATCCGATTTTATCCGTTCCCCATGGCAAAAACCATAAAGGCATTAAAAACACAACTATTAAAATCAACCAACTGCGCAATTTAACAAGTAGCTTCTGGCTATTACCTCCTGAATATTGGCTTTTTGATTTTCGCTCAACAGATAGTGGCAAGCGGCCAACGGTTGACCTGCGCATCTTCTTGATCTGATCAAAAAACGCTCTTTTTTTCTGTGTCTGTTCCGTACCTCCAAAGTTCTGTGTGCTATCCATATTTCCATCTGTGTTCCCTAATTTCTGTGTGTCCTTACGCATAATATCGTTAATCTTTTTCATAATTTTTTATGTACTCATAAAAACCAAGGTTCTTGCTTTGAAGAAGCAAGGTTCTTATAATTTTTTATGTACTCATAAAAACCAAGGTTCTTGCTTTGAAGAAGCAAGGTT
>CAYNNF010000001.1:0-46196 GCA_964398685.1 uncultured Candidatus Saccharibacteria bacterium | reverse complement strand
CTTATAATTTTTTATGTACTCATAAAAACCAAGGTTCTTCTTTCGAAGAAAAAAGGTTCTTCTATTTTTTAAAATTTAAAAATTACATTTTTTTAATCCACTCACATTTTAGCATTTACTAAAAACTCTCGCAATCTTTTTTATCCACAGCTTGCGTATATTGTATCTCGTACAGCTATCTTGTATATCCGAGATAAGCTTATCGCTTCTGCTACTTCTTTCTTTCGTTCTATATTTTATGCCCTTAAATAATATTTTAAATATATCTCAATCTTGACCTAAAAAGTAAAAAAAAGAGGTATTTATAAATCCTCTTTTTAAAACATCGCATCGTAGTGTAGTGAGTAGTTGGTGGGTTTTAGGTTGTAGGTTGTGGGTTTTAGGTTTTAGGTTGTAGGTTTTAGGTTGTAGGTTGTAGTGAGCAAGTAGGTTCTTTACTATCCAACACCTTCGCAAAATTCAGAACCGTTTCTAATTCCGTCTATTTTAATTTTGAAAACCTTTCAACGGTAACGCTAAAATCTTTCAGAATAGATTTCAATGTCTTTCTCTTAAAGGGTTTTTAACCGTGTTTGGAAATAGTTGTCTGACGACCATCAGAATCCCTTCTCCAAATTTCGTGACTGCCCTTTGCCTGCCGACAAAAAGAAAAACCAAGTTCTTTGGCTATTTTGACAACTTGGCGATAATTAGCTATTGGAAACTTTTTTCCCATAGATCTATGCTCTAATTAAAACCGGCAAACTAAAATTAACTCCTTTTTGTTTCTTTAATATCACGCCAGGGATAAATTCTTTATGTTTTTTTCGAACTTCAATATGGGCCTTGATTACGTCCTCAATATTCTCAATTGCTTCAGCATAGCTATCTCCTTCTGCGTGGCAACCTTGTAGAACTGGACAATCAACAAAATAACCCCCCTCTTCGCAGGATTCAATAACTACTGGATATAAAAGAATTTTTGTAGATTTATTAGCCATATATTTTCATTATATTCCTTGACCAAAGGATGTCAAATTAGGTTGTAGTTGGTAGTGAGTAGTCTATAATCTAGAGTTGCTTGCCCGTCCGTAGCTTAATTTGAGCGAAGCGAAAATCAAAATTCTGACAAAGTCAGGTTTTTATAATCAAGTATAGGAGGGACGCCATTTTTCACTTATTTATAAACATTGCCACGCCAGTCTACTTCTTCAATGTATGCTCGGTTTGCTCCAAACTGGAACTTCACAATAATTCTTAACCGGCCAGAACGAATTCTATAAAATCCTTCCCATTTTCCGCTAAGTTTCTTGATATTGATATTTATATTTTCTCCTTTAAATTTTCGTAAAGCAAATTTTATCTTATCAATAACAAAACTCTCCTCAAGATTGTTTTGCTTGAGGAATTTTAGCGAATCTGAGGAAAAATCAATGCGCCAGTTCATAATTGAATTTCTATTGACTTCTCTGCTCTTCGAGATGGCTTGCCGTAGCGCTTTTCAATGTCTTTCTGTTCTTTTTTAGAGACAGACGGCAAAAACAAAGCTTGGAATTTCATTGATTCCTGCTCAAAGATTTCTCGAACACTCTCTTTTATTATAGCCTTTAATTCTTTCTTTGGAATAGTAATAATAGTCATAATTCAAGATTATATATTAATACATTAGCGAATCAAGGTTCTGCCGAAGGCAGGTTCTTATAATTAAATTACTTTAAGAATTATATATGACAAATTTAATTTCAAGGTTCTGCCGAAGGCAGGTTCTTATAATCAAGCGAAGGAGGGACCCCATTTTTTTTATTAACGTTTCTTATATGTCTTAGAGGCACGGCGTTCTACATGGAATACATGGATAACTTTTTCTTTCGGCAAAAGCTCATAAAAAACACGGTAAGTACCAATCCGTCGCCTCCAAACATGCTTTTCTCCTTTCATCTTTTGGATATCGCCGTTGAAGGGTTCAGATGATAAAATTTTAATTGATAACAAAACACGCTCAGCATTATTGCGAGGTATCTTTTTAAGATATTTAAAAACATTTGGGTCAATTTGCAAATCCCAGTTTATTTTTGATTTCATTGAGGGTTAAAACATTTCCTTTCTTTCTATTTTTTCTTGCTTCAATTAAAATTCTTTTCTGAGATAAAGTAGGCTGAAATTCCGATATTTTTAGACCCAAAAGTCTCTCATAATCTTTCCTAGGAATAATTATTAACTCTTCTCCTTTAGTAATTTTTTTTGAAATAAGTATAGTAGTCATATATTTTCATTATATTCTTTAACCAAAAGATGTCAATTTTGCAGAGATTAGACGATAGGTTGTAGAAGAAAAATAGAGTTGCCTACCCGCCCCTGCCTACCGACAGGTAGAGAAGATTTTATCGAAGAAGGGCTTTGCCCGCCGTAGCTTGTAATCAAGCATAGGAGGGACCCCATTTTTCACCATATTCATAAAAAATTGTTTGCAATATTTTTTTCATAGTACAATAAATATGCTAAATTGGACTACTTATAATATAATAAGTCCGATTTCAATGTCCACCTGACTGCATCTCTTTTTGTTAATCAAAGATTATTGATTATTGATAAACGACATCAACTACTCATGCTATATCTTCTATATCTCGTGCTACGCGCCTGACCAAAACGCTCAAGCAATTTTAATGACACGAGCCGAGATAAAGCTTGTTTAATGGTGGCTTTTGGTATTTTATTCTTAAGTAGTTTGCTAATCTCTGCTACTCCAATCTCTTTACCGTTTCCAAAGAGCTGATATATTTGTATTTGTTTCTTTGAAAGAAGTTTTTCTGGCTGATCAGACCCCATTAATTTGCGCGCTTTTTCAGCTTGTTCAATAAACACGCCCAATAAATATTCTACCCATGGGGTTATGTCTTCGTGGTTGGTTTTATGATTTTTTTGAGCAGCGCGAAGAGCGAGATAATATTCTGTTTTTGTTCTTTCAATTATCTCATCAAGAGAAATATAAGGCACATAAGCATAACCAGCCCTAAGAAGCAAAAGATTGGTTAGCGCTCTGCTCATCCTCCCATTACCATCTTTGAAGGGGTGAATTGCCAAAAATTCAAAGATGAAATTCGCTATTGTGAGAATTGGGTGAATTCCCTTAGTCGTCAATTGCTCATTTGTCCATGCGATAGCAGCTTCCATCTCTGGTTTTACTAAATATGGAGGGGTGGGGTTGAAAAGAATCACCTGTTCACCTTGTTTATTAATCATAGCCACAGCGTTGTTAGCAGACTTATATTTCCCCTTATGGACTTTATCTTTTTTGGAGAACTGAAGGAGTATGTTATGAAATTGTAAAATCCAATTTTCTGTAAGATTAATTGTTTTGTAGTTATCGAAAATTCGGCCAATCAAATCAGCATAGCCGGCAACTTCTTGTTCGTCTCTGTTCTTAGGTGCCCTAACTTTGAGCCCGCGTAAAAATCGCTCAATTTCTTCGTCAGTCATTTTCGCCCCCTCAATACGAGTGCTGGCTCCAGTAGAAGTGATAATAACCCATGATTTAAGACGCCCCAATATTTGCGGACTAATTCTTAAGCCCCCTTGCCAAAGACCTTTGAATTCGTCAATTTTGCCTATTTTGGCAAGAATTTCTTGAGTGAGTTTTATTCTTTTATTGAATCTATCTTTGTCCATAAATCGGTTGTATTTTAACTGTAGCCAATTATATACGATTATATCCGATAAATCAGGCGAAAGGGGGAAAAGGAAAATGGGGTCAGCTCTATTTTTCCCTTGTTCTCGGTCTCCCCCTCCCTCGAAGCGAACGAATTTTAAATTTCTCTTTCATTGCTCGAGTAAACTCCTCTCGGCCAAAAACTCCTCCATCTAATCGTTTTCGGATGCTTTCTAAAAACTTTTCTTTCATCACCCCTTCCACATTCTCACGATATCTCTCCTGCCGTTCTCTGGAATTATCTCCAATTTCCAAATAGTAAGGGTCATCGTCAATTAAGCTCTCAATTAGAGGGCTTGTTTTTTTGAAAGCATAAAAATCATAACTTGACCACTGCCAATCTTCCGGCTTAGTCACCATTTTAGCTCTTACTGGATTAAGTTCAACATATAAGCCG
The DNA here is from genome assembly GCA_964398685.1 of uncultured Candidatus Saccharibacteria bacterium. GTDB lineage: Bacteria > Patescibacteriota > Minisyncoccia > JBAYJV01 > JBAYJV01 > CAYNNF01. The sequence goes on along the minus strand of CAYNNF010000001.1, from coordinate 42,111 downwards.
CACCAAATAAAATAATTATCTTTATCAATTAACGAGCTTTTATATCTCCCCTGCCAAACATGGCCTACTCCCTTATATTTTTTATTGAAGTAAGAAGAATAAGCCAATGTCAATCGCATCATAATCTTCGGTAAACTGCCTTCAATGGTAGGCTCTATCATAAGATGAATGTGATTTGACATCAGACAAAAATGATAAAGTTTGAATTTTAGCTCTTTTTTATACCTTTTCAGTAACTCAAGAAAATAGATAAAGTCTTCATCTTCATAAAAAACTGTTTGTCTATTGTTCCCTCTGTCAATAACATGAAAAGGTAAGTTGGCGATGGTAATTCTTAATGGTCTAGCCATATGTTTTTAGGGAATTGTAATTAGGTAACGGTGTTAAAGAGTTGGAAAAATAGAGTTGACCCCATTAGATTCCATTAGATTGCCACAAACCCCAAATTATCTATTTCAAAGGAATAATCATATATTCTATTGCCCGCGGACGCAACGAACATAGAAGTTGATGAACTTAAGGGTGTAGTCCACAAAGCCACTATTGAAGAACACGTTCCATGCGCGGTCGCTATTGGTCTCCGTGGATGACCAGTAACTGTTGGCCTGAGCATTAGTGTCCCACGCGGGAGTGCAAGATGATTCTGCGCCATCGGTTCCTGTCCAGCTACAATTATCTGTTCCAAACTGATATAGAACACAGCTGCTAGGAAGAGCGCCATCATTGGTGCAAGTAGGAAGCTCCCAATCAGAATATCCAGCATAGGTTAAGCCATCGCAGTAATTACAAGCAGGTCGAGACGCTATGCCAATACAAGAATTTGTTGGCTCATCAGTGCCATACCCACCCCATATATAACTCGTTGCTGAGCCACCAAGAATAGCTGTTGGCGTCCAGAGGCGGTCGCTGTTGTCGCAGTAAACCAGGTCTTCGGATACAGTACTGGTGGAATTATGGTCGCCAGCATCGCCAGCGCAAAATTCTGCCGGGGGTTCAGCGTGTTTTTCTGTTTTTAAATTATTCAACACTAAATTTTGAAAACTTATATCTCCTCCGCTTGGCGAATTATAGGCAAAAGCAACTTGGTCGCCAAATTGGAATTCAAGAATATGAGGCGCGGCGACATTTACCAGATGAATAACCTCCCCTGTCCCCTCGCATGACCAATCAGAGTAAAATATAATATCGTTCTCTAAAATCTGGGGAAAACGCTCCTCGTCTCCGCACTTCAAGGAAATAAAATCTAAATCATCAATACTTTGTTGGTCTGCGGGAATAATTTTTAAATCAGCTGTGCCTATTGTTTCAAAAGAAACTGTCCAATTATCACCAGCTTGGGGGTGAGAATGAACATTTAAGATAGTAATCATTAAAGAAGGGTCCACAATAACAGGATAAGCTCTTTTTTGGTCATTAAGCCAATCTTTGTCGGGAACGACACTAATCTTGTCATTAACAATCTCAATCTCTACTGCTTCGCTTCTCTCGCCTTTAGCATCAATCATAAAGGGCTTGGGGATATAGAATTGCTCTGTGTTGTTTTCATCAAAAAACCTCCACATATCTTTGATTTTTTGAGGCCTAAGATTTTTTAAATTAATTGGGAATTCAAAATTAGTTTGTTTAGGTATTTTGCTTAGAATAATATCCTCCTTTATGCCCACAGAATTACCTTGCCCGTCTTTTATAATAGAATACCTGAAAACATAATCGCCAGAAGAGGCCTCAATACTATCTTCTGTTTTTTTCCAAACAACATTTTCTAAAGGTATTTTAATACCAACACCTGTATTATTTCGCTCAAAAACCATTACTTGTGGGTCTTGCTGATAACCAAACTTAACATTAAAGTCCTTAATGTTCTTGGTTGTGAACAGAGCTTCATCCGAAGAATCAGCCATAATACTTGCTTCAGAGTTGCTTAAGCCACCTAAAAACATTGCGCAAAAAATTCCAGCTACAATCAAAACTAAAACCGTAATGATTCCGATTAGTCGTGTCATCCCCGAATCCAAACCAAATTTTTGATACTCAATATTCATAAAAACAGCTTTTAGCTCAACTCAAGCAATTAACCAGTTTGGTATATAAGATAGAAAAACGAATAGGAAAGATTGAGAAAAGTTAGGTAATAGGTGTTAGGGATTAGGGATTAGGGATTAGGTTGTAGTGGGTAGTTGGTAGTGGGTAGTGGGTAGTGGGCAGTCTACAAACTACAACCTACCACCTACAACCTATTAGATAAATAGACCTGACACCATTTTCCTTTTCAATGCTCAACCCTTGGGCAATAATAACCCGGAAAATAGAGTTGACCCCATTTATTTTATTTTTTTGCACATTTACTTACTCCACCACTACTTACATTGACAGTAGCCACCGTCACAACTAAAAACCCCGCAACTACCACCTGGGCAATCATCCCCGTACAACATACAACATGCATATAGATTTTCACCACACCCTCGTTCCTCATATGCGGTTGCACCACAAAAACAGCTCCAACCCCCCTCAAATTCTTTACTAAACACACAGCTCGTTGGCTGACTACAACCTTGTTTCGAAATTCCACCACTGCAGTCCCTATCCCAGCTACCATTGATTATACTAGTTCCATAATCATATTGCCCAGGATAGGGACTACAAGAACCCCATGTTCCCCCCGAGCCACATGATTTACTTGCGCCACTACATGAGCCAGTTTGTGTACACCCATTGGTTGTTGTTAACACTACCCCGTCATCCTTATAAATATAACCATCGCAATCCCAGTCAGTTGCATCACAAACTTCTGCAACCGCCGGGTGAATACCCGCATTGCCATCGTTGCAATCTGTGCCTGCGTAGGCTATGGCAGATGCGTGACATATCTTGGCATCCGTCCCTGCATAACCATCAGCATCAGTGTCATCATAACAATATGAACTACAACAGTCACCACTCACCGAACATGCCGCTCCATTAGCTGAACATGCAGCAACACAGGTACCAGAAGTACATGCTCCATCTCCCCCGCTAGCTAATCTTGCATTAGTGGAAACAGTGCAAGTACCATCACTAGTATCGGTGCTTATGCAACTTCCACTTGAGCAATAAGCAGCGCAGGTCCCTGCGCAAGTATTTGAGCCTTCATCATCATTTAAAGTACCAATATTAACATGGGTTAAATCACTGCCATTACATCTTTGGCATGCAGCTACGCTATTCTCCCCGGCTGATGCGGCAACACAAGCGCCAGCAGTATTATTTACGCTGCAATCACCTCCGCAAACAGTGCCCGGATAAGTAGAAGTAGCAGTATCATCGTAGTCATACTGCACATCAGCCCAATAAGTCATGCTTACATTCATGTTTGCTTGGGTTATCTTGCCTGCACAGGTCAATGCTACTGTAGGCGCGTCTGCTGTAGCATAGCCGTCTCCATCTGCATCAATTCGGCATATCCTTCCTTGTTTAAGCTGGGCTCCATTGGCAATTGCAATAGAGCCATTAATTATTAAACTTTTTCCCGGTCCCCAAGCAACAGTTTCACCAGCATTAACAGTTAAAGTTTGTCCGCTGTTAATGGTAATATTACCATTGTCTGCACCTCCAATATTGCTGTTAACAGGAAATGTACAGCTTGCAGAAACAGTATAGTCACCTGTTAAAGGGACGGAACTGCAAGTAGCGTGGCTAATTGCCGGAATGAGGAGGAAAAGGGCGAGAAAGAGGATTAGGTGATAGGTTTTAGGTTTTAGATTAGTCATAAGTTTTTTTACACAATTAATTTAATATTTAAAATAGGCTTTAGGTGATAGGTTTTGGCTGATAGGTCAACAAAAAACATTCCTAAACTTTCTTCAAAACAAAGTCTCTTATTCTTTCGGCCGCTTTTAGGGCCTCCTGTGCTTGCCTTGGAGAATATTCCAAGCTCATATCATCGGGATATCTGGCAGGATTATAATAATTATCAAGCAAGTGACAGTCATCTCTGATCTTTTTGAAAGAAAAATCAATCTCTGCAATTTTATCTAATAATTGTAAAAGGAGGTGAATCCTTAATGGTTCAATCCCTCGGCAAACCAAAAATCCTTTAAGATACTTTTCTGCTACTTGCTGGCTTAGAAAACAGGCACTGCGTGAAATCTTTGTTTCTTTATAGCCAGCCTTAGCAAACAAAAAATCATCTTCGGCTAAACGGAACCATTCTTGAGCTAACTTTTGATAATTATTCTTATTTTTCATAAATTACCTTCCCTTCCCCCAAAATGCGATGTATAAAAAAATCACCCATATTAAAACGGTTTCTTACCTCCTCTGGGGTGTAAACATGAGGATCAATTGCCATAGAGTAATAATTCTTTCCTAATCGCTGAACAGGATAAAGTAAGTCCAAAACTCTCTTTATTCTCTCAAATCTTTTCTGTCTTGTTTTTTTTATAATCAACACATCTAAGTCACTATCTCTTTTTTCCTCTCCCCGGCTATAAGAACCAAAAATAATAATCCTTTCTGGATCATAAGGTTTTAGATCTGTTATGACTCGTCTTGATAATTCCTCTCTTGATTTTGTCCTCTTTATTTTGTTATTCATTTCTTTTTAATTCTAAGTTAAGTTTTATTAGAAGTAAAATTGTTAATGAGTAGTTGGTAGCAAGCAATGAATATCCTACAAACTACAACCTACCCACTACAAACTAGCGAAACGACAATGTTGTTAAAAATTCACCTGAATTGCTGACTGCTTTAATTGCTGCTTGATAAATTGAATCGTGAGTATCTTCAGGAATCCAAGTCCCTTGCCAAGTGGTTACCAAAGGAGGTCCGTCAGCCCGCCTAAGTTTAAGCTTGGCGGTAGTAGAGCCGTTATCTGTATAATAAACCGCAGTTACAATATTTTTATTGGTAATTGACTCTTCGTCAGAATGTTTAACTATAACCGTTAAAATTTGTTCCTCGCCCATTTTTACATCCAAAGGATCAAGTTCTACTTGAATAATTTGAGGATTCTTGGGCTTGTCAGTACGAACAGAATAAATTTGCTTGCCTTGCGCAAGAGGAGCGATATTTCCAATAATGGATTTCTCTTGAGATTCTTTGCTTGTTTCAATCGGAGGCTCCGTGGACTTTTTATTAATAAAAAAGAGGGTCAAGAGAAGAGCAATAACACCAAGGACAATTATGTAGGTTATAAGTTGTAGTTTGTAGTGAGTAGGTTTTAAGGGATTAGGTTGTAGTGAGTAGTGAGTAGGGAGTAGGGATTGGAATCTGGATTTTAATTTTGAAAAATTTGGTTTTTTAAACATGGTTTTGGGATGTAACGAGTAATGAGTAACGAGTAATTTTTCTTTTACCCATTACGCATTACGCATTACGCATTACTCATCATCTAAATGATAAAGTAACATTAGATTGTCCGCTTGCGCTTATCGCAGTAATTATCATTGAATAGGTAGTGCAAAGAGTGTCATCAGGCGACCAAGAACCACTCCAAGTGCCATTGGTTTCACTTCCGCTAGCTAAAGAAAGAGTAAGATTGGACGAACCATTGTCAGATAAAACAGTGCCTGAAACAGAAGTGATTGGATTGCCTCCAGTATCTCTAATTTGAGCGCTGACCGTTTGAGTATCTCCGAAGCCAACCGAAAGCTCATCAATATCAATCCTCATGATTTGAGGCATATTTTGGGTTCTGACAAAATAGATTTGACTGCCAGAGGCAATAGAAGTTGAACATTCTTTGGGCGTATTTGTGCTTCGGTTCACAATATTGGAAAGATTGGATTCATTTTGCATCTCATCAGATGTTTTAATAGCAAAATAATAGGTAGTGCTATAAGTTAATCCTGAAACTGTCATTGACTGGGCAGATCCAACGGCCAAAGGCGTTGGCTCGCCCGTGGCTTTCATAGCTAAACTCCAATTATTAGTTGTTATGGGTGAAGTTGAATACCTGACATCATAGTTCGTTGCTATACCAGAAATTCCGTCATCTCCCGGCGCAGTCCACGAAAGATCGATTGAGGAAATTGTTGGATTTGACGCAGAAAGGTTGCTAATAGCAGACGGAGCTGTTGTGTCCGCATTGCCGCCACTGCCCGATGAAATAACAGGAATTTCACTATTTGTTGTTTGCGTCGTAGTCGCCTGTTTTGTTATTGTTTCTTCCGTGCTTGTTGCCTGTGCCGTTCCTTCTTCCTCCAATTCTAATATTACCTCCTCTGCCTGAGATCCTTCACTATCGTTCAGGATGACATCAACTAAATCTGTTTCTTTTATGGGCTCAACCGTTGATTCGGGTAATTGTTGTTTTATTAAGTTTTGAGCTGTGCCAATCTTGAGTTCAGCTTTGATATTTGCCATAGAAGAACTTTTTCCCCCCGTTTCTGCCCCTGTGCCTTCATTAAAATCAAACTGAATAAATGGCTCGTTTGCTTCTTTTAAATCCGTCTCTGTTGTTTCTGGTAGATCAAAGTCGGTCTCAATTTCACTCGCCGTACGCCCATAAGAATAGATTTTAACATCATCAATTGCTCCCAAAAAAGCTTCGTCAAGCCCTTGGCTGAAAGCATTAAAAACCATTCCTATTCTAATTGGCTCATTGTTAGGTAATTCTCTAAGCCCCATATCAGATTTTGTCTCTACTAATTTGCCGTTATAGTAAAAATAATCTTTGCCCCCTGAATAAATTACAGCTATGTGCTGCCACTCTCCTGTTTTTACATATTTTTTATCAGTAATAACGTCTCCATCATGATGGCGAGCAAAAATCCGCCCCTCATCTTCAATACCCATACCATAGCTCCAAGATGTGCCATAAGAACCCTTTGTCAGAATGGCGGCTTTTCTCCAAGTTAAAGAATTAGGATTTATCCATGCTTCAAGCGTTAAGTCCTCGCCGTTCTCATTGTTCATTTTCTCTTGAGTTGGCGCCTCCAAAAATCCACCATCAAGAGATAAGGCGCTCCCTTCCTTGCCTTCCTGCCAGCTAACGCCGTAAATCTTGCCTGTAAAAGTTGAGTTTAAACTTGCTCTGGTTATAGATCCGACCCGACCGTAGCCGGTTGAAAAGCGATTGCCCGACTTGACTATATCATTGGATTCTTGGTATCTCTTTACCGCTTGCTCTGTAAGTACGCCAAAATACTCGGTAATAAGTCCTTCTGGATAAATTTCTTTATCAGTAGCTAACCAAGTTTGCAAAAGCTTAACATCCTCGCCTGTCTCTCCAATTTCCAAGTCTCTACTTAAAAAACCTTCTTTGGCTTGAGCTGTATCAATATGAAAAATAGCTTTATTTGATAATAAAAGCAAAAATACTAAACACAAAACCACAACTATATTTTTTCTTGTTATAGATTTTTTAATTCTAGTCATATCGTAATTTATGTAACAATTTTACCTCAAATAAGTAAACTTGGCAATTGCTAAGAAAATTTTGCACGGTGGATAACTTAGGTATATTAAACTTCTGCGCCGATTACATCTATATCTTTATTATTTTCATATTTTGGTAAAAATATTTTGCTTCATTAAAAATTTTAGTTTTCATTATTCAGAAAAAGATAGCTTCGTTCATTTCATTTTCCATAAGTTTAAAACTTTTCCGAAATATCTCTTTTTAAAATATCCTTTAAGTTCCTGCTAAGATTGCTAACAAATTTTTCGTCTTTAATAACTGCCTCTAAGTCAAGTTGAATGCTCTTTTTATCTAATTTGCCTATTATGTTAAGCAATTTCTTTTTTAACATAAAAACATTTTTAAATTCTTTTAGGCAAGATAAATTTGGCCTAACGCCCTTTTCTAAATACCACATCAAATCAAAGTAATCTCTTCCTTTCGCCTTAATTGTGATTTCTCCTTTCTTGTTTGTTTTTTCCCACTTACGATGCAAAACGGCCATAATTTTCGTCGCCATCAAAGTGCTTAAATCAAAAGTATTAATGAGAATTGATTTATTGTATTTAAATAATGGCACAATTATAGTTTCGTAATCATCGCAGAAATCAAACTTAGAAAAAATTTCTAATTTCAAGAACAAAAGGTCAGGTTCATTTTTATCGGATAGAGACAATTCATGAAGTATAGGAAGTTTTAGGTAAATTCTAAATTTTTGGCGAGTAGCCTTAATTTTTATGCCTGTTTCCTTTAAAAAATAACTTTTTAAATCTTTTAATAATTCATCATTGTCAATATTTTTTTTTATATCAACAAAATCAAGATCTTCTGATAAGCGAGGCAACCCATAGCAGTGAGCTAAACAAGATCCGCCATAAAAAACTAGATCATTATATTTTGGAGATGAATATATAAAATCTAAAATTATGATCTGGAAATATTCTTTTAGAATGTTTCTCTGAAAAACTTTGTTTCTTGATCCTGATTCTTCTAATAGTTTCTCTAAAATTTTTTTTGTGAATTCCATATTATTCAAAAAGCCAATGAGAGATTTGGCTCATTTTATAAGATTTCTCGATTTTGATATAACGATTAAACTCTTTTTTATCTTTTTCCGCGATAACGCCAAGATTAAGCCTCAGTTCTTGAACAGACCTTTTATTAATTAAAATATTTTTCCTAAGATAAAGAAAGTCAAAAAGAGCTTTTGCCTTAGTCGCCTTTGCGATTAAATAATTGTTTTCTTTTTTTATGAAAAACCCAACAAAAAGCTCATTTTTTATTTTATGATAGAAAAAATCTCCTAAAGTGTTCGTGAAATGCATTGTTTTATTCGTGGTCACGGAAGTATAATTCGCGGGAACATCAGACAAAATATTGTTTTCATAAAGAATGTACTCCACGCTCAAATAAGAGGGCTGATAAAGATTATTGGCTAAAAATTCTAAATAAAAGCTAAATTTTTGATTTATCCGCAGATCATCAAGATAAGATTTAGTAACATATACCCCTTTTTTCAGGCGAATAGTTTTGTCTGATTTAGCGGCGCGCCCCATCATAACTTTAAGATAGCGTCTATTATCTTCAATAGGGCTTAAGGTATTAAAATTAAAGAAAGGCAATTTTTTGCTTATTTCAAAAATTCTTTTAATTTTATGCTTAGTAGTATTTCCCATAGTATACTATTATTGTATACTTTTAGAAATAGATGTCAACAGCGCCCGAATTGGAAAAGTTGTTTTTTTTGTCTCATTGGGTATTGATTCAAAATAAGAACCTGCATTAGAAGGATCTGGTTTTGCCAGAACCTTGACAGAAAATCCAGAACCTTGATTTTCGCTTCGCTCAAATGAAGAAATTAAATATTAGAAATTAGAAATCGTATTCCCCCATTTATTTACTCGCTTGTCGTTACATTTTCAAAATTAAGTTTTTCTATTTCTTCTAAAATTTCAATGTCTTCTCCTAATTCGTGATTCGTGATTCGTGATTCATCTTCAATGTCTTCTCCTAATCCTTCTTTAATACTATCCACTATTTCTTGGTCTTTTTTGCCTTTTTCAATAATATCAATCGCTTGATCAATCAGGTCGGGAGTGGTAGAGGCGTCAGATTCTAGGTTGTCAGTTGTAGGTTGTAAGTTATCAGTTGTTGTTGCGTTCGTGCTCGTTGCCTGCTCTGTGCTTTCCGTGGTCATTGCTGTTTCTTGTTCTGTAACTATTTCTGGCGTACTCGTTGCGACATTTGGTGTTGTCGTTCCTGTCCCCTGCTGAGATCCTTCGGCTTCCTTAGGATGACTGCTATTGTCATTCTGAACCGTAGGTGAAGAATCTCCGCGTTGATCGCTTATAGCGGTCTGCACGATCCAATAATCAAAGCTAATGTCGTGAGTGGCCGGACTTGAAAGACGAACTGTGAAATAATGATTGGCAGGATCGTCTCCTGGTATGACTGATTTATCTCCAATGTACCAAGACCTGCTGCCTATGTTTGAAGTAAAGCTAACGAAAATCTTGGAAGATTTTTTAAGATTAGGATTATAAATCTTTGCCTCAATTCCAGCTTCACTAATTACGCCCGAACCAATCATATCTTGTCCAGGATCGACTGTCGCTCGCACTATTCCATATCCAAAACTTATATCTTGAATAGCAGGATCGCTTAATGCCACAACAAAGTAATTATTTTCTGGATTATCTCCCGGAATTGCATGTTTTTCTCGGATAAACCAATGATATTCGTTATCTAAATCAAGAAAGATCTTTGAATTTAATTTAAGGTTCTGATTGTAAATTTTTACTTGCTTTTCTGAAGCTAAAATTCTTGCCTCACCTGAAAAATCCGCATAAACTTTAATATCAATCTCATTATTATCAGATATCTCCATCACTTGCCTAGTTAAATCCTCATAATAATTATCACCATATAAGAAATCATCATCATATGGTTGATTATTGTCTATTTCTAATCCGCTAGTTTGGCACTCAACTGGCTTAACTACTGGTTCATAACCGGGCAGCACTTTTGTCTTTGAATCTAAAACCAAACCAATTAAAGCGGTGTATTTTGTTGTTTCTTGGACAAGAGTCTTGCCTTTTTGGCTTTCTTTTTCTTGAACCTCTTTTAAATAAGCCAACTGACTATCTACTATTTCTCCCAATTCTTCTGCAACATATAGTCCTAAATCCTCACCTTCAATCGCTACTTTTACAACATTCAACATTCCCTCTTTCTCAATTTCTTTCCATATATTTTGTTCAATCCCCATTGTTTTATAGCTATATTTTAGATGATAACTTTCTTCATCCTCAAATACATCTTTAATTTTCATCTCAAAGTCAAAATTATCCAAATCAGCTATTAAAATCGCGCTATTATCTATTCCCTGTCTTCCAATAATTGCCTTACCAATCATTGCCTCTCGCACTTGAGGACTCGCTGCTAAAACCGAAGACATAACTACAAAAATTCCAACCAATCCAATTATAAAAGCATTGTGATATTTAATAAAATAAATGATTTTTTCAATAAAACTCATTTTAATTTCTTTATTCTGGTGTGGAATTCTTATAATATCTTGCATATTTTTGCTTGTTTGTTGGAATTTGACTTCAACAAACTATTGATAATTTGATAATTTTGCGCCAAATTTTTTCTCAATCTCCAAGAATTTCCAAATTTGGCATAAGCCAACCAAGACTGGATTGATCGGTTGTATCTTTCGCCTGTTATTAACTTTTTGTTTATTTTTTTCTTGAGAATTTTTACTCTTTTGATAAATCTTTTGACCGTACTTTTTCTTAAAAGCTTGTAATTTTTAAAAATAATATAACCAAGAAAATTAATGCCTCGTTTGGCTAAAAATATATTTGCTTTTTTAGGATGAAATTTTAGTTTCAATTTATTTTTTAAAAAGTCCTGTATCAATGCTCTTGCTTGATGAAGTTCTTTTTTATTATTATTCAGAATAATGAAGTCGTCCATATATCTAAGATAGTATTTTTTATGTAATTTATGCTTTATAAACTGGTCAAGTTCGTTTAAATAAATATTGGCAAAAAGCTGACTGGTTAAATTTCCTATGGGAATACCTACTAATCTAAATTCAAGTAAATTTTCAAGAAATTTACATTTATAACTACTTTCTACAATTTTGCTTATCAGCCATAAAGTTTTTTTGTCTTTTACTTTCTTTTCTATAAGCTTTATTAAAATTTCATGATCTATATTCGCGAAATATTTTGAGATATCGCATTGAAGACAATAAACATCTTCTGGTATCGCTTTGTTCTTAATATGGTCAGAGATAGACCTTATAAAACTTTCTAATCTTTTTATTGTTTTATGGGTTCCTTTATTTTTGCGACAAGCATAAGAATCATAGATAAATCCTCTATCAAAGATTGGTTCAATTAAGTTACACAAGGCGTGATGAACAACTCTATCTCTAAATGGCGCTGCCTTAATTATGCGCTTTTTTGAATCATTGACTATAAATGTTCTATAAGAGCCATGTTTATAGTTTTGATCCAAGAGTTCTTTTCGCAAGTTTAGTAAGTTATTTTCCAAATGATAGCTGAATTTCAATATTTCACTCTTGTACCTTTTGCATTCTCTGGCTTTTAAATAAGCTAAATATAAATTTTCAAAAGAACAAATCTTTTCATATAAATTATTATATCGTTTCATAAGGCCTATTAACCCAAAAAAGAGGTTTCGGTTTTGCCTACTCCCACTTTTCTGGGATACGGGCTTAATATTTTTCCTTTTAGCATTTCTTGCTTACTTGGAAAGGAATTAGATCTGTAGTTTTCTAGGCACGGGCAGAATATCCATAAATATTTTGCTCTGGCCAGAAATGAGAAGTACTGGGCACAACGGAAACCAATGTTCGTGTTCACATTCGCCGGAGAATTGTTCAGATTCAGCGTGAATGCACCAGCGTTCGCACCATTGTTCCAATTGCCGCCACGGATGAAACCCATGGACAGATCTATTTAATCTAATCCCCTCTGCGCTTAATAAAGCGCATAATTTTAAAAAGAAATTTTCTTTTAAAAACTATATGCTTTACAAGTGAGCTTGTTCTCGTTGCTGATTAATCCACCCTCCGAGCATTTTGCCAATTTCGTTTATCTTTTCAGCAGCAAAAGCATATTGACGAATACTGATAAATCTCAAATCTTTTGCCAATCGAATTAAAATCCTCAATTTATCCAATGCTACGCTTACTTGTTTTAAATAAGGCAATTTATCTCTCTCTTGATTTGCTGTAATAATCCCTTCTAGTATTTTTAAAATTGTATTCTCAATGTGTTGCCCTAAAACAAATCTCTGCGATTTAGGAAACTTATTCACTCTTGGATAGAGCCATAATATTAACTCGTAAGTTTTTTCAAAAATTGATAGGTTCTGAAACATTATATTGATTTTTTAATTTCACCAACCCCCAAATTTCTACGGAACTACTGGGCACAACGGAAACCAATGTACGTGCTCACACTCGCCGGAGAATAGTCCAGATGCAGCGTGAATGCACCAGCGTCCGCACCACTGTGCCAATTGCCGCCACGGATGAAGGCGTGGTAGTTTCCGCTAGGAGAAGCTGCGTCAGTATCAATATATATTCGACCAATACTACTAGTGGCGTTCCACCCGCTATCTGGAGGACGGATATATCCAATCCCTTTGTAATTAGTAATAGCTGTATATTCAACCCAACCTGAAACAGCATTTGGTTCGGGCATTTCTTGTTTATCTGTTGCGTCAGAATAGATATATGCATCTGTCCATTCCCAGACATTACCGGCAATATCCCATATTACTTCTCCGTTAGATAAGGTATGGGTTCTGATTAAACGACAATTATCGCTACTACAGCCAGAAGCAGCTGCAACCGTATTTATTCCATTATTCCATTCGTCAGCAGAATCACCTGTGGTGGGAGCGGGCCCAGAATTTACAAAGCCATCATCTGCGTCAGAGGCAGAGAAACCTCTTCGCAAATGTCCAGAACCAACGCTTCCGCCAGTCCAATTACTATCTACATAAGCAACATTTTCAGCAATGGTCATCCATTCTTTATCAGATATTAAATGATAGCCAGTTCCAAGATTTTGACAAACCTGAATTGCTTCATTTTGGCTAATATCGCCTCGCCAAGGGTCATAATCTAAATCGGCGGTTGCCACACTGGGACTTGTGGTTGTGGCACATCCTTGTCCGTCTGCATCACCAGGACATCTTGCTTCGTATTTCATTACACAAAACCCAGGAAGGGTGCCGAATTTAGCTGAACCTGGAACCCAGATATATCCATTAGGACAAGTGCGAGTGTAATCGCCACCGATTTCAACATCATTTTCTATTACTAAATTGCCAGTTCCAGAGATAGAAACGGTTTGACAAGCATTGTCAGAACAAACCTTAAGATTATCATTAGGAATAGTAATCGTATCGCCCGATGGGGTAATTGTTAAATCTCCCAAAGCATCAACTTGAAAATCTGTGTAATAGCTTGCGTCAGCTTGCGTTAAACGCAATTGAGCACTTGAAGCGTCTAAAACATTTAAAACATCGCTTACTATCAAACTGCCGCTCACTGTATCAATGGTTAAATCACCAGAGCCGGTTCTTATCATCTGTCCGCCGATATCAAACCAGATATTCGCGCCTGAAGTTGCATTAGCTCCCATCACCACATCATCAGTTGTGGCGGTTAAATATGTAAAGTCGCCTGAATCAGTCCAAAGCCCCCCGGCTCCCCAAGAAAGATTGCCTGATCCGTCGGTTGTTAAAGCATAACTGCTCGTTCCCGCTGTTGATGGCCAATTATATGCAACGCTATTAAAGGTTGTTGTGCCGGTAACCGTAAGGGTTGAAAGCGCGCCAATTGTTGTTATATTTGTCGTTCCCGCCCAAGTGGAAAGAGCGGTATTCTCAACATTGCCAAGGCCCAAAGTCGTTCTCATTGTTGAGGTGCTATCATCGTCTAATAAACTTCTTGCTGTTACCGTTAGAGATGTAGTTGCGTAGGTATTGGCCCCGCTTCCATAAAGCATTTCATCAGCTGCGATATCCAAGATTGCGACTGAAGATAGTCCTTCGTCGTATTCTTGAATGTCTGTACCAACAACAAGTCCTAAACTTGTTCTTGCGGTTGAAGTTGTAGTTCCTCCTGTGCCACCGTATTGGATATCAATAGCCGTCCCCTGCCAGATACCATCTGTAATTGTTCCTGTAGCATTAACAAGAAATTGGGTGCCCGCGGTTGTTCCAACTGAAAGGAGTGTTGAGGGACTCGTCGTTCCGATACCCAAAGATCCGCCGGTGAACCATGAATTACCTGTATAATTAAGATAAATTTCCGCGGTGGAAGTCGTTGATCCACCTAAAGCCAATGATTCTTGACCTAAGCTATCTGAAGGATAGAGAAAATCTCCCGCGTCGGTAAACTCTCCGCCTCCTGCTGTGGTTTCCTGTTTTTTGGCACAACGGAAACCAACGCTCGTGCCCACACTCGCCGGAGAATCGCCCAGAAACAGCGCGAATGCACCAGCGTACGCACCACTGCCCCAACTGCCGCCACGGATGAAGGCGTGGTAGTTTCCGCTAGGAGAAGCTGCGTCAGTATCAATATATATTCGACCAATACTACTAGTGGCGTTCCACCCGCTATCTGGAGGACGGATATATCCAATCCCTTTGTAATTAGTAATAGCTGTATATTCAACCCAACCTGAAACAGCATTTGGTTCGGGCATTTCTTGTTTATCTGTTGCGTCAGAATAGATATATGCATCTGTCCATTCCCAGACATTACCGGCAATATCCCATATTACTTCTCCGTTAGATAAGGTATGGGTTCTGATTAAACGACAATTATCGCTACTACAGCCAGAAGCAGCTGCAACCGTATTTATTCCATTATTCCATTCGTCAGCAGAATCACCTGTGGTGGGAGCGGGCCCAGAATTTACAAAGCCATCATCTGCGTCAGAGGCAGAGAAACCTCTTCGCAAATGTCCAGAACCAACGCTTCCGCCAGTCCAATTACTATCTACATAAGCAACATTTTCAGCAATGGTCATCCATTCTTTATCAGATATTAAATGATAGCCAGTTCCAAGATTTTGACAAACCTGAATTGCTTCATTTTGGCTAATATCGCCTCGCCAAGGGTCATAATCTAAATCGGCGGTTGCCACACTGGGACTTGTGGTTGTGGCACATCCTTGTCCGTCTGCATCACCAGGACATCTTGCTTCGTATTTCATTACACAAAACCCAGGAAGGGTGCCGAATTTAGCTGAACCTGGAACCCAGATATATCCATTAGGACAACTACCTGTCCCTTGCGCAATCCAGTCAAGAGTTCCAGAATCATTTACTGCAAGGACTTCTCCGTCAGAGCCAACAGCAGAAGGCCAATTGTATCCTACATTATTAAAGGTTGTTGTAGCTGATACGCTAAGATCTCCTACAACGGTTAATGAGGCAGAAGGGGTTGTAGTTCCAATAGATACACTTCCATTTGTGTAATAGATGTCTGAACTTGATTGAGTCCAATAACCAGCTCCACTTGCAGCCGCCCACGAAGGAGCAACTCCAATCCCATTGGTTGTTAAAACATATGTAGAGGTTGCACCGCCAAGTGTCCCCATTACACCTTCAGAACTGAAGTATGCGAGAGAACCAGTGGCAACAGATGCCCAGCTTTGTCCTGTGCCTCCATTGGCAACAGATAAATCAGTTCCTGACCAATTATCGTTGTTAATTGAACTTAAAGTGGCTAAAGAACCTAATCCCAAACTTGTTCTTGCAGTTGAAGTCACTAAGTTTGTAGCCGTTCCTGTCCAATAAATATCCGCTAAATATTCGGTTGAAGAGGCAATTTTAGCATTTAAGATTGAAGTGCCGCTCCAAGTTCCAGAGATGACAGTTCCTAAAGTAGATGTCGTTGAAGTTAAGGTGTCTGTTGTCAGTCCGCCGGTGATATCTACACCTCCTGCAGAAACGGTAAGTTTTTTTGAAATGGTGGTTGTGGCGGTGTTTAAAGTATTAAAAACAGTATTGCCGGAATTGTCTATATAATAGGTAGTGCCACCGGCAAAATATAAATTCGCTGAAGCGCCCAAAGTTGTCGTCGCGCTTAAGTCAAGGGTGTCAGAAAAGGTTAAGGCATGAGTCGCCGTATCGGTTGCATCTGAACGAAGAAAAGAAGCTGAATCAATGCCGTCCAATTTATCGGCTTCAAAAGCGGCGGGAACCGCGCCAAGTTTTTTTCTCGGCGACATTTCTCCATCCCAAGAAGGTGTACTGGTTCCTCCAATGTTTACTCCAAGCCAGAGATCTTGATTAAAGTCAACGCCTGAAAGCGAAGTGACGGAACCAAGGAGATGAGAAAAGAGACCGGATGAGAGCGAAATTACATTAGTTGAAGTACAAGTTTCTGTCCAAATTAGATTCGCGCCGGAAGTTGCGGTTGAATCATTCCAAAGCTTGAATTCTATGTTGTAATCGTTGTCGGTTACCGCTATGTTGCTTGAATCAGTGAGCTTGGCTTGATAATTAACTTGGGGATTGAAGGAAGCGTGGGTAATACTAAAAATTCCAAGAATTATTCCGGCTATTAAGGAAATTAGTATTAATATATAGCGCTTTTTAATTTTCAATTTGAAGAACCTCCCCGGTAAAAACCGGAGAGAACCTTGACGGAAGAGTTTCAATTTTAAATTTTCAAATTTCATTCAATTTACAATATTTTAATTCTCAATTGGAAATTAGTTTTAATTTAGTGTGAAGTTTCGCTTCGGTTTACCACCTAGCATTAACCTCCAGCCGATCCACCCTGCTCCTAACAGCAATCCTATTCCTCCTACAATGATCACTATTCTTCCAATGATCACCCAGATATTGCTTTCCTGCTCTTGAATAGGCACAGCTGTTTCTCTTAAGAGAAGTTTTCCTTCCAATTCCTTTAATTGTTGGTGTTGGAAGTCAAGAATACTCACGACTAACGGATAAGCGCCTGCTTCATAGGGAGAAATAATCGTGGCTGAATATTCAGTTTTGTCACGGTTTACGCGAAGGAGAAAAGAAAATACGCTGGGGTTTTGGCAAGGATCTTCAGTTCTCCTCATTACCAAGTAATTTCCGTCACTTCGTTCCTCCTCATTACTTGGTAATTCCCGAACTGAATCGCATTTTTCAAGGGTTATAATAATTGTTTTTAGAACTTCGGGTAGCTTGTCATAAGCAATCGCTATCTTTGTTGGTTTCCCAGCATCGGCTAAAATACTGTTATTCTGCATTATTGAAAGTGTTTTTCCGTCTTGAGTGAAAACAATATCTTCTAAGCCGATTTTTTTTAGCTCCGGCGGAATAGTTGGAGGCATAACTGGAGGTATAACTGGAGGTTTTGAAGGTGCGGGTGGCGCTTTTGTTGGTTTCGCCTTAATAATCGCGCCTGATGAATAATTTCCCAAGTTATCATAGCTAAATACAGTATAATAATATTCTTCATCCAAAACATTTTTATCAACAAAGCCCTCTTTGCTTCCTTGATAAATAATCTCTCCATCGTTGGGATCTTCCGGATAAAACTGATTATTTTTAACAATTCTTACCTCTTCAAAATCAGGGTCGGGCGGATTCTGCCAAGAAATTTTTATTTCCGTATCCCCTTCCTCCGCCTCTAAATTACCTATATTAGAAGGAGGTGTAATGTCCGGCAATGCCAGCGTTTTAAAAACTTGGTCCTGAGAAAGAACTTTATTGCCTGAAGTATCTTTAATTTCAATCTGAAAATGATAAAAACTGTCTGGTATTAAATTCTCAATTAGAACTGAATGTTGTGTCGCATAATCTGCTTTAGCGATTACCCCTTCTTTATAATTAGAAGTTTTACCCCAAAAAACTTTAGCAATTGTTTTTTCGCTGGTCTGCCAATTGATAGTTACTGAATAAGATGTTGGAAAGACAGCGAGGTTGTAAATATTCGGAGGTGAAATATCTATATCGCCTGCCCCGCCTCCTCCGCAATCTTTTGAGCAATTACTCGTTGTTTCTCCCCTATTTGCTTCACATACATTATCATTATCGCAACCACAGTCGCTTGGACAATTAGCTTCAGTTTCCCCTGTATCACAGATACTATTGTAGTTACAAGGATCATTGACGGTTAGAGATACGCTAGAAGTGCCAGTGGAAGTGGCGGCGGCAGCAAACGCATTTACGAAAATTACGAGAACTATAATGAGAATAGTATATATAGATATGAGTTTTGTTTTATAATGCATCGCCGCCTAAATAAAAAACTGAAAATGAAAAAGGAAAAACTAAAATGTAAAATTCAAAATTAGCTTGTCTGGATTTCTTTTTTAATGCTCTTTGTGAATTCTACTATTTCCTCTGCAAATTTAGCAGTTCTTTCTTCTAAGTCATACTTCTTCTCATTGTTTGGAAATTTAGTCATTAAGATTTGATTCGAAATTAAAAATTCGAAATTCGAAATTGTAGTGCTACCGCACTACTGCGTCACCGCCGTTGCTGTGATGGTTGAGCCATACGCTCCTGCTTCTTGAAGATGAGATGAGCCGGATTCAGCTTGAAGTTTAATGATTGTTTCTGTTCCCGAGGGATGATTGGCAGAATTAGAGCTTGAAACCTCCTCGTCGCTTGTTCCTGTGTTATACCAGCATTTATCTGACACATCTCCTGATCCGGTGTTACAAGCGCCCCCATCATCTTTAAATTTTTGGACTATATCGGCGCCTTCGGGAGAAAAACCAAATTCTGAATCTGAGCTTGAAATAAGCCAAGTGTAATCAGGCGTACCCACTGAAGTGGGAGTGTAATCGGCAAAGCTGTATGAGCCGCTTTTAAGCGCGGGATCGGTGCTTGCATTTATGGAAAGCGCATAGCCCGCTGGGCTGTCGGTTATTATTGTAAAAGTCGTTGAACCCGTAGCTGTTCCGCCGCTAACCCCTCCAATGTTTGGAGTTAGGGTAACTGCGCCTCCTCCAGAAATTGAAATATATGTTTCGTCCATTTGGCGATAACCGGCATAAAGATTATAAGAAGTGCTTGTAGAATTTCCTGTCGCTATTTCGCCGATAGTGTCTTTGAGGCGGTAATTTGTAGAAGTTGCCACATCAAGCCCGCCGGTGTTGATTGAGTCGTTTTCAATGCGATAGTTGGAGCTGGACATAGTGTAGGCGTGGGCAACAGAGCAAGCGATAATGGCAAGAGTGGCAATGGTTACCGTTATATAGATTGTACGGGGATGAAACATACTGTGTTAAATGGAAAGATTAGGAAAATTAGGGGAATTGGGGGAAATGAGAAAGCCAAATAAGAGAGGATGAACAAGTTGCTTGTAGCTTTGCCTCAGTTTAGTGTTTTTTTCTAATCTCCACATTTTTAGCAATCCAAATAATAGCTAATATTAAAGTAATTAAAATTAGGGTGGAAATTGTAATTATTTTCCAAGGCAAAATCCAAAAAGAGAAACTCGCTTCGTCAACCATATCTTTATAGCCACGATTGAGATAAATATTGGCGGTGTATCGTCCCAAACCAGAAGATCTTTGCCAGTTCATTTCTCTTGTTCTTAAAGAATTTGGCATAACAAAATACGGATCAATCTCAATCTCCTCTACTTTTTTGCCCCACATATTCTTAATTTCAACCATACCGTAGGGAACAAGATGGACACTACCAGTATTGCGATAAAGAACTGCAAATGGAACTGATGCGTGAGAATAAAATATTTGAGAGTTTATGGTAGAAAATTTTTCAAGCACTCCTTCTTCATTGGCGCTTCCTTTTATTCTTACAAAGAACAGAGATGCAACACGGCTAATAAACTTAATCTGCCCTTGAGCACCTTCTTCGCCCGCCTTTATTTCCTCTTCTTCGGGTGAGGTTGTGATAATAACTGCTCCGTAAAGACCGCTTGGTTCCGCGTCTTGGGGAATTTTGATTTTCACTGGCAGATCTATTCTTTGGCCATGATTTAAGGTAAACTCGCTTACTTCCGGATACAAGTAATCTCTAAGCGAATAAGGGCCTCTCTCGCTTCCCAAAAGAGTGCTTGCATATTCTCCGGTTTCAGATCCCTTGAAGTCCTCAATTTCAACCTTAAACTTCATCGGCTTTCCAAGACGACTGGTAACATGAATTATCTTTGTCGCTTCTTCTCCGGGATCAAGCAAGAATTCCGCTTTGCCAGGACCAAGAGTAAAATCCCCTTTAATTGGAGCATCTATTAGATTTTGGATAGTATAAGCAGAAGCTAAAAAACCAAAAACCAGTCCTCCTATTAAGATAACGCCTCCTAGGATAATTTTAGTTCTATTTTTCACAATTTTATTAAATGAGTTAATGAATGTTTACTAAATTTCGAATTTCAAATTTGGAATTTTGAATGAATTTTGAATGAATGAATTTTGAAACTATTTATTTCTTAAGAGATGAAGTGATTTTACCGAATATCAAGGTTAGTTCTTGCGCTTCTTTCCAAATCTCTTTTGCTTTTTCTTTTATCTCTGGACTTGCTTTAGATACTATTCTTAACCAGTACTTTGTTTCTTGAATTTCTTT
The DNA here is from genome assembly GCA_964398685.1 of uncultured Candidatus Saccharibacteria bacterium. Classification (GTDB taxonomy): domain Bacteria; phylum Patescibacteriota; class Minisyncoccia; order JBAYJV01; family JBAYJV01; genus CAYNNF01. The sequence continues at coordinate 21,125 of CAYNNF010000001.1, read as the reverse complement.
CTTACAGATATATATCTTGTTTCTGAAATCTCTCTTAGAGCTAGCACCGTTAGCCTCGCAATAATTTGCTCCTACACTTGTACCTGATCTAACTAATTGAGTAATTATTGATATATTTATGTGATTCTTCTTAATCTTCTTTGTGAATTCAATGATTTTCTCTGCAAACTTGGCTGTTCTTTCTTCCAGATCGTACTTATATTGTTTTTCTTCGTTTGGAAATTGTATCATTGAAAATTGATTGAAAATTAAGAATGAAGAACCTGGCTTCGCCAGAACCTTGACGGAAGACTTAGAAATTAGAAATTGTAGCCTAGCAGTGTTATTGCACTGCTAGACTATTGCGTTGTCGCTGTACCCGTAACCGTCGCGCTATATGATCCATTGGGAGCAAAAACGTTAGCTCCTTGCTCGGCGGCAATACAGAGCGTTGTGACAGTGCCAGTTTGACTCGTAGGATCCGTGGCAGAAAGCGCCGCATTTGTCGTGCTCGCGACTGTTGTCGCAAATCCAGCGTAATTCAAGCTTGTTGTAAGGGCGCTTGCTCCAGCTGTTCCGCACGCAACCGCATCTCCCCAAGTCGTTGTTGCCACATCATCGCCATAAGCTGAATATCCCCAAATGTAAGAGTCAGCATCCTCAGCCCATGCTGTTGGCGTTGTGGTAGATACATCCGTGAAAGTGTCACTGCTATTAGTTAGAGCATTCGCTGAAGCTGTAGTAAACTTTAAAGAATATCCGCCGGTTGAGTTTGTTATAACTGTCCATGTGCTGCTTCCAACTGAAGAATCTTGGGTAACGCTAATATTGGGCGTAAGCGCTGTGGCGCCAGACGCAGATAGGGATATTTCTTCATCAACGGTGAGAGAAACAGCGCTAGTGGTTGTCGTTGCTACAGCGGCTGTTAGTTGAGTCGGTTCAATGAGAGCATAGCCGGAGAAGAGCATTAACATCCCAAACGCTGACAATACAATTCCTGTAAAAAGTAATGATATAATTTGTTTTTTGTTCATATTTTTACCTATTTGTTTCACTGATTAATCCTTATGTTTTAAGACGGAAAGCAACCGTCTTCGACCGTTTTTAAATTAACTTTTAATTTACAATTTAGAATTTGAAGAACCTTTGGTTCTTGATGGGAGAGCATGAATTTTACTGTGCTTGCATCGGCACCAAGACATAAAGATAGCTTTGATCTGTCGGCTTTCTAAATATCGGCTTAATTATGCCTGAACTGCCCGTTTCGTCCGGCTCAATTGTTACTTCATCGGAAAATGCCTGTTTAATTTTCTTTTTATTCTCTTCGTCATTCTCTGTTGAAGATAGGACAATCAATCCTTTGGCTCCACTTAAGACAGCCCCTTCTTGATTTTGCGCTAATTCCGTTGGCTTTCCCTCCAGTTTAGCGACTTTCTGTTCAAGCTCTGTGATTTTATCTCCAATTCCCCAACGCATTGCTATAAAACCCTTTAATTTAGCAAAGTGCTTTTTTATGAAATTGAAATCAATGCTCAATTGTGCCAATTGTTCGTGACTACCTTTGTTTATTTGCATTAACGCTTGTGTTTTTATCCGGGCTAATTTATTGTCTATCCGCGCAATTTTACGATTGTTGGATGATTGCCAAGCGTGTAAGTTATTTTTTATTAGGTCATTGATGTCTCTTGTTTTGTTTAGGATAACAATAAGAGATTGCTTCGTCGCTACTGCTCCTCGCAACGACAGAGAGGAAAGAGATTGCTTCGCTTCGCTCAAATCTTCCGTCAAAAACCGAAGGTTCTCCCAAAGACAGAAAGTAGAGATTGCTTCCTGCCTGCCGGCAGGCAGGCGTCGCTCCCCTTGGCTGCTCTTCGCAAAGACAGAAGAATATTTATAATAAACTAAATGGTTAAATTGTTTAATAAAGGAAAATGACATCTCTCCTCTAATTTTGGCTTTTTTAACAATGTCGTCACGAATTTGCACAATACTACTCAAGAAATTTTTGCTTTGTAAAGAATCTTGATTGGTTTTCCGTGAGAAATCCTTCGCTTGCTGCTGCTCCCCCAGAACAACGAGAGGAGCTGCGAATTTTCCTAGCCCTCCGTCAGGAAAATTAGCGAATTTTCCTATTCGTGTAAATATCTTGTTAAGTTGCGCTAATTCATCAGAATTATTTATTGCCACATAAACAGGTTGGCTGATTTTATCCAAAATATTAGCTAATTTAGTTTGCGCGGTATTGAAGGTTTCTGATATGTCAGGAGAAGAAATATAAATTCCAAAACTGCTTAATGTTAAACCGATTAATAAGATAAGCGAACCTATGAGCTTTGGGTTAATTTTAGAAAATAGGACATTAAAAGAAAGGTTGGTTTTTCTATTCTTGGCAGATCTGATGCTTACCCTCCATAGAATTTCTCTTTGGACTTTTTTAAGAGCAACAGAGGTAGAGGTCCATTGATGAAGAAAAACAGATTTGGCCTTTGTTAGAAGTTGGCGTGATTGATAAATGCTTTCTTTTGGCAGAAAGACAACTAAGTCAATTCCCTGCCTTAATAGTTTCAAAGTAATCCTTACAAATTCAATAGTATTCTTTATAATCTTTGAATGAGCTATCTTCTTTTTAGTCCTCTTAATTAAATATTTTGCTTCTACTTGCCATGCTTTTACTTCTTTCTCAATATCTTTTAATAAAAAAATAACGCTGTTTAGCGTATAATTAAAGTTCTTTTTAAGTTTATTAAATACTTTTGTTAAATCCTGCCACAGAGGAAAAAATTCTTTTTTAAGATCCTTCGCTATGCTCAGGATAACGGAGAGGACACGGGATCCTTCACTTCGTTCAGGATGACGGAGGAAGGTGTTCAAATCTTCCGTTAATCCTGTCTGCCGGCAGGCAGGAACCGAAAGGTTCTTTGAATGACAAAGAATATTGTCATCCTTGAGGAGCGAAGCGACGAAGGATCTCGGGGAAGAGATAGATTGATTGATGTGACTAGTGCTTTTTCTTGCTTTACCTGACTTTATCAAATATTCTTTTATCCATTTGTGGGTCGTGAAGTAAGGACTTAGACTTTTGGCGGAAGAAGAAAAAGAGCCCAATTTTTGACCCTTAAGATCCCCCTTACGAATTAAATAACCTAAATGGTCGCGAGTATAACCATAAACTCTCGCTGCTTCGTGAAGCGGAATGTAATCTTCTTTATTTCTTTTACCCATAGTGTTATCTCGTAAATACAAGGTTGAGTTTTGAGATAACAACATTATAACATAGACTGCAATTATAAAAAAACTGACTTATCCACAAGCAAGATAATTTTCAATTGTTTAGTGTAAGTATTTCGCTTTATTGGCCAAATGCTCTTCGTATGTTTTTGAGAATATGGTTGTCCCTTCTTTGGTACTTAAGTAATACCAATAGTCGGTTTTAATTGGATTAAGTGTGGCTTTTATGGCATCAATTCCAGGATTACAGATGGGTCCTGGAGACAATCCTTTGTATTTATATGTATTATACGGAGAATCAATGGCCAAATCATTTAAGTTAACAGGATTATGATCATTAGTTTCCGTGTTAAATTCTGTATCTGTTCCGTGTTTCTTCAGTGTCTGCGCGTAGAGCACGGTCGCGTCTATTTGAAGAGGCATACCAGCGCTAAGCCGCTTTTCTATTATTCCCGCAACTACTTGGCGGTCGTAATGATTTATCACTTCTTTCTCTAAAAATGAGGCAATTATTATTAATTTGTGTAGATTTGCCTGTTTTGGGTAGTTTAAAAGAGATTCTCCGCTTTGTTCGGAGATTGCTTCGTCGCTAATGCTCCTCGCAATGACAGAGGGAAATTTTTCGCTACTCTCGGAACGACTGAAGTCCAAAGATGAAATCTTTTGTTCAAAATTATTTAGCATTTTGTTAATTATCACTTCCACGCTTTCTCCTTTTTTGAATTGATAGGTGTCGGGAAACAGCCAGCCTTCAAGGCTGGCCACAGAACCACACAGAACTTGCTGGCCACACGGAACTAACACCAAACTTTCCGTGTTATCTTGTGTATCACTGTTCTCTGTATTGTAGTTCAGTGTATGTTCAGCGCTAAAACTTAAAAAATCTTTTAAATTTACCAAACCCACTTCTTCCAGCTTATCTCCAATTTGGAAGATATTATATCCTTCAGGAATAGTAATTTTAATTTCAGGCAAAATTATTAAGCCATTAATTAATTTTTGGGCGATTTGGGATATGTTCATGTTTGACGATAATAAATATTTGCCTGCTTTTATTGTTGGCGTTTTATTATTATCGCCCTTTAATGTTTTCAAATAAATAACAAAATAAAGATTATTATTGATTAACCCTCTCTCTTCTAGGCTTTGAGCAATGTCACGCGCTGTTTCTCCTGAGTTAATTACGAAAATTTGCGGAGTTTCCGTTGAAGAAAAAGGGTGATTGATTTGATAGTGGAGGTATATGATACCTCCAAGCGTCAAGCTACTTAAAAATAAGCAGATTAATAAAATAATCAAAATTAAATTCTGTGTTTTTTGGGGCAATTTTTTAGATTTCTCAATTATTCCTGAACTTCTATCGCGAAACTTCTCTATTTTAATCTTTAAGTAGTCTGATACGGCTTTAGAATATTTTTTTAATTGTTTGATAAGTTGTTTCATTAATTTTTTATATTTGATTTTTGAATTTTGATATAACTTTGCCACTCCCCTACCACTCCCCCATACACGGAAATACACACAGAACTTGAATACACGGAATAAACACAGAACAAAATTCAGTTTACTCTTCTTATTATTTCTACGCCATTATTTTTACCAAAGTTTATAAGAAATCCTAATCGGTAACCCGAATTCTTTAAATAATACCAAAAAAGTTCTGTGTTCTTTTTAGTGCTTCAAAAAGTTCGAGATATGTTGCAGATGACCATGCTTGACTGATTGATCCTGCCGGGATAAATTTTTGCGCTGAAGAAAGTTCGGATGAATGCCCTATCGCGTCATACCATAGCAAGTCCTTTGTTGAAGATTGAAAAATCTTTTTTATTTTAAATGAAAATTTCTTTTTATCTAACCTTAACATACAAATGGCGGCAATATTATTTATCCAAAACCAACTGTCCCCCCTGTGGTAGCTTGAGGGCGTCTCTCCTGTATGATTGCCAACGAATAATGAGTTTTTTTTATCAATAGTGCTTAATCCCCCCCAATCAAGCCATAAATGCTTAAGCGCGCAATCAAAACATCTGGTCCATTCTTTTTTGGTTAGAAGTTTAGGATAAATATAGTAAGACAAAAAAATGTTGGGGCGAATTGTTTCGTCATCTTTGCCATCCTTAAGATATTCCCCTGTCCAAAAATGCTCTCTCGTCTTTTTTAATAAGGTTTTTTCTAATAGTTTGTATTTTTTTTCTCCTGTCGCTTTATGCGCTAAATTATAAATTGATAGTTGTAACGCTTGCATTTCTACGGGAAATTGAGAGCGTTGAATAGAATCCATCCATGTTGGAGAAGAATTATTGACAATTAAACCGTCTTTATTAGCGTGATAGTCAACTATATATCTAATAATTTGACTAATCTTTTCTATATTTACTGTCAGGTCTTTATTAACGTCCTGTATTTCTTCTAAAAAGCGATATATGGTCCACTGTAGACCGTCAAGAGTGTTTATGGTTTGAGATTGCTTCGTCACTTCGTTCCTCGCAATGACACTCTTTTCCTTGTCATTGCGAGCGAAGCGAAGCAATCTCCTTCCTCGCAATAGAGATTGCTTCGTCGCTGCTGCTCCCTGCCTATCGGCAGGCAGGCCTCGCAATGACAGAAAAGGGCTCCTCGCAATAGAAAGAGTATCATCCTGAGCGACAGCGAAGGATCTCGATATAGACAAAGATCTCTTTTTTAAAATTTCATCTGCTATTTTTTTATTTATTTGAAACAACGCTTTTAATGATATCGCTTCATCCCTCAGCCAAAACTGAAAAAACCAAGGAAGACCGGCGTATATGCCAAGTATTTTACCATCTTTATTATAGACCAAAAGATTTTTTAGAGATTGGCGAGCCAAGGAATGTAAAACTTGAGATTCTTCGCTACGCTCAGAATGACAAGAAAAAACAAAGGTTCTTCCAAAGACAAAATAGAGATTCTTCGCTACGCTCACATTTTCCGCCAAGCCTGTCTGCCGGCAGGCAGGAACCGAAAGGTTCTTTGAATGACAAAGGAAAGAGATTGCGTCCTTTTCTGATAACCCCACTTCCATAAATAATCTATCGGTTCTAAGGGTTAGGATATGATAAACATAAAAAAAATAGGGCGGGGAGTTCCTTTTTTTGTCAAAAATTCCTTCTTTTTTAACCCATTTCTCTGTTTTTTTCCAAGTTTTTAGGGATGGCGTAAAAATTGCTAAAAAGAGCGGTTCTTTTAATTCTTTGTCATTATATTTAATAATTATAAAATCGCCTTTTTCGTAAATATCGTAATGTCGTTCTTGTTGAGGCGATGAATATGATTTTCTTATGTCTAAAATTAAGTTAATTTCTCTTATTTGCGATAATTCATAAACTAAAGCGTTTTGGATCTTTGGCATATAATATGTTTCTGCGGTATTTTTATATATTCTTTGAAGATAATTAGTGTCTTTTGCCCATATATTTATTAATTCGCGAATTTCTTTTTGAGAATTTATCTTTATTTCGTCTAAAATTTTATACACTTCGCCTTTGAGCTGTACATACCAGCCCTGATAACGGCTTTGGTTGGCATTGTCGCCCAACCATAAATAACCGCCGAGGTTGTTGGCGGCAAGGAGAGTGGTTTCGTGATTAACTTTCTTAGAAATCTTTTGATTGTTTAGAATGTGGGTAAGGAGCATGGAAGATAAATGAATTATGAATCATGAATTATGAATGAATAGAGATTGCTTCGTCGCTGCTGCTCCTCGCAATGACAGAACAATTTAACAATTTGACCATATTCCCTTATAGAATTCTGCTGCTTCCTCCGGGCTAACGCTAATAATGCTGTCTCCACCGCTTAATTCAAAACCAGCTTTAATATTGACCCGCGGTAAAATTTCAATGTGCCAATGAAAATCCATCGTTTTGCCAACTCCATATTGAATATAAAAACAATAAGGCGTATTAATTTCATTTATTTTTTTAAGAATTTTTTTTAAAATTTCTGCCAAATCAAAATATTGCCAGTCTTTCATTTCATTCATTTTTTTCATATGGGCTTTGGGGAAAATCCAAATTTCGTAATTAAAACGAGGAGCATAAGGAGTAAAAGCAATAAAATTTTCGTTTTCAAAAACCTTTCTAGGACCAGATTGCTCGGCTTTGATAATATCGCAATAAGGACAGGAATTGTATTGATTAAACGCTAAAATTTCCTGCTCAATTAACGCTGGTATTTTTCCTGTCGCTATCACTTGAGAATGACTGTGAACAATGGAAGCACCTGCCCCCTTTCTTCTATTTTTAAAAACCATTACATATTCAATCCCTTTAATTTTTGAAAGTTCTTCAATGCGATGATTATAAACTTTAAGAATAATAGAAATATGTTCAACGCTTAAATCAACCATTTGTCTCTTGTCTGGCGTTTCTATAATTACTTCCTGAATACCAAAAGAACTATATGCTTGAAAAAATCGATTATTGCTTATTTCTTTTTGCGTTTTTGTTGATGTTAGCGCCGGATATTTATTGAGAAACCATCTAACTAACCATTTTCCTTTTATCTTTTCTACTCTGCCAATTTCCTCAGGCGTTAAATATTCCCTGTTAAAACAAAAAGGACAATTTTTAGGATGAGCTTCGTTGTTGTCAGTTATAGATTGATAATTGTGGGGACGCTTAGCACGCGCGCCACTAATATAGCTCCATCTATTAAGAATGTAATCTTTGCGGAGTTGCATATGATGAATGGTTAATTTTCAATTTACAATTTGAAGGACCTCCCCCCGGTTTTTACCGGGGGAAGAACCTTGACGGAAGAGTTGGATTTTGAATGAATTTCTAATGAATCAATTTTTAAACGAAGAAAAACAATACAAATATGGGAACGCAATGGTTTAATGGTTGAAGGGTTAGCCATTTAACCATATATTCAATCTCTTATATACGAGATAGATTGACTATATTGGATTTGGAGAAGTTGCTATTTACTGCATACTGTTTTTGTGTTCTGATGTGTAATTTATGATGATTTATGCTTTTTTGTCAATACTAAGTCCTGCTGCTTTCTCGTATGCTTTTATGTAATATGTAATTAATTTTTCCCAATTTGCTTCTTGAGCTAATTCGCTTGCGCCAATTTTATTTTGAACCCTTTCGTGATAAGAAGCACGGCTAAAATCATAAAGTAAATCGGCTAATTGATTTTTTGAAGTTTCATAGCTTTTTTGACGACGTTCTACTATATAAATGCCTGGGTATTTTTTCTGATTTGCTTTTGGTTTAATGAAAATTCCGAAACCGGCAAGATCGGTTGTAATTGTAGCAACACCTAAAGAAGCCGTTTCAAGAGGCGTATAGCCCCACGGTTCATAATAAGACGGAAAAACTCCCAGATGGGAACCTTGAACACATTCATTATAAGACAGATTTAAAAGACCGTCAGATCCCGTTAGATAGGCCGGATAAACAATAACCTTAATCTTGTCTTCGGGTTTATTGATTAAATTAACTTGTTTAAGTTTGTCCATAATTGTGTTATTTTCTTCATTTAAATCGTGCGTGCAAATTGAAGGCAATCCCGTGGGATGCTTAAGCTTCATAAGTTTGCGTTTAATCTGTCTCAGGGTATCTTCTTCAAATAATGCCTCAGCGCTAAGCGGTTCCTCTGCCATAATATTATAAAGTAAATTACTTTGAGTGGTGACTCGCGATTCTTCTAAGGTTTGTTCAACATCGCTAAAAATTTCACGCGCTTCCCTAATATGGGCTTTTATACCCCTAATATTAAGCGGCACCCAAAAGAAAACAATAATTGTTTTAGCGCTATCCCCTTTTTCTTTTAGGCGCTTGTTTAGATCCGAAAGCGCATCTATAAAAATGTCTATGCCTTTATTGTGAAATTCATAACGGCCAGAAATAAAATAGAATAAACTTTTCCTTGGATCAAAACTGTAATAGGGAAAGAAATAATAAAGAATAAATTCTCTCATTCTATCGCGCTGAAGCCGATGAGATAGTGAGAAATCTTCAAATGTAAGCCCTCCGCCCAAATCAAGTCCATTAGGAAGCGTTAAATCAACTTTTCTTTTCAAAAACTGCTTAACCTCTAAAGATGTAATTTTACTAACTGTTGTAAGAATATCTGTTTCTTGGGCTGACGCTTTTTCAACTTGATGTTTAGCGGCAACGCCAAGCTCGTAAGCTTTTTTATCGCCTTCTATTGTCTCTAATTCTTCATAAAGAGGACTATTAGATGCTGCCAATGCTCTTCCTAAGACAGTTGCGTGAGTAGTAAAAACTTTTTTGATTTTCGGTTCTTTTTCTTTAAGATAAAGCAGAGCAGATCCGCTCATCCATTCATGGGCGTGAGCAATAATACTTTGTCCTTTAAACGCCTCTTTAATTATACTTAGAACTTTACCAACACACCAAGACCATAGAATTGGATCGTTAAAATCACTGGGAGCATTAAGAGAATCAATGGCAAAACTTTCCCAAAGATCTTTTTTGATACTGTCAAGATGACTGCGATAACCATTAAAATCAATTAAAATCGTAGTTGGTTCGCCCTTAATTAGCCACTTGCCCCAATGACAATTAATTCCTTCTTTTTGAAGCGCCACAAAAAGGTGTTTTATATTTTCCGGCGGAACAATTTCTTCAAATTCATCCTTGGCCTTTTCTATAAAATAAGGACCGATAATAAAATAATTATTATCTCCCAGCTCTTGCTTCATATAGGCGGCTTTACTGGCGATTACTGTATAAATGCCACCTACTTTATTACATGCTTCCCAGCAAATTTCGAAAATAATAGAATTGGACATAATATTTAATTTCTAATGAGAGATTGCTTCGCTTCGCTCGCAAAGACAAGGGGAGGTCAAGAGATTGCTTCGCTTCGCTCGCAAAGACAAGCAGAGAGATTGCTTCGCCCTCTGTCTTTGCGAGAAGCGACTGAAAGGAGTGACGAAGCAATCTCGTATTACTTCCCTGCTAAGTCTCTACATTCCGGATTTATGCTATTGATTAAATCTATTTTCTTTTTTCTTGAACCAGCTTTGATCTGTTTTTCTCTCATAATAGCGTTTGTAATATTATTATATTCTTCGTAATATACTAATTTCGTAATATTATATTTAGCCGTAAATCCTTTGATAGTTTTACTCTTGTGCTCAGATACTCTTCTTTCTAAATTATTAGTAACACCAGTATAAAGAACAGTGTTGCCTTTATTGGTCATAATGTAGATATAGTAATGTCTTTCTTGCATTTTGTAGTGATTATTTAAAGAGATTGCTTCGCTTCGCTCGCAAAGACAAGGGGAGGTCAAGAGATTGCTTCGCTTCGCTCGCAAAGACAAGCAGAGAGATTGCTTCCTGCCTACCCTGCCTACCGGCAGGCAGGCGGCAGGCAGGCGTCGCTGCTGCTCCTCATATCTTCCTTGCCTGCCGGCACAGGTAAGGCGTCAAGAACCGAAGGTTCTTCTAAAGACAGATAGGAAAGGTTCAAATTAGAAATTAGAAATTAGAAATTAAAGTCTTGATTCTAAGTCCCTTAGCACATTCATGTAGTTGATGTAAGCGTCATAGGGCGAATCATAGGGATTGAAATATTTGTGAACATCGCCATCGTTAAACCATTTTGTGCACATATAATAGAAATGGTCAGAAATTTGAAGATATCTCCATTGTTTTAATAAATCAGCGTCTTTTGTTTTTTTAATCTTATTTTCTAACGCATAAAGAGAATAAGCTGCCTCCTTCTGGAGCGGATTACCTAGCCAAGCGGATAAATCACGCTCTGTGTCAGCCCAAGTAAGAGGTTCTTTGATATCTAAGGTTTCCTCCGTTGTTTCCGACATAATAATTTCGTTTGGCAATACAAACTGTATTTCTGGGTCATTGCTGGCCTTAATGACAAAATCCTCAAAAAATTTAAAAATACCCGTTTCTGCCCATTGATGCTCGCCAAAAGTTTCATAATCCATAAAAAGATTAATTAATCCTTGTTGGCTTGCCTTAATCCAATTTAAGAATTTATCCGCTGTTAAAGGAAATTCTTTCCAATCATGATTAGAAAAACGAAAAGCAATATCATCTGACAAAGGATAATTTTTAAGAATTAACTTAAGCTCAGGAACATATTTAGCGCGATAAACAATATTGGGACGCCTGCCCATAAGAATTTTGTCCGCGCCTTCTATCAATGTTGCTTTATACCCTAAATCGTAAATAATCTGCGCTAAATTATTAAAATATAAAAGCTCGGTATTGCGAAAAATCTGAGGACGATAGAAAAAAAGCTGTTTTATTTTTTTTGTTTGGAGGTAGATTTGTTTTCTAAACTCTTCTTCAGAAAAATAGGAAGCAAGCGAATGATAATATGTTTCTGTTATAAATTCACAATTCTTTGTCTTGCTCAATTTTTGAAAACTTTTTATAACTTTAGGCGCATTTTCCTCAAGTTGTTCAAGTAAAACGCCACTTACAGAAAAGCTAATTTTAAACCGATCTTGTGTTTTATTAATTAAATCTAAAAAAAGATTATTGGCTGGTAAATAACTTTTCCTGGCAACCCTCTCAAGATATTTTTTGTTTCTTTCTTTATCAAAATAGTCTTGATGATTGTTGCCAATATCAAAAAGAGAGAGTTTTTTTAGCCGCAAGGGCTGATGAGCGTGGAGGTAAAGACAAATGGAAATCATAGGGTCAATTTCTAATTAAATTATCATATATTTTTTCTACTTTTTCCGCTGCTATATCCCATGTAATTCCGATTAAATCTCGCTTGCCATCCTGAATCAACTGTTTATATAAAGTGGGATAGCGAAGAACCGCTACCATCTTTTCGGCCATCTGTTCGGTATCCCAAAAATCAACTTTTAACGCGCCGTTTAATACCTCCCCCACACCAGCGGTCTTTGAAAGAATAATAGGAGTATCATATTTCAATGCCTCCAAGGGCGCTATACCAAATGGTTCTGATACTGACGGAAGAACATATAGCGAAGCTATGCGATAGATTTTAGATAATTCTTCTCGGGAAAGAAAACCGGTAAAAATAACAGATTTGCCGATACCAAGTTCGGTCGCTAGTTCTATCGCCTGAAATTTAAGCTCTCCTTCACCCACCACAATAAATAAAGCTTGTGGTTCTTCTTTTATAACTCGCTGAGCAGCCCTCAAAAACCAGTCAATCCCCTTTTGAACAGTTAATCTTCCAACAAATATAATTATTTTCTTGTTTTTTAAAAAATCAGCATTATATCCCAAAATTTTATCATCTACTTCCCGAGAAACACCATTGTAGACCACCTCAATCTTATCAGGATCAATATTGTAGCAGGACAATATCTTCCTTTTGGTGTAATTACTGACGGCAATAATTTTATCCGCTTTTATAAGTCCTTCTTTTTCTATGGAGCCGATTTCAGAATTACCAAAACTGTTACCGCCCGATCTATCAAACTCCAGCGCATGAACATGAACCACAAGCGGCTTGTCGCTTATTTCTTTAATAGCTAAGGCGGCTGGGATAGTTAACCAATCGTGAGCGTGAATAATATCAAAATCTAAATTCTTCACAGCATCAACGATATTGCTATAAGACATAACCTGTTGCATTAAATTATCGCTACTGCCAATTATCTTTTTTTTCAATAAACTGGAGGTATGAAAATAAGAATTCTTGGTATTATATTGAAATGTCTTAGCAAAAGCGTAAGAACCTGACTTCGTCAGAACCTTGGCGGAAGAATAAGTATAAAATTGTGGAGGTATCTTGTTAGAATAGGTTTTTGACGAAAAAGGATGAAAAAAAACTATTCCTTCAGAGAAAATCTCCGATTTTTGAAAAGACGGAAGGGTAAAAGATATTTTAATTCTTTTTTTAAGCAAAGCTCGCGCAAGATTCTGGCAAGCTACTCCCAGTCCCCCACTATTAAGGGGTGGCAACTCCCATCCTATCATTAAGATTTTTTTAGTAGCGCGCATAGACATCAAAAAGAGTAAAAATTACAGTTATCTCCCGTAATTTTAGTTTAAAATTGAAAAAAATGCAAAAAAAGATATCCCCAGGTGGAGGAGGATACACAATTTACTCATTCACCTTTACGCTTAGGCAAATTCCCAATAAAACCAAGAAAGATACCATCCCTGACCCCCCATAGCTAATGAAAGGCAAAGAAATGCCAGTAATTGGCAAAAATCCAACATTCATTCCTAAATTAATAAAACAATGGGAAGCTATTAGAATAAATGTTCCCATTATTAATAGGCGTCCAAAATTATCTCTCGCGCTTAGCGCTATTTTAATAAGTCGCCAGAGAATAATCAGATAACCTGCAATTAATATTATAACACCGATTAGCCCCATTTCTTCGGCAATAGACGCAAAGATAAAATCTGTATGGCGAGAGGGCAAAAATCCAAGTTGCGCCACAGAACCGTTGCCCAGCCCTTTTCCCAATAATCCTCCATTACTAATAGCCGTTAGAGATTGAACGAGATTGTACCCTTGTCCAAGAAGATCTTGCTGGGGAGCAAAATAAGAAATAACACGCGCTTTTTGATAATCTTTTATAAGGAAAGACCAGCTTGAAAAGATGATGAGAAGCGCTGAGAGCAAAATATAAAGAGTTTGTTTCCGCCTAAGCCCCGAAACGATTAAAATGCCGAACCAGATAAAAATAAGAATAAGCGCTGAACCCAGGTCTGGCTGTAATACAACCAAAATCAATGGAAGAATTAGGTAGATTAATGATATTATCAAATAGCGCGGTAAAAAAATCTCCACATGTCTTAAAGAAAAAAACTTTGCTAAAATTAAAATAAGCGTTATCTTCATTAATTCTACCGGCTCTAAACTAAAAATACCTAAACTAAACCAACTTTTCGCCCCGCCGATAGCTTTACCAATAATGATAAGCGTTATCAAAAGTCCAGTGTTAAAAATATATAAGATCAAAGTGATGCCAATGTTCTCTTTAAAAAAACGATAATCAAAAAAGGCGAAAAAGAACATTAATAAAATGCCCAATAATACAAAAAGGATTTGTTTTTTAAACATTAAAAAACCATCATTAAGCGATGGTGATAAACTATAGATCTCAAGGATGCTTAGGGATAAAAGAATTATAACGCCAATAGATAAAACCCAGTCTAAGCGCGCTAATTTGACCTTAAAGGCATGGAACATAGAACATGGAACATGAAACTTAATAAAGAAAAAAACATACTAAAGGATATAGTTTTAAGTCTTAAGTTCCTATCTTCCGTCAAGGTTCTCAAGCAAAGCGAGAGGTTCTTCAGTTTTAAGCTATTTAACTTCTATTCCCAGTGATTTAGCTGTGCCCTCAACTATTTTCATAGCTTTGGCAAGATCAGCAGTATTAAGATCGGCTATTTTAAGCTTGGCAATTTCTTCAATTTTTTTATGGCTGATTACGCCCACTTTTTTAGTTTTAGGCGTACTAGAACCTTTTTCAATGTTAACTGCTTGTTTTATAAGATAAGACACCAAGGGTTGTTTAACCTCAAAATCAAAACTCCGATCCTGATAAACCGTAAGTTTAACTGGTAAAATAACACCTTCTTGATTTGCGGTTTGATTATTAAAAGCCTGAATAAATTCTTGGATATTAACTCCGTGTTGTCCGAGTGTTGGGCCTAAAGGAGGACCAGGCGCGGCCTTACCTGCGACTAATTGAAGTTTTAAGATTGCTTGAATTTTTTTTGACATAAATTGAAAGATTAATAGTTAAATCTTTTTGATTTGAAGGAAATCTAAATCAACCGGCGTTTCGCGTCCAAAGAGAGAAACCAAAACCTTAACCCTCCCCTTTTTCTCGTCTACTTCAACAACACGAGCATCAAATTCTTTAAATGGTCCTTCGCTAATTTTAACCGTATCTCCAGGATTAATATTAATTTTATACTGCGGTTCTTTCACTCCCATTCTTGTTTTGATTTCCTTTATTTCAGCTTCGGATACAGGTACGGGCGTATTTCCCGATCCGACAAATCCGGTAACGCGCGGAGTATTTCTAACGACATACCAAGAATTATCGGTGACAATCATATCTACCAAAATATAACCGGGATAAATTTTTTCTTCAACAATTTCCCTTTTGCCCCGTTTAATTTTAATTTTCCTCTCAATGGGCACTAAGACATCAAAAATTTTATCACGCATATCAAAAGATTCAATTCTTTGTTTTAAATTTCTTCCCACGGAATCTTCATAGCCAGAATAGGTATGAATTGCATACCAATTCCGACCAAATTGCGCTGTTTGTTTAGGCATAAAAGATAAATAATTCTAAACTAAGATTCTTATAAGAAAAGTAAAGAGATAATCAAAGCCACCAAGGAACAATGCTACAACGAAACTTATACCAATAACAATTAAAGTATAATGTGTTGTTTCTTTTCTCGTAGGCCAGGTCACTTTGCTCATCTCACTCTTAACTTCTTTAAAATATGTTAAAACTATTGACGGAAAATTTTTGAATTGAGAAATTTTCATATAGAGATAGTTTATAGCAGAGAAAGATATTAGTCAAGAACATGGAACACATAACACATAACATGGAACAGGGGGAAAAGGTTTTCGGATGACAGAGGAAGAAATAACCATTAAGGGATTAATGTTCCATGTTCCATGTTCCATGTTCCATGTTCCATGTTCCATGTTCCATGTTCCATGTTTTACATTTGTTATCTCTTGCAAAAAAGGAAGGGAGGGCTTATTATTATATTAATTGCTGATGAAAGGCTATTAATTTTAAAAAATGTTAATGTGTTAAGATCTTAAAATATGGACAATATTTTAAATATAATTGAGATTTTTACCGCTATCACGCTCATTATTCTTATTCTTCTACAGAAACAAGGAGGCGGCTTATCTTCTGTGCTTGGCGGAGGCGGAGGAGAAATATATCGCACAAAAAGAGGAATGGAGAAATGGCTAATGAAGGGCACAATTGCTTTATCCATTATCCTCGTAGGTATGGCCATTCTAAGAATACTGTTTTAGTCAGGCATATATGGTATCTTTAGTAAAAAAATTAGCAAAAAAAACCAGTAAAGTTTCAAAAATTATTTTTCTCTTTAAATTTCTTAATAAGAGAGAACAAAAACTGGCAAAAATATCTTTTTTAGCGCTGATTTTAGGTATATTTGGCATAATTTTTAGCGCTTGTTTTTTAGGAGCAAAGATTTTGCCCGCGCAAGGCGGAACTTATAGAGAAGCCCTATTTGGTTATCCACGCTACTTAAATCCAGTATTAAGCCACACTAACGATGTAGATAGAGATATTGTTAGCTTGTTATATTCCGGTTTAATGAGATTTGATTCAAATGGAAATTTAATTCCTGATATAGCTGAAAATTTTGAAATTACCAATGATGGCAAAACTTATGACTTTTATCTAAGAAAAAATGTATTCTGGCACGATGGAGAACCTTTAACCGCCGATGATATAGTTTATACTATTTCAATAATTCAAAACGCTCAATACAATAGTCCTTTAAGGTTTAATTGGGAGGGAGTCGCAGTAGAAAAAATTAACAATTGGCAAATAAGATTTAAGCTGAAAAGTCCCTATGCGCCTTTCCTTGCTAATACTACGCTTGGTATTGTGCCTAAACACATCTGGGAAAAAATTAACTATGAAAAATTTGCTCTCGCCAAAGAAAATCTTTCTCCTGTCGGAACCGGTCCTTTTAAATTAACAAAGATTAAGAAATCAAATCAAGGTTCTATTGAAGAAATTATTCTGGCGCGTAATGAAAACTATTACTTAAAAAGCGCTTATTTGGAAAATATAATTTTCCATTTTTATTCTTCAGAGAAAGAATTAATCACAGCCCTGACAAAAAATAAGGTTGATGGTATTGGGCTTAGTTCTAGTTTCAGAAAAAACAGCATTAATCATATAGAAAAATACAATATCTTTTATCCTTTTTTACCTCGTTATTTTGCTGTTTTCTTTAATCAGGAACAGAATTCTTCTTTGTCTAATAAAAATCTTAGGACAGCGCTGGCATACAGCGTAAATAAGAATGAGATTATCAAAGAGATTTTTGGCGGCGAAGCGTTAAAAATTAATTCTCCTCTGTTGCCCTATTTTTTCAATGACAAACCTGAACCGTTGGAAGAATATGAATACAATTTAGATAAGGCAAAAGAATATATGAGCAAGATAACGCAAAATGTTAAATTGACAATAACGGTGCCAGATATGCCAGAATTGAAACAAACGGCTGAAATAATTCAAAAAAATTGGTCAATTCTTGGCATTGAGGTTAAAATTTCACTTGTTCCTCTCGATAAAATTATTGACGAAATTATAAGGCCAAGAGATTATGAGGCCATTCTTTTTGGACAAGTATTAGGTTTAGATCCTGATCCGTTTTCTTTTTGGCATTCATCCCAAAAAAGAGATCCCGGCCTTAATCTTTCTCTTTACAGCAATAAAAATGTTGATATAGCATTGGAAAAGGCGCGTTATGAAATTGATTTAGAAAAGAGAATGCTTCTGTTTCAAGATTTTGAACAAGAAATTAATAAAGATATTCCTGCCATTTTCTTGTACAGTCCTGAATATTTATTCGTAGTTAAGAAAAATATCAAGGGAATTAAAACTAATAAAATAAATCTTCCCGCTAATAGATTCGCTAATGTTGAAGAATGGTATATTAAGACACGAAGATAGGCAGACGACAGATTACTAATTACTAATCAAATCTCAATAATTCATTTTATGACAAATTCTATTGAAAAAATTATTCTTGATTTTCCAAAACAGATAAAAGATGGTTTCAACCAAAAGCCAACAAATTTTTCTTTTAAACAAAAATTCAATAGTGTTTTAATTTGCGGTATGGGAGGATCAGCGTTAGCGGGAGAATTTTTGGAAAAATTTTATCCAATCCGCGTTCATAGGAATTATGAGCTTCCGCGAGATATAATTATCAGCGGAGAGAAAACAATAATCATTGTTGTTTCTTATTCGGGAAATACCGAAGAAGCCATTTCCGCTTATAATTCGGCGAGAAAAAGAAAATTACCATTAATTGTTATATCTAGTAATGGATTGTTGGGGAAAAAAGCCCACAAGGATATGGTTCCTTTTTTTAGCGTTAAAACCAAAAATATTGAGCCGCGCATGGTAGTTTTGGAGCAAATTTCTATTTTGATTTATCTTCTAAAAAATTTAGAAATTAAACCTTTACAGAAAGTTCAATTAAAATTTCCCCATATAAATCCTGCCATTTTTAAGAAAGAGGCGGAAAAAATTGCCGAAAGTCTCATTGATAAAATTCCTCTGATTTATACCAGTTCAGCAAATCAGGCAATCGCCTATTATTGGAAAGTTCTTTTTAATGAAAGCGCAAAAATACCCGCTTTCTGGAATGTTTTTCCAGAGATTAACCACAATGAATTAATGCAGGGAAAGGGTCTTTCGTGGATTAACAAGTTTTATATTTTAAATATTACAGACAGCGACGATAATTTAAAAATTCAGAAAAGAATGCGTTTGACCGCTAATATTTTCAATAAAAAAGGTATTGTAGTAAATACAATAAAAATGAGAGGCAAAACGCCTCTTGAAAAAATGTTTAATATGATTATTTTGGGAAATTGGATTGTGTTTTATCTTGCCCAAAAGATCAACATTGATCCCATAGATCCTGATGTAAGAGAGGAATTCAAGGAAATGATGAAACAAACGTGAAACTTAAAACGTGAAACGTGATGAAGAAAAGAAAGATTACTAAAAGATATTGTTTTAGGTTTTAGGTTTTAGGTTTTATATGATTACTGGTTCTAAATTTCAATAATCACAGGCAAAACCATTGGTCTTCGCCTTGTTCTTTTGAAGAGGAATTCACCAAGTCTTTCTCGCAAAAGTTCCCTTAAATAAGTAGCATTGATGGTTTTCTGCGGTCCCAATTCTTTATTTAATAGTTCAGTTGTTAAAGCTCTTGCTTCGGCCAAGAGTTTTTTTGATTCTTTAAGATAAACAAATCCTCGCGATATAATATCTATACTTTCTTTAACTTTACGACTTTTTGAGTCAATAGTGGCTACGATAACGAACATCCCGTCTTGAGACATTGTATTCCTGTCTCTTAAAACAATTTCGCCCACATCCCCCACCCCCAGGCCGTCAACCATAATATAATTAGTAGAAACTTTGTTATTAGTTAATTTGCCCGCAACATTATTGTATTTATCTTTAATAAATTCAATTATTTGACCATTGTCAGCAATGAAAATTTTATCTTTTGAGATTCCGATTTGTTCAGCTAAATCCGCATGCGCTTTGAGCATAAAACGATTCGCTTCAATGGGCATAAAATATTCGGGTTTAATAAGACGCATCATAAGCTTTAAATCTTCCTGTTTAGCATGGCCTCCAGCATGAATATCCATCATTTTATAATGAATTACCATTGCTCCCTGGCGAACAATCATATCTTTTAAGGATTGGATTGTTCTTTCATTTCCAGGAATAACCGAAGATGAAAAGATAACCGTATCGCCTTTTTTTAAGCTAATATTGCGGTGTTCTTCGTTAACAACCCTCATAAGAAAGGCCCCTGATTCGCCTTGCGCCCCTGTCCCCATAATTATTATTTTCTCATCTGGCAATTGTTTTAAATTTTTATCGTGAATTAAAATTTGGGGATTAAATTCTAAATATCCTATCTTGCGCGCAATTTTTACATTATCGTTCATACTGCGTCCTTGAAGACATATTCTACGATTATATTTTTTTGCCAAATCAAAGATTATTTGAATACGGTTAATCTGAGAAGCAAATGTACCTATAATAATACGACCGTGAATCGTTTCAAAAATATTGTCTATTTCTTTTCCAATCGCAGATTCGGAAATTTGGTAGCCAGGAGAAGTGGCATCGGTTGAATCAGACATTAAGAACAAGATTTTTTTCGCGCCAATTTGCGCTATCTTGTTCAAGTCAACAGGTTTATCGTTAACTGGAGAATAATCAATTTTAAAGTCGCCCGTGTGAACTATCCTGCCCACCGGCGTATTAATAATAATAGCAAAACAATCTGGAATTGAATGATTTACTCGCAAAAATTCAACATTAAAAGCTCCTCCTAACTGTATTTTGGAATCCTCATTGATCTTAGTAATATTAAGCGCGGGGTTATTTTTAAACTCATCGCTTTTCTTTCTAACAATGCCTTCGGTCATTTTACCCATAAACATAGGCGGATTGCCAAGCCTGGGCATAATGTGAGGAATGCCTCCAATATGATCATAATGCCCGTGAGTGATAATTACTCCGCGAATATTGTGAATTTTATTCTTCAAATAAGAAATATCAGGAATAATATAGTCAATTCCCGGCATATTTTCTTCCGGAAACTGTAATCCCATATCAATAATAATAATATCATTGTCATATTCAAGAACGGTCATGTTGCGGCCGACTTCTTCCAGCCCGCCCAAAACGATGATTTTCAATTTTTTATTGTTGTCGTGTGTGTATTTCATAAATTAGATAAGATAATGTAAATTAGGAATAAAAAATTAGGAATAAATCACTAATTTGTTAATTAAGAATGCTCGGGACAGGACTTGAACCTGCACGCTCTTACGAGCCAGACGTCTGAGGCCTGTGTGTATACCAATTCCACCACCCGAGCTTTAAATAAATCAAATATCAAATATCAAATATAAGAATGAATTAATTAATGCTGGCGGTGGGAATCGAACCCACATGGTGTTACCACCATTGGATTTTAAGTCCAACGCGTATACCAGTTCCGCCACGCCAGCAAGAAAAGTGTGAAACGTGAAACGTGAAACGTGAAACTTAACAGAGGAAAGAAACACCACTAAGAGATATTGTTTTAAGTTTTAAGTTTTAAGTTTTATTGAGGCCTGGATGAGAATTGAACTCATGTACAG